>CACNGC010000004.1 GCA_902619805.1 uncultured SAR116 cluster alpha proteobacterium | reverse complement strand
AAGTTTTAAAATGGAACTTAATGATGAGGTCAGGATACCAGGAAAGTTAGAATATGTTTACAGTTGTTTAAACAATCTAGAAGTATTACAAAATGTATTCCAGGATGCGAAGAATTATTAGAGGCTGAAGACGGAACGTTGGCAGCAAAAGTAGTCTTGAAAATTGGTCCCATAAAGGCAAAATTTAAAGGAAAGGTTATATTAGATCTATCTTCTGGTCCTACTAAATATTCTTTCAGTGGAGAAGGTGATGGAGGTGTTGCAGGTTTTGCTTAAGGTGACGCTGATGTTGAGTTAGTTGAAGATGATAACGAGACTATATTAAAATATATCGCTAAAAGCTAAGTTAAAGGTAAAATAGCTCAACTTGGGAGTCGTTTGATTTTGAGTACCGCAAAAAAGCTATCTAAAACTTTTTTTGAAAACTTTAAAAATTATGTTTTAGAAGAGCAAAAAATTAGTAAAATATAAGAATTACAATGTTAATAAAATCTTAAAATGGATCATCACTTAAAACTTCCAATATCATCTAAGCAACTATTAAAACAATTAGATGAATGGAAAATTATCTATAAACATTTTACCCATAAACCACTGATTTCAGTTAAAGAAGCTAAATTAATTCAAGAAAAACTTTTTGGTAATAATAAAGAAAATGGTCATATAAAGAATCTTTATCTTAGGGATAAAAAGAAAAATAATATATTATTTGTTACTCAACAAGATGCAATTATTGACTTAAAGTTACTTGCAGAAAAAATAAATATGGGGCGTCTCAGTTTTGGTTCTCAAGAAAGATTAATGGAAAATTTAGGGGTATTACCAGGAGCCGTCTCTCCTTTCGCCATGATTAATGGAGTTAAAAATAATGTTACAATTTTTTTAGACAGCGAGCTAAAATCTTATAAAAACGTTTTTGCACATCCTCTGGAAAATAATCAAACTCTAGAAATTACATTTGATCAACTTGAAAAATTTTTTAAGAAAATATTTGTGACAACTTATTGGATTGATTTATAGATATAATTTTTTTATCAAGAGTTAATTATAATTCACAAAATTTTGTTGTTATGATTTTAGTTTACAAGTAAATTATCTAAAATATTCAAAGAATTTATTATAGCATCTTAATTATATTTTTTAATTTGTAGGAAAGATTATGAGTTTATATACCGATTATTTGTCAGAAATAGAAACTAGAAAAAAAGAGGGTTTGAAGCCCAAGCCAATTGAAGATGGTAAGTTATTAAAAGAAATAATTTCACAAATTAAAGATACTAATAATAATCACAGAAAAGAATCTATCAATTTCTTAATTTACAATACTATACCTGGAACAACCTCAGCAGCGTTTGAAAAATCTAAATTTCTAAAAGAGATAATTTTAGAAATTATTAAAGTTGATGAAATAAAACCATCATTTGCTTTTAAACTATTATCACATATGAAAGGTGGTCCTTCTATCGAGGTTCTTCTTGATTTAGCTCTTAGCGATGACAAATCTTTAGCGTTAGACGCCGCAGAAGTTTTGAAAACCCAAGTATTTCTATATGAGGCGGACACTTCTAGATTAGAAAATGCTTACAAAGATGGAAACAAAATTGCAGAAGACATTCTAAAAAGTTATTCTAACGCTGAATTTTTTACTAAACTTCCAGAAATTGAAGAAGAGGTAAAAGTTGTTACTTACGTTGCCGCAGAGGGGGATATTTCGACGGATTTGTTATCACCTGGAAATCAGGCACACTCTAGATCTGATCGAGAGCTACATGGTAAATGTATGATTTCAGAAAAAGCCCAATTGGAAATTACTGAATTAAAAAGGCAACATCCTGATAAGCGTGTAATGTTAATCGCAGAAAAGGGTACGATGGGTGTAGGATCATCAAGAATGTCTGGTGTCAATAATGTTGCCTTATGGACTGGAAAGCAAGCAAGTCTTTATGTGCCTTTTGTAAATATTGCACCAATTGTTGCTGGTACAAATGGAATTTCTCCAATATTTTTAACAACTGTAGGAGTTACAGGAGGAATAGGTGTAGACCTAAAAAATTGGGTAAAAAAACTTGATTCAGATGGTAATCCAATAATTAACAATGATGATAATCCAGTCCTCGAACAGAAATATAGTGTAGATACTGGTACGGTATTAAAAATAAACACAAAAAAGAAAAAGCTTTTTGATGAAACAGGAGAGAAAGAATTAGTTGATTTATCATCTTCTTTTTCACCTCAAAAGCAAGAATTCATGAAAGCAGGCGGATCCTATGCAATTGTCTTCGGAAAAAAATTGCAAAGTTTTGCCTGTAAGGTTCTAAATGTTGAATTAAAATCTGCTTTTGCACCTTCAAAACAAATTTATAATGAAGGGCAAGGATTTACAGCTGTTGAAAAGATATTTAACGCAAATGCGGTAGGTGTGGAAGGGAATGTGCTTTTACATGCAGGTTCTGATGTGAGGGTAAAAGTAAATATTGTTGGATCACAAGATACTACAGGTTTAATGACATCCCAGGAATTAGAGGCAATGGCAGCAACTGTAATTTCGCCGACTGTAGATGGGGCTTATCAATCAGGATGTCATACAGCCTCAGTTTGGGATTTTAAAGCTCAGGAAAATACCCCAAGACTAATGAAATTTATGCATAAATTTGGTCTCATTACTGCACGTGACCCAAAAGATTCTTATCATTCAATGACTGACGTTATCCATAAAGTATTGAATGATATAACTGTTGATGATTGGTCAATTATTATTGGCGGTGACTCACATACTAGAATGTCAAAAGGTGTAGCATTCGGAGCAGATTCTGGGACTGTTGCTTTGGCCTTGGCAACTGGTGAGGCAACAATGCCAATACCAGAGTCAGTCAAAGTAACTTTTAAGGGTAAAATGGGCGATCATATGGACTTCAGAGATGTAGTTCACGCCACACAAGCCCAGATGCTTAAGCAGTTTGGCGATAATGTCTTTCAAGGGAAAATTATCGAAGTTCATTTGGGAACTCTTCTTGCTGATCAAGCTTTTACTTTTACCGATTGGACTGCTGAGATGAAAGCAAAGGCATCAATATGTATTTCAGAGGATGCAACACTAGTTAAATCTTTAGAAATTGCTAAAGACAGAATACAGGTCATGATAGACAAGGGAATGGAAAACGAAAACAAAATGCTTAATAAGTTAATAGGCATTGCTGAAAGAAGAATTTCTGAAATCAAATCTGGTGAAAAGCCTGCCTTAAGACCTGATGTGAATGCTAATTATTCAGCAGAAGTTGAAGTTGATTTAGACTTAATAGATGAACCAATGATTGCTGATCCAGATGTCAATAATTCAGACGTGTCAAAAAGATATACACATGATACAATTAGACCTATTTCTTCTTACAATGCTGAAAAAAAGGTAGATTTAGGTTTTGTCGGCTCTTGTATGGTACATAAAGGCGATGTTAAAATTGTCGCACAAATGCTTCGTAATCTTGAAAAAGCTTCGGGCCAGGTGAAGTTTAATGCACCTTTAGTTCTAGCAGCTCCAACTTATAATATAATTGATGAACTTAAAGATGAAGGCGACTGGAGTATATTACAAAAATATTCAGGTTTTGAATTTGATGACAAAAATCCTAAGAAAACAGCTCGTTTAGAATATGAAAATATCCTGTACCTTGAAAGGCCAGGATGTAATCTTTGCATGGGCAATCAAGAAAAAGCAGCAAAGGGAGACACAGTGTTAGCCACTTCAACTAGACTTTTTCAAGGAAGAGTAGTTGAAGACTCTCAAGAAAAAAAAGGAGAGTCGTTACTTGCATCAACACCAGTTGTTGTTCTTTCAGCAATTTTAGGAAGAATTCCAACTATAGATGAGTATAAAATAGCGGTTGAGGGAATTGATCTTACTAAATTTGCGCCACCATTAGAAAAAAATCAAAATAGTTTATCAGCGCATTTTTAGTTCAGGTTTTAATTATTGAGATTAAATATGAATATAAACAATTTAAATGAACTTAATACTCCTTGTTTGATTTTAGATAAAAACCTTTTAGAAAAAAATTGTAGTAAAGCTAGAAAAAAATGTGATGAATTTAACATAATATTAAGACCACACGTTAAAACTCCTAAAAGTATTGAAGTTGCTAAAATTGCTCTTGGAAAAGATGTCGGTCCTATTACTGTTTCAACCCTGGAAGAAGCTGAGTATTTTGCAAGTTCAGGTTTCAAAGATATTACTTATGCTGTTTGTATAATTCCTGCAAAACTTAAAAGATTAAATTATATTCAGTTAAAGTATAACTGCGTGATACGTATGGTTATAGACTCAGTTATTGTTGCTAAAGAAATTGTTAATTATAGTAAATTACATTGTGCAAATTTTGAAATTCTGATTGAAATTGACTGCGGTGAAGGAAGAAGCGGTTTAGCTTATCAAGATGAAAAAATTAGAGAAACATCTAAAGTTTTTAGCATAAATCATTATACCAAGTTGTTGGGAGTTTTAGCCCATGCTGGTCATAGTTATTCAACCAACAATAAAAAAGAAATTATATCAATTAGTAACATTGAACGTGAACAAGCTATTGCTTCTTTAAAGAATTTTGTAAATACCAAAAATAATCCTCCTATCATAAGTATAGGGTCAACTCCTACAATGTTTTATGCTGAACATTTAAAAGGTATCACTGAAGTAAGAGCAGGGATTTATATGTTTTGGGATTTAGCTCAGGCTTCAAGGGGTATTTGTGAAATAGATGAAATAGCTTTAACTGTTTTATCAAGTGTAATTGGCCATAATCAACAAAAAGGAAAAATATTAATTGATGCTGGTGCACTAGCCTTATCAAAAGATATTAGTGCAAATAATTTTATGCCTGAAGCTGGGTATGGATTAGTTTGTGATCCTAACACAGCACTAGCCTATGAAGGACTCAACATTTCTGAAGTTCATCAAGAGCATGGTTCAATCAATATAGATAACACAAGCTGGTTTGATAAATTACCTATAGGAAGTTTAGTACGCATATTACCAAATCATGCGTGTTTAACTTGCGCAGCTTACAGTAATTATAATATTTTAGAAAACGGAACAATTGTCGAAAGTTGGTCAAGAACCAATGGTTGGTAATTTTATAGAAATTTAAACCAAAATGGATGGTACCCAACAAAATCCATTATTATCACGTATGTAACATTCTCTCATACCGTGAGGTTTATTCATTGAATTAGATAAAATAATATAATTTTCTTTTCTTGCTCTTTCTTCTGCTCTATCAGGATCACAACCTATAACCCTTAATTCTATAGCTAACCCTTTTGGTTTAGAACTTTTTATAATATTTATATACGGGGTGATTATCATAAGTATGGTATGAATGGATACACCATCTACTTCCAAACCCTTCTATTGCTGCAAAATCAGGATCTTGATATATAATTTTAGCATTAATAATTTTTTGTAAAAAATGTATTGAATGTTTAATGTCCTTAACTAATAAATTTACAATTAAACCAGATAAATCTTTGGAGTATTCACTGGCAGATTTTCAAGGATCTTTTTTTCTTAATTTCATAACTATTCCAATTCAAATAATAGGTTAAATGCTTTATTATTTATTTTTAGTAATTATATGTAAAATATAAATTCGTTATAACTTTGAGAATTAAATCATGTCAATTTGGGGAAGTTTATTAGGTGGTGTTATTGGTTTTTCTTTAGGGGGGCCCTTTGGAGCTTTACTTGGATCATTTTTAGGAGGAAAAATTTCAAATATTAGCTCATCAAATACTTTTGGAAGCCAACAAAATTCACAACAAATTTTTGCTTTATCGTTAATAATTCTCTCTGCAAAACTAAGCAAAGCTGATGGGAGAGTTAGTAAAGAAGAATTAATTGCAGTAAAAGAGAAACTTCAAATACCAGATAGTGAAATTGATCAGGTAGCCAAGATTTTTAACAAGGCTAAAGATGAAAGCACTGGGTATGAACCTTATGCGAAACAAATTTCTGAAATTTTTAAGGGAAATCAGAATGTTTTAGAAGAAGTCATAAATATTCTTTTTTACATTGCAGAGGCTGATGGACATGTAAGTAATGAAGAAGAATCTATGATAGCTAACATTGCTTTTATTTTTGGCCTTAGTCAAAATCAATATGAAAGTATTAAAGAATCTAGAAAATCGTCAGACAAACTAAATCCTTATATAGTTTTAGAAAGTCAACCAACTGATGATTTAAAATTAATTAGAAAAAAATACATAAAGCTTTCTAAAGAACACCATCCAGATCTTTTGATTAGCAAAGGTGTGCCAATTGAAGTCATAAATGAAAGTAAAAATAAAATGAGAGCGATAAATGCTGCTTGGGATCAAATACAAAAATTGAAAAGTAACTAAATTTAAACTTAACTCATTTAACACCGTTTAAATCAAATTCATTTTCAAAAAATTTTTTCATGTCATTTTTATACCAATCATCGTAATCCCATGGCTCTGATGAAATAAGATTGGCTTTAGGTAAATAGATTTGAGTATCTAAAATATTATTCTTTGTATTAACTTTAATAAATTGTCTAAAATAATTTTCACCTTCAAATCTATCTAATTTCATTAATTCGTTGTATGTTATATTTATTGCAATTATTCCCTCAACGATGTCTTTTTTGTTGTTTGTATATTTTATCAAAGGATAATGGGTGTCTTTAACTTTAAATACTTTATATTTTTGTAAAGTAGCAGTGTCCATAACATTTTCCCTTAGATCTTTGCCTAGGACTGCTGTTCTTACTTCTGGTGATCTTAATGTGCCATAAAAAAATACTGCGTATTGAATGTTGTACTTTTTAAGCTCATCTTTAATTTTTTTTTCATAAGAAAAACAATTATTATTTTTATTAAATTTCTTAAAATATTCTTCTGTGTTTCCATCTAATTCATGATTAATGTAATCTGCACAGCTTTTGATATAATTATTAATTAAAGTAGCAATTTCATGACTGTAATTTTTAATATCAAACAAATTTGTAATGGAAATTAAATGCTTTAATTCGTTCATATTAAAATCTCTTAAAACAAAACTTAACTGTAAATATGTATCTTCAAATCTATAATCATGTGGGAATTCTTCATTCCATAAATCAGTATCAAGATTCCAGTTTTGTTTAAGGTTTTTACTTAAAATTTCTAATTTTAATATTTTTATGTCATCATTTATATTAAGTTGTTCTGCCATTTTTTTATTATTTATTTATTGATTATTTATTTATTATAATAATCTTTTTAATAAAATTAAAACTAATGTTGAAGATAAAGATGAAAAATGCAAAGAAAGAAATTTTTAAATCATTTGACAAAAATCTAATTTATAAAGAAATGGTAAAACAATATCCTTACACGAAATAAAAATCTATCAAGCTAGAGTTGATAGAACGAATACAAGAATGCAAAGATATTTTAATTCTACACTTTTAAGAAACGTTTTTGCTAGAATTTGTAACTATGCGTATACCGTAAACCAATTTTACACAATTTCATATGTTACTAAAGAGCTAAGAAGTACTAGACAGGCGATATCCTTAATTGTGGATGAATATGAAAATGAAGGATGGTTAAATATTCATAGAAGAGCAAATAAAGTTTAGTTCCAAGCCTCTGAAGAGCTTTATGAATCATGGAGAGATTATGTTTATGCAAGGACTAATATAATGACTAGTGATGAACGTAATGATTGGATTAGCATGCTGACTTTGTATAAAAATTTAAACGAAAAATATTAAAAATAGTGTAAAGTTACTTTGTATTGATCATTTGATTTAGATTTTTAAAATAAAATTATATTTATAAATTTTTAGGAGGTCTAAAAGTGATTACATCCAAACTTGGTGATGCTATTGGCTTAGAAATTAATGATCTAGATGTTACAAAGATTTCAGATAAAGAAACTATTAATAAAATATTAGATCTTTTATCAGAATTTTCTGTAGTTGTTATTAGAAATCAAAATATCACAGATGATGACCACATAAAATTTAGTGAAAATTTTGGCACCCTTGAACTGACAAAAGTTGGGACAGATGGATCTGGTTCAAAACTTATTATTCTTCGTAACTTTGATGAAAATGGAAATATTGTTTCACCCACAGATAGACAAAGATTAAATAATTTAGCTAA
The DNA here is from genome assembly GCA_902619805.1 of uncultured SAR116 cluster alpha proteobacterium. Taxonomy (GTDB): domain Bacteria; phylum Pseudomonadota; class Alphaproteobacteria; order Puniceispirillales; family Marisalimonadaceae; genus Marisalimonas. The sequence goes on along the minus strand of CACNGC010000004.1, from coordinate 143,741 downwards.
CCAAGAATGGCATAGCGATAGTTCATTTAAAAAAATTCCATCTAAAATGTCAATTTTATCAGCTAAAATGATCCCGTCACTTGGAGGAAATATAGATTTTTTGTCAATGAGAGCTGGTTACAATGCTTTACCTCAGGAATTAAAATTAAAGATTGATGATAAAATTTGTTGGCATGATTATTCTCATGGAAGATCAAAAATTGATCCAAACCTAGTTACTCCCGAAGAAAAACAAGCTCTTCCTCCAGTTAAACAAAAATTAGTTTTGAGTGATAATAAGCATGGAAAATCTCTTTATTTAGGTGCGCATTGTAGAAATGTCGATGGGATGTCAGAAAATGATAGTAATGCTCTCTTAGCTGAAATTAAATCTTACATTGACACAGAAAAATTTATTTATTCTCATGTTTGGGAACCATTTGATTTAATTATGTGGGATAATAGAGCTGTATTACATAGAGCTACCCCAATAAAAGGCAAAATAGAAAAAAGGTTAATGGTTAGAACAACGGTAGCCGGTCAAACATCAACAATAAATGAGTATTAAATAAAATATTATGGAAAACTTTGATTATATAGAAGTTGGGGCTGGATCGTCTGGTTCGGTCATTGCTAATAGGTTATCAGAAAATAACAAAATAAAAATTTGTGTTATTGAAGCTGGAGGAAGTAATCAGCATCCATATGTAAAGATGCCAGCAGGTTTTATTAAAACAATTAATGATAAAAGGTTTAATTGGTGTTTTAAAACTGAAGGAAGTGATTATGTAAATAATCGAGAAATATTATTTCCAAGAGGAAAAGGGTATGGAGGTTCAAGCTCCATTAATGGTCATCTTTATGTTAGAGGCCAATCAGATGACTATAATCAATGGGCACAACTAGGAAATCTGGGCTGGTCTTATGATGATGTGCTTCCATATTTTAAAAAATCAGAATACAAAGAAAATGGAGATGAAGCTACTCGTGGAAAACAAGGTCCTCTGTATGTATCTGATATTGTTGAAAAACATTCTCTATGTGAAAAATTTATTATAGGCTCCAGTGAATTAGGTATACAAGTCCAAAACGATTATAATTCAGGTCAACAAGAGGGTATTTTTTACTATCAACGTACCATTAAAAATGGCACTAGATTTAGTGCTTATGATGCTTTTTTAAAACCAGCTTTAAAAAAAGAAAATGTAAATATTAAAAAGTATACAACAGTTTTAAAAATTATATTTAAAAATAAAAAAGCAGTTGGCTTATTGTGCAAGTAAAATAATAAAATATTTGAAATTTTTGCAAATAAAGAAATTATTTTGTGTGCTGGAGCAATTGGTACTCCACATTTGCTTCAAGTTTCAGGAATAGGAGATGCTAAATATTTAAAATCTAGAGGTATTAAACCATTATTTGAAATTAAAAATGTTGGCGAAGGATTGCAAGATCATTATGCTGCTAGGGTTGCTAATAGAATAACTGAACCTATCTCATTAAACGAGAAAGCTCGTGGATTCAATCTAGTATTAGAAATAATAAAATGGTTTACCTCCAAAAAAGGTTTAATTTCATATAGTCCAGCACATGTTGGAGTATTTTTAAAATCTTCTCCCAAAATTGACTTTCCTGATTTACAATTTGTTTTTACTCCAGCCTCTTATACCGAGGGAATGATAGGCAAGCTTCAAAATTTTCCTGGAATAACATGTGGCGTGTGGCAATCAAGACCTCAAAGTAGAGGATATGTAAGAGCCTCCACAAACGAGATAATAGACCCACCAATAATTCAGCCAAATTATTTGAAAGAAAAAATAGACCAAGATGCTTTAGTTGAAGGTGTAAAAATTTGTAGGTCACTTTTAAGAACCTCTGAAATGAAAAAAATTTCTGTTTGTGAAACTCTTCCTGGAGACAATATAAAATCTGACGAAGAAATTCTTAATTTTATTAGGAATAAAGGTGCAACTGTATATCATGCAATAGGTAGTTGTAGAATGGGTGTTGATAATAAAGCAGTTGTTTCCCCATCTCTTAAAATTAATGGTTTAAGCAACATTAGAATAGCAGATGCTTCAATAATGCCAACAATGCCATCAGGAAACACAAATGCTGCAACATTGATGATAGCAGAAAAAGCATCAGACCTTATTAAACAAGATTTATAAGTATTAATTTTTTTTTAAGTGCAAAGAGATTGCTCTCATTTCTTTGTCAATTATATCTAATTCTTCAAGACTTTCTAAAGTATATTCAAAGTACTCTTTACAAGTTCCTAAAAAGCCATTTGCTTTAGAAATCATACTAGCTTTAATTGAGGTGTTTTTTTCATTAAAATAATTTTTATGTTTTTTATCTACTGTGAAGGCTAATGAAGAAACTATTTGTTCGTTGTCTAACTTCGTTTTTAGTAATTTAGGTTTGTAAGCACCTGTTACCATTTCTCTTTTAAATAATATATCTATGTTTTTAATTGCATCATTTCTATTGAGTTTATATGCGGATCCTCTACAAGATCCCCCTCTATCAAGCCCAAGCATGAGACCAGGATATTTAAATGATCCCCTGCCTAAATGAGTTTTCATACAGAAACTTCTATGAAAACCATAGATTTTTGCCAAATGTTGAGTTTTATAATTTATTGTAGGATTCCACAAAAGGGAGCCATAACCAAAAATATAAATATCTTCTCCAATACCGTCATCGGGTATTATTTTTCTTCTTTCTTCTATTAACTCTTTTTTGGTAAGAACTTTGTCACTGCCACTTATGCTTTTAATTTTCTCACCTAACCGACCTTCATTAATATTTTCCTTTGTAAGCTTTACTAATCCTTGATTTATTTTTTTTGAAGTAGGCATTAAACTAAATTTTTTGAGTTAATTACCCTATGTGGGTATGGTATTTCTATACCAGCTTCGTCTAGTGCAGGTTTTAGTTTGCACATTAAATCTGTATAAAGAGGATACCAATCTTTTGTATGTGAATATAATCTTAATCTCACAACAATAGCGCTATCGTCGTATTTCATAACTAAAAATTGTGGCTCTTTAGGTTTATTTAATACTCTTTCATCTTCTGCCAATTTTAATAAAGTCTTGGACGCTAAATCTAGATCTGTGTCATAATGTATTCCAATATCAACATCTATTCTTCTTGTTTCATAGTGTGAATGATTAGTAATTGTACTATTCCAAATACTTGAATTAGGTATCGATACATACACATTGTCAAATGTATCAATTATTGTAGTAAAAAGACCAACCTCTTTAATTGTCCCAGAAACATCACCTGTTTCCACCCAATCGCCTGTGTTAAAAGGCCTTAATAATAATAACATCACTCCTGCAGCTACATTTGACAAAGTTCCTTGAAGTGCCAACCCAATTGCTAAACCTGCAGCACCTAAGACGGCAATAATTGAAGTTGTTTGAACACCGAATTGTCCCAAAACAGCTATAATTGTAATAATAATTATTCCGTATCTAATTATGTTGCCAATTATTGGGACTATAAGGGGGTCGATTTTTTTAATACGACTTAAATTTTTTCGTGCAATTTCACTTAATTTGCCAGCAAAATAGAAACCTATTATAAGTATTAATGTAGCGCCTAAGACTTGGCCAGCGTAAGAAACAAAAATTTGTATCGAGCTATTTATAAGGTTCGAAATGATTTCGAGATTTATGTTCATTTTGTCCATCTAAAATTGACCCTTATAAAATTTACTTAAAGCTTTGTGCCTATTTAATACTAATTCATGTGATTAAGTTTTGTATAACAAAAATAATTACAAAGATTATGAAATTTTTTATATATCAGCTTGAGTTTAAAAACTTAATATGGTTATAACATTTCTATGAATATTATTAAATGGAAAATTGGTGACATCTCACCTCCTATTGAAGGTAAATTAGCTGCTGCTATTGGAAATTTTGATGGTATTCATAAAGGACATGTCAAACTTTTAAATGAATGTAAATTTCAAGCTCAAGAAAGCAATCTGGCTTTTGGTGTTGTAACATTTGATCCCCATCCAAGAGACTTTTTTAATCCTAAAAATCCTTCCTTTAAGTTATTAGATCATGAAGAAAAAGAAAGGTTATTAAGTAAGCTTGGTATTGAATTTCTAATAATCATTGAATTTAATGAACAGTTGAAAAACTGTAATGCTGAGGAATTTTTATCACAAATTCTAAAACATAATTTCAATATTGTAAAAATGTTTGCAGGTTCAAATTTTAAATTTGGGAAAAATAGAGAAGGAAGTATCGAAAACACAAGGAGTTTCGCTAACACATTAGGATTACAACTTGTTTCGATAGATTTAAAACAATTCTCTTCTTTAGATGGAAAAGAATATGAAGTGATCAGTTCCCAAAAAATACGAAAATTGATTCAGAATGGAGAATTAAAACTAGCTAATAATCTGCTTGGTAGAAATTGGTATATAACTGGCAATGTAGAAAAAGGAAAACAGCAGGGAAGAGAGATTGGGTTTCCAACTGCAAATCTAAGTTTGAAAAACTTTTTAAAACCACCCTTAGGAGTTTATATTTCCAGATTGAAAATAATTAGCAGTCAAAACACTGAAATATCAAATGTTTGGTTGCCATCAATATCAAATATAGGTACAAGACCTACTGTCTCTGGAGATTCTATAAATTTAGAAACTCATATAATTGATTTTAAAAACTATGCTGAGACAAATTTGTATGGGAAAAGAATAAATGTTGAACTTATTGAATTTTTAAGACCTGAAAAAAAATTCAATTCTTTATCGGAACTTCAAAAACAAATCGAGGTCGATACTAAAAAAGCATTTGAATTTCATAAATAACAAAATAAGACATTAATAATTTGATTTATATAGAGACAATTTAATGACTGATTACAAAGATACCGTTTATTTACCAAAAACTGATTTTTCAATGAGAGCTGGTCTTCCAACTAAAGAACCACAAATATTAAAATTATGGGAAGAAATAAATCTTTTTAAAAAATTGAGAGAGCAAAGAAAAAATTCTGAGCCTTTTATACTTCATGATGGACCTCCATATGCAAATGGAAATTTGCACATAGGCCATGCTTTAAACAAAATAATTAAAGATGTAATAAATAGATCTCAATCAATGCTTGGTAAGAATGCAAACTATGTTCCTGGATGGGATTGTCATGGATTGCCGATTGAGTGGAAAATTGAAGAAAATTATAGAAAAAAGAAAAAAAATAAAGACGATGTTCCAATTGTAGAATTTAGAAAAGAATGTCGAGATTTTGCTGCAAAATGGATGGATGTTCAATCTGAAGAATTTCAGAGATTAGGCGTTTATGGTGATTGGGAAAATCCATATTCGACTATGAAGTATGAATCAGAGGCTATAATAATGTCAGAAATAGGAAAATTTCTAATGGATGGCAGCCTCTACAGAGGTATTAAGCCTGTAATGTGGTCTCCTGTTGAAAAAACTGCACTCGCAGAAGCTGAGATTGAATATCATGATCATATAAGCACTACTATTTTTGCAAGGTTTCCAATTATCAAAACATCATTGGATATTATAAGTGATTTTGAAATCATAATTTGGACAACAACACCTTGGACAATGCCAGGTAATAGAGCGGTAGCATATGGCAAGGACATTGATTATTCACTTATAGAAGTAACTAATGTAAGTGAGAATTCTTTAGCAAAAATTGGTGATAAAATTATTATAGCTAAAGAATTGGTTGAAGATGTAATGAAAGAAATTTCTGTCTTAAGTTTTAATTCTTCTAATACTTTTAAGGGCATTGATTTTGCGGGAACAATTTTAGCTCATCCACTTAACAATAATGGTTATGAACATGAGGTTCTTCTTCTAGAAGCTGACTTTGTAACAACTGATCAGGGAACAGGTTTTGTTCATATTGCTCCGGGTCATGGCGCAGATGATTTCGAACTTGGAAGACAAAATAATTTACCAATACCGGAAACTGTTTCAGATAATGGAATATTAAATAGCGATTTACCTTTGTTAGGTGGGCTTCGTGTTTTAAAGGATAATGAAATTATTGCTGATATTATGTCTGAACATGACGCCTTAATAGGACGAGGAAAATTAAATCACTCATATCCCCATAGTTGGAGATCAAAAGCCCCTCTTGTTTTTAGAACAACACCTCAATGGTTTATTTCGATGACAACTAACAACTTAAGAGACACCTCTCTAAAAGCCTTGTCACAAACAATTTTTTATCCTCCTCAGGGTCAAAATCGTTTAACTAAAATGATAGAAGGTAGGCCTGACTGGTGCATATCTCGGCAAAGAGCATGGGGCGTACCCCTTGCAATATTTGTAAATAAAAAAACTCAAGAGCCACTTAGAGATCAAGAAGTAATAGATAGAATTGTTGAAGTTTTTAAAACTGATGGAGCAGATGCTTGGTTTGAAAAACCTTCTTCCTTTTATCTTGGTTCAAAATATAATCCAGACGATTATGAGGCAGTAACGGATATTGCAGATGTTTGGTTTGACTCTGGCTCCACTCATTCATTTGTATTGGAGGAGAGGGATGATTTATTCTGGCCAGCTTCATTGTATCTTGAAGGAACAGATCAACATAGAGGATGGTTTCACTCTTCTTTACTAGAAAGTTGTGGCACAAGAGGGCGTGCCCCATATGACGCAGTTTTAACTCATGGTTTTGTTTTAGATCAACAAGGTAGGAAGATGTCAAAATCTCTTGGTAATATTACTTCCCCCCAAAAAGTAATTAATGAGTTTGGCGCTGATATTCTTCGTTTATGGGTGGTAGGCTCTGATTACTATGATGATCTTAGAATTGGAAAAGAAATTTTAATTAGACATTCTGATCATTACAGAAGACTGAGAAACACCCTTAGATATTTACTAGGTGCATTGAACGACTTTAGTGAAAATGAAAGAATAAATTTTACTGAAATGCCTGAACTAGAACAATGGGTACTCCATAGAGTTTATGAACTAAGTGAAAAAATACAAGAGAACACAGAAAAGTTTAACCTTCACGATATTTACTTAGATATTCATAATTTTTGTACTATTGATTTATCAGCTTTTTACTTTGATATAAGAAAAGATACTTTATACTGTGATAATCCAAGTAGTGCTGAAAGAAAATCTTGTAGAACTCTCATGGATATTTTATTTCAATCATTAACTACGTGGCTAGCTCCAATCATTTGCTTTACCGCGGAAGAGGCTTGGCAGAGTAGATATGGAGATAAAGAAAATTCAGTTCATCTACAAACGTATTTTAAAGCAAATAAAGAATGGGAAAATTCTCAAATTGGCAAAAAATGGTCTGAAATAAGAGAATTAAGATCTGTCGTTACATCATCTATTGAAGAGAAAAGAAAAGAAGGAATGTTAGGATCTAGCCTTCAAGCTAAGGTTATAATAGATGCAAATGAAGATTCTTATAATGTGCTTCAAGACATAAATCTTCCAGATATTTTTATTTGTTCTGATGTGCAAATGGATTTAAACCAAAATTTATCTGAAACAAAAATTAAGGTAAAAGTAGACTTAGCTTCTGGTAGAAAATGCATGAGGTGCTGGAAAATAGTTCCAGAACTCAAAGATGATATTGAACTTTGTAATAGATGTAAAAGCGTGCTTGAATTAAATTAAATGAAAAAAAATTTTGGTATTTTTAATCTTCTTTTGATTTTTATTATTTTTATATATTTTGACTATGTTTCAAAATTATGGGCTATTGAAAATTTGTTTATTAATTATCAATCTATAAAAATAACATCTTTTCTATCAATGACACCAGTTTGGAATAGTGGAATTTCTTTTGGCTTCTTTCAAGATTCAGGTGAAATAGGTAGATATGGTTTCACTATTTTTGCTTTTCTAGTGAGTAGTTGGTTAATTTATTCTTCTTTTAAATTACCTAGATATTCATCCCTTGGATTTATTCTTATTGCGAGTGGGGCAATTGGCAATGCAATTGATAGAATTATTTATGGAAAGGTAGTAGATTTCATAGACTTTCACATTGAAGATTTTCACTGGCCAGCATTTAATCTTGCTGATACAATAATCTTTATAGGTGCGACTTTGTTTCTTTTTAATCAATTTTTTACCATTGAGAGAACTTACTATGAAAAATAAATTTCTTCTAATGTTTGTTTTTTTGATACCTATGGGGATTTTATCAAGTTGTTCAGATTTCAGAAAAGCTGTTGGCAAAGAAGTAGTTATTCCTGATGAATTTTCTGTAGCAGTAACACCCTCTCTTTTAATTCCTCCAGGTTACGAAATCGATCCACAGGTTTTTAAAAATAATGATCTGGATAAGACTAATGATAACTTTAATCTAAATGAAGAGATTGATATCAAAGATAATAAAGATGCAATAAACTTTGGGGAATTATTTGATACAAAAAATGTTCCAAAAGATATAAGAAAATTAGTTGATGAAGAAACGCTTGGCATTTCATTAGGTGAAAGAACAGGAATAGACATTTTATTTGGAAACGTACCCAAAACAGGTGTAGTAATTGATCAAAAAAAAGAAGCCTTAAGAATCAAAAAAAACAAATTATCAAAACAAGATATTAATTCAAACCCCTCTCCAGCAGTTGATGTTAACTCCGGTAAGCCCTTGCTAATTAAATAATTAGGTTAAATATATGGAAATTAGAAGGCTTCCACAAAATCTTATTAATCAAATAGCAGCTGGTGAAGTTGTAGAAAGGCCCGCATCTGCTCTAAAAGAATTAATTGAAAATTCTTTAGATGCAAACGCTACCCAAATAGATATTATTTTAGAAAATGGCGGAAAAAATCTAATTTCAGTATCTGACAATGGTATTGGAATTCAGAGAGACTATATTCCCTTAGCCATTGAAAGGCATGCAACATCAAAATTGCCTGACAACACTCTTAATAAGATAGAATACTTAGGTTTTAGAGGGGAAGCACTTCCTTCAATTGCTGCTGTTAGTGAATTAAATCTACAGTCAAAATATATTGATTCAAATCAAGCTTGGTGTTTAGATGTTTTTGCAGGGGACTTTAACGAGGTTTATCCTTCCACACTTGAAATAGGTTCAAAGATATCCATAAAAAAACTTTTTTTTGCTACTCCTGCTAGGTTGAAATTTTTAAAATCTGCTCAAGTTGAAAAAAGCTATTGTCATCAGATTGTCCTAAAGATGGCTTTGGTAAATCCACTTGTTGGCTTTAGTTTTAGAGCTGATGGTCGTGAATTGTTGAACATTAAACCTGAAAATGAAGCAGATGCATCATATGTAAATAGGATTAGAAACTTAATGGGGACAAGTTTTGCTAATGAAGCAATAAAAATTGAAAATTCAAAGCAAATAACAAATACAAAATTTTTAAAATTACATGGTTTAATTGGTCTTCCAACTTTAAATAAATCAAACTATAGTCAACAACACTTATTTATAAATGGAAGATCTATTCAAGATAGAAACCTATCGGGCGCAATAAGATCAGCTTATAGAGACACTCTTCCAAAGGGAAGGTTTCCAATTTTTTGTTTATTTGTTGACGTGCCAACTGATTTTATTGACGTCAATGTTCACCCTGGAAAAACGGAAGTGAGATTTCAAGATAGTGCTTTAGTTAGAAGTTTATTAGTAGGGTCAATAAGCAAAGAGTTTAATTCTAATTTTTTTCAAACGACAAGTGATATTTCTAAAAAAGCGATTGGAAAATTTACTTTGAATGAAAGAGTGGACCTTTATAAAGATTATGGGTCTAATGACAATCAAAACAAAAAACAATCAATTTTTAGTAATATTGAAGTTAAACCTTTAAAAAAAGCTTTAAAACAAGATGACTTTGAAAATAACTCAATACAGACTATAGATAATATGAGCTTTCCCTTGGGTGCAGCATTAGGACAATTTAATAAAAATTATATTATATCTCAAAATTCCAATGGTATTGTGATAATTGATCAACATGCTGCTCATGAAAGATTAACATTAGAAAAAATGAAATTTGCAAGACAGAATAAATCAATAGAAAGACAAATTTTGTTACTCCCAGAAGTTATAAATCTTGAGCCAGTTCCATTAGAAATTATTAAAGAAAATATTGAATTGTTAGAAGACATAGGTTTTGTTATAGAACTTTTTGGGGAGGGTGCGGTTGTTGTAAGAGAAATTCCTGCTTTGTTGGGAGATGCTGATATTAAACAAATCATTATTGATTTAGGAGATGATTTGTCAGAATTGGGACTTCCATCATCCTATCTTGCTAAAATTGATCTTATATTAGGTAATATTGCGTGTCATAGATCAGTAAGATCAGGTCGTAACCTAAACGCATCTGAAATGAACCAGTTACTTAGAGAAATGGAAAAAACACCAAATTCTGGACAATGTAATCATGGAAGGCCTACATCTATTAGTATATCACTGAAGGATATTGAGAAATTATTTAATAGAACTTGAATTAAATAATCTTAAGATAGTTAATTTAGAGTTTCCAAAAATTTTTATATCCAAAATCTCATAACCATCATGATTGAAGTCTTCTGTTTTACTACTCTCAGTAAAAATATAACTATCTTGATTTATTAAATTTTGTTTCTTCAAATTAAATAAACATTTTTCTGTTATATTTGAATTGTATGGCGGATCTATTAAAACTATTTGGAAAACTTCATTTATATTTTTAAGTGCTTTTGTTGCCTCATCTTTAATAATTTTAATTTTATTTTCAAATTTAATATCAATCTTTAATTTTGAAATATTTTTATAAATTAAATTTATTGATTTATGGTCTTTATCCACAAAATATACTGCATTAGCTCCCCTAGAAAAGGATTCAATTCCTAAGGATCCAGTTCCGCTACAAATATCAAGAACGTTACAATTATCAATATTTATTTGATATCTATTTGAGTTAATAATTGAAAAAAGAGCTTCTTTTAATCTATCAGATGTAGGTCTAATTTTGGCGTCATCTGGTGGTAGAAGCTTTAATCCTTTATATTTACCACCTATTATTCTCATAACACAATCTTAAATTTTAAAACTATTTTCTATTTTTATTCTTTGGCTTTGAAAACCCTAATTGATCTTTAAGTATTTTGCTTTTTACTTCTTCTATCTCTCCAGAGGATAGATTTTTAATTTGAAATGGCCCAAAGGATATTCTAATTAAACGATTAACATTATATCCAAGATGGCTCATAACTTTTCTAACTTCTCTGTTTTTTCCCTCTCTTATACCCAAGGTGAGCCATGCATTGCTGCCTTGTTGTTTATCTAATTTAGCCTCTATTTTACCATATCTAATGCCATCTACAGTGACCCCATTTTTAAGCAACTCTAGATCTTTTTTAATTACATATCCATGTACTCTAACTCTGTATTTTCGAAGCCACCCTGTCGATGGTAATTCAAGTTTTCTTGCTAAATCACCGTCATTAGTAAGCAATAACAAACCTTCTGAATCCATATCTAGACGACCAACAGATATAAACCTAGTATTTAGTTTTTCCTTTAATTGATCAAAAATCGTAGGCCTGCCCTCTGGATCATTATTTGTTACTAAATATCCTCTTTGTTTATTGAAAAGCCATAACTTAGTTGCAACTTTTGAAGGTAAAGGCTGATTATTTACTTCAATTTGATCATTTGAAGTTACATTTACTCCGCATTCTAACAATATTTTGTCATTAACTTTTACATTACCGCTTATAATTAAACGTTCAGCTTCTCTTCTAGAACATAAACCTGATCTTGCAATGACCTTCGCTATCCTATTGGTCTTTGTATAAGATGATTTAATTTCTGGGTTCAGGTTTTTATATAGTTTTGGATTATTTTTTTTGCGAGCTATTTTCATAGTTCTGTATTATAGGTTTTAATAAGTATTAGCAACATTACTTACAATAAGGAAAAAGAATTTGATTTATAAAATTGATTATATGGAATTAGCAATAAATGAAGCTATTAAAGCGAGAGAAAAACAAGAAGTTCCTGTTGGTGCTATAATAGTTGATAAAAATGGTAATGTGATAGCTAAAGCACATAATTTAGTAGAAACTAGAAATGATGCAACAAGCCACGCAGAAAAACTAGTAATAGAAAAAGCTCTTAAAATCACAGGAAACAGATATTTAAATAATTATGATATTTGGGTTACGTTAGAACCTTGCATAATGTGTGCAAGTATTATTAAGCAAACAAGAATAAGGCGTATATATTATGGCGCAGAAGATAAAAAGGGTGGAGCTATTGATAATGTAGTTAGAATGTTTTCAAATTGTAGATATAAAGCCAAATTAGAAGTTTATTCAGGATTTTCTGCAAAGAAGTCAGAAAAATTAATAAAAGAATTTTTTAAAGAATTAAGATAATTTTTGGAGTTTACCAATATCTTTTCTATAAAAACCTTGTTCCCAGTTTATAGCTTCTACAACATCATATGCTTTTTGCCTGCAATCTTTAACATTAGCTCCAATAGATGTTATTGATAAAACTCTTCCTCCATTTGAAATAAGGTTTTCATTTTTATCTTTAGAAGTGCCTGAATGGAATACAGATATTTCATTTCTGTCATTAAAATTTTTAAGTGATGGTAGTAAAACTCCTTTTTCAAATTCACCAGGATACCCCTTACTTGCAATTACGACAGTAATTGCGTTTTGGGGAATTAAATCAACAGTCATATTCTTAAGACTTTTCTTAATTGTTTTTTGAATAATACTTACTAAGTCTGTATTTAAACGAGGAAGCACAACCTGAGTTTCAGGATCTCCAAATCTGCAATTAAATTCAATTACTTTGGGTCCTTTTTTTGTAATCATTACTCCAGCATATAAAATCCCCTCATAAGGATATCCTTCTAATTTCATCCCATTAATTGTAGGTGAAATAATATTATCAAATATTTCTTTATTTAAATTTTGATTTAATGCAGGAGCAGGAGAAATAGCTCCCATGCCACCAGTATTTGGTCCCTCGTCATTATCATAGGCCCTTTTGTGATCTTGAGCCGTTCCAATTAAAACCGCATTATTTCCATCTGAAACTGCAAAAACACTTGCTTCGATGCCATTTATTCTTTCTTCTATTAAAATTGACTTTCCCGCATCACCAAATTTATTTTTTTCTAACATTTCTCTAGATGCAATTGTTGCTTGATCCACTGTGTCACATACAACAACGCCTTTGCCAGCGGCAAGGCCATCAGCTTTAACAACGCAATATCCATTTAAAAGCTCAATTTGCTTTTTTGCAGTATCTATATCTGTACAATATTTAAATTCTGGTTGTGGAATATTATGTCTTTTACAAAAATTTCTAGAAAAAGTTTTTGAACCCTCTAATTGAGCTGCTTTTTTTGAAGGTCCAAACGCATTAATTCCTAATTTTGACAATTCATCTTTTAAACCTAGGACCAAAGGTGTTTCAGGACCTATAAAAACAATATCTGCTTTAATATCTTTTGCTAACTTGCATTGCCCAAGTATATCTTCAGCGGCTATTGGATAGCATTCAGCAAATGTTTCAATCCCAGGATTACCTGGAGCAACAATAAGTTTTGTTGTTAAAGGCGATTTTGACAAAGTTGCAGCAATAGCATGTTCTCTACCACCTCCACCTACTACTAAAATATTCATTAATTAATTACTCCAAAAGGCTTTAGATTTTATAAAATATGCCATACTATTAATGCATGATAAATAGAAATTTTTATGCAATCCTATGATTACTAACACAAATAATCCTGTGTATTCTGTAAGTGAATTTTCACATGTAATTAAAAAATTAGTTGAAACAAACTTTAGCTATGTTCGTATTAGGGGTGAAATTTCTCGCCCTTCATTCCCAGGGTCAGGACATGTTTATTTTACCCTAAAAGACGCAGATGGTACAATTGCTGCAATAATTTGGAAATATACTTTACCAAAGTTATCAATAAAGCCAGAAGAGGGTATGGAAGTAATTTGCACTGGGAAGGTAACTACTTTTGCAGGGCAATCTAAATATCAAATTATTGTAGAAACTATGGAAGTGGCAGGAGAAGGTGCGCTTCTAAAAATGCTTGAAGAAAGAAGAAAAAAACTTCTTAAAGAAGGATTGTTTGATCAAGAAATTAAAAAGCCAATACCTTATCTTCCAAAAATCATAGGTGTTATTACCAGTCCATCAGGCGCGGTAATAAAAGATATCCTTCACAGATTATCTGATCGATTTCCTTCTCATGTTTATTTGTGGCCAGTTGCTGTCCAAGGTGAAGATTCTGCACGCCAGATTTCAAATGCAATTGATAAATTTAATCAATTAACAGATGATACAAGTATTAAGAAGCCAGATTTGCTTATAGTTGCTAGAGGTGGTGGTAGCTTAGAAAATTTATGGTCATTTAATGAAGAGATTGTAGTTAGATCAGTATATAAAAGTTCTATACCAGTAATTTCTGCTGTAGGTCATGAAACAGATACAACACTGATTGATTTTGTATCTGACTTAAGAGCTCCAACGCCAACAGCAGCTGCAGAAAAAGCAGTTCCAGTAAGAGATGAATTAATATCAAGAATTGACCAATTAAATTTAAGGATCAAGTCATCCTTCAATATTAAGTTATATGGTAATAAAGATCGTATTAACTACCTTATCAAGTTGTTAGGTAAGCCAGAACAAATTTTTGAGAATAAAACTCAAAAGTTAGACTTCATATACAAAGATTTTGAAAATTTATTTAAAGATATTTTTGTAGAGAAAAAAAACAAAATTACTCAATATGTACAATGTTTATTGCCCCCCAAAATCTTGATAAGTAATTTATTTTCAAAACAACAACTTCTTGAGACCAAATTTAAAAATTTTCTCGAAAACATAATCAATAGTAAAGAAACAAAATTAAATTATTTAGAGCAGCTACTCGAGGCTTCAAGCTTTAATAGAGTTCTTGAAAGAGGGTTTGCTCTTGTAATGAACAATAAAGGTAAACCAATTAAACGTAGCAGTGAAGCTTCCAAAAATGCTAATGTGAAAATTAAGTTTTCAGATGAAATTAGATCAGCGAAATTAGATAAATAAGTTTTGCATTTACTTATACTAGATGCAATTGGAGCAAACCATTAATGTGATTCAGTTAAACTAAATGTTTTATTAGAAACGTATTTTATGTTTGCTTTTAGGGAGAGCCAAATGAAAACCTATTATAAATCTTTAATGTATTCAAAATCACATTTAAATGAAGTTAAATTAAAAATATAAAATATTTAATATAAAAATTAAATGTGGTAAATTTTATTATGAGAAAAGAACTAAAGTTATTTCTATTTGTGGCAATTTTTTTTATTTTGTTAAAAGGTTATATTTTTTTTTATATATATCCTTCAATATTAACTAATCCCAATATGGGATACAATTTTATAGTTAAATGAGATGACAAAAAAAATTACAAGTAATTTTGACCAATGGTGGAATGATGGAGAAAATAAATTTAAAAAATTAATTTATCTTTTTACTAGTTGGTGGGATGATGGAAATAATAAATTATTTAAAGCAATCTTCATATCTCTTGCTTTTCATGTGATTTTTGCTATTTTTTGGTTTTTTTTTAAGGGATTTAACTATATACTTTAGTAACAATAGGTAAAGAATTGAAAAAAGACGTTAAACCACATTCTTATATCTTTAAATGGTATCTTTGTGCATACGTAATTATAGCAGTTACAGTAATTTACTTAGAATATGATAACTGGTTTGGTGTGTAATTCATAATTTTCATTTAGATGACACCACATCTGTTTATCACATTAAATATAAATATCTAGCCACGCCCCTTGTATGCAGAATTACACTATTAGCAAAAATAATCTCACTCTATTTGCCCCAACGTCTGTGTGCCCAAAGCCATTGTTCTGGTTTATCTATAATCCATTCTTCAATTCTTTTAGAAATTAATCTAGTAATTTCATATATAGCTTTATCTCTATCTAAATTTTTTGAAAACTTAAGTTTATCCTCAACACTTAATTTGAATTTTAAATACTTATAACGCTCTACCCTTACCATATAAATTGGCACATTCCATTTTATAGCCATAACTGCAGCAGCCTGAGGTGTTGGTGTTTCAATTCCAAAAAAAGGAACCATAATACCTTCTCTTAAAAGTTGATCTCCTGTTAGTCCAACAACTTCACCTTTTTTAAGTTTGCCTGCCATGCCTATAGCCGCAAGACGACCTTTTCTGTAAAAGTCAGCATTAGCATCTTTATTTCTGTAAATTTGTATTTTATTTAATATCCAATTATTTATAGGTCTAAAAACATACCCAGCTCGTCTTCCTGCAAGATCTCCAACTCTTAGAAGGAATTCCCAATTACCCATATGTGCTCCAACAAGTATTGCAGGACCTTTTTTAATTCTTTCTAAACCTTCAGTTTCCAAATTACCTAATTTAATCAAATTATTAATATGTGGCATTTCACCAATTGTTTGTCCGAGCATAAACCAATGTTGTGATGTAATTCTATTTATCTCTTTTCTAGACTTATTAGGGAAAACAATTTTTATATGTTTTTTTACACGTTTGTTATAAGAAGTAAGTGGAGCGATTAAATACATTAATGTTCCACACAAATAAGATGAAAATTTATATGGTAAAAGTTTAAGTATTAAAAATAATGGAATAGCTATTGTGGCTGCAATTGGATCATGAACGTACCTATCAAATTTCTTTTTAATTCTAAAACTTAAGGGATCTGGCATTTAGTTTTTCCTGTAGAAATAACTCAAAATTTAATTTATCTTTTACACCTAATTCCAATTCAATTGGTAAAAAATGTATTTGGTCTTTATTTTCTGAAATTTTAACATAATCCTTTTCAGTAGTAATGAGCTTCAGGTTTAGGTCATTTGCATCAAATATTAACTTATTAATATCATCATTTTTGTAAGCATAGTGATCAGGAAATTTTCTTGTAGATGAAATCTTATATCCATTCTTTTTGAGTGTGTCAAAAAACTTATTAGGATTGGCTAGGCCACAAAAAGCTAGTAATTTTTCTTTTTTTATTTTTGGTAGATTAATTGTCTTAATATTTGATTTAATTACTGGAATGTTAAAAGACTTAAATAAATCTTTTTCGTTCTTGTCGTTCTCTCCTGTTAGTATTATTTTATCAATATCGTTAAAACCACGTTCAACAGTTTGCCTTAATGGTCCCGCAGGCAAACAATAACCATTGCCTAGCTTGAGTTTTTTATCAACTAGTAAAAATTTTATATCTTGTTTTAATTGATAATTTTGTAAACCATCATCCATTATTATTATGTTGAATTTATCCTTATGTTTTTCAATAAATTTAGCTCCTAAAGATCTGTTTCTAGAAACAATTGTGGTACCAACTTTGCTCAATAATATTGATTCATCCCCAACATCTTGAAAATGGTGTGAATTATTAACTTCTATTGGTCCTTTTTTTAAACCACCATAACCTCTGGTTAAAAAAACTGGATTATAACCTAAATTTTTTAAAAGTTTGTAAGTGTAAATGGAAAAAGGGGTTTTGCCTGTTCCTCCAACAGTTAGATTGCCTACGCAAACTACCTTTAATTTGGATTTATAAGTTTTTGAGAAGTATCTTTTAAAATCATCAATTAAAACCCAAAAAATAGAAAATGGATAAAGAAGTATAATTTGTAATTTTGAAATAATATTTTTTTTATACCAAAATTCAGGTGTTCCAAACATTTTAAGCAACATTTTTGTTTCTGTATGTTTTTAATAGTTCAATTAAATTTATACTTGCTTCATCTGCACGTTGTTGCGCATAACCAGAGGCAATTAAACTATTTCTTCCCATATCTTCTAAGCGTTCTGAGTTACTAAGTAACTCAACAACATTATTAAGAAAATTCTCATTCATTTTTTGGCCTTTTTTTATTTGTATAGCACCTCCAGACCAAACCAGATCTTTAATCTGAGCATCACATTTTTCAGAATGTGGACCCATTATAACTGGCTTACCAAATTGAGATGCTTCAGATGGGCTGTGACCTCCAACGGGCACCATAGATCCAGCTACAAAAACTAAATCCGATATTTCCATGAGTGAGCCCATTTCCCCCATTGTATCTGAAAGATAGAAAATATCATTTTTTGATGGAAACTCACCTTTGCTTCTTGATTTTACGTCGAATCCAGCAGCTTTTATTCTATTTTGAATTCCTAGGCTTCGATTAATATGTCTTGGTGCGATTATAATTAAAATATTATCATGAGAGTTTTTTCTAAAGAGGTCAGCTAACTTAATCATTAACTCTTCTTCTCCAGGATGAGTTGAGGCAGCAATTAATATTTTTTTTCTATGTATATTTTTTTTTAGCTGCATTACATAATTTTGATCTATAGGGAGTTTTTCAGCTATTGATTTAAGACTTGTTAAACTTTTAACATTTTTAGCACCTAATTTCTTAAATAAAGCTTCTTGTTTAGGATCAACAGCTAAAACATGATCAACTTTACTAAAAATTTTTCTTGCCAAAAAGTAACCTAACCCTGTCCAAAAACGAGCAGATTTATCTGACATTTGTGAAGATGCTAGAATAGTTGGAATATTGGAATTTGCAGTTAAATATATTAAATTAGGCCAGAAATCTGATTCCATAAAAACAGCCATATTAGGTTTCCATTGATCTAAAAATTTTGAAACAAATTTAGGATGATCATAAGGATGATATTGATGAATTGCAGGTAAACCTTTTTTTATTTTATCTTTTATTAATTTTCCAGCAGAAGTAGTGTTAGTTGTTAACAAAAAAAACTCATTTTTATTTTTACCAAAACCATTTTTTTTCATTGAATTAGCAAGCGCTAAGGCTGCAACAGACTCACCAACACTAGTTCCATGCAACCAAACAATAGTACCATCTGGTCGCAATTTTTTTGAAATTCCAAACCTTTCACTAAGTCTATATTTATCCTCTTTTCCTTTTTTTTGACGTCTTAGTAAATAACTTGGCAAAAACAATTTTAATATTCTCCATAAAAGATTATATGTTGATAGTGTCATTGTAAGTTTCCAAATTCATTATAAGGTTCAATTTATTCTATTCTCTAATTTTTTAGTAAGTCTTTTGATTTCATTTTCAAGATTTTGTCTTTCAATCTCAAATTTATTTATATTTATTTCTTTTTCTATATATATTGGTTTCCCAAAACTATATATTCCTTTTGAAAACGGATATGGTATAACAAAATTATCCCAAGAATTAATGATTTTATATTTTTTAGTAGCCCATACCAAAGGGATAATAGGCGTATTTGTCATTTGTGCTAGTTTTATAATACCTTCCTTTACAGTTTCTTTAGGTCCTTTTGGACCATCTGGTGTAATCGCTATGCTTTCACCTAATTGTAAACATTTTAACATTTTCCTGAATGCTTGCATTCCTCCTTTTTTTGAGGAGCCTAGTATTACATTCATTCCAAGATATTGAAATGCTAGAGAGGTAATCATTCCATCAGAATGACTGGACTGAAGAGCATTAATTACTCTATTTCTTGGCAAAAGATGTGGTCCTAAAAATAACTTATTATGCCAGCAACAAAAAATATATTTATGTTTATTATCAAAAATTTTTGATTTTTTGCTTTGCTCAAAATATTCCCATCTAATTGAATGTGAAATTAATTTTGTGATAAAATAAAAAATAAAACCAATTAGTTTTTGACCGGTACCAGTTTTGCTGAAACGTTTTAAAATACGCATTTAAAAATCCAAATTACTGCACATATTTAAAATTGAGTATTAAATTAAATTTACACAAAACAAAATAACTATCTATACATATAATTATTATTATAGATTAAAATAAATGATATAGTAGTTGAATTGATATGAACACAAACCAAATGATAACAAACAAAAATAAAAGTTTAATTATAGAATTTTGGAATGATTTTGTATCCAATTATAAGATTGATATAATTTTGGCTTTTATATTATTGGTTGTTGTTGCTGCTACCGCTTCAATCTATCCTTACTTAATACAATTGGTTTTCGATGGTTTACTAGATGATAATAGAAACTGGATTATTTTCCCTTTTATTATTGCTTTTGTTGCATTCATTCGAGGTATTGCAATGTTTTTCCAAATAAGACAAGTTTCTAAAATCTCATTATCAATTTCGGTAGATATCCAAAAAAAACTAACTAAGAAATTGATAACCGCCGACTTGGATGAATTAAATAAATTATCTTCGGGCAATCATGTATCTAGAATAATGAATGATGTTATTTTGATTAGAGATGGTTTTGAAAGAACTATAAATAATTTGGTTAGGGATACTTTTATAGTTATAGCATTATTGTTTTATCTAATTTGGTTAGATTGGCTTTTATCAATATTAGTTATACTAATTTACCCACTAGCATTAAGACCTATTGTTAGGATTGGAAAAAAACAAAAGATCATAGCAACATCTCTTCAAGAACAAATGGAAACAGTAACCTCTACGCTCACTGAGATGCTTCAAGGCATAAGAATGGTAAAATCGTATAATTTAGAGAATATGGAAATTAATAGATCTAAAGGTGTATTAAACTCGTTATTTAAAAAAATGTTCAGTTTGGTAATTGGTAGAGCAAAAGTTTTGCCTATATTAGAAATTTTAGGAGGAGTTGCAGCAGCTAGTGTAATTGGTTTTGCAGGCTACCGGGTATCAATAGGTGAATTATCTCCAGGAAGTGTTGTGGGCTTTGTAACGGCATTGTTAATGATTGCACAACCTGCCAGGGCATTGGGAACATTCAATACTGTTTTTCAAGAAGCTATTTCTGCTTTAGGAAGGATTTACACACAATTGAAAATCACTCCAAAAGTTATTAGTTTATCTTCTGCTCTTAATTTAAAAATAACAAAAAATAAACCACCAAAAATAACTTTTAAGTCAGTCAGTTTTGCATATAATAAAAAGAACAAGATATTAGATGATATCAACTTTGTTGTTAATTCAGGCTCAAAAGTTGCACTGGTAGGGCAAAGTGGGTCTGGTAAATCAACAATCATCAATTTAATTTCAAGATTTTATGACCCAATAAATGGGGAAATATTAATTAATGAAGAAAACATTAAGAACATTAGTTTAAATTCACTTCGAAATAATATTTCATTGGTTAGTCAGGAAACTATAATTTATAACAAAAGTTTTATGGATAATATTAGATTTGGGAATTTAAATGCACCTGATCATAAAGTTAAAAAAGCAGCAATGAATGCAGATATACACGAATTTATAACTAATTCTTTAAATGGTTATAATACGGTTGTTGGAGAAGGTGGTAACACATTATCTGGAGGACAAAAACAGCGTATATCAATTGCTAGAGCTATCCTAAAAGATGCTCCTATCTTACTCCTAGATGAGGCAACAAGTTCCCTTGATGTTAAAACTGAGAGCGAAATTAATAGAACACTTGAAACATTAACAAAGAATAAGACTACAATCACTATTGCGCATAGACTTTCCACAATAATTAATTCAGATCAAATAATTTTATTTAATAAAGGTAAAATTTTAGATTCAGGTAATCACAAAGAGTTAATTAAAAATTCTGATTATTACAAAAAACTATATAAAACAGGTACTTAAGAAAAGTTATTCTCTTTTCAAAAAATCATCTAATAATCTATTAACCCACCAAATAGATCGAAAATTATGCTCTAATTTTTCAGGATCATACTTTTCTTTTACCCAATCTATAAACTTCATTTCATTTTGTTTATATTGTTTTGAATATTCTTCAACAAAACTATCTAACACTCCAGGTTTTGCCCATTTTACGTGAAGATATTTCCAAGATAATTGTTGTTTTGCAATTTTGGGATGTTCTTTTTTATAAGTCAGCATATATAATGCAGACATTATACCAGCCCTGTCAGCACCTGATTTACAATGTATTAAAGCAGGATATTTTATAGATTTAAAAAGTTTTTCAGCTTTAAATATCATATCTTTTTCAGGAGCTGCGCGAGACCTTGCTCTAAAATCTATTAATTTTATGTTGTTTTTTTCACAAGCCTCGTTTTCTAATAACCAGCCACCATCCCTTCTAATTCCTCTAAGATTTATTATAGTTTTTATTCCGAGTTTACCGTAGCTCTTTATTCTAAGGGGTGTAGGCATATTTGACCTATACAATTTTTCGTCAATTTGATGAAAATTGTGATAACAAAATCTCAAAAATCCATGATCTTTAACAATCATGTCAAACCAAGCTAAAAATCTGTTAAATTTTATATTTTTTGATCTTTCTATCAATTAATTACCTGCTATTGTCATGCCTTCAATTAAAATAGTTGGACAATTTATAGAATGTGTAAAATCAAGATCATTAGCAGGTTTAAGTGTCTTAAACATATCCTTTAAATTACCTGCTATAGTTGCTTCTGTAATGGGGGTTGATAATTCTCCATTTTTAATCCAAAAACCACTAGCACCACGGCTATAATCACCGGTAACCATAGATACACTGCTGCCAATCATATCAGTGATGTAAAAACCATTACTTATACTAGAAATAATACTTTCAGGTGAAGCCTCACCGGGTAATAAAGTCAGATTAGTTGTGCCCGGCACAGGAGGGCCACTAATACCTCTTTTTGCATTTGCAGTTGGAAACATATTTAATTGTCTTGCAGATGATAAATCTAATAACCAATTTTTGAGTACTCCATCCTCAATTAATACATGCTTGGAGGTACCAAGGCCTTCTGCATCAAATAATCTTGAGCCTAAACCTCTTTCAAGAAAGGGGTCATCAATTAAAGTAATTGATTGATTTGCAATTTTACAATTTAAGGAATCTTTTAGAAAGCTAGTTTTGCGTGCTATTGATGATCCATTAATAGCTGATGCAAAGTGACTCGCTATTGACCTAGATACTCTTGGGTCGAAAATTACTGGATATTGTCCAGTTACTGGTTTTTTAGCACCAATCCTTGCCAGTGTTTTTTTTGCGGCTTCATATCCGATTTTTTTGCCGTCTTTTAGATCTTCTCCATAAACTTTTGAAGAATAATCATAGTCTCTCTCCATTTTTCCATTTTTTTCAGCAATAACAACTACTGATACGCTGTGGTTAGATTTTTTTGTCGACCCGAAAAAACCATTAGACGTCATCAAGAGTGTTTCTCCTTCACCCCATGATGAATCTGCACCATCACTATTAGTGATACCTTTTACACTTAAAGCTATATCTTCAACTTCTGATGCTCTATCTCTTATTAAATCAATACTTGGTTCTACAGAATCATAACTATCAATAAAAATACCGTCTTGTATTGGGGAGTTTTGAAGCATCTCTTTGCTTGCTATAAAGCTAAATTTATCTTCTGGCGCAATTTTAGCCATTTCGACAGCTCTTTTTGCAACCTCTTTCAGAGCTTCTTCAGAATTTTCATTAGTTGAAATTGATGAAATTTTATTATCAACAAATACTCTTAATCCAGTGTCAAAGTCTTCATATCTTTGAATGTTTTCATCTTTACCTAATCTTCTAGTAATCGACACACCTCTGCTTCTCGATAAGACACAGTCTGCACTAGTTGCGCCATTTTTAATAGCTGTATCAATAAGAAGGTTCATAATATCCTTATCATTAAGTTTTTTTGTAGACATTTAAATTTTGTTCCTATGAAAAAGAGAATTTACAAAAGATTTATATATGCTTTATTAATATACTGTCTTAATTGTTGCAACATTATAAGTATATAAATAGGTAAATATGAAAAAGGATATTTTTATTGATGGAGAAACTGGCACCACAGGTTTGCAAGTTCATGAAAAGTTAAGTAAGCATCCAAATATTAATATAATGTCAGTTGATCAATCTAAAAGAAAAGATATTTCTTATAAAAAAGAAATGCTAGCAAAATCGGATGTAACATTTTTGTGCTTACCTGATGAAATATCTATTGAAACTGTTCAAATAGCTGACGAACTTGGAGATAAATCACCAATAATTATTGATGCTTCTACAGCTCATAGAACTAACGCGAATTGGTCATATGGACTTCCAGAGTTAGGAGAGAATTACAGAAAAAGTCTTAAAAATTCAAAACGTATTGCATCGCCAGGATGTTATCCTACTGGGGCTAATGTAATTCTGAAACCGCTGATATCAAATGGTATTTTAAGTAAAAATATTCCAATTGTCATAAACGCAGTTAGTGGTTATTCAGGTGGCGGAAAATCCATGATTAATTATTTTAAAGAAACAGATCATGAACCTTTTTTTAATTATGGACTTAAATTAAATCACAAACATTTACCAGAAATAATTTATCATAATAATTTAGAGAAAACACCAATTTTTAGTCCATCAGTTGGTGATTTTATTCAAGGTATGATAGTATCTATACCATTACATTTTTCTTGGTTTAATGATGAAATAGATACGGAAAAGGTCCAATACTTAATGGAAGAATTTTACTCAGGAGCTAACTTTATTAAAGTTTTAAAAAAAGATGAAGGTATAAGCGATAAAGGATATTTTAGGCCAGATAATTTAGTAGGAACAAACTGTCTTGATATAAGTGTGTTTGGGAATGACGACAATGATCAGTTAATTATTTCTTCCAGATTAGATAATTTAGGTAAGGGTGCTTCGGGTGCTGCTATTCAATCTATGAATATTGCTTTAGGTTTTGATGAGACTTTGGGTTTAAAGTAAAATAATGTCATATGAAATATATTGATAAACAAATTTCTGAAGAGTTGTTTCCAAATTTATCATCATTTAATAGAGCTGTAAGCTATCCATATTTTGCGCCTAATTATTCTTTTTCATTTTATAAGGGTAAATTTGTTAAAGGTATATGTGATGATTTAAGTAATAGAATACCTATATTATCAGTTGGTTCTAATAGATCACCATATCAATTAAAAAGAAAATTTTCATTAAATCAGAATATTTGTGTCACGCCTGCTATTTTAATAGACTCTGATATAGTTTATGCAGCGTCTTTGTCTGCCTATGGATCAATGCCAGCTACCCAATGGCCTAGTAAAGGAACTAATGTAGAACTTAATGTATTATGGCTAAATGAAGAACAATTAGAAATTATGCATTTAAGTGAAGCATTAGGAGTTGCGTACAGTTTCGTTAAGTTAAAGTTAGATACTGTAAAAATAAAAGATTTTAAATATGAAAAACCAATATATGGATATATTTCAATTTCAGGTGTTTTTCCATTTTACGATAACAAACCTAAAAGATTATCCGAAATTAATGCTGAGAATGTTACATTAAAAAGTTCTAGTGAAAAAAACGCATTATTATCTCTTATTTGTAGTTTAGGTATTGAAGAAAATAAATTATCAGAATGGATTGATAAGGTTATCAAAAATAAAAGTTATAGAATTAGTCTTCATAAACAACTTAAGTCAAAAGCAATAAAACCAAAAAATCCTAATTGGGAAATTATTAAAAAAAGTATTCGTGGTAATTTAATAATTTAATTCCAAAGATAAAGTATAATTTATTTTATTTAAAAATATTTTTGTTAAAAGAATTATATTTATTTTATTCTTTCCGAACACAAAAATTATACAAAATTAGTAGAATTTATAAGTAAAATCTAACAAATCACGCAAATTTAATAAATTTTTGATTGTAAATGATAATTGTTACCAATTAAAAAAACTATATAAAACAATATGTTAACAATTTATTTAAAAAAAAATTGAAATTAAACTGCTTTTATTTGTTGCCTAACCACAAATTCCCTTTTATTGTTTTGGCTAAATGTGCTATTTTGCATTGAATCTAGCAGTTGCTAGAAATTAAACATGACAAGTATAAGGGGAGTTTATAAATGTCTTTTTTAAAATATTTAATACCGGCTAGTTTTTTAGCCTTACTTCCAACACTTTCATTTGCAGGGTCACACGGTGGTAATCTAGACCCAGGTGATGCTGTTGGTATAAGTTTCTGGATAATATCTATTTCCATGGTTGCAGCAACTGTTTTTTTCTTAATGGAATCATTGAGAGTTAAAGGCAAGTGGAGAACATCTCTAGTTGTTGGTGCTCTTGTTACTTTAGTTGCTGGAGTTCACTATTTCTACATGAGAGAAATTTGGGCAGCCACAGGAGAATCACCAACTGTATTTAGATATGTAGATTGGATAATTACAGTTCCACTTCAAATGATAGAATTCTACTTGATTTTAGCAGCATGTACAGCAGTTGCTGGTGGCGTGTTCTGGAGATTGTTTCTTGGATCTTTAGTAATGTTAATTGGTGGATATCTAGGTGAGGCTGGTTTTATAAATGCAACTATTGGTTTTGTAATTGGAATGGCTGGATGGATATTCATTCTATATGAAATATTTGCTGGTGAAGCTAGTAAAATAAGTGCAGAAAGTGCACCTGAATCCGTTCAATCAGCTTTTAATACAATGAAATGGATTGTGACAATTGGTTGGGCTATTTACCCAATTGGTTATTTCATGGGTTATATGGCTGGTGGTGCTGATGCAAACAGCTTAAATTTTATTTATAACATTGCAGATGTTATTAATAAAATTGCTTTCTGTTTAGCCATCTGGGCAGCAGCAACCACAGAATCCGATGCGTAAGCATTAAAATAATTAAATTTAAAGCCTGTAGGCAAACCTACAGGCTTTTTTTTATGGTCAACAATTTCTATGAATTTATTTGAAAAAAAACAAATTAATAAAAATCCCATAAGTATAGTAATTGGGGGTGGGTTTGGCGGTATAGCAATTGCCCTTAGATTAAGATCGCTTGGTCATAAAGTAACTTTGTTAGAAAGACTAGGTTCTTTAGGAGGTAGAGCGCAAGTTTTTAAAAAAAATGGTTTTAAACACGATGCTGGGCCAACTGTAATTACAGCTCCTTTTTTATTTGATGAACTTTTTGAATTATTTCAAGAGAAAAGAGAACAATATATTGAGTTTAAACCTTTAGAACCTTGGTACAGGTTTCATTTTCATGACGGTCAAACTTTTGATTATTCAGAAAGTATAAAAAAAACTGAAAATGAAATGAAAAGGTTTTCGATCGAAGATGCAAATAATTATCATAAATTATTAGAAGCTTCCAAAGCAATTTTTGATGTAGGTTTTACAAAATTATCAGATAAACCTTTTAGCTCTTTTTTATATATGATGAAACAAGTACCCGTTTTGATAAAGTTAAAAAGCTATTTAACAGTTTCCCAATTAGTAAATAAATACATCAAAAATCCAAATTTAAGAGCAGCTTTTTCTATACATCCATTATTAGTTGGAGGAAATCCGTTTTCTACTACTTCTATTTATGCACTTATACATTTTTTAGAGAGAAATTGGGGAGTTTATTTTAGTATGGGTGGTACAGGAAAACTTGTTAAAGAGCTAACAAAATTATTAGAGCGGAATGGTGTTGAAATTCAATGCAATACAGACATAAAAAATGCTTTCGAAAAAAATGGTAA
Organism: uncultured SAR116 cluster alpha proteobacterium; assembly: GCA_902619805.1. Classification (GTDB taxonomy): domain Bacteria; phylum Pseudomonadota; class Alphaproteobacteria; order Puniceispirillales; family Marisalimonadaceae; genus Marisalimonas. The sequence goes on along the minus strand of CACNGC010000004.1, from coordinate 116,273 downwards.
AATTGAAAAAATTGAATGCGTGAATGGAAATATATTTCATGCTGACAATTTTGTCTTTAATGGGGACCCACCAACTTTCTATAATGAAATCTTGAAATCAAGAAGCAAAAAAAGAAAAAAATTTCTACCAGAAAGATTTACTAGTTATTCTTTCGGAATGTTTGTTTTGTTCTTTGGAACTAAAAAACAATATCTAAATATAGCTCATCATTCAATTTGGTTAAGTAAAAGATTTAAAGGCTTGTTAACTGATATTTTTGATAAAAAAATTTTGAGTGAAGATTTCTCATTATACATTCATAGACCTACTGCAACTGACGAGAGTTTTGCACCTAAAGGTTGTGATAGCTTTTATGTTCTGTGTCCTGTTCCTAATTTACAAGGTGATGTTAATTGGGACATTGAAGGTGATAAACTTAAAGATAGAATCGTGGATGCCTTAGATAATACAATTTTGCCAGAATTAAAAAATAGTATTTGTGATGAATTTTATATGACACCTGTTGATTTTAAAAATGATTACCGTTCCACTCATGGGGCAGGATTTTCAATAGCTCCAAATTTTTCTCAATCTGCTTGGTTTCGTTATCATAATAAAGATCCTCATATTAAGAATTTATTCTTTGCTGCAGCTGGAGCTCATCCTGGTGCTGGTATTCCAGGTGTATTATCATCTGCAAAAGTTGTCGAAAGTTTGTTAAAATAAAAGAGCTTAATATGGATTGTCATGTTGATAATGACAAAATAGTACTAAAAAAACATGGCAGAAGTTTTCATTGGGCTGGTAAGTTCTTAAATGAAGAATGCATAAATAGGGCGGCTAAGTTATATAGTTTTTGTAGAATTTTAGATGACATAGCAGATAGTGGAGAAGCTAATTCCCATAAGTATCTCATTAATATTAAATCTATTATTAAAAAAAATACAATTACAGAACTAGAAAATATTTATTCAATTAAGTATCCTAATTTTTTTAAATCATCTTCTAAAAAAGTAGTAATAGATTTAATTGATGGACTTATTTTAGATCAAAAAGGTGTTTTATTTAAGCAGGAAGAAGAGTTAATTAGATATTCTTATCATGTTGCTGGAACTGTTGGAATAATGATGTGTGATGCTTTAAAGTGTGATAATGATCTTGCTAAATCATTTGCTATAGATCTTGGAATAGCTATGCAGCTTACAAATATTGCAAGAGATGTTTTAGAAGACGCTAAAATGGGAAGACGATATTTACCTGGGAACTGGGTCCAGAATATTTCACCTAAAGAAATAGTTTTAGCAGCTAAAACTAATGATTTAAAAAAAATTCATATGATTTCAAAAGGTATAAAAAAATTATTAATTCTAGCTGAACAATATTATTTGAGTGGAGAAAAAGGTTTCACTTTTTTGCCCTTTAATACAAGGGTTGCAATTTCTGTAGCATCAGGAGTTTACAGAGAGATCGGGGTGCAGTTAGAAAATGAAAATTACAATTGGCAAAATGGAAGGCAAATAACATCAATCTTCTCGAAAATAAAAATTACACTATTCAAGACTTTCAAAGAAATTTTTTATTTAAGAAATAAGAAAAAGCATAATTCTGAACTACATGTTTATTTAGAAAATTTAGTGAATGATAAAAAAGGAAATTAACATTATTGGAGGTGGTTGCGCAGCATTATCATTGGCTAGATTAATTCGCAACTTACCTAACTACAAATTTAATTTATATATAGGTAATAAAAATAAAACTAATAAAGATCATTATTGGGGATTTTGGAAAGTAAAAATTAATGATGATGCTTATAAAAAAGCAAATCATGTGTGGTCTAAATGGTCAATCAATACTAATGACACTAAACATATTCTAACGTCAGTTAAACATCCTTATTGTGTGATAAAAAGGAAAAAATGGTTGGATATATGTAAAAAACAACTTCCAAGTCAAAAATTTACCATTTTAGAAAATGATGTACTTGAAAAAGATGGTCAATTATTTGTTATGAATAAGAAAATTAAAGGTGATTTAGTATTTGATAGCAGACCACCTAAAATTCCAACCAATATTTTGTTGCAGCACTTTGAAGGATTTGTAGTTACTTCTGAGAAAGATGTATTTGATGAAGATATAGTAACCTTAATGGATTTCAGATGTGACCAGTCAAGAGGTATGCATTTTATTTACTTACTCCCATTTAGTAAACGTAAAGCATTGGTTGAATCTACAATCTTTTCAAAAACAGTTGAGAACAAAGAATTTTATTCAGCTGAAATTTCAAAATATCTCAAAAATTATTTTAACTTGGTCAAGTTCACAAAGAGTGATCATGAAAAAGGTATTATTCCCATGCATTATATTTCTTGTGTATCTAGAGAAATTTTTAATATTGGTACAAGAGGTGGGGCAGTAAGACCTTCTTCGGGATATGCTTTTACTTTTATTCAAAAACAAGCATTTCAAATAATTAACCAAATAAAAAATAGAAAAAAAATTAATACTCAAATTCATAATGCTATTGATTTATGTTTAGATAAAATATTTATAAATGTAATCAATGAGTATCCTATCTTAGCTTCCAAAATTTTTTCAAGTTTAGCTAGAATTTTAAATGGTGATGAAATGGCTAAATTTATGTCTGGAAATGCTTCACTATTAACAACTTGCAAAATAATTATTTCAATGCCTAAAATACCATTTATTAAGTCATTTTTTTATGTTGTGTATCGTAAATGGTTCAATTTACCTTAGATTGGTTAGATTTTATCTCATTATTTTTTATTATTTTTATGGGTATTCCCCATGGAGCTCTTGATGGAGCTATCTCTGTTACATTAGGTTTTACGAAAAGTTTTAATTTACAGGTACGATTTATAATTACATATTTATTAGTCGCTACATTAGTTGTAGTTCTATGGTATTTTTTACCAGTTTTTTCCCTCATTTTGTTCTTAATAGTAAGTATCTTTCATTTTGGTTGTGGTGATTTAAATTGGAAAAATAATAATTTATATTATATCTGTGGTTATGCTCATGGGGGGCTGGTAGTATTGGGCATAATTTTTTTTAACAAAGATGAAGTTGATCATCTTTTTTCAATTTTATCTGGTAATCAATTGTATTTATTGTGGCAATTTCTTTATGTGGCTCTTTTAATATGGATTTTATCATTAATTTTAATATTATTTAATTATAAAAAAATTAATTTCTCTAAAAATTATATCAAATTACTTACTGTAATGGTTTTAGTAATATCACTTTTTCCACCTTTGCCAGCATTTGCGATATATTTTTGTCTTGTTCACAGTATTCATCATTTTAAAAGAATTACACCAACGTTACTTAACTTTATGGAAAAGAAAAAATTATTGTTTCTAATGATTATTTTTTCTGTATCAAGTTGGTTAGGTGGAGGAACTGCATATTATATTTTACTAAATTTATATTCATATACAGATACAGATACAATTATAAAAGTAACTTTTATTGGTTTGGCAGCGTTAACTTTTCCACATATGATTTTAGTAGACGGTGCGTTTAGGCTAAAATATAAAATTTAGAATCTATGTTTATTAACTTATATAATTTCCTAAAGATGATAATGTTAATAATAGACCAAGGACGATATTTGATTTAAATATTTGCAGAGGACTATTCTGTTCTATGTTTTTTATTTTTACTACTTGATTAGTAAGATGCAATCCACAAATTGATACACCAATGTACCAAAAGATATTATTATTTAATAAATATCCACTAATAATTAATAAGCAAAACATTAAACTATAGGAACATCCTACAAAAAGAGTTAAGAAGTTTTTAGCTGATACAGCGGAATTTTTAATACCAAAAATTTCATCTTCATTTTTATCCTGGCATCCATAAATTGTGTCATATCCAATGATCCAGAATACAGTTGCCAAATACATAATGAATACTCCTAAATTCCACTCTTCATTTGCAGCAGACCAAGCTGTTGGGACAGCCCAACTAAAGGTCAATCCTAAGATAATTTGTGGCCATTTTGTAAATCTTTTAGCTAAGGGATATAGAATAACTAGAGGTATCGCTGAGACAGCTACAAACCAAGTGTAAACATTTAATTGATATAGACAAATTAAACCAATTAATAACATTATAATTAAAAAATAGGTTGCGTGTAAAATTGAAATTTCACCACTGGCAAGCGGTCTTGTTTTTGTTCTAGAAATTTTTTTATCAATATCTTTGTCCCACATATCATTAATAGTACATCCTGCAGCTCTCATTACAATTGAACCTATTAAGAAAACAAACATTAGTTTTATACAGTTTATCAAATCTAAATTTGTTAATGGAAGCACCCACCACCCAGGTAGAAGTAGAAGCCAAAAACCAACTGGTCTGTCGAATCTTCCCAATCTTATCCATTTAATATAATGCTTAGGTAGTATGTCCCACCAACCACTATCTAGCATGTCAGAATTATTTTGTTTGGGCATATTCATAAATAATGCAATATCATTATACTATATTCTAATCAATGAGCAGTAAAAGTAATTTTTAAGGATATTGTTTTCTCAAATGTTAGATTTATCTTATAAAGCTAAAATCAGACTTTATTTTCCAGGAAAAATATCTTTAAAAAGTCGAGTTAAATTAGAAAATAAGCAAGTTCATTATTTAATAAATGTAATGAGAAAAAAAATTGACGATTCAATTTTAGTTTTCAATAGCGTTAATGGTGAATTTTTAGCTAAAATTTCTGAAATTAATAAAAATACAATTATTATTGATATCATTAAAAAAATACGAGATGTCAAAATTGAAAATGATATCTGGTTATTATTTGCGCCAGTTAAAAAATCTCCAACTGAATATATAGTGCAAAAGGCAACTGAATTGGGAGTGTCTAAAATTATCCCTGTAATTACAGAACGCACTATCACAAAAAATTTAAATCTAAAAAGAATGCAAGATATAGCTATTGAATCTTCTGAACAATGCGAACGCATAACGATCCCTGAAGTCTGTGCTGTAAAGAAACTTAAAGATTTAATTCCTAATTGGGATAATGATCGAATTATATTTTTTTGTGACGAAACGATTAGAAACAATGATTTCATCAAAATAGATTTTCAAAATCTATCAACAAAGTCTTTTGGTGCTATTCTAGTGGGTCCTGAAGGTGGTTTCAGTACAAATGAAACAAATTATTTAAGAGAAAAGAAGTTTATAAGACCAATTGATCTGGGACCTAGAATATTGAGATCTGATACAGCAGTAATTGCTGCTCTTTCTCTTTGGCACTATTTAAATGGAGATATAAAAAATAATTAATAATCTTATAATTAAGTTCAATATAGATTAGAAATACTATAACATGTTAAGTGTTAATATTTTCAATTCATACCATAATCTAAATATGAGATCTAAATGCCAAGATTAAGAAAAGAACACCTCATAAATTGGTTTAAAGAAGGTGAAAAAAAAAGAGAAGATTGGAAAATAGGTACTGAACATGAAAAATTTGTTTTTCATTTAAATAACTTAGAAAGAGTTGGTTATTTTGGTAAATCAGGTGTAAGTGAACTATTAAATAATCTTGCAAAAGAAAATAAATGGGAAAAAATTTTAGAAAAAAACAATACGATTGCTTTAAAAGATGAAACTGGCGCATCAATTTCCCTTGAACCTGGTGGACAATTAGAATTATCGGGGTCCACTCTGGAGAACTTACATCAAACATGTAGAGAGACTGGTAGACACCTAAAAATCATGAAAAAAGCCATGAACAAACTTGGATTATCAATGATTGGTCTAGGTTATGATCCTAAATGGTCTCGTTCAAAGCAAAATTGGATGCCAAAGGGTCGATATGAAATTATGAAAAATTTTATGCCTAAAGTTGGTAAACTCGGATTAGATATGATGTTAAGGACATGTACTATTCAAGTTAATCTGGATTATTTGAATGAACAGGACATGGTCCAAAAGTTTAAAACATCCTTAGCATTACAATCAATTGCGACAGCTATTTTTGCTAATTCCCCATTTATTGAAGGTAAAGAAAGTGGATATTTATCTTCAAGAGCAATGGTCTGGACAGATACTGACCCTAATAGAACTGGTGTTCCAGAAATTGTTTTTAATGAATCTTTTGGCTATGAGGAATGGTTAGATTATGTCCTCAAGGTACCAATGTATTTTGTATACAGGGAAGGCGAATATATTGACGTATCTGGAAGATCTTTTTTAGATTTTATGGATGGAAAATTAGAAGGTTTTGAAGGTCAATTTCCTTCTCTCAAAGACTGGGAAGACCATGTAACAGTTGCATTCCCAGAAGTTAGACTTAAACAATATTTAGAAATGAGAGGTGCAGATGGTGGGCCTTGGAATATAATTTGCGCTCTCCCAGCGTTATGGGTGGGATTATTGTATGATAATGAGGCTCAATTAGAGGCCTATGATTTGGCAAAGCCATTTATGAATGCTCGACTTCTAGAAGAAGGAAGAATTTCGGCTGCAAAATACGGTTTAAATGGTAAAATAGGATCCAAAAAAATTATCGATATAGCAGAAGAAATGATAAGAATTTCTAGTTTAGGCCTTCAAAGACGTAATAAACTAGATGAACGAGGCGTTGATGAAAGACAGTTTTTAGATCCACTGTACAATATCATTAGAAACAAAAAGACTGGATCTGAAATTCTTCTAGAAAAGTTTAATGGCATCTGGAAGAAAAATATAGACAAAGTATTTATCGATAACGCTTTTTGATGCTTTAATTCGTATCAGTGCCTCCTACTGTGATGCCTCCCATTAATAACGTAGGTTGTCCAACACCTACAGGAACACCCTGACCTTCTTTTCCACATGTGCCAATTCCGTCATCTAAAGACATATCATTTCCAACAAGAGAAATTTTTGACATTGCATCGGGGCCATTACCAATTAAGGTTGCTCCTTTAAGAGGCTGCTTAACTTTTCCACTTTCTACCAGATAGGCTTCTGAAGCAGAAAAAACAAATTTCCCATTTGTAATATCAACTTGTCCACCAGCAAAATTAACAGCGTAAATGCCTTTTTTCACTGTACTTATAATCTCTTCTGGTTCAATTGTTCCATTATCCATGTAAGTGTTTGTCATTCTTGGCATAGGGTAATGAGAATAAGACTGTCTTCTCCCATTTCCTGTTGGTTCCATTTTCATTAATCTTGCATTTTGTCGATCTTGCATATAATTTCTTAAAATTCCATTTTCAATTAAAATGTTCTTTGATGATTTTGTACCCTCGTCATCAATTGTTATTGATCCTCTTTTGTTTTCAATTGTTCCGTCATCAATAACTGTAACTCCGTCAGCAGTAACTTTTTCTCCAATTTTCCCTGAGAATATTGAAGTACCTTTCCTATTAAAATCTCCTTCTAAGCCATGACCCACAGCTTCGTGTAACATAACACCTGGCCAGCCTGGACCTAAGATAACAGGCATTTCACCAGCAGGTGTAGGTATAGATTCAAGGTTGGTATTAGCAATTCTCAAAGCTTCTTTAACTTGACCTTTCCATCTGTCAGAATTAATCCATTCTTCATACCTTCCTCTTCCACCACATCCAGAATTTCCAATCTCTCTCCTTCCATTTTTTTCAACGACTAATGATACGTTAAGTCTAATAAGAGGTCTAATGTCAGCGGTTCTCTTTCCATCACCTCTTAATATTTGTATTGCTTGATGAGAAGCAGAAATAGATGCTGAAACTTGAATAACTTTTTTGTCAATTGATCTTGCGTAAGCATCAATTTCTTGAAGTAAACTTGTTTTTATTTTAAATGAAGTTTCCTCAATTGGATTTAATGAAGTGTAAAGTGGTTTGTTAGTTCCATGTGATGGACCTGGAGCCATTATTCCTGAATAGTTTTTTGATACAGACCTAACTGTTTCTGAGGCTCTTTTAAGAGAAGACTCTGTTATTTCGCCAGAATGAGCAAACCCTCTGGCTTCACCTGCAATCGCTCTTAAACCAAATCCCTTAGTGCTATCGTAAGCAATATTTTTCATTCGTCCGTCGTCAAATGAAAACGATTCTGATTTTGTTGATTCAAGGTACAATTCTCCGTCATCAGCATTTTTTAGAGTGTCTGATACAATTGATTGAGCTTTATTAAGATCAAAATCATTATCCTCGTAAAACAATTTATCAGTTATTTCTAATGGTGATTTATTTTCCATTTTTGTGCCTATTAATTAATTTTTATATATATGACATGGCAATATAATTACTATTCTTCAAGATTAACACTAAAAAATATAAATTTGATAATTAAATAATAACTCAATTTAAAAAAAATAATTTATTTGGTTTTAGATCTAGCATTTTTCATAAAAAAGTTTTAAGTAATACATATAAAACGTAATTTAAAATCATTTCAAATTAATCTAACATTAATCTATTATTTTAGATGTGACTTGATCAGAGCTTGAGGAGTATAAATAATGAAAATAACTTTCCATACTATATTAAAAAGTTGGAAAAATATTTTAAATTATATTTTTTTAGCAGCAGGGACAATAATGTTTTTTTTGTCAAACACAGCTGTTGCATCAGAACCAAAACCATGGCAAATGGATCTACAAGAACCTGCTGGAATAATTGCTACTAAAGCAACTGACCTTCACAACTTTCTTCTTGTTGTAATTACCTTGATTTCAGTTTTTGTGCTTGGCTTATTAGTTTATGTATGCATTAAATTTAGAGAAAAATCAAACGTAAAACCATCGAAAACTTCACATAATACACTAATCGAGATTATTTGGACTGTAGTTCCGGTTTTAATTCTTGTCGTAATTGCTGTTCCTTCATTTAAGCTTCTTTATTTAACTGAAGCAGATAAGCCAGTTGATATGGTTGTTAAGGTGTCTGGAGCTCAATGGTATTGGAATTATGAATATCCAGATGAAGAAATTTCATTTGATTCATATATAATTGCAGAAAGTGACTTAAAGGATAATCAAAAAAGAATGTTGGACGTAGATAATCCACTAGTTGTGCCCGAGGGTACAAGAATAAAATTTCTTGTAACTGGAAATGATGTTATGCATTCATTTTTTGTTCCGTCTTTAGCTCTCCAAGTTTACTCTATTGCTGGAAGAATTAATGAAATTTGGACAGAAGTACCCGTAGGAAAGAAAAAGTATTACGGGCAGTGTAATCAAATATGTGGTGTTAATCACGCTTATATGCCAATAGTAATACAAGCTCTTCCTAAGAATGAATATGAAAAATGGCTAAAAGAAGCAAAGGTTAAATTTGCAAACAACCCAATAAAAGAAAATAATAAAATCGCATTATTAGAAAAAAAAGAAGTTAAGGAGATAAAATAATGGCTTCATTGTCTCAAACCGCAAATACAGGTTCATCACACGATCATCATGGTGCTCCATCAGGCTTTGTAAAAAGATGGTTATATTCAACAAACCATAAAGACATTGGTACTATGTATATAATTTTTGCTATAGTTGCTGCCTTCATTGGCGGAGCAATGTCAATTTATATGAGAATGGAGTTGATGAACCCAGGTGTGCAGTACATGGAAGATGGTCATATGTGGAATGTTTTCACAACTGCACATGGTTTGATAATGGTTTTCTTTGTTGTTATGCCAGGTTTAATTGGAGGTTTTGGTAATTGGTTTGTTCCTATCATGATTGGTGCTCCAGATATGGCCTTTCCAAGAATGAACAACGTATCTTTTTGGCTTTTACCTCCAAGCTTTGTTTTGCTGTTATTATCAGCGGTAGTTGATGGTGGTGTTGGCGTTGGTTGGACTATTTATCCTCCTCTTTCAAGCTCAGCAGGTTCTCCAGGTATGGGCATGGACCTTGCAATATTTTCTCTGCATTTAGCGGGTGCATCTTCAATATTAGGTGCAGCAAACTTTATAACAACAATATTTAACATGAGGGCACCTGGAATGACACTTCACAAAATGCCATTATTTGTGTGGTCTATGTTAGTTACAGTTTTTTTGTTGTTGTTAGCTATACCTGTGCTAGCTGGCGCAATAACGATGTTACTGACTGACAGAAATTTTGGAACAAGTTTTTTTATTCCTGAAGGTGGTGGTGATCCTATTCTATTTTTGCATCTATTTTGGTTTTTTGGTCATCCTGAGGTTTATATTATGATTTTGCCAGCTTTTGGTATTGTAAGCCAGATTGTTTCAACATTCTCAAGAAAACCAGTTTTTGGTTATTTAGGAATGGCATATGCTATGGTTTCTATTGGTGTAATTGGTTTTGTAGTATGGGCACATCACATGTATACTGTTGGTTTGTCCGTAGACACAAGAGCATATTTTACGGCTGCCACTATGGTAATAGCTGTACCAACGGGTATTAAAATCTTTTCATGGATTGCAACAATGTGGGGCGGGTCTATAGTTTTTAGGATACCTATGTACTGGGCAATTGGTTTTATTTTTCTTTTTACTGTTGGAGGCGTAACAGGTGTAGTGTTAGCCAATGCTGGATTAGATGTTGTCCTTCATAACACATACTACGTTATAGCACACTTTCATTATGTACTATCATTAGGAGCTGTATATGGCTTATTCGCAGCTTTTTACTATTGGTTTTCTAAAATGACTGGATATGAATACAGCGAAAGTTTAGCAAAGCTCCATTTTTGGGTTACATTTATAGGTGTGAACTTAACATTTTTCCCAATGCATTTTCTAGGCTTAGCAGGTATGCCAAGACGTTATGTTGATTATCCTGATGCATTTGCAGGATGGAATATGGTTGCATCAATTGGATCTTATATAGGAGCCCTTGGTGCTATAATCTTTTTAGTTGTTATTATAGAGGCTTTCGTAAAGAAGCGAAAAGCTGTTAAAAACCCATGGGGTTCAACTGACAATACTCTAGAATGGACGGTTTCTTCACCACCTGCATTTCATACTTTTGCTGAAATACCAAAAGTAAAATAATATAGGTTTTGAACTTTAATATGCCATCGATAGCAGTTAACAATAAGGATATTTCTCAAGATAACAACAACTTAGGTTCACCATATGATTATATTAATCTTATGAAGCCTAGGGTTATGTCGTTAGTAGTTTTTACAGCTTTCGTTGGATATTATAATGCGGCTCCTGTATTAGGTAATTCAATTAATCCATTTTTAGCTTTGATAGGTATATTTGCTATAGCCCTTGGAGCAGGTGCGTCTGGTGTTCTTAATCAATGGTATGATAAAGACATTGATGTTTTAATGGATAGAACAAAGAATAGACCTATCGCATCTGGTAAGATCCAACCTTCTGAAGCTCTATCATTTGGAATTATTACATCCATTTTGTCTATAATAATACTAGGTTTATCTGTAAATTGGTTAGCAGCAAGCTTACTTGCTTTTACAATATTTTTCTACGCAGTAGTTTATACCATGTGGCTTAAAAGACATACTGTTCAAAATATTGTAATAGGTGGTGCTGCTGGCGCATTCCCTCCGGTTATTGGGCATATTTGTGCTACAGGTTCTATTGGGCTAGAAGCTCTAATATTATTTCTAATAATTTTTTTATGGACACCGCCACATTTTTGGGCTCTGGCTTTAGTAAATAAATCAGATTATAGAGCTGCTAAAATACCAATGTTACCAATAATTTATGGTGATATAACTACTCGAAAGAATATATTTATTTATTCACTTTTACTCATGCCTTGCGCATACCTTCCTTGGATTTTAAATTACTCTGGTAACTTTTACATGATTGTAGTTACATTACTGAATATTGAATTTATCAAAAGATCTATTTATGTAATAAAAGAAAATAAAGATTCAGAAAGAGGTCTGTTTGTGTACTCAATTTTTTATTTAAGTATTTTGTTTGCGAGTATTTGTTTTGATAAACTCATTAGTAATTTTATGATAGGTTAAATATGAAATCTAATAAAAATGATAAATATATTAGAACATTCTACGAAAATAGAAAATCGAAGAATTTTGCTGTTTTAGGAATAATAATATTTATGGTTGTTCTTTTCTTTTTTATTACAATTTTAAGAATGGATGTCACTGCATAAATGTCTTCAAGTTTATCCAAAAAAAATAATAATTCTCTAAAGTGGGCATTCTTAATTGTTTTTTTTATGCTTGGTTTATCTTTTGCCTCTGTTCCATTGTATGATTTGTTTTGTAGAGTTACTGGATATGCAGGGACGGTTCAAAGGGCTTCACTAGCTCCAGGATCAAATGGTCAATATAGAAATATTCAAATAAGATTTGATTCAAATATATCACAAGAACTTAATTGGGAATTTAAGGCCCCTAAGAAAGAAATCATTGTTCAGCCTGGTATACAACAAGTCATTTACTATACAGCAAAAAACTTGTCGAACAAACCAACAACAGGAACAGCAGTATTTAACGTATCTCCTCCGAAAGCTGGAAGTATTTTTATGAAAGTAGATTGTTTTTGTTTTGTAAAACAAACACTCCAGCCGGGAGAAGAGGTTAAAATGCCTGTGTCATTTTATGTTGACCCAAGTATAAATGACGATGAAAACACAAAAAACTTGGAAGAGATCACTTTGTCATATACATTTTTTAATGCTGAAACATAGTTTATAAATTAAAAATTTTTTGGATTGAATTGAATTAGGTTATATAAAGGTTAATTAAGGAGAATGAAATGAGTGGCGAACAAAAACATCAATATCACTTAGTTGAACCAAGTCCATGGCCTGCATTAGGATCTGCTGCTGGTTTTACCCTATTTCTTGGTCTTACATTATATATGCATGAATATCCATACTCAATATGGGTGTTAGGTGCAGGTTTGTTTATGGTGTTAGCTACCATGTTTTATTGGTGGAGGGACATTGTAAGAGAAGCTGAATACCAAGGTCATCATACATCTATCGTCCAAATTGGTATGAGATATGGCATGATTTTTTTTATTTGCTCTGAGGTTATGTTTTTTGTCGCTTTTTTTTGGGCTTTTTTTGATTCAAGTTTATATCCTGATACTGGTGTGTGGCCACCAGAGGGCATTATCGCTCTAGACCCATTTGATCTACCTTTAATTAATACACTAATATTATTATTATCTGGTTGTACAGTTACCTGGTCTCATCACGCTCTTCAACATGATAATAAAAAAGATTTTATAACAGGTCTTGTTTTAACTGTAATTTTAGGTGCAATATTTACAGCGGTTCAAGCATATGAATATCAGCATGCTACTTTTGCGTTTACTGATGGGATTTATGCTTCAACATTTTATATGGCTACTGGTTTCCATGGATTTCATGTATTAGTTGGAACAATATTTTTAACAGTTTGCTTATTTAGAGGTCTTAAAGGTCATTTTACTGCTGATCATCACTTTGGGTTTGAAGCAGCAGCTTGGTATTGGCATTTTGTTGATGTTGTTTGGTTATTTTTATTTGTTTGTATATATTGGTGGGGTGGTTGATAGGTATTCATAATACTTGTTAAAAATAAGGTTTATATACAAATAATGAAAATACAATTTAAGCCAATGTTATGGCCATCAATATTTTCTATATTAACTTTTGCTATTTTAATTAGTTTTGGCACTTGGCAAGTAAAAAGATTATTTTGGAAAGAAGCTCTGATACAAAATTATCTTACGCAAAGTCAATCTAATCCTATAACTGATCCTGCTGAACTAGAAAAGTCTTCAATTAATGAATTTAAATCCATTGGTATTTTAGGTCGTTTTATGCACAGTAATGAAATTTATATTACTGGCAAAACTTACGAAGGCAACGCTGGATTTCACGTGATAACTCCATTTATTATGGAAAATAACAAAATTGTTCTTATTAACAGAGGTTGGGTATCAGAAAGTTATAAAAACCCTGACAAAAGGAAGTTTAGTCTTACCAAAGGTTTAGTAAAATTAAAAGGAATTATAAGATATCCACAAAAGAAAGGTTATTTTGTTCCAGAAAATGATGGAGAAAATGGTTTCTGGTTTACAATTGTACCTAATCAAATTTTTGACTTTATAAATATTATCTCGAACAAAACAATTAATGATTATTATATTGATGCTCTGCGTGTCGGTGAAAAGCTGACACTACCGATAGGGGTAGATGGTGAACCTAAATTTCGCAATCAACACTTATCATACGCAATAACCTGGTATGGATTAGCTTTATCTCTTCTATTTGTGTACTTTTCATATCACGCGTCATCTGGAAGATTAATATTTAAAAAGAATAAACGAAATGGATGATTATATTAAATATTCAAGTACAAGAGGAGGAGATGATTCTCTTTCATATGAAGAGGTTCTTTTAGCTGGCTTAGCAAGAGATGGTGGGTTATTTATGCCAGAAAAATGGCCAAGTTTTAGTCATGGTGAATTAAAAAACATGAAAGAACTTACTTATTCAAAGTTAGCTACTAAAATTTTAAAACCTTTTATTCAACCTTTTTTGGATGAGGATGATATTTCAAATATATGTGAGGCTACTTATTCAACATTTGGTAATGAAGTAGCTCCTTTAAAAGAGCTTAAGGAAAACACATACATTCTTGAGCTTTTTCATGGACCCACATTAGCATTTAAAGATTATGCTATGCAATTTTTATCCAGAGCATTTAACATAGCGCTAGAAAAAAAGAATAAAAGAGCTGTAATTTTAGGTGCAACTAGCGGTGATACTGGTTCTGCCGCTCTAGAGGCATTTAAGGGGAAATATAATATCGATATTTTTATACTTTTCCCGCACAAAAGGGTATCAGAAGTTCAACAAAAACAAATGACCTGGATAAATCAAGACGGAGCACATGCCTTGTCTGTGAAAACTGATTTTGACGGGTGTCAGGCAATTGTTAAAGATTGTTTTGAAGATTTAAATTTTAAAGATCGTACATCACTCTCAGCTATAAACTCAATTAATTGGGTTAGATTATTACCTCAAATAGTTTATTATTTCTACTCTGCGCTTAGAGTAGGATCTCCTGAAAAAGAGGTGGTTTTTTCAGTGCCCACAGGTAATTTTGGAAATATTTTAGCGGGATGGATGGCAAAAAAAATGGGCCTTCCTATATCTAAGCTGATATGTGGCTCAAACCAAAATGATATACTTACCAGATTTTTTGAAAATGGTATAATGAAACGAAAAAATGTTTTTCCTTCTTATAGCCCAAGCATGGATATTCAAGTTTCTAGTAATTTTGAGAGACTATTATACGAAATAAATGATAGAGATACAAATTTAGTCAAAAAGCAAATGAATGAATTTAAAGTTGATGGAAACTTTCAAATTACTCAAGTCCAACTTAACAAAATAAATAATTTATTCGCAGCTTTTAAGATAAATGATTTTGATACTCTTAATATAATTAAAAAGATCTATATTGATCACAAATATATGCTCGATCCCCACAGCGCGATAGGTTATGGCGCTGCGCAAAAAGCTATTGAACAAAAAATCATTTCCAATGATTGTCCTATAATTTCTCTTGCTTGTGCACACCCTGCTAAATTTCCACAAGTTATAAAAAAAAGTATTGGTATAATACCTGAATTTCCTTTGCATTTAGATCAAATTATGAGTCGAAAAGAAAACTTCAAAATAATTGATCCTAATTTAAAAGATGTTCAAGAATATATTATAAAATCTATGAGAATGTTATGAGTGTAGAATTTAAAACTCTTAATAATGGTATAACAATTATTAATGATCAAATTGATGTTGAAAGTGCATCTATTGGAGTTTGGATAGGTGCAGGCAGTTCTAACGAAAATAATGATGAATGTGGAATTGCCCATATGTTAGAACATATGGCTTTCAAAGGAACCAAAAATAGAAATGCCGAAACAATAGCACGAGAGATCGAAGATGTTGGAGGTGATATCAATGCTTACACTAGTAAAGAGGTTACTGCTTATTTTCTCAAAGTATTGAAAGAAAACGCTGCATTAGGAGTTGATATACTTTCAGACATTATAAAAAACTCAACTTTCCCTAAAGATGAAATTGAGAGAGAAAGAGGGGTGATAATTTCTGAGATAGGACAATCTTATGATGCTCCAGACGATAGAGTATTTGAAAATTTTACTAAAACTGCTTTTAAAAATCAACCAATGGGAAGACCCATTCTTGGCACTAAAGAAACTGTAAGTAGTTTTAAACAGTCTGATTTAAAGTTCTTTCTAGATTCAAATTATACTCCAGAAAATATGGTTATCTCTATGTCTGGAAACTTAAATAAGGATCATTTATTTAAAATTGTTGAAGAAAAATTTTCAGAAATTAAAAATGATATTAAATCTAAAAAAGTTAATTCAGAATGGACTTCAGGATTTATTGCAGAAGACAGAGACTTGGAACAAACACAATTAGTATTTGGTGTTGAAGGTCTAAAAAATATAGATATTGACCGTTTTTCTCTCAGAGCGCTATCAATTATACTAGGTGGTGGAATGTCTTCGAGATTGTTTCAAGAGATAAGAGAAAAAAGAGGTTTATGTTATTCCATTTTTAGTTTTACACAGATGCAAAATTCTTCTGGCATATTTGGTTTTTATGCTGGAACTTCACCTAACGATGTTGATCAACTACTAGAAGCTAGTTTAACAGAATGGAAAAAAATAAAAGAATTCATATCTTCTGAAGAACTTGATAGAGCAAAATCACAAATGAAATCTGGTTTTATAATGGGTCAAGAAAGTAACAGTTCAAGGTCAGAATATTTTGCAAAAAATATGATTAGTTTTAGAAAATTGATAGAAACTAACGAGGTTATAAGAAGCATAGAAAATATATCTATTTCGTCTATTTATGATTTATGTGATAAGTTATTTAATTCTGCTAAGCCTGTATTATCTGTGATAGGGCCAAATGCCAATTCTTTAAAAAAATTAGAGATTTCAACAATACTAAATTAAAATAACTACTAAGCACTCCCTGAATATGATACTAACTTACTTGGATCAACTCCCATGTTTTTTAAACATTTTTTCCATAACGAAAATTCTAAGTGATTATGAAATATCAAATCTTTACTTGAGTTACTTATAATCCAAGAATTTTCTAGTATTTCATTGTCAAGTTGTCCTTGATTCCAAACTGCACATCCCAGGAAAATTTTTGCATATTCTGGTGATTTATCCTTTGAAATATCAATTAAGATTTCTTCAGAACTAGTTATCATTACACCATCGAAAATATCTTCAGATGTTTTATATTTTTTTTCATTAGAATGTATGATAAATCCTTGATTTAGATGGACAGGACCACCAAAATAAGTAGGACTAGATTTGAAATTAGTTTCAGAATTAATTTTCATTTTCTTTAAAAACTGAGATGTGTCAAAATTATAAAGTGGTTTATTTAGAATTAAACCCATTGTGGAATCCTTAGAATGTTCACAAATCAATATAACAGAATCCTGAAATCTTATGTCTTCAAGTCCTGGAGAGGCAATTAGCAGTTTACCTAACAATTCTTGATCCATAATTGTAATTCCAATATATTACTGACAGTTCTTATAATAACCAAAAAGAAATAATGCACAATAAACTAGTTAATTTTAAATACTATAAAGTTTTAATTTTGTTTATATCTCTAACTTTAATTAGTTTGACTAATGTAAGCAAATCTGTCTCTAACATCTTAGTTTCTAATCAAAACACTGTGACTAATGAAAATTATGATTTTGTTAAATTTGATATTTTATTTGGTAAAATGTTTGAAACCACTCCAACAAAAATTCTTATAGGTTTAAAAGTAAACCTTTTACCAGAATGGAAAATATATTGGAGAAATCCTGGTGATGCAGGACTGCCTCCAGAAATCAAATGGGAAACAGGAAATAATATTAAATCAATGAATTTACTGTTTCCAAACCCTAAAAGATTTAAGTTTTTCGGTATTGAGACATTTGGTTACGAAAATGAAGTAATTTTTCCAATAGTTATAGAAGGGTTAAACAAAAACAAAAAAATATCAGGACAACTTCTATTTGAGGCACAAGTATGTGCTGAAATATGCGTTCCAGTAAGTTTTAATTATGATTTAAGTAAATTAACTAAAAATTATAAAAATAATTCTAAATTATCAGATATACTTAAATATAAGAGTAAAGTACCAAAAAATGTGGGACATAAAGATTTAGAACTTTTTTCATTTGACAAATTTGATAGTAAACTCAAATTAACTTTTATAAATAAATTAAATATTAATCCATATGATATAATTGTAGAAGATAATAAAGGATTTATTTTAGAAAAACCTTCTTATTCAAAAACTGGTGAAGTTTTAAATCTAACTATTAATTTTAAAGATAATAAAAATTATGAATTTGAATTTTTAAAATTAACTTTTCTTAATAATGAAAATAGTTATGAGAGAATTATAACTAATACGTTAAATTTACATAATAAAAATATATTAAACTTTAATAAAAATAAAATTTCAATTGGTGTTGAAATTTTCATAATTGCTTTAACTGGTGGTTTTATTTTAAATTTTATGCCTTGTGTTCTCCCTGTATTATCTTTGAAAATGGTACAATTAGTAAATCTAAGAACGGTAAACAAAGTAATATTTAGGAAGAAAATTTTATTTAATATATTGGGCATATTAACATCTTTTTTATTGCTGGCAGTTGGTACTTACATAGTTAAGTCTGCAGGTGAACTTGTTGGTTGGGGCGTACAGTTTCAAAATCCATCTTTTCTAATTTTTATGATTTTACTTACAGCTTTTTTTGGTTTCAATCTCTTAGGGCTATTTAATTTATTTTTACCTCCAAAAATTTTAAATATTCTCTCATATAGAGGTGAAGGTTTTTTAGGAGATTTCATTACTGGAATTACATTAACTTTATTAGCTACTCCTTGTACGGCACCATTAGTGGGTACTGCAGTTGGTTTTGCTTTATCTGGAGGGACTTTCGAAATTTTCTCTATTCTTTTAATAATGGGTTTAGGTTTGTCATTACCCCTAATTTTAATAATGTTATTCCCAAAAATTATATCAATTATTCCAAAGCCTGGTGAATGGTTAGTAACTTTTAAAAAATTTATGGCTATTTTTCTTCTACTTACATCGTTATGGTTAATTAATTTATTTATAAAATTAGAGACAAAAATTGAAACCAATATAAATAACTACTCTAGTTTAGAGATAGTTAATTGGGATATAAACAAAAATTTTTCATTACCAAACCAGTTGGCAGCTAAAGGAGAAATAGTATTTGTTGATATTACTGCTGATTGGTGTTTAACGTGTCAGGTGAATAAAGCCTTGGTACTAGATACTAAAAAAATATCAGAAATTTTTAATAGCAATAATGTAAAAGTTCTAGTCTTAGATTGGACTAAGCCGAACGAAAATATTAAAAATTTCCTAACTAAAAAAGGACGTTATGGAATACCGTATAATGAAATTTATGGTCCATTATTATTAAATGGAAAAATTTTATCTGAATTGCTTACTATTAAAGAGATCCAGAAATATATTAACAAAGCAAAATAATTTTATTTTAAAACCCAGCGATATAGTTTAAATATACGCGTAAAGAATTAATAGGAGTTTGAATGTCAACTAATGTAGGTAATAGTTTTCCTTCTGGAATATTTCTTATAAAAGATAGTGAGGGAGTAAAAGAAGTAAAAACTAAAGAGTATTTTAAATCAAAAAAAGTTGTATTGTTTGCTTTACCTGGTGCTTTCACTCCGACATGTTCTGCAAAGCATTTGCCAGGTTATAAAAAATATTATCAAGATATTAAAAATAAAGGTGTAGACATAATTGCTTGTATGGCAGTAAATGATCCACATGTAATGCGTGCATGGGGTATAGCAAATGAAGTTGAAGGAAAAATTGATATGTTATCTGATTCTGATTGTTCAGTCTCTCAGTCTCTTGGTCTAGATATGAATTTTGGAAGGATAATGGGACATAGGTCAAGAAGATTTGCAATGATAATTGAAGATAATGTAATCAAAAAGTCTTTTGTAGAAGAAGTAGGTGCATTTGAGGTTTCTACTGCAGAAAATATTTTAAAAAATCTATAGTATTTTATTCTTTCTCATTCATAGCATTTACAGCCAATTTATCTGCAATTTCATTGTAATGGTTTCCAGAATGCCCTTTAACCCAAATCCATTCTATTTTATGAAGATTTACATTTTCATCTAGTTCAATCCAAAGCTCTTTATTGGAAACTATTTTTTTATTTGCAGTTTTCCATCCATTTTTTTTCCAATTTACAATCCATTCTGTAATTCCATTTTTAACATATTGTGAATCTGTATATAATTTTATCTTACTTGGGTATTTTATTGCTTTTAAAGCCTCAATTGTTGCTTTAAGTTCCATTTTATTATTTGTGGTTAATTTTTCTGAACCAGATAAATGTTTTTCATTATCCTGATAAAGCAAAACAGCTCCCCACCCGCCTTTTCCAGGGTTTCCAGAGCATGCACCATCTGTAAAAATAGTAATTTCCTTTTTCATGATTAATTTTCTACATATTTAATATTTTTAACTAATTTCTTAAAGTATTTGTGTTTTGCAATATATTCTTCTGGATTTTTAGGCACAACGTCAGCTTCAATAGGTGTATTTACCCAATCAAATAATCTTGTTAATAAAAAACGTAAAGAAGCAGCCTGGCACAATAGTGGTAAAAAGAATTCTTCATCTTTATTCAATTTCCTTTTAGAGTTGTACCCTTTAAGTAGAGCTTGATATTTTTCATCTTGAAAATTGTCTTGTTTATCAAAACACCAAGCATTAATAGCAATCGCCAAATCATATGTAAGTATATCAGTACATGAAAAATAAAAATCAATTACTCCCGTAATTTTATCATCAATAAAAAAAACATTATCAGGAAATAAATCTCCATGAATAAAGCCTTTTGGTAAGTCATGTGGCCAAAATTTTACAAAAAAATCAAAGGAATTTTGTATATCTTTCATCAAGTCAGGTTGAAGTTTATCTAATACGCTCGCTGGTACAGCGGAACTGCAATTTTTAATTAATGTTTCCCATCCTTTAATAGAAAGTGAGTTATCTCTTTGAATTTTGAAATCTTTACTATAGAGGTGCATAAGACCCATACTCGAACCAACTTGATTACAATCTTCAATTGTTATTTTGTTTTTAGATTTGCCTTCAAGGAAATTAACAATTATTGTTGGTTTCCCCCTTAATTCTTGAAGAAATTCGCTATTTTTATCACATATTGGTTTTGGACAATAATAACCATTTTTGTTTAAATGAAGCATAATTTTGATAAAAAAAGGAATATCCTTTATATCTACTCTTTTTTCAAACATAGTGAGTATAAAATTACCAGTAGATGTTTTTAAATGAAAGTTACTGTTTTCTATTCCTTCTGTAATACCAGAAAATGAAATTAACTCACCAATATCATATAGCTTTAAAAAATCTATTATTTGACCCTCATTTAAATTTGTATAGACTGCCAATTCCAAATCCTAAAACTTATCGTAAAATTTTTGGTAAATTAAATTTAACATCTTCTTTTGTTACTTCATAATCTATCAAATTAACTTCAAAATCTTTTTTAAGTTTAGATATTAACACTTGGACTAAGGTCTCAGGTGCTGAGGCACCAGCAGTTAATCCAATATTAGGAGATTTTAGGGGATCAAATTTTTTTAAAAACAAATCAAGTTTATTTTCGTTGGGTATTAAAATAGCTTTTTTTACACCGTGAGATAACGCTACTTCTACAAGACGAACAGAATTAGAGGAATTTTCAGCTCCAATTACTAAAATGCAATCACATATTTTTGACATTGATTTTACTGCCATTTGTCTATTTGTGGTTGCATAACAAATATCTTCAGAACTCGGTCCTTTAATATTTGGAAATCTAGATTTTAAAATACTTAAAATTTTACTTGTATCATCTATAGACAATGTTGTTTGGGTAGCAAAAGCTAAATTGTTTGGATTATCTACTCTAACTTTATAAGCATCTTCTTCTGTTTCAATCAGAGTAATATTGTTTTTTGGAACTTGTCCCATAGTTCCAACTACTTCTACATGGTTTTTATGTCCAATTAATAGAACGTGTCTCCCTAAATTATAATGACGAATTGTTTCATTATGAACTTTAGTTACTAATGGACAAGTTGCATCTATAGAAATCATTTTTCTTTGTTTTGCTTCATCCATTACAGATTTGGCAACGCCGTGTGCTGAAAAGATAATTGGGCGGTCAGTTGGTGCCTCACTAACTTCATCAACAAAAACAGCTCCAATTTTAGCTAATGAATTAACAACGTCTTTATTATGAACTATTTCATGTCTAACATAGACTGGGGACCCAAATTTTTTAATAGTCTCTTCTACAATTTTTACAGCTCTGTCAACACCTGCACAAAAACCTCTTGGTGATGCTAGATATAAATTAATTTTTTGTTTCTTCATAATTTATTTTTGATGTATTACAATCAATACGTCAATAAAGATTAGCCAAGTTACAAAATTTTTTACGTTTTTAGGATATTATGTATGATTAGATTTTTTATTATAATTTCATTTTTATTTTTTAACGGCTGTTCAACATTTAAAAAAGAAGTTGTTGAATGTCCAAAATTGATTTCACCTAAAAAAGCTGCTGAAATTGTTGTTAATTCAGAAAGTAACCTTCCTGTGTATTTAGGATTTAGAGGCGTAAAGAAATTTTGCTTTAAAGATGGAAATGATATTCAAATGGAGCTCTCTGTGAATATAAGAGCAATCAGAAATGACACAACAAAGGAGGATTATGTTCCTGTCAACATTAGTGTAGTATCAATAGATTTAAATGAAAAAGAATTTGATAGGGATGAATTTAACTATTCTCAATTTTTATTAAAAGGGAGTAAAAAAGTAGATAGAGCTACTACATTTGAGTTGAAAGTTCCTGCTGGAGGACAGGTCTTACTAGGTATAAAGTAGTTATTTTAAATTAAAGGATCTAATTTCGTTAGAAGATTTTAAGATTAAATTAATGTTTTCTTTGTTATCCAATTTCTCTTTGATGTAAGCCTTAGATGATTCAATTACAATACTACTAGTAATTTCTTTAATGTTTTTTATAGCCTCTGCTTCTAATGATAAGATTTTTTGTTTAGCTTGCTCTTCTTTCCTTTTTATCATTACAAGGGATTTTAAGTTTGCTTCTTCTTGAATTTTCTTAGCAGTTTCTTTTGCATCTTTAATTAGATTTTCAGCTTCATCAGAAACATTTTTTTGGTTTTGTAAAGCAAGCCTCAGTTCTTCTAAAGCTTCTTCTTTAAGTGATTTAGCTTCATTAAGTTCTTTTTCAATTAATAATGATCTCTCATCTAGTAAAGAAAGTATAGCTTTCTTTCCTCTTTTCCATACCAAAACAAAAAATAATATAAATGCAATTGCTACCCATGCTGTTTCATCAAAGTACATGCTATTTCTCCACCAAAATATTTTTTGATGCTGTATTAATTGCTTTCTTACCCTCAACTTTATCGTATTTTAGATCAGTTAAATTTTGAATGACTTTTGTAGTAAGTACTTCGGCGTTGTTTATTACTTCTTTTATAACTAATTTTTGTGTGTCCATTATTTGTTTCTCAGCTTTGACAACCTTTTCATTTAATTTTTGATTTATGTCTTTTTCTTTTTTTTCTATATCTTTTTTTGCTTCAGAAAGAGCTTGATTTATAATTAATTGTGATCTTGATTTTAATTCTGTTTGAGAACTAATAATGTTTTCTTTTATTTTTTCAGTCTCTTGACTTGAAGTTTTAGCTTTTACTAAGTCATTTTGGATATTAGTTTCCCTGTTATTTAAAATTGATTTTATATTTGGAGTTACCAAATATTTCATTAAGATATAACCTATGATTAGGGATATAATAGACCAAAAAACAAGAGATGGATATGTGTTAAAATCTAATTGTGGCAGTCCAGCTTTACCATCATCAGCTTCAGCAACATAAGAAGTATTTGTAAATAGTAGTACAACTAAGATAAATTTATGATAGTATGACATTTGTTATTCTTATTTAAGTGAAAATCTGCCTATAGTAAAATTACTATAGGCAAAATTAAATTTTTATTAGAATGTGAATAATAGTAATAGTGCAATAACTAGTGCAAAAAGTGCAACTGCTTCTGTTAGAGCAAATCCTAAAATAGCTATTCCAAAAACTTCATTTTTTGCTGCTGGGTTTCTTCCAACAGCTGTAACTAATGAAGCAAAAATATTACCAATTCCAACTCCAACTCCAGCTAGGGCTATAACGGCTAAACCAGCTCCTATTAATTTTGCGGCATCCATTTCCATATTTTTTCCTTTCTTGAGTAATTTTAAATTTAGTAATGAATTAGTGTAAATGTATTGCATCATGAAGGTACATACATGTTAAAATACTGAAAACATAAGCTTGAAGCGCGGCTACTAAAAATTCCAGTCCTGTCAAACCAATAACTGCCAAAAGAGGTAACACAGCTCCTGCTTTTAAAATTCCACCTGCTGATCCCATCATTATTATTAGTCCAGCAAATACTTTCATCATTGTGTGTCCGGCTAACATATTAGCAAATAATCTAACAGATAAACTAATTGGACGGATAAAGTAAGAGATAATCTCAATTGGTATAAGTAGAGGTGCTAGGCCAATTGGTACTCCAGATGGAAAAAAGTATGTAAAAAATTTAAAGCCATGTTTTAAAATTGCAACAATTGTAACTCCTACGAAAATAATTGCAGCCAATGTAAAGGTAACTGCTATTTGTGAAGTAAAAGTGTAACTGTAGGGTATCATTCCAAGCAGATTTCCAAATAGAATAAACATAAATAAAGTGAATATAAATGGAAAGTAGGCTTGACTACCTTTGCCTGCATTTTCTTTAACCATATTTGCAACAAACTCATATGACATTTCTACTAAGGATTGAAATCTTCCAGGTATAAGTGCTTGCTTTCTTGATCCAAAATATAAAAAACAAACTGACCCAAGAATAGACAACATCATGAATAGAGAAGCGTTAGTGAATGATACATCAATACCCATAAAGTTGAGTTCATATAAAGTTTTAATTGTAAATTGTTCAACAGGTGAATTCATATTATTTTTCTTTTTCGTTAAAAAATCCCATTTTCAACCCTTTGCCAGTCAAAACTCTCCAAAGGTTATATATCCCAGCTACACCACCTAATAAAAAAAATACTAATAGGAATAATGGAGTTGTATTAAACCACTGATCAATTGTCCATCCTAAGCCCGCACCAATTAGCAAACCTGCAAGTAATTCTGTTCCAACTCTATAGTAAATATTAAGCGAGTCTGCATCTTTAAATGTTTTTTTATAATCCTTCTTAGCTAGTGCAACATCTATTCTTTTTGATAAATTTCTTTCTTTATTTAACTTGCTCATACTATACTTTCAAATGAAAACTATAAGCGTGCTTAAATTATTTTGAGCTAACAAATAAGTCAAGAGTTTACTTCAAAAACTTTAATTAGGCTATATCCTTTATTTTATTTGCTTGTTCTAAATCAACGGAAACTAGTCTACTTATGCCTTTTTGTTCCATAGTAACACCAAAAAGCCTATTCATTTTAGCCATAGTCAATCTGTGGTGTGTCACAACTAAAAAATAGGTTTCTGTTTCATCTACTATTTTATCTAATAAGTTACAGAATCTGCTAACATTACTATCATCCAAAGCAGCATCTACCTCATCTAAAATACATATTGGAGCAGGATTGCATAAAAAAACAGAGAAAATGAGAGATATGGCTGTTAAAGCTTGTTCTCCACCTGACAACAAGGAAAGTAATTGCATTTTTTTTCCAGGTGGACTTGCTAATATTTCCAACCCAGCTTTAAGAGGATCATCATCTCCAACTAATTTTAATTCAGCGTCTCCACCTCCAAAAAGCTCTTTAAAAAGATCCTTAAAGTTTTTATTTACGAGCTCAAAACTATCTTTAAGACGTTGTCTGCCTTCCTTATTTAATTCAAAAATTCCACTTTTTAGTTTTTCAATTGCTAATTCTAAGTCAATTCTTTCCTTAGACATCAATTCAATTTTTTGTCTCATTTCGTTCATTTCTTCTTCAGCACGTAAATTTACAGCGCCTAATGATTCTCTTTCATTTAATAATCTTTGAACTGTTTTTTCTAAAGTTTCGATTGATGTAATTAATTCTTCGTTGTCACTTATATTAACAATTTCTTTTAGTTGCTTCGATTTTACCCTGAGTTTCTCATAAACTCTATCCTCGATATTTTCTATTTTTGTGCTAGCTAGATTAAGTGCGGCTTCTACTTTTATCATATCTTCTCGAAAAGATGCTAAATTTTGTTCTGACGATTTTTCTGATTTTTCTGCTTCATTAAGTAATGTTTCCGTTTGTACTAACTTATCTGCAGCTAGGTTTCTTTTTTGTTTAGCTGTTTCAATCTTGATATTTAATTCATTAGCTTTTTCCACAAAATTATCTGGTAGCTTCTCAAGTCTTGATTTATCTTCTTTCAAGCTATCTAGTCTTTCTTTTAAAGATTTAATTCTTGTTTCTGCCTCGTCCTTTCTGTTTTCCCAATCATTTTTTTGATTGTTAATTTGCATTAGGTTTCTTTGTTGATAACTTTCCTGATTTCTAATTTGTTGCTCTGCAGCCATTGCATCTGTTAATTGGTTTCGACATTGATCAGCTGCATTTCTGATTTTTAATTCATCTGCTAGTAAAGTTGGCAAGTTTAGTGATTTTTTAGATAGTGTTTCTAAATCTACTAATTCTTTTTGAGATGTATCTAAAATATTTTGATGTTCTTTTAATAAGATATTACTTGAATTTATCTTTGAATCTAAACTTGAAATTGATAATTTTGTGTCATTTAATTCATTATTCAGTAAGTTTATTTTAGATTCTATTTCCTTCGTTGTTCCAAAAAATTTCTTTAATTCCAAATCATTTTGATTAATTTCATTAACAATTGTAACTTCTTCTTTTTCTTTGGATGGTAATTCATCTTGTAAATTTCTTAATTTTGTAATTTGTTGTAATCTTTCTGAATAACTATTTTGAACACCTAAAGGTTGAACATATCCATCCCATCTCCACAAGCCTCCTTTTAAAGTTGTCAAAGCCTGTCCAAAAGATAATTCTTTTTGAAGTTTAAGAGCAGTTTTTTCATTTTCTACGATGCCTATACCGATTAATGCAATATCTAGAATTGAATTCTTTTTAATTTTTGAGATCATAGGAGTAGCACCTTTGGGTAATTTTTCTTCAAATTTAGCTGTAATTTCTTTCCAGTAAGAAATGTTCTGTTCGTCATAATTGTCTGATTTTACAGGAGCTAATATTGTTTCACCTAGTACCGATCCAATTGCATCTTGAAGGTTTCCTATATCATCTATTGTTGCTTCAAGAGTGTTGTTTTTGAATTCATCATAGCCTAATAGCGAAGATAAAGAATGTAAATCAGCTCTCATTACATTGAGATCATAATCTATTTTACCCTTCTTTTCTCTAAGGGTTATACTTAAATTCTCTTCATTTTCTAATTGTTTTTTTATTAATTCTAGCTTGTTGCTTTCTTCTTTAATTAACTTTTCAATATTAACCCTTTTCTTGTTGTGCTCATCGATTAACTTTTTATCTTCAGTAATATTGAACTGTGATTTTTGATCTTCTGAATTTTTTATTTTTTCTTTTAAATTATTAATACGATTTTCCAGATCTGATTTGTCTGATTTTATTGAAAAAATTTCGGAATTAATGGATGAAAGTTTTGCATCTGCATCTTCAGATTTTATTTTAAGTTCATTTACTCTTCTTGCAGAATCATTTTTCTTAATTGTAAAATCTTTTGTATCTAATAGTAGCTTTTCTTTTTCCAAAAGAAGATTTGAAATTGTTTTAATTGCATCATCTTTTATTTCAATTTCTCTTCTAATGTCAGTTTCTATTTGTGAAATTTGGTTTAAAACATTATTCAACGTAATTTTTGAAGTTCCTTCTTCTTCTTCCAATCTTATTTTAGAAATATTTAATGATTGTAAAGTAGCAGCTTTTTCTGCTTCAATTGTTCTTAGCTCGGGTAACTTATTAAAAATTTCTAGCTTTGATTTTGTATTTTTAGATAAGTTTATTTGAGCTTCTTCAACTTGATTTTTTGATTTCTTAAATTTTGCTTCTAGGTCATTAAATTCCTGTTCAGCTTTGTTAAGTAGTGACAAGAAAAGGGAAGCTTCTGCTTTTCTTAATCTATCTCCTACTGATCTATAACGAGCTGCCTTTCTACCTTGTTTTTCTAGTTCTATTAGTTGTTCATTGTATGTATTCTCTACATCTAACAACCTACTTAAGTTATCAGTAGCTCCGTTTAATTTTAATTCTGCTTCATGTTTCCTGTTATGTAACCCTTTAATGTTTGCAGCTTCTTCAAGAATTATTCTTCTCTCTTCAAGGCTAGATTCAATTATTTGTGAAATCCTACCTTGACTTACAATTCCTGATGATCGAGCCCCACTAGCGCTATCTGCAAAAATTAACTGCACATCTCTAGCTCTAACTTGTTTAGAATTAATTCTATAAGTCGAACCTTTTTCTCTTTCAATTTTTCTTGAAATTTCAATCTCATCAAATTGATTAAAATTTGTAGGAGCTTTTTTTTCAGTATTATCTAATTTAAATGTAACTTCTGCGAAATTTCTTGCTGGACGTTCATTTGATCCAGAAAAAATTACATCATCCATACCTTCGCCACGCATTTGTCTTGCTGAGTTTTCACCCATCACCCATTTCATAGCTTCTACAATGTTTGATTTTCCACAGCCATTTGGACCTACTATCCCAGTAAGGCCTTCATTGAGATCTATTTCTGTTGGTTCTAAAAAAGATTTAAATCCAGAAATTCTTATTGATTTGAATTTCATATGTTTTCCAATTATGCTTTAAGACTTTTTTGCGTTAATTGACTTCAAAATCTCTTTTTCAAAGTCTTTGAAAGATAGAGCTCCAGAAATTTTATATTTATCATTTACAATGAAAGTTGGAGTAGAATTTATATCAAAGTTTTTAGACTCTTTTTCCATTTTTGTAACGATTTCCTGCATAAGTGGAATGTTTTGAGAAATATCATTAAATTTTTTTGATGATATGCCAAATAATTTGGCGATTGATTGTAATTCATTCAAAGGATTTTTTGAATACGCCCATTGTTTCTGCTTTTTTAATAAAATGTTAACAGCTTCTAAGTATCCATCCCCTGTAGGTATTGATCTAGCTAATGTAGCTGCTATAACAGCAAGTCTGTCAAGAGGATAATCGACAAATTCTAATTGTACCTTACCTGTGTCAATATATTTTTTTTTGAGTTCTGGTAGTGTTTTTATATGAAAGTTAGAACAGTGACCACAAGTTAATGAAAAGAATTCTTTTATTTTAATGGGGGCATCATTAGATCCCAAAAATTGTTTCCGCATTGACTCGTTTAATGAGTTTTGATTTGAAAAACTTTTATTTGAAAACAAGAAAAAGGCACCAATACATAGTAAAAAATTTCGTCTATTTAAAAACATATTTTCTCCAAACTTTTTTGCTCATTTAAAATTCCGATTAATAATATTCTTATATACTAATATCAACTTACAATGTACAAGATTTTATAAAATGTAACTATTTTTTTCTAGAAATTTCAAATTCTTGCATCGCTAATTTAAGTTCGCTTTCTGGAAGTATATTAGACTCCAAATTTTCTAAAGTATTTTCCAAAGTATGTTTAATAGGTTCTTTTTTAATTTCAAAGTTCTTCTGAATATCAGCTTGAATAATTTTTATTTTTGATATTGCTTTAAACCCGAATCGAGCATTAATTTGATCTAATAGAAGTGGAATCGCATATTGAACTTCCAGTCCAAAACCATTTTGGACTTTGATTATTATCTGGCCATCGATATTTTTTTTTCTACCAAATTTTATTTTATATGGAATTGTTATATCTGCATATTTACCTGCAATATGTGCCCAATTGAAAAATATATGATTTTGAATAGATCCTAATCTACTCAGATTTTTCTCAACAATATTTTCTGTGATTTTTAATAAAGACTTCATATGTTAACAATTATTTTAAATTAAATTTTTTTGATTTTATTATATAATAAAATTCTATGACACAGGTAAAAAAAAATAACTACAATACTTTTTCTAATTCATTGTTATCTTGGTACGACATTAATAGAAGAATTTTACCCTGGAGAGCACCACCAGGTGAGATCTCAAATCCTTATTTTGTTTATTTGTCAGAAATTATGTTGCAACAAACTTTAGTAAAAACAGTAATACCATATTTTTTAAAGTTTGTTAGAAAATGGCCTGATATTAATGCCCTTGCAAAAGCAGAATTACATGAGATTAATTCATATTGGGCAGGACTTGGCTATTATAGTAGAGCTAAAAATTTGCATGAAACAGCAAAAATAATTTCTAATAAATTTGATGGATTTTTACCTACAGATAAAAATTCTCTAATGGCCCTTCCTGGAATAGGCGAATATACATCATCAGCCATTATGGCTATAGCATTTGATAGAAAATCAAATGTTGTAGATGGAAATGTTGAAAGAGTTTTTTCAAGATTTTATGCGGTTGAAAAACCCATAAAGGAATCAAAGATTTTTATCAAAAACATTGCTGAAAAACACCTTCCTGATAACAGGCATGGAGATTATGCACAAGCCTTAATGGATTTAGGTTCATTAATTTGCATTCCTAAGTCACCAAGATGCAAAATGTGTCCTTTATTAGCTATTTGTGACGTCGGTGGCACAACTAGTGCTAAGCAATATCCAATAAAACTTCCAAAAAAAGAAAAAGAAGAGCGGTATGGATTATTTTTCTATTTACAGAATAAAGATGGTGCTGTTTTGTTTGAAACCAATAAGAGTAGTGGACTTTTAGCTAACATGGATGTGCTACCCTCGATAGGCTGGTATGAAGAAAGTAATAGATTTAAAAAATCTCCAAAATTTAATAAAAAAAAACCTAATTTTTTAGGTATGAAATGGAAGATATTAGATCAGAATTTAAATCACATTTTCACTCATTTCAAACTTAATTGCTCTTTGGCAATTGCTACAATAAATGATGAAAATGCATTGGTTAATGACTTAAGCAAAAGCTCTTACAGATTTGTACAAAAAACAAATATAAATGAATTAGCTCTCCCAAGTTTAATTAAAAAAATTTTGAATGCTTTAAAAAATAATGAGATTCTTGATTTTTAATGCCTAAAATGTCTAATTGATGTAAAAATCATCGCAATATTTCTTTCATCAGCTGCTTCAATCACCTCTTTGTCACGAATAGATCCACCTGGCTGAATAACAGCGGTTACACCTGCGTTTGCTGCAGCAATCAAACCATCAGCAAACGGAAAAAATGCATCACTAGCTACAACAGATTTATAAGCCATTGACGTTACCAATTTAGCTAAATTGGACGCCTTTTTTGCTTTTTCGTTAGCTATTGAAGTGGAATCAATTCTACTCATTTGACCTGCTCCAATACCTACAGTTTGTAAATTTTTCGCATAAATAATAGCATTAGATTTTGTATGTTTTACAACTTTCCATGCAAACAACAAATCATCAATTTCTTTATTTGTTGGTTTCCTTTTTGTTACTATTTTAATGTTGTCATTGTTTAAAACTTTATAGTCACGCGATTGCACTAACATCCCACCAGAAATAGATTTAAATAATAAACCTGTATCCTCTGGTGATGCTAGTGAACCAGTTGTCAATATTCTAACATTAGGCTTGTCAGCGAAAATCTCTAAAGCTTCTCTGTCAACACTGGGAGCAATAATGACTTCTAAAAAAAGTGACTTCATTTTGAGAGCTAAATCTTTTGTTAATTCTCTATTTATAGATACTATACCACCAAAAGCACTTACAGGGTCAGTTTGAAGTGCTTTTTCCCAAGCAGAATTAAGATCATCGTTTTCTGCTACTCCGCAAGGATTGGCATGTTTAATTATGGCAACAGCCGGTTTTTTGAATTCACAGACTAGCTCAAATGCAGCGTCCGCGTCATTTACATTATTATAAGAAAGTTCTTTGCCTTGAAGTTTTTTACTATTTGTAATTCCTTTTCTTTTATCAGATGTTTTATAAAGTGCTGCTTTTTGATGTGGGTTTTCACCGTATCGCATTTCATATGACTTATTTAAATTAATAGACAAATTTTCAGGAAAAGTAGATGAGATAATCTCTTTATCTTCTAACCAATCTGAAATGGCGTTATCGTATTCGTTAGTTAATCTAAATGCCTTTGCGGCAAGATATTTTCTGTATGAGTACGTAATTTTTCCATTGTTATCAATTTGTGAAATAAATTCTGGATAGTCATTGGGATCTGTAACAACTGTTACAAATTCATGATTTTTTGCTCCAGCTCTAATCATTGTTGGTCCGCCAATATCAATATTTTCTATTAAATCTCTGTTTTTAGATGTTTTTTGTAACGTCTCTCTAAATTTATATAAATTAATAATCAAAAGATTTATTTCGTAAATATCATGTTTCCGAATTTGTTCTAAGTGTGAAGGATCGTCTCTTCTAAAAAGAATACCACCATGTATTTTAGGATTTAAGGTTTTAACTCTTCCATCTAAAATTTCAGGAAAGTTTGTTTGATCTGATACTTCTTTTACAGGAATAGAATTTTGTTTTAAATATTTAGCAGTTCCTCCTGTAGAGAGAATTTCTATTTTATTTTTTACTAAAACTTTAGCTGTTTTTTCAAGATCACGTTTATCTGTTACTGAAATTAGAGCTCTTTTGATTTTGATATCTTTTGTAAAAAAAATTTCTTTATTATTATTCATGTATAAACTTTTTAAATTTGTTGAATAACTTTCAAATAATTTCTTTTCATGAGATAAGTCAACTAAAAATTATTTTTGAAGTTCAAATGCCCAATTACAAGAAATACTTTTGTATGCTCTTATTTTTTCTAAGTTTAAAATAATATTGAGCTCTTTACATGGCTTTGGGCCATTAGGAGTAAACATTACTGTATTTTCTATGCTTATATTTTTATTGTTAGAGCTCATTTTCCAGACATAACCCTTTTGATGATTTAATATTATTGAACCACTTCTTGTTTTTATGAGTTCAATCCCTGGATATAAATGAAAACGAATATATGCGTTTTTGGGAATTGAACCAATATTGCCAATATTTAAAATTTCATCTCTTCCTCTAATTTCATTTTTTTTATTAGAAAGGTATATTTGTCTTTTGTGGTGAACGCCAAAAATTGTTTCGTACCCTGAATGAGTTACATCTAATAAATTACCATCTTTAGTTTTTCCAAATTGGATATTTGATATTCTTGTAATTCTTCTCCCACTGAGGTCTATATTATTTCTATCATCTATATTCAGGCTAGAATGAGCCGCCGTAGAAGAAAGAGAGTTTTTCATATTTTTATATTTTGAGTTAATTTCTCCAAGGTTGGAAATTATCTTTTCTTTTTTATAAAAAAATTCAAAACCAAATAGGCTAGCTTTTTTATTATGAATTGTTTTTTTATTTAGTCCTATATCCACAAATAAAACAGAATTCATATTTGACAACCTACAAAACCCAGTTTCTTCAGCAAGGCTAAAAATCCTATTTTTATATCCAATTCTATTTAAAGTTTGCTTTATAATTTCTTTTTGTATTAAGGAACCACCATGAAACCATGAAAAATATTCATCAGGCATTTGAAAACTTCTACAAAACTCTCCCATTTTTATTGTTTTTTTATGCAACCCATCAGCATCTACATTTTTTAAAATCGCAATTATAGATCTTATCTCAATTAAATGTCTCAATAAATTTAATTGCTTAACAGGACTTCTGCTTATGTGCCCACCATCAGTATTAGTCAAGATTTCGAGTTTTTGATTAATAACAGTTAATAATTGATTAATATTATCTATCGTTTCGTATAAAATAGACTTAGATACTAAAATCCCTTTAATAATAATTATCTTTTCAAGGTTGTCGTTTGATAGATCGAGTTTTAATTCAAGAAATTTAGATTGCAAGGCAATAGAATTTAAAATTTTTCTTTGAAAATCTAATCCACCACTCTCTGCAAACCAAGAATAATTAAAGCTCCAACATGAAATTCTTTCTGCCATTATTACAGAATTATATTCATGAGATCGGAGGTTATAATCTTCGTTGATCCAGTTTTCCACTAATGATCGTGTAGTCGACCTTGCTTTTATGCTTCCTTCTGATTTTAAATCTCTTATGAAATTGAATTTATTAAAATCCTGAATAGTTTTTGTATTATCTGGGTTACTTAATATTCTTTTTCCACTTTTAGTTGAGCCTTGCCAGTTATCAGTCAGTCTTCTTACTGGTGTTTTAGGAATTGTCACTTTAAGTTTTTGTTTAAGAAAATAATTATTTGTAATTATATTTATTAACTTAAGCATTAAATTATTTTTCCTTTTTCAATAATGCTATAAAAAATCCATCAGATCCATTACTAACATTTTCAAAATTAAAATTAAAATGATTAGGTAGAATTCTAATAAATCCTTCTTTTGTAATGCTATCATTTATTTTAGGAAAATCTTCAGAGTTAAAACTTATTATTGAAAATTGTTTATGACTTTTTAAAAAATCTTCTATTCTTCTTTCTCCTTCGATTTTTTGAAGAGAGCAAGTCACATACATGATAAGACCATTTTTCTTTAGGATTTTTGCTGAATTATCTAATATTTTATTTTGTATTGATACAAAGTTATCTAAGTTATTTGGAGCATTTCTTATAAAAATATCGGGATTTTTTCTAATTGTACCAGTTCCTGAACACGGTGCATCTATTAAAATAACATCAGCCTTATATTCTGGATTAAAGTCTTCTGCATTCACATTAATTAAATTTGGATTAAAATTAAGTCGAGCCATGTTTTTTTTAAAAATTCTGGATCTATTCTTATTTTTTTCAATACAATCTATGACCAAATCATTATCCAACAGTTGTGCAGTTTTACCTCCAGGAGCGCAACACATATCAATTATTTTAAGAGATTGTATTGATTTTAAAAAAATTTTTTTTATTTTTGTTAATAATATAGTGCAAGGTATTTGAGATGCTGCGTCCTGTATCCACCATATACCATCTTTAAATCTAGGTAGATCTTCCACATTCCCATTAAATGGGCACCTTAGGACATTAGGAAATATCTCTACGCCATTTAGCTCTGATTTAATTATTTCTTTTTCTTTTTTAGTTATTTTTGTTGATATAACAATATCAAGTGGAGGAGGATCCATTGCTAATTTAACAATCTCGTCAACATTTTTTTTCCCGTATAAGTATTTCCAACTATTAAAAAGCCATTCTGGTAAGTTAGAAGCTTCATTTGAAATAATATGAGAAAATTCTTTTTTATTTTGACTGATTTTTCTAAGAACTGCATTTACTAGCCTAGATTGCTTCTCACTAATGAATAATTTTGCTTGGTACACGGCTTCATTTATGACTGCATAAGGTGCTATTTCTAGCCAAATTAGTTGAACAGTTGCAATCAACAATATACTATTCAAGTATCTGTTCCTTGGATCTATACCTTGCTTTGCGTATTTAGTATAAATTCTTTGTGCTTGTTTGTGTCTCCTCATAGATGAATTAATCAAAAGATATACAAAGGATTTGTCCCTTTTATCTAATTTATTAAAATCAAAGGAATTATCTAATGTTTTTTCAAAATTTTTGTTTTTATAAAAAATTAAAATCCAAACTTCTAAAGCAATTAACCTCGTGTTTTTTGCTAATTTTTGAAATTTAAGTGATTTTTGTTCAATCAAAACTACTACCTTGTATTTATAACAAAAACTAATATTATACTGTGATTTGCTAATTGAGATTTATAGAAAGTAAATTATTATGAGGAATAAAACTACAAAATTAAACGAAGAAAAAGAACAAAATAATACAAAAGATAAATTAAATGAAAATGTAAATATTCCAAAAGAGCAGGGTGGCCCAAAGGGCCCAGAACCTACAAGATACGGAGATTGGGAAAAAGCCGGCAGGTGCTCGGATTTTTAAAATTCAAATAAAAGAATATGAATGAATTAAAAGCAGAAACAATAATTAATGCAGGCATTAGAATTGCAGAGAAAAATTTAACAAGTGCTTATATCGTTAAAAGAGGAGATGAGCAGGCTGGTGCTATATTTGTTAAAATTAATACTTTAGATGGTTTTTCCAAACTTTTCACACGAAATATTAAATATGATCTAAATAATGAAAAAGAGATTATTGAGTTTGCAGATTTATATCCACAAAAACGAATAACGACTAAAGAAATTGATAACAGAATTTCTAGAGAAATAGAAGTAGACAGAGATTGCTGGGTTGTCGAAATTGAAGACAAAAATGGTTTTAATGCATTTGAAAAATTAGATTGTTAATTCTTCTATAAGTTCGTTTCTCTGATACAAGCCTAAATAATCTGCCTTAAGTTTTAAAATACTGTTTATATGTTTCAACATAGGCGTGGGGATTTTGAGTTTATTTCCAATCTCTATTATTGCGCTAATTATAGGATCTATTTCTAGGGGTCTTTTCATTTCAATATCTTGTCTCGTTGATGGTTTGTGACCAATAATTGAGGATGCGCCATCAATTCTCTTGTCAATTGATACACCAAAATGCACACCAACTGCTTCCCCAACCTTTTGGCATTCTTCCATCATTTGTTTAATCAAGACTCTTGAGCTTTGGTCTTTTCCAATTATATCCAGGCTGGCTCCAGTAATAGCGCTTATAGGATTAAATGAACAATTTCCCCATAATTTAATCCAGATTTCATCTCTTAGATTTTTCTTTTGAGGAGCTTTTAGACCACCTTTGATAAAAAGATCAGATAAGATTTTTAATCTATCTGTATTTACACCACTAGGTTCTCCAAGACTAAATCTATTTCCATCTATATGTTTTATAACACCAGGTTTCTCTATTTCACATGCAGGATAAACAACACAACCTAGTGCTCGTTCTGGGTTTAAATTTTTCCAGATTATGCCACCAGGATCAACTGAATCTATATGAGTGTTTTCTAATATTGTATTTGAGTTTGCTTTGTAGAAATACCACCAAGGTATGCCGTTAACCGCAGATAAAATTGCTGTATCTTTATTTAGAAGGGGTTTTAAACCCTCAACAATATTAGCAATAGCATGCGCTTTAACGCCAATTACAATATAATCTTGAGTTCCCAATTCTTCAGGGTTTTCTGTTACTTTTAACTTAAAATTCTCTGATCTATTTTCAGTTATTAAGGTCAAACCATTTTCTTCTATAGCTTTTTTATGAGGTCCTCTAGCAATTAATGAAACATTGGCTCCAGCTTTACTTAAACTGCATCCAATATATCCTCCAATAGCTCCAGCACCAAATACACAAATTTTCATTTTATAATTTCACTATTCTAATCCAAGTTTTTCTGCTAGGCCAATTCTTTGTAATTTTCCTGTAGCACCTTTTGGTATTTCCTCCAAAAAACGTATATATTTTGGAATTTTAAAATCAGCAAGATGTTTACTAGCATAATTTTTAATATCAATTTCTTTGCAATCAATACCACTCTTCAATACGATTGCAACGCCTATTGCTTCTCCAAGTAAGTTATCTTTAACCGCAAAAGTTACAACTTGTTCAACAGCCTCATGTTCCATTAAAATATTATCTACTTCTAAAGGTGATACTTTTTCTCCACCTCTATTTATAATTTCCTTTAATCTTCCAGAAATTTTTAAATATCCCTCATCATCAAAATGACCTTGATCTCCTGTCCTAAACCATCCATTTATAAAAGCAGTTTTATTAGCCTCTTCATTATTTTCATAGCCATTAGTTACGTTATCTCCTCGGATACATACTTCTCCATCTTCACCAGTATTAAGTTTGTTACCTTGTGAATCCATTATACAAACTTCAGGTCCAGCTGGTTTGCCAACAAAGCCAGCTTTTTGTTTTTCGGGGGGCATAGGATTTGATGTCATTTGATGAGTAGCTTCAGTCATTCCGTAAGCTTCAATAACAGTTGTCTTAAAAATTTTTTTTAGTTCATCAAACACAGCTGGAGGTAATGATGCAGATGAAGATCTGATAAATCTTAGATTAAGTTCTTCGGCAAGTTTTGGTTTCTTTTTTGCACGCATTAAAATAGCTTGATGCATTGTTGGGACACCAGAATACCATGTGATTGTTTCTTTATTTGCTGTTTCTAAAAATTTAAGCGCATTAAAACCACTGCTAGCATAAACAGAAGCCCCAGCATGTATCGAAGAACTTAATACCGCAATTAATCCATGAATATGAAAAAGAGGCATAATGTTATAACAATGATCTTGTGAGCTTAGTTGAAGAGAATTTGAAATATTAGTTGCTGATGAAAAAATATTTTTATTTGTTAATGGTACAACTTTTGGTCTTGAGGTTGTTCCAGATGTATGCAAAACCAAGGCTTCATTATTTTCAGTAGCAATCTCGAAATTTGCAGTTTTGTTGTATAAATTGAATATTCCAGATGGTGCATTATCTATTTTTTTGATTTCACATATTTCTATACCCAGATTTTTTGCAGCTTCAACTGCTGGATTCTGACTATCCTTTTCTACAATAACTATTTTAGGCATAAGATCTTGAAGGTAAAATTCATATTCTTTTAATTTATATGAAGGGTTTAAAGGAGCAGCTGACATGTAACTAGAAATTGACAAAAAGGCAGTTGCCATTTCTGGACCATTTGGTAGGACTATTGCCGCTCTGTTGGAAGGCATAATTCCTTGGCTAGCTAATTGCCCAGAAATTTCAAAGATGTGTTTTTTTAATTCTGAGTATTTAATAACATTATTATTTTCAGATGTGATTGCAATATTTTCATCTTTGTTGTTATTAATTAAGTCTCTTATCGTATAACTCATTCATAAAATACCATTTTTAAGTTTATTTTTACAATTTTAATTATTAAAGGCAATCTAAATTCAACAATCACAAAAAAACCTAATTTAAGCTTATTCTAATTATCTTTGATTTAAAAAATTTTTGGCTGCCGGTGTTAAATCTTTATCATTTTTATTATTGGAGATTTTGTTAGCAATAGTTTTTCCAAGTTCCACTCCCCATTGATCAAAGCTATTAATATTCCAAAGAAATCCAGACGCAATTGTAATATTTTCATAAAGAGCAATTAACATCCCAATAGAAAATGGTGTATTTTCTTCCCAACTTATTATTGTTGAGGGCCTGCCTCCTAAAAAATTTTTATTTTGATTAATTAAATCGACTGAACCTGTTGCTAGAGCTTCAGCTTGTGCAATTGCATTTATTAACAAATATTCGTGATTTTTCTCAGAGCCTTTGAAGTAAATTAGACTCAGAGGTTTGCGAGGCACTAAAATATCTATTGGGCTTACTTCTAACCCCTGATGTAAAAATTGAAAGAAACTATGTTGTGCATTAGTACCTACTTCTCCCCAGATTATTGGGCTTGCTGGCATTTTTAAAGTAGCGCCGTTAATATCAACACTTTTCCCATTGCTTTCCATTTCTAATTGTTGTGCCCAAGCAGGCAATTTAGAAAGATTGTCAGTATAAGGTACTATGCAATGATTATTTCTATTTAAAAAGTTTCGGTTCCATATTCTCAGTAAAGCAAGGATGATTGGAATATTATTTTCAACTTCTTCATTTATGAAATGCTCATCCATTGTCCTTGCCCCAAGAAGAAATTTTTTATAATTATCTTCCCCCAAACCAATAAATATTGACATACCTACTGATGACCAAAGAGAGTAACGTCCTCCAACATTTTCTGATATTTCAAAGATGTTTGAATCGTTAAATCCCCAATCTAATGCTTTTTTTCTCAGGGATGTAACAGCAACCATAGAATCATTTAAAGCAACTTTATGTTTGGATAACCATTCTGCCACAATCTTTGCATTTTCAAGAGTCTCAAGTGTACTGAAGCTTTTAGATGTAACTATAAATAGAGTTTCTTTGGGATTACATTTTTTAAATATTTCAGAGATCTTAGTTGGGTCAATATTGGATACATATAAGATGTCAGGAACTTTATAAAAACTTTTCAATGCTTTGTTAACCATTAAAGGTCCTAAGTCAGATCCACCAATGCCAATGTTTACAATATGTTTAAAATTATTTTTGCTTGAAATATTTTGAACAAAATTTCGGAGTTTCTTCCATTCTTCTGTTTTGAAACGTTCTTCTTTTCTTAGACTAAAATGATCAACAGAACGATTTTCAGATAAGTTTACTTTTGCACCTGAAATAAGTTCATTTATTTTTGTTTTTATTTTAGTTTCTTTAGCAAGATCTATCAAATCTTTCTTTATCTCTTTGTCAAGGGATTGCCTTGTAATATCAATTTTTAAATCTTGAAGTTCATATTGGAATTCAGAAGATCTTTTTTCATCAAAAATAAGATGATTTAAGTTTCGAAAATCTTTGTATTTTAACTTTTCTAAAATAATTTTTGTGATTGGGTTATCAGCTAATTGCATTAATCTTGATTGTTACCTTCCTATTTATTTGATACTAACCTTAACAAGTTATACAGCATGATTTAATTAATTAGGATAAAAATTTATGGTTTCAACTAAGAATGTATTTAAGTTCTTATATTTATTTACTTTTATTTTGTTATCTTCACAAAGTTTTTCTGAAACAATTACTTTTAAAGGTCTAGTTTTATCAGAATTTTGGATAAAAAAAGTAATTGCTAATAATAATGTAACAGCAGGTTATATTAAAATTGAAAATAAAAATAAGAAGAATGAGCATTTGATTTCTGTGGAAGCAGATTTTTCAAAAAGAACAGAACTGCATGATATGTATATTAAAAACGATATTATGATAATGAAACATTTAGAAGAGGGAGTGTTGATTAAATCTAAATCACAATTAGATTTTAGACCTGGAAGCTTTCATATAATGTTTATTAATTTAAAAGAATCTTTTAAAAGTACAAAATTCCAAAAAGTTAAATTTAATTTTAAAAATGCAGGGTCAATAGTTATTAATATGCCAATTATGGATAACGAAAAAAAATAAACGATAAGAAAAAGCACCATCATCATTAACATTTATTATTTCACAATTTAATTTCTTTAAAGTAACAACTTTAAAGAAAAATTTTCTAATATAAAGTTCATTATAAAAAAATATAAAAAATTATTTTCTTTATTGTTTATTTTAGGAAAATTTTATTTAAACACTGTGTTTTTTAATGAGGAATATATAAATGAGCAATTCTATAAATCCAGAAACCCTTAGCCTTCATGCTGGATGGAGAGCAGATGAAACAACAGGTTCAGTTGCGGTGCCAATTCATCAAACCACAAGCTATCAGTTTGCTAATACTAAGCAGGCAGCAAATTTATTTTCTTTATCAGAATTAGGTAATATTTACACAAGAATTATGAACCCAACCAATGATATATTGGAAAAGAGGTTAGCAGCTTTAGATGGGGGTGTTGCTGCACTAGCATTATCTTCAGGTCAAACAGCATCTGCATTTGCTATTCAAAATCTTGCTAAGGCTGGAGATAATATTGTCAGTTCAACTGACTTATATGGTGGTACTTGGAATTTATTTGCTAACACCTTAATGGATATGGGTATCGAAGTTAGATTTGTAGATCCATCAGATCCACAATCATTTAAAAATGCAACTGATGATAAAACAAGAGCTTATTATGCTGAAACTTTACCTAACCCAAAATTAAAAGTCTTTCCTATTTCTGAAGTGAGCGCAATCGGAAAGAAGTATGGAATACCGCTGATTATAGATAACACAGCATCTCCAGTAATTTGTAAACCTTTTGATCATGGTGCAGCAATTGTTGTTTATTCACTCACTAAATACATTGGTGGTCATGGAAATTCAATTGGAGGCTTAATTATTGATGGTGGTAATTTTGATTGGGAAGGGGCTGGTAAAGATAGACAACCGGCTTTAAATACACCTGATCCCTCTTATGGTGGAGCCGTA
The DNA here is from genome assembly GCA_902619805.1 of uncultured SAR116 cluster alpha proteobacterium. Lineage (GTDB taxonomy): Bacteria > Pseudomonadota > Alphaproteobacteria > Puniceispirillales > Marisalimonadaceae > Marisalimonas. The sequence goes on along the minus strand of CACNGC010000004.1, from coordinate 74,187 downwards.
TGGGTAGATGTTGTAAAACCATTGGGTCCCATTGCCTACATTATAAAAGCTAGGGTTACTTTGTTACGTGACCTCGGAGGTGCATTAAGTCCTTTTAATGCTTTTTTAATTTTACAAGGACTTGAAACTATTAGTTTAAGAATGAAAACACATTGTGAAAATGCTTCAAAAGTTGCTCATTTTTTAAAAGACCACAAATCAGTGGATCATGTAATTTACCCTGAGTTACAAACAGGAATTTCTAAAGAAAATGCAGTTAAGTATTTAGATAAGGGATTTGGAGGTCTAGTTGGATTTGAATTGAAAGGTGGTGCAGAGGCAGGTAAAAAATTTATAGATAACTTAAAATTATTCTACCACGTGGCAAACATTGGTGACTCAAGAAGCCTTGCTATACATCCAGCAACTACAACACATAGTCAATTATCATCTGAAGATAAATTAAAATCTGGTGTATCAGATTCATATGTAAGATTATCAGTTGGTATTGAACATATAGATGATATTGTAGATGACTTAGCTGAAGCCTTAGAAAAATCTCAAGAAAAGTAAAATACGCTTAATTGATGAAATTCTATTTATTATTATTTTAATAATCTTGGCTAAATTTTATAAATATTGTAAACAGTGATGAATTATTAAATATTTGTAGAGCAATAAATTGATATTTGAGGAAAAGTTTTCTGTAGCTCCAATGATGGAATGGACAGATAGGCATTGTCGATATTTTCATAGACTCTTATCTAGTTCAGCAGTTTTATATACTGAAATGATTTCTGCTGATGCCTTAATTTTTGGGCCACGACAAAAATTGTTAGCATTTAATAATGAAGAATTGCCATGTGTTCTTCAATTAGGTGGCAATGATCCTAAGAAATTATCTCTAGCAGCTAAGTTTGGTCAAAGTTATGGATACTCAAAAATAAATTTAAATATTGGGTGTCCTTCAAATCGAGTCCAAAATGGTTCATTTGGAGTGTGCCTTATGAAAACACCTAAAATTGTCTCAGAATGTGTAAGGGCTATGCAAGATGTTAGTCAATTACCTATTACAATTAAATGTAGGATTGGTGTTGATGATATGGATGAAGTAAAAGGTTTAGATAACTTTATTGATCAAGTGTCTGCTGAAGGAGTAAAGTTATTCGTTATTCATGCTAGAAAAGCTCTGTTGAATGGATTAAGTCCAAAGCAAAATAGAGAAATACCTCCTTTAGATTATTCTAGGGTTGGAGCATTAAAAAAAAGAAGGGCAGATCTGAAAATTATTATTAATGGTGGAATTAAGTCAATACAAGAGGGGCAAAATTTAGTTAAACAATTTTCACTTGATGGGTTTATGATTGGAAGAGAAGCATATAAAAATCCGTATATTTTATCCTCTGTAGATAAAATAATCCTAAATCAAAAAGAAAAAATTAAGACAAGATATCAAATAGCCATGAAAATGGCTGACTATATTGATGAATTTATGAAAAATCATGAAGGTAATGTTCATTCTGTAATTAGACATATTTTAGGTTTGTATAACTCTTTACCAGGTGCTAAAGATTGGAGACGTGAACTAAGTGAAAAAGCAAGATTTTCAAAAAATGGTGATTTGTTAAGATTTGCTACAGACAATATAGAAGAGTTTATTCACAGAAAGAGTTTAATTTTAGCGTAGGTGAGTTCGTTGCAGGAAGTAGACAAAAAAGAAGGTTATAGATCCATTTTAGAGATGGGTCCGCTATTATTGTTCTTTGGTGTTAATTATTTTTACGGCATAATGGCTGGTACAGCAGTTTTGGTGATAAGTACATTATTATCTCTGATATTATCTTGGTATTGGTTTAAAAACATACCAATGATGGCTGCTGCTGGATGTGTTGCGGTTGTTTTTTTTGGGGGATTAACAATATTTTTTGATGATGAATTTTTTATTAAAATCAAACCAACAATAGTATCTATAATAATTGCAGGAGTTTTAGCTTCAGGTAAAATTCTAGGTAAGAACCCATTAGCTGCTATAATGAAATCTGCAGTTTCGTTAAAAGCGGAGGGGTGGGACAAATTAACATGGTTATGGGTTGGTATGTTTATAGTAATGGCTATTGCTAATGAAATAGCTTGGCGTAATTTAACTACTGATCAATGGGTATCTTTTAAAGCTTTTGGGATTCCAATTTTATCCCTAGGGTTTGGGTTACTATCTTTGCCAATAATGCAAAAATACCAAATCAAAAAAGATTAAATTAATCCTTAAGTAATCTAATCCTTTTATTTATTTCTTTTGACATTAAAGAATCCTTGGGTAGTTGTTTTAACAATAAATCCCAATACGTAATAGCTTTTTTCTTTTCTCCCTTATTGTAAGCAGCAAAGCCACTAAAAAATAAACCATCTACATTATTTGGCTCCATAACTAAAATATCATTTACAAGTTTGTTTGTTTCTTCTGAAAAAACAGGCTTTTTGTTCGTTGGTAGTAATTCTCTTAAAAGTATTTGTTTTAAATTTATATTTTGTGGATTAAGTTTTACGGCATCTCTTATAGCTTTTAATGCTTTTTCATTTTTTCCTAGAACTTTATAAGATTGATATAACTTAATCCAACCTTCTAGATCATTTTTGTCATCTTTAAGCCGATTTGCAAGTTGTTCAACCATTTGATTAATTCTTATGTTTTGTTCTTTTTCATTTAAATCTAAAATTTCTTTCGTTAAATCATTATTTGCTAAAACATCATTCTTTAACTTATTTTCTAGAGCTTTTTTTGAAATCCCTAAGTTTTTTGCCGCTATTCTTATATTTTTTTCAAGATCTTTCTTCCAAGTATCATTTTTACTAGTTCGTTTATATAATTCAGTCCAAATTTCAAATGCTAACATTTCATTACCAATTTGTGATTGTGCTAATCCGTTTAAATAATTGGCTCCAGGATTTAATGGATCCTCAGATAGAGCTTCTTTAATTAGTTTTTTTGCCTTTGGTGTGACTTGTCCGTCAGCTTTTTTGATAATTGCTTGAGCTAATAGAGATTTGAGATTGGGAGAATTTTTGATAGACAATATTTTTTTTAAGGATGAGATCTCCACATCAGTTTTATTAAGTCGTGAAGCAATCCTTGCTAATTCAAGAAGAATATCTAGATTTTTTGGATTTTGATCTGATAACAAAACTAGTTTGTCAAAATTTTCCAAATCACGTTTTATAATTTCTTTTTTTGCAATATTTTTATTTACAAGTTTTTCTTTTGAAGAGTACAGTTTGTCCATATTTATAAATGGATTTCCTATTTTATAATAAATTAGTGAACTTAATAAAAACAAAAATAGAATATTAAGGTACAGTAGGAATTTATTGGATTTAGGTTTAAAATTTGTAATATTTAAAAAATTTTTATTAGAAAAATTGTAAAAAATATAAATTATTGAAAACAAACTTATAAATAAAATAGCAATAAATAACATAATCTATTCTCTTTTATTTTTGATTAGATTTTATGATTTTAAAGATCAATATTGAGCCAAATATTAAAACAATAAATGGTAAAAACCACAATAAGACAGTATTTAAATTTAAAGGTGGTTTTAACAAGATATAATTTCCATATCTTTCTCTCAAATATCCATAAATTTCTTCGTTACTAACACCAGCTATAAGCTTTTCTCTTATTAAAATCTTTAAATCTTTTGCTAATTCAGAATTAGACTCGTCTATACTTTGATTTTGACAAACAAGGCATCTAATGTTTTGAGAAATCTCCCTTGTTCTGTTGTTTATATTGATTTCATCATTTATAGATTTAGCAAATACCTGAAGTTCATTATTAAAAAAAAATAAAAAAGAAAATATTATAATTATTTTACACTTTCTAGTCATTCTTACTACTCTCTAAGAATGGCAAAACTTCGTCTTTAAAAATGCTATATAGAAGTGGGCCAGCATGACGATAAATTATTTCACCTTTCTTATTAATTAGAAAAGTTTCTGGCACTCCGTAAACTCCCCACTCGATAGCTATTTTACCGGATTTATCAATTCCTGTTTCTATATAAGGATTACCAAAATTATCCAAAAATTTTTTTGTATCTTGATATTTATCTTTATATGCTACTCCAATAACAGGTAGAATTTTACTTAATTCATCAATAATTGGTGCTTCTATTCTACAAGGAGCACACCATGATGCAAAAAAATTAACTGCAAAAATTTGGTCATGGTATTTTTCAAAATTTAAATTTTCTAAATTATTAATTTTTTCAATGAAGTTTTCTTTAGGAATTAATGTTTCAGGAATGTTTTTCCCAATTAATTGAGAAGCTAAAGATCTTTCAATTCTTTTGTCGCTTTTTAATTGATATAAAACTATACCCGAAGACAATATTATAAAAAAAAATACTGTTAAAGGTAAAAAATTTAAAATTTTCAAATTATGTTTCATAATATTTTATTAAACATTTCTAAATCTTGATGATTTTTGTGTGACAGATAAGATGCCTCCGACTGCCATAAAAAAAGCACCAACCCATATCCAAGATACTAATGGGTTTGAATATATTCTTAAAGACCATCCTGTTTTGTTGTTTCCTTCACCTAGAACTAAATATGTATCACCCCAAAAATCTGATAAGATTGCAGCTTCTGTTGTCTGGCTTTTTTCATTAGTATAGAAACGTTTTTCTGGCCTTAGTTTACTAATAAATTTATTATTTTCGTATAAAGTGAAGGTTGCCATTAGTGATTTGTAATTAGGTCCATCTATATTTTCAATTTTATCAAACTTTAGTGATTTTGTTCCAATATTTATTATATCGCCAACTTTTTTTATTACATTATACTCGCTTTTATAAAATTGTTCTCCGGTAACTCCTGCAAGAAAAATTGCGACTCCAATATGTGCTACATGTATTCCTAAATTAATTTTTGAGATAAAGAAAAATATTTGTTTTATGTTTTGCAATTTAATCTTAGCCTCTCGAATTTTTGAAATTAAGTCGGTAATAACTCCTGTGAAAAGCCAAATTGAAAGAGAGCCACATATTAATGCAAAAATTGATTTTTCTTCAATTAAATATAATAATGTACCTCCTAAGAAAGTTACAGCAGATAGAAATATTATTTTTTTTATAAAATTTTTATCTGTGTATTTTTTCCAATTTAAGAATGGCGCGATAGCCATCAAAAACACAACTGGTGCCATAATTGGAGCAAAAGTAGCGTTATAATATGCAGGACCAATAGATACCTTGTTTCCATTAATAGCATCTAAAAATAAAGGGTACAGAGTGCCTATTAAAACTGTTAAAGTTGCTGTAGTAAGAAATAAATTATTTACTAAAATTGCACTTTCTTTACTGACTATATCAAAATTACTTTTTTCTTCATTAAATGATGAGCTTTTAATTGTATATAAAATTAAAGGAACACCTATTGATATACCTAAAATTATTAAAATAAAAACTCCTCTCGAAGGATCGGATGCAAAAGCATGTACTGACGTTAATAATCCTGATCTTACTATAAAAGTGCCTAATAAAGAAAAGGAAAAAGCCAAGATTGATAACAAAATTGTCCAGTTTATAAATATTAATTTTTTTTCGAGTATTCTTACACAGTGTAGTAATGCTGTTGCAATTAACCATGGCATAAAAGATGCATTTTCAACTGGATCCCAAAACCACCAACCACCCCAACCTAATTCGTAATATGCCCACCAACTTCCAAGAGCAATACCAATTGTTAGAGCAGACCAAGCAATTGCAATCCATGGCCTCATTTGACGAGCCCAATCTTTATTAATTTCCCCAGTAATAAGTGCCGCTACTGCAAAAGAAAATGATACTGATAATCCAACATAACCAATATAAAGCATTGGAGGATGAAGAGCTAAACCTGGATCTTGTAGCAAAGGATTTAAACCTATTCCATCTAAAGGTATTTCATCAACTCTTTCAAAAGGGTTAGACGTAAATAATATGAAAGCTAAAAAAAGTGACAAAATTACAGTCTGAACTCCAATGATTGAAGCCAAAAGTTTTGAATTTATAGAATCTTTAAAAGAAACAAAAAATGTAAAAGCAGATAAAATTAATACCCACAATAAAAGTGAACCTTCGTGATTACCCCATACCCCACTAATTTTATATATCAATGGTTTTAAAGTATGTGAGTTGTTAGAGACAATTAATAGAGAAAAGTCAGACGTAATAAAACTATATGTTAAAATTAAAAAAGATAAAAAAATAAATAAAAAATTTATAAGAGAACCTTTTTGAAGAACTCGCACTACATCGATGTTCGTATATCTCAAATTACAAAGCCAGTAAAAGCATTGCATTGTTGAAATAACAAATGTAATTATTACAAGAATATGTCCTAATTCAGGTATCATTTAATCAGAGTCACCCTTCCAAACATTATTTTTTTTCAAAGCGTCAGCAACTTCTGGAGGCATGTAATTTTCGTCATGTTTTGCTAGTACCTCACTAGCAATAAAATTATTATTTTGGAACATACCTTCAGCAACGATACCTTGACCCTCTCTAAACAAATCTGGAAGAGGCCCTTTAAATACAACTTTAACTTCTTCTTTTCTATCAGTAATCATGAAGATAGTTTTTTTACCTTCTTTTTTTATTGAGCTTTCAAGAACCAAACCGCCAATTCTGATTTTATTTTGAATATTTTTACTATCACCAAATTTTTCAATTAAATCATTTGGCGTATAAAAATATACAATATTATCTTCTAAGGCCATTAATATTAATTTAGTTGCTAGTCCAAGTGTTAATATAATGATAATTGTAATAAATAGGCGTCTATATTTGGCATTCATCTATTTTACATCGATCTATGTTTTAAAATTTAAATTTTGTTTTTGATAACTGTTTAAGTAACTTTTTAGCTTTTTGAGATTGTTTGGTTGAATGAACGAAAAGGAGACCTAAGCTCAGTAAAGTTAATACGTAGCTTGGCCATATATAAATTTCATAACCTTGCATTATCCAAAATGATTCATTCATATTTTAACCTGTTTTCGATATTTCTTCTAAATTTGATTTTAATAATAATGCTTCACATTTTTTTTCAATCAATTTGGTTTTTACGTTCAAAATTATCATATATAAAGAAAAAAAACTTAAAGCAAAAATCATAAGGATAAGTGGTAACAACATTTTATCGTCAATAGACGGACCTCCAATTTTAATGATACTTGCTGGTTGATGAAGAGTATGCCACCAATCAACAGAAAACTTAACAATAGGCAGATTGATTAGCCCAACTATAGCTAAAACAGACGCTGTTTTAGAACCATCAATTTTTCTTTCAAAAGCATTACTTAGTAATATATAGCCCAGATAAAAAAAGAATAACACTAGCATTGATGTTAATCTTGCATCCCATACCCACCATGTGCCCCACATTGGTTTTCCCCATAGTGAACCAGTGACTAATGTTAAAACTGAAAATAGGGCACCAATTGGTGCAATTGAACTTGAAACTAAATCAGCTAAAGGATGTTTCCATACTAAATAAAAAACACACGAAATAGCGAGACTAAAATATAAAAATGATGCTAGCCAAGCGGAAGGAACATGAACATACATTATCCTAACAGCATCTCCTTGCTGATAATCTTTTGGACTATCAAAAAGACCAAAATATAGTCCTGAGATAAGTGTAATTATGGTTATAAAAAGAATACATGGCTGAATTTTTTCAGTTATTCTATTGAACCTATTTGGATTAGCTAGCCAATCAAACATTAACAAAATTCCTTTTTTTAAAATTCATAAAGTAATAAAACTCATACATCTTTACTTTTTACCAAAATAATTTAACGACTTATTGCTATCCTAATCAAAAAAGCTGAAATAAAAGGCGATATCACCAGATATATTAGTGTAAATCCAATTAATAAAAATAAATTATTTAAAGGTGATTCATTTATTCTAACTGCTTCACTAATGCCTATTCCAAATATTAAGATAGGAATTATCAAAGGTATGATCAATATTGGTAATAAAATATTTCCTCTTTTTGCACCTAAAGTTAGAGCAGAGCCAATAATTCCAATAAGTGAAATTGAAAGGCCACCAACCAGAATACTTATAAGGAGCCATGGTATCAATTTTAAGTTGATGTTTAATAGAACTATGAATAATGGTAAAGAAATTAACAATGGAATTATTACTATCAACCAATAAGCCAGACTTTTTGACAATAAAACAAGTTCCATCGGTGTTGGACTTGTTATAGCTTGATCAAGCCAACCATTTTCATAATCTCTTTGTAAAGTTTTTTCTAAAGAAGGAATTATTGCTAAAATTAGCCCTATCCAGAAAATTGCGTTAGAAATTAATCTCAATTTTTCTTCAAATGGACCAATACCAAGAACAAATAGTGTTACTATTAAAATCATAAAACTAATAATTGATGTGACATCAACTAATGATCGGAAATTTATCAAAAATTCTCTTTTTATATGTGAAATAAAAATTTGAATAAAACTTGATTGTAAAGACATTATTTAATTCTACTTTTTCAATAAATCTAAATTTAGTAATGCGTAATTAAAGTCAAATAATTTTAATTCATGACAAGCTAACAAAACAGTACCTTTATTTTCTAAAAATCTTTGGATTAATTTGTTAAATAAAATGATACTTTTCTGATCCAATTCGTTAGTAGGCTCATCTAATAACCAAAATTCTGTGTCAAATAAAAGAGATAAATATAACCTGGATAATGCTGCTCTTTTCTTTAAACCTTCTGAGCATTGTGAAATATATAAGTTTTTATGATTTAGCATTTCTACACTGTTGAGGGCTTTTTGAAGATCATCATCACTAGTTTTCCAACCCCTCATTTCTGACCAAGTTTTTAAATTTTCAAAAACTGTTAAATCCTTGGATAAACCGTTTTTGGAATCAATGTAGATTAAATGTTGTCCCCATTTAATTTGATCTTTAAAAATTTCATTATTATAATTTTTCACAATCCCTTTTTCTATAGGTATCATGCCAGCTATTGCTCTTAATAAGGTTGATTTTCCAACACCATTTTTACCACTTATGATTGTGACTTTAGAGTTCTCAATTTTAGCACTCCAATTATAAAAAACAGTTTTCAAACCTCTTTTTATTGTCACATCTTTTAGATAAAGCATAAGTACCTGTTTATTTGATTATTAGTTAATTTTATACAATATTCATAAAAAGTCTTGTAACATGAATGAGTTTTTTTAAACTATTTTATATAAATAATAATACTCAATTATTTTTACTATAAATTCTTAAACTTAATCAAATGGAAGAGTAAATCATGAAAGAAGCACCTTTAAAGGGTATTAAGATAATTGATGCGTCTTCGATATTGATGGTTCCTTATTGTACAAGGTTATTAGCTGATATGGGAGCTGAAATTATAAAAGTTGAAACACTCTCTGGTGATAATACCAGATATATTGGTCCTAGTATCAACAAAGGAATGGCAGCAGTTTTTTTAAATATTAATAGGAATAAAAAAAGTATTAGTGTTGACCTTAAATCAGCAGATGGCCGATTGATAATTTATAAATTAATCAAAAAATCAGATGTTTTTGTATCAAATATCAGAAAGGCGTCTTTAGAGAAATTAAAATTAACACATTCTTATTTTATCAATATTAACCCTAAGATTATTACAGCTAATGCAGTTGGTTTTTCTTCTAGAGGGCCTTATGCAGGACTTCCAGCATTTGATGATACAATTCAAGCAATAAGTGGTATGGCAGCGTATCAAGAAATCTACTCAGATCAACCAAGCTACACATCTGGAGCAACTGCTGATAAAGTTACCGGTTTAATGCTTGGAATGTCAATTTTAAGCGCATTATTTAATCGAGAAAAAAATGGCGAGGGCACAGAATTAGAAGTCCCAATGATGGAAACTATGGTTGATTTTACTTTAGTCGAACATTTATATGGTTATAATTTTTTACCACCAAAAGCTCCACCTGTTTATCCTAGGCAATCTTCTCCGAACAGAAAACCTTACAAGACATTAGATGGATATATAGCTGTACTCCCATATAGTGATGATCAATGGTTAAGGTTTTTTAGCATTATAAAAAAAGAAAATATTTTGAAAGATCCTAAATTTTGTTCGTTAGAATCAAGAAACCAAAATATTGATGAATTATACAAGATTTTATCTGAAGAATTAAAAAAAAGAAATACTAGTTTTTGGATTGAAAATCTAAGAGAACAAGATATTCCAGTAACTAAAGTAAATTTTCCAAAGGACCTTTTTGAAGATGAACATCTTGAAAGAACAAATTTTTTTAAAGTTCAAGATCATCCAACAGAGGGAAAATTATTGTATCCAAGCTTTCCAGTAGAATTTAATGAAGATGAAACTTCTGAGAGCTTACATGCTCCATCTCTTGGAGAAAATACTAAAGAAATTTTAACTGATTTGGGTTATTCAGAATTTGAGATTGAAAGCTTTGTTTCTAAAGGTACTATAAAGATATAATTCAAAAATGGGTGAACTTATGACAATTAAAAATATTGGATTTATTGGCCTAGGTGCTATGGGTTCTGTAATGGCACCACTTATTGTAAAATCAGGATGTAATGTTCTTGGATATGACATAAAAGCTAAAATAGATAAATCATCTGGTGTGAAGCAAGTTGAAGATATAAATGATTTTAGTGGTCTTGATGTAATAATTTTCATGTTACCCAATGGAAGAGTTGTTTCTGAAATGGCCATTAAATTATTAGAAATGAATTTAAAATCAGTGTTTATAGATATGTCTTCAAGTAATCCTAGAGAAACTCAAGAATTAGGTAAGAAATTAAAAAATAAAGGTATAAAATTTTTAGACGCACCTGTTTCTGGAGGTGTTGCAAGAGCAATAACTGGTGATTTAATGATTATGGCAGGGGGTGACGAGAAGCTTTTAGAAGAAGTAAGTGATCTGTTATCTGTAATGGGAAAAGTTCAATTTGCTGGTCCATTAGGTTCTGGTCATGCCATAAAAGCTTTAAATAATTATGTATCTGCAGCTGGATTAATATCAAGTTTTGAAGCCTTAGCAACAGCACGTTCTTTTGGAATTAAACCAGAAAACTTTTTGAAAATTATAAATGGAGCTACAGGTAAGAATAATACTACTGAAGTCAAACTGGATAAATTTGTAATTTCTGAAAAATTTAACTCAGGATTTGCACTAGATTTAATGGTTAAAGATGTCACAATTGCGAATAGTTTAATTAGAGACATATCTTCTAACAAACCACTTTCAAATGATGTTTTATCTCATCTTTCTGAGGCATTAAGAACTTTAGAAGGTAACCCCGATCACACAGAAGTCTATAAAGTGATAAAGAAGTAAAAAATATTAACTTTAAAATTTCTGTTTGCTTAATATTATAAATATTATAAATTGACTTCTAATTATACTTTAAATTGCGTTAGGTGCCTCATGAAATTTAATGATATTTTATTAGTTTCTATAGTTACAATTCCGCTCACTTTTTTAGAAGTAAGCGCTTCAGGTAATACAGATAGACTTAAAGATACAATAATTGATAAAACTATACAAAAGTTTGAAGAAGGTTTTAACTCATTATTTACCAATACCGAACTTAGTATAGAGGGAAGAACAGCAGCTGATCCTAATTTCACTCTCTTAACAATAAACCCAATTTCTGAAAATGATGCTGAAGGTAATTTAACCTTTTTCCAAGGTTCAATTATAAGGCAAAATAATAGAGACACACTTAACTTAGGTATTGGTTATAGGCAGCTTAGTGATGATAAGAACTGGATATATGGGATTAATGCATTTCATGATTATGAAAATACTTATGGACACTCAAGATGGAGTATTGGTACTGAATTAAGAAGTTCAGCTTTTGAAGTTAATGCAAATAAATATTTTGCTATAAGTGGAGCTAAAATTGGAAGAAATAGTAATACTGAACGTGCCTTAGATGGCTATGAAATAGAAGTAGGTGGTCAGGTTCCTTATGTTCCATCAGCGAAGGTTTTTGCAAAACAATGGAAGTGGGAAGGTTATCAAACGTCTGATACAAAAGGTAAAACTTATAGTCTTCAAATTAATGCACCAATTGCTCCTAATATTACATTAGAAGCTGGAACAAAAGATTTTGATATAGGTACAGATGTTGATTTTGTAAATCTAACTTACCATGTCGCGTTTGGTGGTGATGTTTCTCAACAAGATGACGTAATTCCTAGTTTGATTGCAGACCAAGCTTTTAATACTTCGTCAATGAAGGATAAAATGTTGGAAAAGGTTAGACGTAAGAACCAGATAGTAATCCAGACAAACTTTACAGCTTCTGCTGGAGGTGTTTAAAATGATAAATATTTTTAAAATCGTTATTTTGTTATTTATATTTAATTTTTTAAGTTCATCCAAGGTTTTTGCAGTAGCAGCTGAAAGTGTGAAGGCATGTGATACAGGTACTCACTTATTTACTGGAACAGCTACCGCATGTCGTTTTACTCCACAATCATATATAGCTACTGTATACGAAATGGGTCTTTGTACTTCTAATCCAATGGCTGGTGCTTCTTTAGATAGATCGACTTGTACAACAGTCTTTACTGCAACTGACCAAACAAATGGATCACAGCATGATTTTGCACCCGGTGATGTTGAGCTTGTGGGCACTTCAACAAGACCAGCAAATGGTACCTATCAATATCCATATATAATTTTAAGCAATCAATTTAGCATCAAAGGTGAATATACTAGAGATGGTACAACATATTATATTACAGCAACATCTGGAGCTTGTGATGCGGTGAATACTACTGGTCCTGCAGAGCAATGTAGTAGTAACCTAATACAATTTGCACAAACTGCAGCATGCGACGGTGAATATACAGGAGCAAGGTTTGAAGGTGGAATACTAAACGGTTATCTTATGCAAAATTCAACTTTAGATAAACGATTAGGTTCAGGTGATGGTAATGCTGGTTCGTGTACGAATGTTGATAGATTGGTTGGCGTTATGGAACTTGATACAGCTATAGAAATAACTCCATCTGTAATGAATTTTAAATTCACTTTTAATGTGACTGGATACGGTGCTCAATTATTTACAAGTACTGCCCGTCCTACTAATAATCCAAATGATGGTGGTGGTTCCGGTCCTTTTTCAGGTTTTTTTACAATAACTAATGCACCCCAACAATAAGAATTTATATTAATTCGTTTGAAGTTGTGAAATGGTTGCTGTGCTAGTGTTCAATTCAAGGCTCATTTTAAATTCAATTAATGATGGTCCATCTACTTTCATTGCACTTTTTATTGTTGGTAGTATTTCTTCAGTATTATGTATTGTGAAGCATTTTAAACCAAAGCTTTCACCATACTTAGCAAAGTCTGGATTAACTAGTTTTGTTGCATAATGATCTCTGGTCGGGAAGTGAACTTCTTGATGATATCTTATTGTACCATAATGATTATTATTAGCTACTATTACTCTAATTTTTGCTTTATGAGCAACTGCTGTAGCAAGCTCAGAACCAGTCATTAAAGCCCCACCATCTCCAACAATTGAAAAAACTTGTTTATCTGGAAACCGAAGTGCTGCTGCAATACCCGCAGGAATTCCCATACCCATCGCACCAATTTCTGAGCCTATTAATTTCATTGTAGATTTAAACGGAAATCTATGATGCATCCAACTTGTAAAATTTCCAGCATCATTTGTAATTATTGAGTTTTCTGGTGCAATTTCACCTAACCCATCAATAAAATGAGCAAAATCTAGTCCATCATTTGCATTTCTTGGAGTTGCAGTTGCATCATTATTCAAATAACGATAATGACAAAGTTTGACCCATTCATTTCTTTCATTATTTGTACTATTATTTACAAAATTTGATAGTTGTTCTAAAAAATTTTCACTATCAGCAACTATACCCATATCAGTTCGAAAAATTTTACCTATTGTATTTGGATCAGGTATTACATGAATAAATATTTGTTTTGATGATGGAAATTTATAGGCCATATTTGGTACCCCATTAAACCTGTGTCCAACAACCAGAACTAAGTCTGCTTCTAATGCATTTTTTCTTATAGGTTCTGGGGGTCTTAAACCTAATTCTCCTGCATAGTGTAAGTTGTCGTTGGAAATTATATCTTGATGCTCATAAGTACATAAAACTGGTAAATTATGTGCTTTTGCAACTTTTTCTACAAGGTTTCTTGACCTAGTTGATATTTGTACTTGCCCACCAACAACAAGCACTGGCTTTTTTGCATTTGATAATAAGTTAGATACTTCTTCTACTTTTTCAGGGAAAGCTAAGGGTGGGTTTATTTTAATACGCTTTACATCTTCAGACTCAATTTTAGATTCTAAAACATCTGTTGGTATGGCTATAACTACAGGGCCTTGTATACCACTTTCAGCAATGTGAAATGCTCTTGCAGTAACGTTGGCTATCTCACTTGGTGTGTTGATTTGTTCTACGTGTTTTGCCATATCAGAAAATGTTTTGATGAAATCCATTTCTTGTAAATGCATTTTGCCAGTACTAATACGATTGACTTGACCAATAAACAAAACCATAGGCACTCCGCCTTGATGTGCAGAGTGAACTGAAATTGAAGCGTTTGTTGCTCCTGGGCCTCTGCTTACAAAAGCCACACCAGCTTTACCTGTACACTTTGCATCTGCGACAGCCATAAAGCCAGCACCTCCTTCATGCCTACAAGTAACAACTTCAATTCCAGGTGAATATAATAATTCATCCATAACGGATAGATATGACTCGCCAGGAACACAAAAGAAACGATCAACGCCATGATTTTTTAAAGTTTGTACAAAAACTGAAGCGGCTTTTTTTAACATTATACTTTCCTTATTTATATTGTTGGTTTTTTTCCACCATCTAAATTAATTTCTGTCCCCGTAAGGTGCCTAACTTTAGGATCACAAAGGAAACAGGCCAATTCTGCAACTTCTTCTGGAGTTGAAAATCTATCCAATCCTATATTTTTTAAGGCATTTTTTTCTGCATCAACAAAACTTATACCCTCTCTATCCGCATTATTTTGTATAATAGTTATCAAACGATCAGTTGATGTCATGCCAGGATTGATAGAGTTTACATTAACTCCATCAACTAATCCTCTTTTAGATAGAGCTTTTGTAAAGTTTAGAAAAGCTGCATTGACAGCACCACCAACCATAAAAAATGGATCAGGAGAATGACTCATAGCTCCATTAATTGAAACAATCCATCCCTTGTTTTTAGATAACGTTGGCCAAAATGCTTTTGATAATCTAACGGCACTATAAAATTTCAAAGCAAATCCATCTTCAAAATCTTCTATAGGTTGCTTAAGAAAATCTCCACTTTTTGTTGCTCCAGCTGAGAAAATTAACGTATCAAAATTTTCAAATTCTTTTTCAACAGCTTTAATAGCATTTTCGCATCCTGTTTTTGTTTTCAAATCAGCTGCATAATAATTTACATTAATATAATATTTATTTTGTAATTCAGATTTGTTTTTTTCTAAATTTTCTCTATTTGAGGCGAGCAGATAAATATCACATTCCTCTTTTGCAAAGCGTTCAGCTATGGCTTTACCAATCCCTTTGCTACCTCCAGTGATAATTACTCTACGTTTCATATTTTTTTATTTTCCTATAAAACAATTATTAACTTATTAATTATTTAAAAAGTGTATATTAATTTTTTGATTAAGACACTTAGATTTTGTATAAAATATCATTATTAGCTAATCATTAAAATATTTATATAAAAGAGTCTTTGTAATGAGTTTAAGCTCAAAAAAACAGTCAAATTTAGGGCATAGTTCAATAAATGAAAATATTAAAGTCAAGGCTCTTTTAGGTCCCACAAATACAGGTAAAACCTATTATGCAATGGAGAGAATGCTCTCTCATAGTTCTGGAATTATTGGATTTCCACTTAGATTATTAGCTCGAGAAAATTATGATAAAGCAGTTTCAGAGGTTGGGAAATCTAAAGTTGCTCTTGTGACTGGTGAAGAAAAAATTATTCCTCCTAACGCAAAATATTTTTGTTGTACTGTAGAGTCTATGCCATTAGAAAGATCATTTTGTTTTGTTGCAATAGATGAAATACAATTAGCAGCTGATCCTGATAGAGGACATATATTTACAGACAGAATTCTTAATACAAGGGGAACTGAAGAAACAGTTCTTCTTGGGGCTGAAACTATAAAGCCAATACTACAAAAAATTTTACCAAATTGTTCAATAGAAATAAGACCAAGGCTTTCTATTTTAAGCTACGTAGGTGTAAAAAAACTCACTAGGTTGAAACCTCGATCTGCCATCGTTGCGTTTTCCATACCAGAAGTCTACAAAATTGCTGAATTAATTAGAACAAAAAAAGGTGGTGCTGCAATTGTGATGGGAGCCTTGTCACCTAGAACAAGAAATGCTCAGGTTAATCTTTATCAAAATGGTCAAGTTGACTATTTAATTGCGACAGATGCCATTGGTATGGGTTTAAATATGGATATTGACCATGTTGCTTTTGCATCTGATACAAAATTCGATGGGAAAATACCACGATACCTTAATCCCCCAGAAATTGCTCAAATAGCAGGTAGGGCTGGAAGACATTCAAAAAATGGTTCATTTGGAGTAGTAGAGGATCATTTGAAGTTTGATGAAGAAACAATTGACCAAATTGAAAATCATTCTTTTTTCCCTCTAAAAAATATTTGGTGGAGAAATTCAGAATTAAACTTTGACTCATTAAAAGCATTACTTAACTCATTAGAGGCCTATCCATCGTTCAACTTTATGAGGAGAAAAGTTGGAGCATTAGATGCACTATGCCTAAATCATTTATCTGAAATTAGCTCAATTAAAAATAAAATTAATAATAAGGAAGCACTAATTTTGTTATGGGACGTCTGTCAAATTCCTGATTTTAGTAATTCCTTGTCTGGTGTTCATTTTAGCTTGATAGAAAAAACTTTTGAATTATTATTAGCCAATGGGAAACTAGATAATGAGTGGATAAAGTCTCAGCTAAACAGGCTTAATAGATTTGATGGAGAAATAGATACTCTTTTAAATAGAATATCAAATATCAGAACTTGGACATTTATTACAAATAGACAAAAATGGATAGATGAATCTGAATATTGGCAAAATGAAGCAAAAACAATTGAAGATAAACTGTCTGATGAATTGCATAATAGATTAACGCAAAGATTTGTGGATAAGAGGATTGTAATTTTAAATAAAACTTTAAAAGAGCATAGTAATTTGGAAGCTTTGATAAGATTAGATGGTAAGGTAATTGTTGAAGGTGAAGAGGTTGGATTATTAAAAGGTTTTGAATTTATTCCTTCTCTCTCTAAAGGCGAAAAAGCTGGTCCAATTTTATCTGCGGCAAGAAAAATTTTACCCAAAGAAATTGAAAGACGCGTTAGAGAGCTTTTAATGTCTGATAACGCAGCTTTTAAGTTTGATGAAGATGCATCTATCTTATGGCAAAATAATAAGGTTGCAAAACTAGCAAATGGTGAAACTTTATATTCACCAAAAATTATTATAACTAATTCAGAATTTTTGTCTGACGAACAAATTAAGCAAATAGAAATTAGGGTAAATGAGGCAGTTGAGGGAAATATAGAAAATATTTTATCTGAAGCTATTAATTTAAAAAACCCTGTTTTAAATTTTGAGCAACAAAAAAGTGAAAGTGAAAAAAATCATAACGTGTCATTAACAACAAATGATGATGAAAAAAGGCTTAGTGAGAGTATTTCTGGGAAAGCTCTTGGCATTGCATATCAAGTTTATGAAGGATTAGGTTCAGCGCAAATTAATAATTTATCAATGTCCACAGTCAATTTGTCAGAAGTTGATAAAAGAAATTTAGCAAGACTAGGACTAAGATTAGGTGTTGAAACTATTTATTTACCTAATCTACTGAAGCCAGCTGCAATAAAATTAAGAGCTTTATTATGGTCTGTTCATAATCAAGATTTTCCAAAAGATGCTTTCCCACCTGATGGACGCGTGAGCATAATAATTTTACCAAATGTTAAAAAAGAATTTTACAGGGCTTTAGGTTTTGTGCCTCTAGGGAATTTGGCTCTTAGAGCTGATATTGCTGAAAGATTGTCCGCCTTAATAAGGATAGAAGCTAGAAATGGTCAATTTAGGATTAATGAGACCATGTTATCTATTGCAGGTGCAACAAAAATTCAAATGGAAGAAATTTTCTATGATTTAGGGTACTCAAAGTGTGGAGAAGAACCTTCAACTTTAGCTGACCAAGTCCCGATTATTATTTTTGAAAAAAAAAGGAAACCTCTTAAATCTAAAGTCAAAACATTCCATAAAAAAATATTAAAAAGTAAAGATAATAAAAACTTTTCAAAAACAAAAAATAAAGAAAAATCACCAGATCCTTTATCACCATTTGCAATTTTAAAATCTATAAAAATTAAAAAATGAAATGATATCTAATATTTTAGAAAAAAAGACACTTAGGCTTGATATTTATTTATATTATATCCGGATATTTAAAAGTAGAAGCATAGCAACAAAATTTGTATTAACCAATAGGTTGCGAATATCAGGTCAAGTTACGCAGAAACCACATAAAATGATATTTGTCGGTGACGTATTAACTATGATAATTAACAATAATATAAAAATCTTGAAAGTTTTAGATATACCTAGTCGAAGAGGACCCTATCAAGAGTCACTAAATTTTTACGAAGATATTACTCCGATTGAAATCATTCCAAAAAAGGAAAGTAGTAATATTGATATTAGGTTTGTAGAAAGAGTTGGACGTCCAACAAAAAAAGAAAGGCGTCAAACAGACAGGTTAATGGGCAGGAATTAAATTTATACTAAATCAATACTTGTAATGATAATTTTTGTAGTTTAAATACAATAGCTTTGAGAGTGATATGACTTATATAGTAAATGATAAATGCATAAATTGCAGACATACTGATTGTGTCGAAGTCTGTCCTGTAGATTGTTTCTATCTTGGGGAAAACACCATTGTTATTCATCCTGACGAATGTATAGATTGTGGTGTCTGTGAGCCAGAATGTCCTGTAGATGCTATCCAAGCAGACACTGATCCTGGAGCTGATGAATGGTTGAAATATAATAGAGAGATGTCAGAGATTTGGCCTAACATTACTATGAAGATTGATCCCTTGCCTGACTATGAAAAATATACTGATGAAGAAGGTAAATTTCAAAAATATGGTTCAAAAAAACCTGGAACTATTTAGCGCCCTTAAAATTATTGACTTATAGCTGGTATTTTATGTGTTTTTATGATACAAATCCGTTTTTAAAATTTCACATACATAATTTTACAATATAAATATTTTAAAATAGGTGATTAAATTGTCAAAAGATCAAAACTTAGTTAGTTCATTCATACCTGGTGATTTTGTTGTTTATCCAAGTCATGGTGTTGGTAAAATAATTGGAACAGAAAAGCGTAAAGTCGAAGATATAGAGCTGGAGTTACTAGTAATAAGATTTGAACATGAAAGAATGACACTTAGAGTTCCATTGTCTAAAGCAACTGAGTCAGGATTAAGAACTTTATCAAGTAAATTACAGATGGAAGAAGCTATTGTTGCCTTAAAAGGTAAAGCAAAAGTAAAAAAAACTATGTGGTCACGGCGAGCTCAAGAATACGAAACTAAAATTAATTCTGGAAATTTGGTTTCGATTGCAGAAGTCGTTCGGGATTTGTATCGTAAAGACGATCAAGGTGAACAATCTTATTCTGAAAGACAAATGTATCAAGCTGCTTTAGAACGTTTAGCTAGTGAATTTGCGGCAGTTGATGAGACTGATAAACAAAGTGCTGTTGTGAAACTAGAAAAAATAATTGATGATAATACTGAGGAAGCAGCTTAACAAACTTCTATTCAAAATTTAAATAAATGTTAAATTTAAGTAATAAATCTAATTTTTTTTTTGATTGCCTACCATCATATGATAATGGTCATTTAGATGTAGGTAATGGACACTCAATGTACTTCGAGCAATATGGGAATCCAAAAGGTATACCCATATTGTTTTTGCATGGTGGTCCAGGAGCAGGTTTTTCAAACTCTCATAAAAGTTTTTTTGATCCAAAAGTTTTTAAGGTTGTTTTTTTTGATCAAAGAGGGTCTGGTAAAAGTATACCTTATGCTGAAACAAATTTTAACAATACCCAACTTTTGATTTCAGATATCGAAGATTTAAGAAAATCATTAAAAATAGATAAGTGGTATCTTTTTGGAGGATCATGGGGTAGCACTTTAGCGTTATTATATGGCATTGAATTCCCTAACAGGTGTATGGGTTTTATTTTGAGAGGAATTTTTTTAGGTACTAAAATTGAGATAAATTGGTTTTTATATGATATAAAAAAATTTTTCCCAGAAGCTTATAATAAATTTATATCGTCCGTACCGCAAAATAAGAGAAATAATATTCTCGAATGGTTCTATAATCAACTCCATAGTAACAACAGATCACAAAGCTTAAAAGCTGCCTCTGTTTGGGCAGAATATGAAAATTCTTGTTCTTCTATTAATTATTCGCCACGACCAATTTCTGGTGAGCAAGCTCTTGCAATATCAAAAATAGAAACACATTATTTTATGAATCATTGTTTTATAGAAGAAAACTATATTATTAAAAACTTGACTAAAATTTCTAATATAAAATCTTTTATCGTGCAGGGAAGGCATGATGTAATTTGCCCTCCATTCACGGCACTAAAACTTGCCGATTGTTGGAATGGTGCAAAAATCGAAGTTGTAGATGATGCAGGTCATTCGGGTTTTGAAACTAATGTTAGTAAAAAATTAATAAATGCTCTTCAAATGATTAAGTAAACTATTGATTAAATTTTTTTGAAAGGTTAACTTTTAATAGATAAATTGAAATGGCTCTAAATTATTATGAGTAATACTGAACTAGAAAAACTAACTTTTGAAGAAGCTATGCAGGAATTAGAAAAACTTGTAGATAGTCTTGATAAAGGGGATGTTTCACTTGATGAAGCAATAGCTGCATATGATAGAGGTTCACAATTAAAAGATTATTGTCAAAAAAAACTACATGATGCAAAAATGAAGGTTGAAACTATACAGGCGTCAGATAATATTGACACTGTTCCAGAAAAGTTATCACCTTTTAAACCTGATTAATTTATCATAAAATTACTTTGGATAATTTTATGATTAAATTTCAAAACAAGCTTGAAAAAAATTCACAAGAAATTGATAGATTCTTAGACACTTATCTACCATCGAGTAATGGATTAAGTTCCAGACTTTTTCAAGCGATGAGATACTCTTCAATTAGTGGTGGAAAAAAAATAAGGGCTTATTTAGTTTTGGAAACTGGACGTTTTATTAGTGCTATAAATAATAAAACTCTGTCAAAATCAAAATATAATGAATTAATTGTTGTTGGATCTGCTATCGAAGCAATTCATTCTTATTCATTAATTCATGATGATTTACCAGCTATGGACAATTCTCCTATTAGAAGAGGAAAGGCAGCTAATCATGTAAAATTTGATCATCATACTGCTATACTTGCTGGAGATGGGCTATTAAGTTGGGCCTTTCAAATAATAGGAGATAGCAATTTTATTTCTAATTCAGAAAAGAGATCTGAGATTTGTTTTGTTTTAGCAAAAGCTGTTGGGCCTAATGGCATGGTAGGAGGACAACAAGCAGATATGGACTTTACAAACAACAAATCTATTGATTTAAATCAAATAGAGTGGATTCAAAATCACAAAACAGGCGCATTAATATCTTGTTGTGCTCATGTGGCGTCAATTTTATTAAATGCTAGTAACGATCAAAAAATTAAACTTATTAACTATGCTAATCATATAGGTTTAGCTTTTCAAATTGCTGATGATTTACTTGATCTTGATGGAAATGAGGACTCCCTGGGAAAACCTATAGGGCAAGATACTAAAAATGAAACACCTAATTTTGTAACAATTTTAGGTAGAGCAAAAGCTAAAAAAAGAGCCATAGAGGAATCTAATAAAGCCATAAATTTGATACAAAAATTTAAACAAGAATCAGAAAATCTTGTATCTTTAGCTAAATATACTGTAAATAGAAATAAATAAATTTAAGTTTGTTATTTTAGGTTTAAGTTAATCAATGCCAATTAAAGATAAAAAAATTAAATCTGTTACCACACCGTTGCTCGATAAGGTAAATAATCCGAATGATCTTAAATTTTTAAAATTAGAAGATCTTGATCAACTTTCTTCAGAATTACGCTCTGATATGATTGATATTGTGTCTAAAACAGGTGGCCATTTAGGTGCAGGTTTGGGTGTTGTTGAGCTTGCTATTGCAATTCATTATGTTTTTGATACCCCTGACGACAGATTAATTTGGGATGTTGGACATCAAGCATATCCTCACAAAATTTTAACTAATAGAAGACATAAAATGTCTACTTTAAGAAAATATAGAGGTCTTTCAGGTTTTACTAAGCGAACTGAGTCTATTTTTGATCCTTTTGGTGCAGGACATTCATCAACATCGATTTCTGCAGCTCTAGGAATGGCTGTTGCAAGAGATAAACTTGGGAAATTTAACAATGTAATTGCTGTTATTGGTGATGGTGCAATGAGTGCTGGAATGGCATATGAAGCAATTAATAACGCTGGAGCTTTGAAAACTAATTTATTAATTATTTTAAATGATAATGATATGTCTATAGCTCCAGCTGTGGGTGCCTTAAGCAATTATTTATCCAATGTTGTTTCAAGTCGTCCGTTCAATAATGTAAGAGAAATTGCTAAACAAATGGTTAATCTTTTTCCTAAAGAAATTGGTGAAACAGCCAAAAGAGCTGAAAGTATCGCAAGAAATTTTTTAGGAAATGCGGAGGGTACTATTTTTAGTCAGATGGGTATGAATTATCTAGGTCCAATAGATGGTCATGATGTTAAATCCATGGTTAAAATATTACAAAATCTAAAAAATGGTTCTCAAGATAAACCAATTCTGCTTCATGTGGTAACAGAAAAGGGAAGAGGACATCCTTTTTCGAAAGGTTCTCACGAAAAATATCACGCTGTATCTGAATTTAACGTAATTACTGGTGATACAGTCAAATCAACATCTAACGCGCCTACTTATACCAACGTTTTTGCAGAAACCTTGTGTAAAATTGCTGAAAAAGATAAAAAAGTTTTAGCCGTCACTGCCGCTATGCCTTCAGGAACTGGATTAAATAAGTTTGCAGAAAAATTTCAAGATAGATTTTATGATGTTGGAATTGCAGAACAACATGCTGTAACGTTTGCTGCTGGAATGGCTTCAGAGGGTTTAAAACCATTTGTAGCTATTTACTCAACTTTTTTACAAAGAGCCTATGATCAAGTAGTTCATGACGTTGTAATACAAAATTTGCCTGTAAGATTTATGCTTGATAGAGCTGGATATGTAGGAGCAGATGGAGCGACTCATGCAGGGTCGTTTGATTTAGCATACCTCTGTTGTTTACCAAATGTAGTAGTAATGGCACCTAGTGACGAAGCAGAGTTAGCTAAAATGGTTATGACTGCCTCGAAATACAGTGATGGTCCAATTTTTTGTAGATATCCAAGAGGTGAAGGAGAAGGTGTTGATTTTACCGATATTGTACAAGATGTTAAAATTGGTAAAGGAAGAATCATCAAAAAAGGAAAAGATTTAGCAATTCTTGCTTTAGGTACAAGAGTAGGTTCTGCATTGAAAGTTGCTGATCATTTATTACAATATAACTTAAAGATAACTGTTGCTGATGCACGTTTTGCAAAACCAATTGATACGCAATTAATTGAAAAATTATGGAATGAACATCAAAAACTTATAATAATAGAAGAAGGTTCCGCGGGAGGATTTAGTTCTCATTGTTTACATCTCTTATCATCTAAAGATCTCCTTAATAAGCATGATAAAGAAATTAAATGCTTAACTATGCCAGATAATTTTCAAGATCACGCTTCTCAAAAAGAGCAACTAGCAACAGCAGGTTTGGACACAGATGGATTGATAAAGGTTGTTTCTAAAATGATATCTTTGTCGAATTTAAAAAACAAATCTGTTACTAACTAAATTTTAAAAATATTTTAGGACTTTTAAAATAAGTAAAGAACGAATAGATAAACTTATGGTTTTAAAAGGTTTTGTTAAAAGTAGAGAGCAAGCCAATTCTATTCTTATGACTGGAAATGTGTTCATTGATAATAAGCGTGTTGAAAAACCTGGACAACAAGTATCACAAAATTCAAAAATTGAAATAAAAGGTAAAACATACCCTTGGGTATCTAGGGGAGGTGTTAAATTAAATAAAGCCATATTAGAATTTAATTTAGACTGTAATTCTATTATAGCACTTGATATTGGAGCAAGCACAGGCGGTTTTACAGATGTTTTATTAGCAAATGGAGCTTGTAAAATTTATGCAGTAGATGTTGGATATGGGCAATTAGATTGGAAATTGAGACAAGATAAAAGAGTTATAGTTAAAGAAAAAACAAATGCCAGATATTTAACAGATAAAATTATTCAAGATCCTTTGGATGCTTTAGTTTGTGACGCATCTTTTATATCATTGAAGAAAGTTTTACCTTCAGGACTTAGGTTCTTAAAATCTCATGGATGGTTGGTAGCTTTAATAAAACCCCAATTTGAAGTAGGGAAAGGTCTTGTCGGAAAGGGTGGTGTAGTAAGAGATCCTAAACTACATGAGACAGTGATTAATGATATAACAAAATGGATTGGACTTGAAATTAATATGAATATTTTAGGAGTTATTGAAAGCCCTATTTTAGGCCCTAGCGGAAATAAGGAATTTTTAATTGTAGCTACAAAAATTTAATTTATTAAACGTTTTATTCAATCTTCCCAATTTGACTTTCATGCTCTAACAATTGATCTAAAATAGCTATTGCCATCATAGCTTCAGCTACAGGAACAGCCCTAATGCCAACACAAGGATCGTGCCTACCTTTTGTTTTAATCTTAATAGGTTCATTTTGTAAGTTTATCGAGTTTTTTTCTGTTAAAATAGAGCTTGTTGGTTTAACAATGAATTTAGCTATTATAGGCTGGCCAGAAGAAATTCCGCCTAATATTCCTCCAGAGTGATTAGATCCAAAATAATAATCGCCTTTATTGTCAGGATAAATTTCATCATTGGCTTCACTACCTGTCAAAGACGCTAAATTGAAACCAGAACCAATTTCCACACCTTTTACAGCATTTATGCTCATTAACGCTTCTGCAATTTGACTATCTAATTTTTTATAGATTGGACTTCCTAATCCTCTGGGCACATTTTCAGCAACAACCTCAATTATTGCACCAGCACTATTCCCGTTCTTCCTAATATTGTCCAACCAAATTTCCCATTCTTTAGCTGCTTTTGGATCTCCACAAAAAAAAGGGTTATTGTTAACTTCATTCCAATCAAAATTTTCACGATCTATCTTATTTGGCCCTAACTGGATTACACTAGCTCTAATTTTTATAGATTTTTTTAACTTATTTTCTAATACCTTAAATGCAATTGCACCTGCCGCAACTCTTACTGCTGTTTCCCTTGCGCTTGATCTACCTCCTCCTCTATAATCTCTTATTCCATATTTATTTTGATATGTAATGTCAGCATGCCCTGGTCTAAATTGACTAGATATTTCAGAATAATCTTTACTTCTTTGATCTTCATTTTTTATGTGAAGTGCAATTGGATGACCTGTAGTTTTACCCTCAAAAGTTCCAGAGAGAATCTCTACAATATCATTTTCTTTTCTTTGTGTAACAAATTTGGACTGGCCAGGTTTTCTTCTATCTAAGTAAACTTGAATGTCTTCTTCTTTTATTGGTATTAAAGGAGGAACTCCATCTACTATGCATCCAATTGCTTTACCATGACTTTCACCAAAGCTAGTAAATTTAAAAATATGTCCAAAAGAGTTGCTCGCCATTTAAATTCTTTCAATAAGAAAATTTTAGTAATTTAAATTTCTTTTTTTTCTGGTGACATGTCTGGTGCATCAATAGCTTTCATGCCTACAACATGATAACCACAATCAACGTGATGTGTCTCACCAGTTACTCCAGCTGACAAATCAGATAAAAGATAAACACTACATCCACCAACATCATCTAATGTAACATTTCGGCGAAGTGGGGAATTATATTGATTCCATTTAAGAATATATCTGAAATCACCTATACCACTAGCAGCAAGAGTTTTTATAGGGCCTGCTGATAAACTATTCACTCTAATTTTGCTATCTCCTAGATCTGCAGCTAAATATCTCACTGAAGATTCAAGTGCAGCCTTAGCAACCCCCATTACGTTATAATGAGGCATTACTTTTTCCGCTCCATAATATGTGAGGGTAATCATAGATCCACCATTTGGCATCATTGCTGCAGCTCTTTGAGCAACTGCGGTAAATGAATACACAGATATGTCCATAGTTTTATAAAAATTTTCTCTTGTTGTATCAACATACTCGCCTTTTAATTCTTCTTTATCTGAGTATGCTATTGCATGAACTAAAAAATCAATACTATTCCATTTTTCTTTGAGCAAATTGAACGTTTTGTCAATTGCTTCATCACTTGAAACATCGCAGGGTAAAACAATATCAGAACCAACTGATTCAGCAAGTGGGGCAACTCTTTTTTGTAATGCTTCACCTTGATATGTAAATGCTATTTCTGCACCTTGTTTTACAATTGCATCAGCTATACCCCAGGCAATAGATCTGTCATTGGCAACTCCCATAACAATACCGCGTTTACCGTGCATAATCCCTTTACTGTGGTTTTCTTGATCCATTATTTTGTTTTCCTGGTCTAAAATCGCAATTTAAAATTAAAATGATATAATCAATTATCATTATATAATTAATTATATCATTTTAAAATATTTAACTATTATTAATTTGAAACTTAATTAAGAGAATAGCTTATTTTTTTTGTTAAAGTAATCAAATCACCAGGGTTATAAGATCTGTTGCTATTCATAGAGATGGTTTCTCCATCTACATCTATAATGAGTTTATATCCACTAATTTGCTCTATAGTTTCAGTATGTACAACCTTTTGAGTACGACAAACCTCTTTTTCAACAAAATTTTGATTTGTAGTAGTTTTTTCATTTCGAACAACTTCTGATCCTAGTAATGCTCCCAAGGCAGTGGCTCCTGACTTACCTCCGCCCTCTCCAATCTGATTTCCTATAGCACCTCCTATTAAGGCCCCTATAAAGTTATCTGCACCAAACTTATTAGCGTCTTGATTTACTGGTACTCTTTGAATTGAGCATCTTTTCTCATTTCTTGGTACTTTTTGTGTAGAATATGTTTTAAGCACTTCAACTGAGGAAATAGATCCTGTTACCTGATAAAAATTTGTTTTTGAGTAAGCGTTACTTGTGAGTAATACTATGGATCCAAATAATAAGAAATTTTTAAGCATCAATACCTCGTGTTAATCTTTTAAATTTAAACATAATGTTTATATTTATGAAATATGGCAAAATTAGTACTAAATAATAAAATAATTACATGGAGATTATATTGGAATTAAAAAAAATTGTGGATCCAATACAATTGTTTAAAAAATGGTTGTCTGAAGCTGAGGAAAAAGAAATTAGAGACCCAAATGCAATGCAACTAGCGACAGTGTCCAAAGATGGAATGCCCTCTGTAAGGACAGTACTGTTAAAAGATATTATTGATGGTGATTTTGTTTTTTATACAAACTATGAAAGTCGTAAATCTAAAGAAATTATTCAAACTGGAAAAGGTGCCATATGCTTTTATTGGAAAAGTTTAAATCGTCAAGTAAGATTAGTTGGTAATCTTAACAAAGTTTCTGATGAAGTGTCTGATAAATATTATCAATCTCGTTCAAAAGGTAGTCGAATTGGTGCCTGGGCCTCAAAACAATCAAAAGAATTAGAGTCTAGAGAATTCTTAATGCAACAGGTAAAATTACTGGAAGAAAAATATAATGATGATGATATTCCTCGTCCAAGTTTTTGGGGTGGATTTGCATTAAAGCCAGAAGAGTTTGAATTCTGGGAAGATGGTGATTTTAGGTTGCACGATAGATTTATTTTAAAACCTACTAATGTAAAAAATGAATGGATTGCTAAACGTCATTACCCATAATTTTTTTCTTATTTTTCATTTTTATTAGACTCATTATCAGAAAAATTACATAACAAATTATTAGTAAACCTAAAAATAAACCAAAACCTGCTTGATAAGCCTTTATTGAATATCCACTCTGCTTTCCAGGTTCAATTATTTGCATAATAAAACCAATTGCGTATTGAGCTATAAAAGCCATTAAAAAACATATTAAATTTATAGCTGTCGAAGCACGAGCAGCATAGCTGTTAGGAAAATGTTGACTAAGTCCAGCATAAGCTAATGTAGCTGCTAATGATGTTATGCTTAAGATAACCCATGGCCATATTGCTTTTGGCATTAATCCAAAGGTAATTATCGTAAATGGAATTATAAATACTAGTAAAGCGCCACCCATAACACCAACAGGAGATATGTTGAATTTTCTTAAATAGTCTGTGATTATTCCTAAAGATGTTGTTCCAATGGTCATCATTATTGTTGATATAAAAAGAATACTAGCAATTTCACTTTTATTAAACTTACCAATATCAGCTAGCCAAGGACCTGCCCACAATCCGAATATAGCTAGACCAGTACCTCCTGCAATTCCAGATAAAGGACCAATTCTCCAAAAAGCATAGCTTGTATAAATTTCCTTTAATACTTTCAAAATAGGTAATGTTTCTTCACTATTGGCACTTTCTTTTTTTTCTGGGACTATAAAGAATATTAGAATCCCTATAAAAACTGTAATTATTCCAAGAAACAAATAAACTCCTCTCCAATCAGTTATTCGCATAGCCATTTCCAAAGGTGTTGATGCTACAATTGCCCCCAATCCACCTGCTGACATAAACAGGCCTATTAAAAGTGGAAGCCTTTCTTTAGGAAACCAAACTGCAAAAGCTTTGAATGCTCCCATCAAAGCACCAGAAACTCCTAGTCCAATTAATCCGCGAGCTATAACTAGTGACCAAACATTATTTCCAAAGCTAAACAATATAGCTCCTGTTGCTGCAACTAAAAATAGAATACTTTGAACTCTTCTAGCCCCAAACTTGTCAAGTAAAACACCTAAGGGTAGTTGAAACAAACCAAATGTTAAAAAATACGCAGATGTAATTAAGCCTAGTTGCTCTGCATTTAGATTTAGGTCATTACTTAGATATGGGGCAAGAACAGCATTTGTTGACCGATAAAGATAAGATAAAAAATACCCACAAGCAAAAGGTAAAAAAATAAACATGAATTTTTGTAAGTTATTTTCAGGAAGAATATTCATTCGTTTCATATTCACCAAACTCCAAAAAATTATTATTAAATAAACTGATTTATAGGTTTCAAGATTAAGTTTTAACAAGCTAGCACATTAACTATTTATACGATAGATCAATGATTAGAAAGTTGACCTTTTGTTTTAAGAGTATTTATAATAATTTTAAGGAGACTCACATGAAAATATCAAATGAAATAATTAATATTTTTCCTGAAATAAAAAAGTGGAGGCATGAGTTACATGCTCATCCAGAGCTTGGCTATGAAGAGAAGTGGACATCTAATTTTGTTGCAGAGAAACTTGAATCTTTTGGTTTGGAGATTCATAGAGGCATGGCTACAACTGGTGTTGTTGGAGTTTTAAAGGGAGCTAATGCCAGTCTTGGTGGCGGAGGAAATAAAGCTATTGGATTAAGAGCTGATATGGACGCATTGCCAATGACTGAAGAAAATGATTTTTCTTATAAGTCAAAGTTTGATGGTCGTATGCATGCGTGTGGTCATGATGGTCATACAGCCATGCTGCTTGGGGCAGCTAAATTATTATCTTCGAAAAAGGATTTTGATGGAACTGTGTACTTTATATTCCAACCCGCAGAAGAAGGTGGAGGTGGTGGACTTGCCATGATAGAGGATGGCTTGTTTCAACAATTTCCTATGGATAGTGTTTGGGGTATGCACAATTGGCCAGGTATGAATAAAGGAAGTGTTGCCGTTCATAAAGGATCTGTTATGGCAGCAGCAGACAAATTTGAAGTTACTATAAATGGAAATGGTGGTCATGCTGCAATGCCTCAAGCAACAAATGACCCTGTTTTAGCTGTTACTGCCATTGTTCAGGCTGTGCAACAGATAGTTTCTCGAAGACAAAATCCTCTTGATGCAGTTGTGATTTCTGTAACTCAAATCAATGCAGGTTCTGGATTTAACATTATACCCCAAACAGCAAATTTTATTGGTACTATTAGAACTGTTGATCCGGATACTAGAATAAGTGTTCATAAGCAATTTACAGAAATTTGTGAGGCCACAGCAATAGCTTATGGTTGTTCAGCCAATGTATCTGTCATTAAAGGTTATCCTGTAACAGTAAATGATATTGAATCTAGCGAAAAAGCAATTGAAGTTTTATCAAATTTATTTGGCAAAGATTCTGTTAAAACTAATATGGCACCTTCTATGGGCGCTGAAGATTTCGCTTATATGTTAGAAAAAATACCTGGGTCATATATATGGTTAGGGGCAGGTGAAGGAAAAGCAGGTTGTATGTTGCATAATAGTAAGTATGATTTTAATGACGATATTTTGCCTTTAGGTATTGCATATTGGGAACAATTAGTTAAATCAGAAATGCCCCTTAGATAATATTGATAGACTTGTCTTGAATTTACTAATATATATACGTGTATGAAAAATACCTCATTCCTAATTATTTTGGCTATTTTTGTTGTGATACTAATAACAATATTCGCAATTAATTTATGGTTACAAATGTCAGACGTCACAATTAGTTATAATGGGAAAATAGCAATTTTTGTTGGTGCTTTTTTTACTATTTTATTGGGTTCTGGTTTAATGTCCTTAGCTTATTTTTCATCTAAAAATGGTTTTGATGATCAAGTAGATCATAACTTAGATAGGTTGCTTGAAAAATTGAAAGATCGTTAATATTTGGGATTAATATTATTTTTGTTCTTGCTGATAAGTTGGGGGGTCATTATACAAAACATATTTAAGGAATTATCCCAAAAAATATCAGACAATGAATTGAAGTTTTCAAATATAAAATTTTCATCAATATTAAAATTTAAAACAGAAATTTTAGCAGGTTTAACGGTTGCTTTAGCGTTAGTGCCTGAGGCTGTGTCTTTTTCATTTATTGCTGGAGTCCATCCTTTAGTAGGTTTATATGCAGCTTTTATTGTTGGATTGATCACTGCTTTGATTGGAGGCAGACCTGGTATGATCTCAGGTGCAACAGGCGCATTGGCTGTTGTTATGGTAGCTTTAGTTTCTTTACACGGTGTTGAGTATTTGTTTGCTACAGTTGTATTAATGGGAATTTTTCAAATTATAGCAGCTTTTTTAAGATTAGGAAAATTTATTAGGCTAGTTCCTTATCCTGTTATGCTTGGTTTTGTAAATGGCCTGGCAATTGTCATTTTTTTAGCCCAAATGTCCCAATTTCAAGTAACAGACTTATCTGGGAACAAACAGTGGATGCAAGGACAAACGTTACTGATTATGCTTTTACTGGTAATCATTACTATGGTCGTAATATGGGGAACCCCCAAAATAACTAATATTATTCCAGCTCCTCTAGCAGGTATAGTTTTTGTAGCTGTACTTGTTATATCATTAGATATAAATGTGCCTCGCGTTGGTGATCTTGCTTCCATAAAAGGAGGTTTACCAACATTTCATATACCATCGGTCCCTCTTAATACCGATACTTTTTTAATCATACTTCCATATGCCTTGATTTTAGCAACAATTGGTTTAATTGAGAGCTTATTAACGCTCAACTTAGTAGGTGATATTACTGGTAAAATTGGAGGAGCGTCTCAGGAATGTGTTGCCCAAGGCATTGCTAATATGATAACTGGTTTTTTTAGCGGTATGGGTGGTTGTGCAATGATTGGTCAATCAATGATTAATGTAAAATCTGGTGGCCGTACAAGGATATCTGGTATTATGGCATCTTTGTTTTTACTTTTATTTATTGTAGTTGGATCTTCTCTTATCGAGCAAATACCCTTAGCAGCGTTGGTTGGTGTTATGTTTATGGTTGTTATTGGTACTTTTGCTTGGCAGAGTATCTTGGTTATTAAACGTATTCCAAGAACGGATGTCGTCGTTATGATAATTGTGACTACCATTACTGTTATTTACGATTTAGCGATTGCTGTCATATGTGGAGTTATTGTATCAGCTCTTGCTTACGCTTGGAATAATGCGATTCGTATAACAGGGAATGTTACAATAGATGAAAATGGCAACACAATTTATTATATACAGGGTCCTTTGTTTTTTGGATCAGTTCAAGGTTTTTCAGAAATATTTAACATAGAAAGTGATACTGATACTGTGATTGTTGATTTTATTAATAGTCGTGTTGTAGATCAGTCAGCGTTACAAGCAATAGAAGACCTTGCTATTAAATATGAAAAGAAAAAGAAACAGTTACAATTGAGACATTTGTCAACTGACTGTCACTCACTACTACGGAAGGCTGGACAGTTAGTTGTAGATTCTGATGATGATCCTAATTATGGTTTAGCCGTCGATTATGGCGTGAAATCAGGAGTTTTTAGAAAAACTCATTAATTTACGCTATTTTTTTGAAATTAGATTTCAATTTTTTAATACTTGACTCTTAATTAATTTTATAGGAGAACAAAACATGAACAAAATATTTGGAATGAAATAATGATTAATTTAAATTTAGAAAAAACTAAAAGAATTTTAGCTCAAAATGGACATTATAAGCTGTCAGATAAATTAGAAGTATTTAGACCATGTTTAAATCGTTCTCAAACTTTTCCTCTTTATAGTTCTAAAGTCTCAGCAGGTTTTCCTTCCCCTGCAGACGATAACTTAGAAAGAAGTTTAGATTTAAATAGCTATCTAATCAAACGTCCTGCTGCAACATTTTTTGTTCGCGTTAATGGTGATTCAATGATTAATGCTGGTATAAATGATAATGATATCTTGGTTGTTGACAGGAGTATTAAGCCTGCACATGGAAAAGTAATTATAGCTGTTTTAGACGGACAAATGACTGTTAAAAGATTATACAAGCGGTCTGGAAAAATAATATTGATGCCAGAAAATGATTTATATAAACCAATTGAAATTGAAGACCATATGAATATGGAAATTTG
This sequence comes from uncultured SAR116 cluster alpha proteobacterium, assembly GCA_902619805.1. Taxonomy (GTDB): domain Bacteria; phylum Pseudomonadota; class Alphaproteobacteria; order Puniceispirillales; family Marisalimonadaceae; genus Marisalimonas. The sequence continues at coordinate 40,825 of CACNGC010000004.1, read as the reverse complement.
GGGTGTGGTAACTAGTTCGGTTCATTTTTTATGATATGTATGGATTAGTTGACTGTAACAATTTCTATGTTTCCTGCGAAAGAGTTTTTAATCCATTATTGAGAAACAAACCAGTTGTGGTATTATCCAATAATGATGGTTGTATTATTGCTAGATCTAATGAAGCAAAATCTTTGGGCATACCTATGGGAGCCCCATTACATTTATACAAAACATTAATAAAGAAGAATAAAATATTCACATATTCCTCAAATTATACTTTGTATGGGGACATGTCTTCTCGGGTAATGAGTTCATTAAATTATTTTGTACCTGACATAGAAATATACTCTATTGATGAAGCGTTTCTTGACTTAAGAAAATTCAATATAAAAACTATTTTAGAAGAAATGTTTAGAATTAGACAATTTATTTATCAGTGGACTGGTATACCTGTTTCGATCGGAGTAGGCCCTACTAAAACATTAGCAAAATTAGCAAATAAAATGGCTAAGAAACATTCATCTAACGGCGTTTATATTTTAACTATATCTGATCATTTAAGAAATATACTAAGTAATATTCAATTAGAAGATATTTGGGGCATCTCTAAAGGATGGGCAAATCGTTTAAAATCAATAGGAATTAATAATCCATTTGATTTACAGCAATCAGATCCTCGTCAGATCAGAAAATTAGTGTCAGTTGTTGGTGAACGTATGGTTTATGAATTAAGAGGAAATCCTTGCCTTGTTCTAGAAAATATAGTGGATAAGAAATCTATTACAGTTTCCAGATCTTTTGGCAATATGATTAACGATAAATATAATCTCAAACAAGCATTAGCAAATCATGTGGCAAGAGCAGCAGAGAAGCTTAGAAGTCAAGATAGCTTATGTGGAGAGATTTGTGTTTTTATTAATACCAATCGTTTTAGAAAAAATGATTTACAATATAATAATAGTGCAATATTACCTTTTGACGATTTAACAGACAATACAAATATCATAATGAAAAAAGCATTTAAGGTATTAGATAGACTTTATCGCCCAAATTATAATTATAAAAAAATTGGAGTAATATTACTTGATTTAAAACAAAGAAAAAAAGATGTTAAAAATAATGATTATGTTATTCAGGATAACTTGTTTACATATGGCAAAAATTATAAAAATATTGCTGATGCGTCTGATATCAGTATGAAAATATTAGATGATATAAATTCTAAAATGGGAAAAATGACATTGTTTTATGGCTCTCAAGGGATAGTAAAACACTCAGAAAGGAAAAAAATAGAAAAAGATAAATGGAGAATGCGATCTTTTTATAGATCTCCTTTTTATACTACAAATTGGGCTGACATATTAAAAGTATCCTAGAGAAGTGTTTTTGTTAGGATTCATTATTTGAAGGTAGTGGGATACAACTTAGGCCGGAAGTCCAAAGTTCTGCACAAACTGTACGTGCTTGATTTTCTGCTAGTTCGATAAAACGAACTCTCCATAAGTACTCCAAATTATTGGTTGCATTGTTAGTTTTAGTTATTTTACTTAATGAAGCAGGTAAATTACCAAGTTGTTCTGGAACAATATTTCTGGCGTTACGAGCTGCTTTATGAGCATTTAATCTATTCTTAAAAGCACCAATTTGTACAAACCAATCATCTTGGACGCTTTCAGCGTACAAAGTTTTGGTGGTTTTAGGAGGTATTTTAAAATTTTTAACATTTTTTTCTGCAACAATAATTTTAGGTCGAACTTTAGGCATTTCTGAAGGTTTTGCTATTCTAACAAGTGGTTTAGAAGGACTGGTTTTAAAGTATTTATTTAGTAAATTTATCATATGTTTATCACGTGATCTTGCCTTTTTTCCACCAAAAACAACGCCAATAATTCTTTGTCCGTTTCTTTCAACAGAAGCAACAAGGTTAAAACCAGAGGCGTTCGTATAACCAGTTTTAATGCCATCTGTTCCAGAGTAGCTGCTTAATAGATTATTATGATTGGTATATTTAACTCCTTTATAAACAAAAGATTTAGTCTTGAATAATTTAAAAAAATTAGAGTGATTTTTTCTAATAGCCATTCCAAGAATCGCCATATCTCGAGCTGTTGATAATTGACCCCTATTAGGTAAACCCGAAGCATTTTTAAATGTTGTACGTGTCATACCCAATTTTTTGGCTTTCCTTGTCATTAATCTAGCAAAATTTCTTTCTGATTTTCCAAGGTTTTCAGCTACAACTGTTGCTACATCATTAGCTGATTTGGTGATTAAAGCTAAAATAGCATTTTTAACCGTAATACTAGAACCAGCAGAAAGATTTAATTTAGATGGTGGCTGTCTAGCTGCACGTTTGGAAATTTTGAATTTAGTATTCATAGAAATTTTTTTGTTTTTTAGAGCGTCAAATACCATGTACAAAGTCATAATTTTTGTTAAAGAGGCAGGATAGTTTCGTGTATCTGCATTAGTATTATGATAAATACGTTTAGTATTTTCATTAATAATAAAAGAGGCATATTTAGCTTCAGCAGATGAAACAATAGCAATAAAAAATAAAATAAATATAGAATTGAAAATTAATTTTATTAAACGGAGTGAATAGTTTTTATTAAATAAAAAAAATTTCTGGTAATTTAATATTTTAGCACAATTATTAAGCAATTTTTTTATCCAAAAAATTAATTAAAATACTTCTAATAGCATAAAAGTTAAAAAAATTATAATCTAAAGATTAAAATAAACACATCATTTAGATTATTTTTCTAACAAAACACTACATTTAGTATAGAATACAAGCAATAATTATGGAAGAGTATATTAAAAAAATTAACTTAAACTTGTCGAACCTCTCTGTCGTTCTTATATAAAATATGAATTATCAAAATAAGGAATACTAAAAAAGTTGTTGAATAATACACAGTATAAAAATTCTGAAGAATTTGTTTTAAGAATTATACCATCAATTACTATGGGTGAAGATAAAGATAGCAAGGACGATGTTGAAGGAAACGTAAAACTAGCAGTAAAGCCAAAAACAAAGACTCCACCGCTCTATCGAGTATTAATGATGAATGATGATTATACCCCAATGGAATTTGTTATTGAAGTGCTTGAAAAATTTTTTCAGAAAAATAGAGAAGAGGCAACACAAATAATGCTTCATGTCCATCAACGTGGTGTTGGTGTATGTGGGGTTTATGCATATGATTTAGCAGAAACCAAAGCGATGCAAGTAATGAACTATGCCCGTAAATATGAGCATCCTTTACAAGTTCAATTAGAAAAGGAATAACCATGTTATCTAAATCCTTAGAAGAAACGCTTAGACGAGCAATGACAAATGCTTCTTCATTAAAACATGAGTTTGCAACATTAGAGCACTTACTTTTTGCTTTGTTAAAAGATCAAGATGCTGTTGAAGTCTTGAAAGCATGTTCGGTGAATGTAAAAATATTAGAAGAAGACATAGATAGATACTTAAAAGAAGAATTGAAGGCAATTGTTACATCAGACAAAGAAGCTGACACACAACCAACAGCAGGTTTTCAAAGAGTTGTTCAAAGAGCTGTAATACATACTCAATCCTCAGGAAGAAGCGAAGCAACAGGAGCAAATATTTTAGTATCTATGTTTTCAGAAAGGGATTGCTATGCAGTTTATTTACTTCAGAAACAGGATATGAAACGTCTTGATGCAGTAAGTTTTATAAGTCATGGTTTGGCGAAAGATCCTAACTACTCAAAATCTACTACACCATCTGGAGCTGACAATGACATTGAAGATGCCGATAATAATAAATCTGAAAAAGCTCTAGATAAATATGCAGTAAACCTAAATGAGAAAGCAGCAGAGGGTAAAGTTGATCCTTTAATAGGCAGACAATCTGAGCTAGATAGAACTATTCAGGTTTTATGCAGAAGAACAAAGAATAATCCTTTGTTAGTAGGTGACCCTGGTGTTGGAAAAACTGCAATAGCAGAAGGTCTAGCTGATAAAGTTGTAAATGGCAATGTTCCTGAAGTTTTATTAAATTCAGAAATTTATGCACTAGACATGGGCGCTTTATTAGCGGGTACAAGGTATAGGGGTGATTTTGAAGAACGTTTAAAGGCTGTAATGAAAGAGATTGAAAAGAATGAGAATGCAATACTATTTATTGATGAGATTCACACTATAATTGGCGCAGGTGCGACTAGTGGTGGAGCCATGGATGCTTCTAATTTACTAAAACCAGCACTTCAAAATGGCTCATTAAAATGTATAGGTTCAACAACCTATAAAGAATATAGAGGTTATTTTGACAAAGATAGAGCCTTAGTGAGACGTTTTCAAAAGATTGACGTTTCAGAGCCAAATGTTGAAGATACTGTTAAAATCTTAATGGGTTTGAAATCACGTTATGAAAAACACCATAATTTAAAATTCACAAATAATGCTATTAAAACTGCTGTTGAACTATCTGCTAGGTATATAAATGATAGAAAGTTGCCCGACAAAGCTATTGACGTCATTGATGAAACTGCTGCAGCTCAAATGTTAAAAAATAAATCAAAAAGAAAGAAAATTATTGGTCAAGTCGAGATTGAAGAGACTATTGCATTAATTGCAAGGATACCACCTAGAAATGTTTCTAAAGATGATAGAAAAGCGCTTTCGAAGTTAGAAGACGATTTAAAAAGAATGGTTTATGGTCAGGACAAAGCAGTGTCTGAGCTAGTATCAAGTATAAAATTATCTAGAGCAGGGTTAAGGGAAGGTGAAAAACCGGTAGGCTGTTACTTATTTTCTGGCCCAACGGGTGTTGGGAAAACCGAAGTTGCTAAACAATTAGCTGAAGCTACTGGGGTTAAGCTCATAAGGTTCGATATGTCAGAATATATGGAAAGACACACGGTTTCAAGATTAATTGGAGCTCCTCCAGGGTATGTTGGTTTTGATCAAGGTGGTCTTTTAACTGATGCTGTCGATCAAAACCCTCATTCTGTATTATTATTAGACGAGATAGAAAAAGCGCACCCAGATTTATTTAACTTACTTCTTCAAGTAATGGATCATGGAAAATTAACAGACAATAATGGTAAATCTGTAGATTTTAGAAATACGATTTTAATTATGACTACAAATGCAGGAGCACAAGAGCTCTCAAAAGCAGCGATAGGATTTAAACAAGAAAATCGTGAAGGCGCAGATAGCGAAGCAATTGATAAATTATTTGCACCAGAATTTCGAAATAGATTAGATGCCATAATTCCTTTTGGATACTTACCATTAGAAGTTGTTAGAATGGTTGTTGACAAATTTATAATGCAATTAGAAGCTCAATTATCTGAAAAAAGTGTATCTGTTGTATTAACTGATAAAGCTAGAGACTGGCTAGCAACAAAGGGTTACGATAAAACTTTCGGTGCCAGACCTCTAGGAAGAGTAATTCAAGAGCATATAAAAAAGCCTTTGGCCGAAGAACTTTTATTTGGAGGATTAGTTGATGGTGGAGTTGTTTATGTTGATTTATCAAAAGATAAATTAACATTAAAAACAGAAGGTTCAGCTTCTAAAGACAAAAAAAAGAAGACAATAAGTCCAAAAAATAAAAGTAATGGTGCTACGGAATTAACTTAAATATTCGAGTATGGAGAATTTTCTGTATTGATAAATTTTATTTGTTTGTTAATTTCTATTTCTTCTAATTTAGTAAAATTTTTAATGGCTTTCGCAAAAGAATCATTTAATACAAAATGATTACTATAAGTTGGTTTTGCAATATACCCTCTTTGTATTTTGTGATGACCTTGTGCACCTGCTTCAACTAATTTGATGTTTTTTTCAATTGCATATTCAATCGCTTGGTAATAACAAAGTTCAAAATGTAAAAAAGGAATATTTACAATAGAACCCCAATTTCTTCCATAAAGAGTGTTTTTACTAATAAAGTTCAAAGCGCCAGCGACAACTTTTTTATCTTGTCTAGCTATAATTAATAAAATATGATTTTTCATTGTCTCATTTAGTAAATAGAAAAATTCTTTTGTTAAATATGCACCCCCCCATTTTTTGTCTATTGTGTTTAAATAAAAATTATAAAAAGAATCCCATATTTCTTCGTTTAGTTGTTCACCAGTCAATTTGTCTATAACTAAATTTGTATTTTTAATTTTTTTTCTTTCATTCTTAATTGCTTTTCTTTTTGAACTCTTCAGCTGATTTAAAAAGTCGTCAAATGTTTCATAATTATTGTTATGCCAGTGGAATTGTAATCCAGTTCTTTTTATCCAATTATCATTTTGTAATCTTTTATTAAAATCATCTGTAGTAAAGTTAATATGTGCGGAACTCAACTTGTTATTTCTGACAATCAACTCATATGTTTTTATTATCAAGTCAAAGATTTTTTTATGATCTGTATTTTCAGGATTGATCATAATTCTTGGACCGGTTGCAGGTGTAAAAGGAATTGCACAAATTAGTTTTGGATAATATTGGCCTCCAGCATTTTCAAAAGCATTTGCCCAAGAATGGTCAAAAATATATTCACCGTATGAGTGCATTTTTAAATAATTTGGGGAAACGCCTATTATTTCCTGATTTGTATTTTTAATTATTATGTGCTGAGGATTCCAACCTTTTGATGAATGAACTGATTTTGAAACTTCCAAAGAATTTAAAAAATCATAAGATGTAAATGGATGATTATAAGTATTTAGATTATTCCAATCATTTTTATTGATATCAGATAATTTGGATATTAATTCAACTTTCAACATCAAAAGGTTTTTAGAAAATATGTCTTAATTTTCAATCTCAAAAATACCTTCGATTTCTACTGGGACGTTTCTTGGAAGCGCTGGCGCTCCAACTGCAAATCTAGCGTGTTTCCCATGTTCTCCAAAAATTTTAACGAATAAATCTGATGCTCCGTTTATTATCTTAGGCTGATCAGTAAAGTCTGGTGTAGAGGCTACAAATCCACCTAATTTAACAACTCTTTTAACTTTACTAAGATCACCATTGCAAGCTTCCTTCAATTGGCTTAGCAAAGCCATTGCGCAAGCTTCAGCCATTTGAATTCCCTCTTCAACAGATACATTACCTCCTATTTTCCCTTTAACAGTTAATTCTCCATTAATAAATGGTAATTGTCCTGATATGAAAACTAAGTTATTTGATATTACATATGGAATGTAACTTCCTGCTGGAGCACTAGCTTTATCAATATTTATATTTAATTCTTCTAATCGCTTATTAATATCTTTAGTCATTTTAGACCCCTAATTTAAGAACAACCCGAAGTGGCACCACATGTATTACATTTCATACATGTACCGTTTCTAAGTAGAGTAAAATTTCCACACTCACCACAAGCTTCCCCTTCATAGCCTTTTATTTTAGCTTCTATTTCTTGAGAAAGGCTTGGAGCCTTTGTTTCATCAATAGTAATAGTAGTATCATTATTATCTGATAATTCTAAGTCTTTATCTTTTAGGGAAGTGGTTTGCGGCATTACTGAAATATTATTTGAACCTCCAGACACGACTTTTAATTCTCTTCTTACAAAGCCTCGACTTGCTACTTTTTCTGAGAATAGCGCTTTGTTATCACCTGAGCCAGTAGTGCTTGAATCTAGATCGTCTGGTCCTACATGGCCAAGATCATTTCGATCCAAATATGATATAGCTAATTCTCTAAAAATATAATCGAGTATTGAAGTTGACATTTTAATAGTATCATTACCAGTTACCATTCCTTGAGGTTCAAAGCGTGTAAAGGTATATGCTTCAACAAATTCCTCTAAAGGAACCCCGTATTGCAAACCAATTGACACTGCAATAGCAAAGTTATTCATTAAAGATCTAAAAGCTGCACCTTCTTTATGCATATCAATGAAAATCTCGCCTAATTTCCCATTTTCATATTCACCAGTTCTAAGATATACTTTGTGACCACCAACCATTGCTTTCTGTGTATATCCTTTCCTTCTATGTGGTAGTTTTTCGCGCTCTGCCCTAACAACTCTCTCAACTATTTTTTCAACAACTTCACTGGTTCGTTTTGTGATATCTTGTTCGATTGTTGTATTATCTTCGTCGATGTCATCGTCATCTAGAAGTGCTGAGTTAAGTGGTTGGCTTAATTTAGATCCATCTCTATATAGTGCATTAGCTTTAATACCCAATTTCCATGACAACATATAAGCATCACTGCAATCATCTATAGTAGCATCATTGGGCATATTTATAGTTTTAGATATAGCACCAGAGATAAAAGATTGTGCTGCTGCCATCATTTTAATATGACTTTCAACAGATAGGAATCTCTTGCCAATTCGACCACACACGTTTGCACAATCAAATACTGCAAGGTGTTCTTTATTCAAATGAGGAGCGCCTTCAAGAGTCATAGCACCACAAACGTGAATATTGGCTACATCTATTTCTTCTTGGGTGAAACCTAAAAACTCTAACATATTGAAACTAAAATCATTCAATTGTTCAGAAGAAATACCTAATGTATTTTTACAAAATTCTTCTCCTAGAGTAAATTGATTGAAAACGAATTTAATATCAAAAGCTGACTCTAAAGAGTCTTCAATTAATTTTATTTCTTTGTCAGTAAAACCTTTTGAAATTAATGCATTGTGGCTTATTGCTTGACATTCTTTTAGACTTCCAGCACCAACAGCATACTTTTGCATGTCGTTAATTTGGTCTGTATCATAACCCAAATGAGCCAGTGCTTCAGGAACTACACGATTTATAATTTTAAAATATCCACCACCCGCTAATTTCTTAAATTTTACCATTGCAAAATCAGGTTCAATACCAGTAGTGTCACAATCCATTACTAATCCAATTGTTCCAGTTGGAGCTATTACTGTAGCTTGAGCGTTTCTATAGCCATTTTTTTCACCTAAAGAGAGTGCTTTAGCCCATGCATCTTTAGCAGCTCTTATTAAGTTTTGATCAGGGCAATCCTCAGACATCAAAGGAACTGGATTTATAGAAAGGTCTTCATAACCTCGTGTTTTACCCTCTGATGCTCTTTTGTGATTCCTTATAACCTTTAACATGCTATTTGCATTTTCTTTATATTTAGGAAATGGTCCTAATTCACCAGCGATTTCTGCTGATGTTGCATATGATATCCCAGTCATTATTGATGTAAGAGCAGCGCATATAGATCTTCCTTGGTCACTGTCATAAGGGATACCCCAAGACATTAACAAGCCACCAATATTTGCGTAACCTAGTCCAAGTGTTCTATATTCATAAGATCTCTGTGCAATTTCCTTTGAAGGAAATTGTGCCATCATTACGGAAATTTCAAGGGTTAATGTCCACAATCTAGTTGTATACTCATATGCTTTTATATCAAATGAGGCGTCATCCTTCTTAAATTGTAACAGATTTATTGATGCCAAATTACAGGCAGTATCATCAATAAACATATATTCAGAGCAAGGGTTAGACGCATTAATTCTACCAGCATTAGGGCAAGTATGCCATTCGTTAATGGTAGTGTCATATTGCAAACCAGGATCTGCACAAGCCCAAGCAGCTTCAGAAATCTTAGACCACAATTCTTTTGCATCTACTGTTTTATGAACACCACCGTCAGTTCTCCTTTTTAGATCCCATTTACCATTTTGAGATACTTTTTCTAAAAATTCATTACTAACTCTTACTGAGTTATTTGAATTCTGCCCAGATACAGTTAAGTAAGCCTCGCTATCCCAATCTGTATCGTAAGTTTGGAATTCAATTTCTTTAAATCCTTGGCCGGCAAATTGAATTACTCTTTGTATGTAATTTTCGGGTATCATTACTGCACGGCAATTTAATATTGCTTTTTTAAGCTCGCTATTAACTTTTGGATTTAATCTGTCTTTGTCATTATAATGTTCTAAATTACAAGCATCCATGACGGATTTTAAATTTTTTGCAGTTAGTTTTGAGCCCGCTACCAGCGCAGCAACTTTTTGTTCTTCAACGACTTTCCAGTTTATATATTCTTCTATATCAGGATGATCTATATCAACTGTGACCATTTTTGCTGCTCTTCTCGTAGTGCCACCAGATTTGATTGCTCCAGCAGCTCTATCACCTATTCTTAAAAAACTCATCATTCCTGAAGATCTTCCACCACCTGATAAACCTTCAGTACTGCCTCTTAATTTAGAAAAATTGGATCCTGTTCCAGAACCATATTTGAATAACCTGGCCTCTCTAACCCAAAGGTCCATTATCCCGCCTTCATTAACAAGGTCATCTGCTACAGATTGAATGAAACAGGCGTGAGGTTGTGGATGTTCATATGAGGATTGAGATTTAACAAGTTTTTTTGTTTTAAAATCAACATAGTAGTGACCTTGACTAGGGCCATCTATACCATAAGCCCAGTGTAAGCCTGTATTAAACCATTGTGGTGAGTTTGGAGCACACATTTGTGCGGCTAGCATAAATCTCATTTCATCAAAGTAAGTCTTTGCATTATCTTCAGTTGTAAAATAATTACCCTTCCATCCCCAGTATGTCCACGTACCAGCAAGTCTGTTAAACACTTGCTTTGCTGATTCTTCGCCTTTATATCTTTGATCTTCTGGTAACTTATCTAATTTTGATTTATCTGGTTCTGAACGCCATAACCAATTTGGTACATTTTCTTCTTTTACTTTTTTGAGATATACTGGGACACCAGCTTTGCGAAAATATTTTTGTGCAATAATATCTGCGGCAACCTGAGAATAGTTAGCAGGCACTTCAATATCAGGCGCACTAAATACTACAGTACCATCGGGATTTTTAATTTCACTGGTAGTAGTTTTAAATTCCATACCTGCATATGCATCATTTCCTTTTTTTGTAAATTGTCTTTCAAATTTCATCTTTTTCCCTTTTTTACAATAAAGAAAACAATACTCAGAATCTGTTCTTACATTTTTAAAAGACTACCTGTGGATAACTTGCTTTTTGGTAGTTAATTTAAAAAATTTGTTTCAATAAAGCGTTGTTTTTCCTCAATTAAATTTTGTTTTTTGAATTTTTTTTATTAAAACAGCCTGTGGATAAACACAATATGTAGTAATAATGAACATTCAAAGTACATGATTTAGTATGCCTTCGTAAAGCATATAATTCAATTTTTTTCACTTTTTTTTTTAACTCATTAATATTACTTAATTTTTGAGCATAAAAAAAATCATGAAAAATAAAGTTGATAATGTTAATTTATTATTTTTTTAATTGAGATATAATATCGATAAATAATCTGACTTAGGAATATTAAATATGAGATACAGTTATATTGAAATTTTGATGGGTGCAGTTGTTTTAGTAACAGCTATATTCTTTTTAATACTTGGGATGCAATCGATTGATAAGAATCAAAGCAGTGGGTATAGTATATCCCTGATATTTGGTTCTTCAGCGGGTTTAAAAAATGGTGATGATGTAAAGATATCAGGAATAAATGTAGGAAAAATTACTAAGTTGGATCTTGATCTGTCCGATTATAATGCCAAAATCCATATCAAGCTCAATAATGAAATAAAGATACCAGACGACTCACAAGCAAGAATTACATCCTCTTCTCTTTTAGGAGGTAATTTTTTGGATATTATACCTGGCTCATCTGAAATATATCTTAAACCAGATGATGTTATATATGATACTACTGATGCTGTTAGTTTTACAGATTTGCTAGGAAAAGTTTTATTTTCAAAAGAGTAACAAATATCTAAATATCACTTAGGTTATAATAATGCGACTTTTAGAAATTTTTATCATAATAATTTTCTTATCAATTTCAAAAACTATATTTGCTTCACAATGGATTGAAGGTAATAGATTAGTAATCCAAGGTTTGGACAAAATTACGGCCAGAATAAAGACTTTTGAAGTTGATGTAGCGAAGACTTATAAATTTGGTGTATTAGATATTTTCGTTGAAAGATGTGTTTTTTCAAAACCTATTTTTAAACCTGAATCATTAGCATATATTAGAATAAAAGATAATTCTGATAGATTGTCAGAAGTTAAGTTTAAGGGGTGGATGTTTGCTTCTAGTCCTGCTCTAAATGCTCTAGAAAACTCAGTTTATGACATTTCTATTCTTGCTTGCAAAAAGGATGATAAACAATTAGAGAAATCAACATCTGTTTCGCCAAAAGACAAAATGTCTACTTCTAATTGAATTGCTTTTTGAAGATCCTCCTGAAATTCATTTTTACTTATTTCATAAGCCCCAAATTGTAATAAATGGTCATTTAAAAACTGAACATCTAAAATTCTAAAACCCGTTCTCCACAATCTTGCTACAAGATTTAATAAAGCTATTTTACTTCCATTCGGCATAGCGCTAAACATAGATTCTGCAAAAAAAACACCTCCTATTGCTAATCCATATACACCCCCAACCAATTTGTCGTCTTTCCAACATTCTACTGAATGAGCGTATTTCATTTCATACAGAGAAATAAATAAGCTTTCTATTTCTTTGTTTATCCATGTTTCAGTTCTGTTGATAGTTGCACATGAATTAATGACATTAGGAAAAGCTTTATTTAAGGTAATTTTAAAAGGTCTTTTTTTTACGATACGTAGAAGGCTTTTTGATATATGAAAATTAAAAATTGGAATAATAGCTCTAAATTCTGGATCAACAAAGAAAAACTTCTTATTTGTTCTGCTCTCTGACATTGGAAACATACCGAGCATATAAGCTCTTATAAGCTGGTCTGGAGTAATTATTTTATTATCTTTAGTTTTCAAAAATATATATTGGGTCGAATGATAAATATTTTAATTATTATTTAACAGTTTATTTTCTAACCATCTTATATCATATGACCCATCTTTCATCACAGAGGTTTCTAATATATCTTTATGTAAATCAATAGTAGTAGAAATAGGTTCAATAACAATTTCTTTTAATGCTTGCTTTAACCTTAATATACATTGTTCTCTATCAGACGCATGCACAATTAGTTTGGCAATTAAACTATCATAATATGGAGGAACTATGTAACCAGAATATACACATGACTCTATTCTAATTCCTAACCCACATGGAGAATGAAATTGCGTGATTTTGCCAGGTGAAGGAATAAATGTTTTTGGATCTTCTGCATTGATCCTACATTCAATAGCGTGTCCATTAAATTTTACATCATCTTGTTTGAAAGATATAGGTTGACCAGCAGCAATCATAATTTGTTCTTTAACTAGATCTATTCCAGTAATAGCCTCTGTAATTGGATGCTCAACCTGAAGCCTTGTATTCATCTCAATGAAAAAAAATTGACCATCCTCATATAAGAATTCAATTGTACCTAATCCTAGATAGCCCATTTTTGCCACAGCGAGCGATGCAATATTACCTATTTTATCTCTTGTTGTTTGGTCCATAGCAGGTGAAGGAGCTTCTTCAATTACTTTTTGATGACGTCTTTGTATCGAACACTCTCTTTCACCAAGATGGACGGTATTACCAAATTTATCTCCAATAATTTGAACTTCAATATGCCTTGGTTTTTGGAGATATCTTTCCATATAAACACGATCATCACCAAAGGCTGCCTTTGCTTCACTTTTTGCTGAAGTAAAAGCGGCTTCTAAATCTTTCTCACTCATAGCTACTTTCATACCCCTACCACCACCACCTGATGCGGCTTTGATGAGTACTGGATAGCCAATTTCTTTTGCTTCAATTAATGCATTTTTAAAATCTACAATGTCACTTTTAGAGCCTGGAACAAGAGGAATACCTAGTTCTTTTGCTGTAATTTTTGCCTGTATTTTATCACCCATACATTTTATATGCTCTGCTTTTGGTCCAATAAAAACTATATTATGAGCCTCCACGATTTCTGCAAAATCAGAATTTTCTGATAAAAAACCTACTCCGGGATGAATAGCATCTGCTCCTACTAATTGAGCTGCAGTTATTATAGCAGGGATGTTCAAATATGACTCTGATGATGATGGTCCTCCAATACAAACAGTCTCGTCTGCCAATCTAACATGCATTGCCTCGCTGTCAGCAGTTGAATGAATAGCGACTGTTTGAATATTAAGTTCTTTGCAGGCTCTTAAAACTCTTAATGCTACATCACCACGATTTGCTATTAATATTTTTTTGAACACCATAATTTTATTACTCAATCACAACTAGTAATTGATCAAATTCTACTGGTTGGCTATCTTCAAATCCAATAAAAACTACCTTTCCAGATTTAGGGGCCGCAATTGTATTCATTACTTTCATAGCCTCAATAATGAGTAATGTATCTCCCTTTATAACTTGAGAATTTAGTTTAATAAATGGATCTTTACCAGGTTCAGGTGCAGAATATGCAGTACCAACCATTGGAGAATTTACTGCACCAGGATGTTTGTTGGTAAATTGTCCTACCTTTTCAATTGATTTAGAAGCCTCTTTATTTTCGCTAGCGTTTGGAATGCTAACAATAGTTTCTTGAGGTGTTGAAAAAGAAGTTTTCATATTTTTTACAACTTTTACCTTAAAGTCATCTGCCTCATATTCCAATTCCATTAAATTATCTTTGTTGACCATATCAACGAACTGTTGGACTATACTTAAATTTTCTTTGTGGACATTTTTTTTTGTCATAAAATTACCTTTTCTAATTTAATCTTTTATAAGGTCTTTGATGGCATCTATAGCGTGGAGGTAAGAATTAAAACCAAATCCAGCGATTATTCCATTTACAACTGGTGAAATATAAGATTTATGACGAAAATTTTCACGAGCGTAAATATTAGTTATATGCAATTCTATTTTAGGGCCTTTAAACATATTAAGGGCATCAAGGAGTCCAATTGAGGTATGAGTTAATGCTCCTGCATTTATTATAATTCCTTGTCCATCATTAATAGAGTTATGTATTTCATCAATCAACTCACCTTCAATGTTTGATTGAAAAAAACTTAAATTTAAGTTATAATTTTGACATTTTTCTAAACAAAGTTTTTTTACTTTATCTAAAGAAATATTACCATATTTTTCAGGTTCTCTTGTTCCAAGAAGGTTTAAGTTTGGACCATTTATAATGTATAATTTTTTACTCAAAACATATCTCCGAAACATGCATAATTTAAATTTTTGTCAATTTTCAGACTAATTATCAATAATAAATTAACTTTTTCTATATTGTTTTATTATTTCTTTTAAATTATTTAAGTTTAATGCACCAGGATAAATAATATCGCCAATTATAAATGCAGGAGTTCCATTTAAATTAAGTAATTTTGCAATTTCTCTATTTTTCACCAATTGTTGTTCGATCTCTGGTTTATTCATGTCTGTTTTTAGTTGATCTATATCTAAACCTATTTCCTTAGCTGTGCTAAATACCTTTTCTTCATTAACTCTTCCTTTGGTTTTCATTAATGATAGATGAAATTTATTGTACAGATCTTGTTTTTTTGAGGCAAGGGCTGCTTTAGCAGCAAAATATGATTGTTGAGATAAGATTGGAAATTCAACGAAAACAAAATTAATTTTTTTATCTTCAGATAAAAGATCCATTATTGGTTTAACTACTGATTTACAATAACCGCAATTATAATCAAAAAATTCATAGATGGTTACATCAGCTTGTTTAAGTAAAATGCCTGGATTGCCAATATCCTTCAACATTTTGATAGCATTTTGTTTTTTTTTGTTTTCAAGAGATATTTTATAATTATCTAATGTGGATTTTATGAAATCAGGATTTTTTTTTAAAAAATTTTTTATTATTGAATCTATATTATCTTTATTTATCTCATGTGAATGAGATGGAAATATTATTACAAAAATAGATATAAAAATAGAAATGTAGATAAATATTATTCTTATCATTTTTTGCTTACCAATATTTTACTTTTTTTTATATTTTAATTTTATTCTATTAAGTATATCAGTGCCCCTTAACTTGTAAGTTATGGATAAACCAGGTTGTTTGTTAGCTATTTCTACATATTTTTTTGCTTTAATAAAGTTTTTTTTGATAAGCGCCTCTTCAGCTAAGGCAATATAAGCTATTCCTTTTTTGTTTAATTTGCCAGATGCTTTAGATAATAATCTCCATAAATAACTCCAATTGGGATTATTTAATAGTAGTTCTTCTAAAAGTATAATTGATTTATTTAAATCACCTTTGTTATTGGTTTGTAAATATGTCTTAATTAGAGAGAACTTTATAAGATCACTCGAGGGATGAAAAACTTCCTGTAAAGTCTGAATTGCTTTTTCATATTCATTAATTGCGATATTGAAATTACCTTCTTTGTAGTAAATATCACCTTTTAACTCAGAAAAAAATGGATACTCTTTGTATTTATTTTTTATTAAAGTATGTTTTTTGTGAGCTAATTGGTATTTACCAAGCCTATATAAGGCAATCATTTGTGAGTAAGTAGATAAAAAATCATTCTTATTTTCCAAACTTCTTATCACATCATTAGGATCAATACTATAAGCCTTTATTTTATTTTTAATATATTTCAAAGAAATTACATTTTCATTAATCAATACTGTTTGTTCAGCCAATGATACTTTTTGATATTGCAATTTATAATTTTTAACCTGTTCTAACCTTTGTTTTGAAAAAGGATGTGATCTATAATAATTTAATGCTCTATTTGTGTTTTTAAGTTCTTCATTAGCTAAATTTGTTAATAACTTTTCCAAGCCTATTAAAGAAATTTTGTTCTTTATCAAATAATCCAATGCAAATTTATCAGCTTGTTGTTCTTGTATTCTAGAAAATTGAAGTGAAGATTTATTGGTAAGATCATCAGATCCAATTATCAGTCCAACAGCTGTGTCAGCGTCTAGTTTTCCTTTGGCTGATAGAGCAATGCCTGCAAATGTTGCAAGTTTTGAATAATTTGATAATTTTTTAGAATTAATTAATCTCGTATTGTAGTGGTTTAGAGCTAAATGCCCAATTTCATGAGCCAACACAGCTTGAATTTCGCTTAAAGAATTAGCTTGATTAATCAAACCAGTATTTATATAAATTTTGTTAGAACCAGTTACGAATGCATTGTATTCACTATTCAAAACTAATATAGGGTAAAAGTTTTTACTTTGACCTTCCTCAATAATTGATTTTATAATTTTATGTAAAAAAAATTCAATTTCTGCATCTCGAATTATTTGGTATTTTTGTGCAGAATATGATTGATTTGAAAAAAAAATAAAAAGTATTAACGCAATAAATTTTATTGTGACCACCACCCCTTTTTTTTAGGTTTTTCTAAACTTGAGTTTTCATCTATTTGTGTCACTTCGATAGGAGATGACGATTTAATTTCTCTTAATTCAGTGTATATTTCTTTAGTTTCTGTTTCAATTGTTTTTTCTTTTTGAATATTTTGTGTTTCAGTATCTTTTAATTTATTGTTAGGTTTAATTTTTGGTTTTTTTATAATTGATTTTTTAGTTTTGGTTCGAGGTTTCTTTTTTTTCAATTCTTTAGGAATATCTTGAATTTTATTTTTCTCTTCAAAAGTATCTTTTTCTTCAATGGCAGTTTTTACATCTTTCCTATCTTGTTTAGGGGCTCTTTTCTTTCTTTTATTTAATCTTTTACCTTTTATGTTTTTATTTTCATTTTCATCTACATTATCAGAAGTAGAATTAGTTTTAATTTCTTTTAGTTCTTGGTTAGCAATTGAATTATTTTTTATAATTTCTAATTTTTTTTGAGGAGGAATAATTGAGTTATCATTCATAAAATCAATTGAAATGTTGTATCTTGTTTCAATTTCATTTAACTCTGTGCGTTTTTTATTAAGAATATGTAATATGATATCGGAATGTGCTGAAATCTTAATACCTATATAGTCATTGGAGCTTCCTTCTTCTTCAATAGATCTAAGGATCTGAATTGCACTTACCTCAATTGATTGTATCCTGCCTGAACCACCACATTGTGGACATAGCTCAGAAGAGTTTTCAATTACTGAGGGTCTTAATCTTTGTCTAGATAGCTCAAGAAGTCCAAAGTTACTAATTTCACCAATTTGAATTCTTGCCCTATCTTTTCTCATTGCTTCTTTTAATTTTTTTTCAACAAGATTACGATTTTTGCTGTCTTCCATATCTATAAAATCAATTACTATTAATCCAGAAAGATCTCGAAGTCTTGATTGACGAGAAAATTCTTCAGCAGCTTCCAAGTTGGTTTTTAGTGCTGTATCTTCTATTGATCTTTCCCTTGTTGCTTTTCCAGAATTGACATCTATTGCAACTAGCGCCTCTGTTTGATCTATAATCAAATATCCACCTGATTTAAGATTAACTCTTGGATTAAAAATATCATGTAATTGAGAGTCTAGTTTGAAATTTTGAAATAAAGGTTTTCTGTTATTGTATTGTTGAACTTTTTTTGCATGGCTTGGCATTACAGCTTTCATATAATTTTTACAAACTTTGTAGGCCTCAACTCCTTCAACCAACACTTCATCAATTTCACTATTATAAAGATCTCTGATAGCTCTTTTAACTAAAGACCCTTCCTCATGTATTAGAAAAGGAGCGTTAGATTCTAAAGTTAGTTTTTTTACATTTTCCCAAATAGATATTGAATTAGAAAAATCTCTTTTGATTTCAGCCTTAGTTCTTTTACTGCCAGCTGTTCTAATAATTACAGCCATTCCGTCCGCAACATCTAAGTCATCAACTATGTTTTTAAGTCTTTTTCTATCTGAGATATTTGCAATTTTTCTGCTTACCCCTCCACCTCTAGGTGTATTAGGCATAAGCACGCAATATCTTCCAGCAATAGATATATATGTAGTTAGAGCAGCTCCTTTTGTTCCACGTTCTTCTTTTACAACTTGTACTAATAAGATTTGACGGCGAGCAATAACTTCTTGGATTTTATAATTTCTATATAAATTTCTTTTTATTTTTTTGAGTTCTTCTTCATTATAATCATCTGTTAAATCCTCATTAATATCTTCATTAGAAGAAAGTTCCTCATCAGTTTTAGCAGATGCTTCAGCTATAAGTTTGTTTTTGTCTTCAATAGGTATTCTATAATAATCTGGATGAATTTCACTAAAAGCTAAAAAACCTTGACGATTTCCTCCATATTCAACAAAAGCTGCTTGAAGGCTAGGTTCTACTCTTGTAACTCTTGCTAAATAAATATTTCCTTTAAGTTGCCTTCGAGAATGAACTTCATATTCAAAATCATCTATTATACCATTTGTAGTTGTTATAACTCTAGTTTCTTCTGATTGCCTTGCATCAATTAACAAACGTTTACTCATAATTAATCTCCAAACGAAAATGAGTTACCAAAACAAGTTTGATAGCACATTAAAACCGGAATGAGTTTTATGAAAATAAATAGAGATATAAACTTATATATAATATGTTTATGATTTGTATATAAGAGTAATATTATAATTCAAATAAAATATAAATACATCTTTGATATAAAAATACGACAACAACCTCATTTTTTAGTGATATTTTCCTTATTAATTCTAAACTCATTCAATTTATTTATACGCTTTCGCGTTATACACTAACTTTTTTGCTTCTTCTTTCTTTTACTAAATACGTTAGTATGTAATTAAGCCAAAATTCCAAAGTTAATTATATAACCTAAACGTTATCAAGACAAACTTTATTTTTTGTTATATAAATAGCTTTCGTAGAGATATAAAAATTTAAAAACGACTGTTATGATTCAAAAAAAAAAATATATAGTGTTTTTCTTAGCATTTATTTATTTTTGTTCACTTAATATGTTTGTCTCGAATGTTTGTGCTGCCAAGAATAATCAAACTTGCGAAATAACAAATATAAATATTAACTGTTTAAATATACCTTCTACTGAAGTCATGAAAATTAAATTATTGAATGACCCATATAGAATGCAAATAAAGTTTAGAAATAAAATAAATATAAACGAAAATAATATTAAAAATAGTCAATTTATTAGAAGTGTAAGGGTCAATCAATTTACTAGTGCCAAAACTAACTTAGTAATAGAATTTAAAAAACCTACTATAATATCAGATATTAAATATTATAAAATTAATAATCAAAGTATTAGTATAAATATGTACTTTTCTGATACTTCAGAAGTAAATTTTGCGATTGCCAAACATGCTTTACATAAAAATAAAGGAGATATTTTTTCTTTAAAAAATGATACAAATATTTCATCTAAAAATATTGATTTGCCTGTAATTAAAAAAAAAATTTTTAATAAAATTAAATCTATGAAAAATTATGTTGTTTTTATAGACCCAGGCCATGGTGGCAAAGATCCTGGTGCGATAGGTCAATTAGGTTCATTAGAAAAAAATATAACTTTAAAGGCTTCAATTTTATTAGCAAAAGCATTACGAAAGAATAAAAAAATAAATCCAATTCTATCTCGAAATAAAGATGTTTATTTATCGTTAAGAAAAAGAACTTTATTAGCAAAACAAAGCAAAGCTGACATTTTTGTTTCTATACATGCTGATTCAAGTGTAAATAAAAAAGCAAAAGGAATTTCAGTGTTTAGTCTCTCTGACAAAGCTTCAGATAAAGAAGCTCGATTGTTAGCTAAAAGGGAGAATGAAGTTGACATTATTTTAAATAATAATGAAAAAATTGAAGATCCTTTGATTTACGGGACTTTGATTAAAATGTTTCAAAGAGAGGCAATGAATGATAGCGCATTTTTAGCTAAAAAAATTCTATATAATTTAGAAAAAACAAAATTAGCAGTAAATCGAGGTCATAGATTTGCTGGATTTACAGTTCTAAAATCATACGATATTCCCTCTGTATTAATTGAGATTGGTTTTTTGTCTAACAAGCAAGAAGAAAAAAAATTAATAAATTCAAAGTATTTAAACGAACTCAGTAAAAATTTGGCTATTGCCATAGAAAACTATTTTGAAAATAACTAGAAATGAGAATTAATTTTAAAATTCCTATAATCAATATATAAAATTTTATAAGAAATGATCCTGTCCTAAAAATGTCAAAATTGTTGAATAAAAATCTAGAATGAAATTTTTATCTTATATTATTACTCTTATGTTTTTACTTATTCTATCTGGGATAGCTGTATTCTTTTATGGTTTATGGTATTTTGGAAAAGACCTTCCAGATTACAAAGAGTTGTCAAAATATAATCCAAATGTTGTAACAAGAATTCATGCTGGAAATGGTGCTTTATTAGCAGAATATGCCACTCAAAAAAGAGTTTTTGTACCAATAAGTGTCATTCCTAAAAAAGTAATAAATGCTTTTATTTCAGCGGAAGACAAAGATTTTTACAATCATTTTGGCATTGATCTGATGGCTACATTAAGAGCCTTAATAACTAATGTCAAAAATATTGGTACTAATAAAAGATTAATTGGTGCATCAACAATTACTCAACAAGTTGCAAAAAACTTTCTTTTATCATCAGAAATCTCGTATGAAAGGAAAATTAAAGAAGCTATTTTAGCAATACGTATTGAGAGAGCATTCACAAAAAATGAAATCCTTGAATTGTATTTAAATGAAATTTATTTAGGTTTTAAATCTTACGGCGTTGCTGCTGCAGCCCTAAATTATTTTGATAAAAGTTTAGATAACCTTGATTTGTCCGAAGCTGCTTTTTTAGCGGCTTTACCCAAGGCTCCTAACAATTATAATCCAATTTATAAAAAGAAAGAGGCTATTATAAGACGAAACTGGGTTTTATCTCAAATGAGCAAAAACAGATTTATTCAAGATGAAAATAAAGAAATAGAAAGTAAAAAATCAATTAACATTCGTAAATCTAGCGGGATAGATGAGGGATATGCTCCATATTTTACGGAAGAAGTAAGAAAAATACTTATTAAAAATGAAAAAATTGGATCTAAATTATACACAAACGGATACTCAGTTAGAACCACACTTGATCCATCTATTCAAATTAAAGCCGAAGAAGCGCTAATTGAAGGATTAGAAAAGTTAGATAAAAGGCAAGGTTGGAGGGGACCAATTAGTAATTACAATTTGTTAGATTCTACAAATGAGGAATTATCAAAATATTTACAACAGCTTCAAACACAACTCCCAAAAAAAAGATACGCTGGAATTGTAATAAAAGTATCTAAAAACTTTATTGAAGTAATGCTTCATAAAGAGAAAAAAATTAAAATAGAATTTAAAAACACTTCTTGGCTAAGACCACAGACTGTAAAAAAGGATGATAAAAACCGTTTAATTATTCACTTAGGAGCAAAATATAAAAATTTCGAACAATTCATTTCTTATGGAGACATAGTAGTTGTTAAACAAAACCAAACTAAAAATATAACATACTATTCGCTTTCACAAATACCAAATGTAAATGGCGCTATAGTTGCCTTGGACCCTAATACTGGAAGAGTTTTAGCAATGAGTGGGGGATATAATTTTCAAAAAAGTGAGTTTAATAGAGCAACTCAAGCTAAAAGACAACCTGGATCTGCTTTTAAACCTTTCGTATATTTAGCAGGTTTAGAAAGAAATTATAAACCAACAAAACTAATTCTAGATGCAGCATTGGCATATGATCAATGTTCTAGTTGTAAAAAATGGAAACCTGCAAATTACACTAAAAAATTTTATGGTCCAAGTCCAATGAGATTGGGAATTGAAAAATCTAGAAACTTGATGACTGCTCGTTTAGCTATCAAATTAATCGAAGAAGAAGAAATTGTAAAAAATTATATTGAAAAAGGTTATACAAATGAAATTATTGCAGAGAAGCTTAACAAAGATATTTCCGATGTTAATTTTATAGTTAATTATATTACAAAAAAAGAAAGTGACAAAAGAAATAGAGATAAAAATGTTATTCAAGATTATGCTGCTAAATTTGGTATAAGTGAAAATTTACCACCATATTTGTCAATGTCTTTAGGTGCAGGTGAGACTGATCTACTCAGTTTAACTAATGCGTATGGCATGATTGTAAATGGTGGTAAAAAAATAATACCATCATTGATAGATCGTGTTCAAGATAGAAGAGGTACTACTATTTTTCGACATGATCAAAGAGATTGCAAAAATTGTAATGGAGATAAATCTAATGCCCTTACTATTCCATTATTAGCAACAAAAGATACAAGAGAAAAAATCATCTCATCTTCCTCTGCATATCAAATGGTATCAATGTTACAAGGTGCAATAATTAGAGGGACAGGTAGTGTAATTAATTCTTTAGAAAGAAATTTAGCTGGTAAAACAGGAACAACAAACGCAAATACTGATGCTTGGTTTGTTGGTTTTTCAAGTGATTTAGTTGCTGGTATTTTTGTTGGTTTTGATGATCCACGTCCACTTGGTTATAAGGAAACTGGTAGTTCAGTTGCTGCTCCAATATTTAAAGATTTTATGAAAAGAGTACTTGATAATACTCCTGATTTACCGTTTAGGAGACCTTCTGGTATAAAACTTATATCTGTAAGTTCTAAAACTGGATTTAAAGTCAATTCCAAACAAAAAGGATCTATCTTAGAGGCTTTCAAACCTGGACAACTACCAAATTTAAATTATGATAAGAAAAAAATAGATTTTAAAAACATTCAAAAAAATTTATCTCCTTTATATTAAAATTTTTGGTAATTAATTTATGCAAGCAGAGATTCAAATAAAATTTAATGATATTGACCATGCAATTAATATTTTAAAGAAACATGTTAATTGGGAAAATTCTCTCAATCGTGTCAGAGAATTTAATGATTTGGTTGAATCACAAAATTTTTGGGACGATACAGTAAAAGCTCAATCAATTATGAAAGAAAAGAAGCAACTTGAAAAAACTATTGGTCAGATTAAGTGTGTAGAAATTGAAAAAGAAAATTTATTTGAACTAATTAAATTAGCTGAAGAAGAAAATGATAATATTCTAATTGAAGAAACTATCGAACAATTAGAGTGTTTAGTCAAAACTTGTAATAAGCTCCAATTAGAAAGTTTGTTATCTGGTGAAGCTGACTCAAATAATTGTTATATAGAAATACATGCTGGAGCTGGAGGAACTGAAGCTCAAGATTGGGCTCTAATGCTTCAGAGAATGTATTCAAGATGGTCTGAAAAAAGAGGTTTTAAAGTATCTTTTATAGAAGAAAGCTCGGGTGATGAAGCTGGCATAAAGTCTTGTACTTTGTTAGTAGAGGGCCTTAATGCATATGGGTGGGGAAAAACAGAATCTGGTGTTCACAGATTAGTCCGTATTTCTCCATTTGACTCATCTTCAAGAAGGCATACAAGTTTTGCTTCAATATGGATTTATCCCGAAATTAATAACGATATAGATATAGAAATAGAAGATAAGGATTTAAGGATTGATACATATAGAGCGTCTGGTGCAGGAGGTCAGCATGTTAATAAAACAGATTCAGCTATAAGAATAACACATTTGCCGACTAATACCGTTGTTCAATGCCAAAATGATAGGTCACAACATCGAAATAAAGCGCAAGCAATGTCAATGCTCAAAGCTAAATTATATGAAATAGAATTAAAAAAAAGAGAAGATACTAATAATCAAAATAAAATTGATAAGGGTGAAATTGGATGGGGAAGTCAAATTAGATCCTATGTGCTTCATCCATATCAAATGGTTAAAGATCTTCGAACAAATGTAGAAGTAGGAAATACTCAATCAGTTTTGGATGGAGATATAGATGTCTTTATTGAATCTGCTTTAGCACTAAAAGTGGGTATGAAAAGATAGGGAATTACTTATTTATTTTTTCAACTTCTGCTAGTACTTCATCAGCATGACCAGGTACTTTTACCTTTTCCCAAATATTTGTAATAATATGTTTTTCATTACATAAAAAAGTTGCCCTTTGAATCCCCATATATTTTCTACCATACATGGATTTTTCAACCCAAACTCCAAACTGTTCACAAACATTATTTTCAAAATCAGCACCAAGCTCACAAGTGAGATTGTATTTTTCTCTAAATTTACCTTGTTTGTTTATGTTATCTTTTGAAATTCCAATAACAATACAATTTAAGTGTTCAAACTTTTTTTGAAGATTTGTAAATGCAATGGTTTCTGCAGTGCAGCCAGAAGTATCGGCTCTAGGGAAAAAGAAAGTAACTATTTTCTTTCCAAGATGATTTGAAACTTTAAATTCACCTTTATCAGTTAATATTTCAAAATTAGGAATTTTATCATTAATTTTTAACATGAACTATCTTTCTTATAATTAGGATTAAATTTGTAATTAAGTTATATTATATGCAAATAATATATCAAATATCATTTAATTATTAGAGAAAAAGGAAAAATGAAAAAATTTTTTTTTATATCATTTTTTATAATAAGTCTTTTTATTGTTGGATCAATCTCGATATTATTTATTTACCCAGATAGAACTCAAAATTTTATTGTTGAATCTTTGAATTTAAAAACCCTTTTAAATAAAAAGGTTGAGTATTTCATTTCAAGTAAAATAAACGACGACAAAATAAATGTTGATATAGAATCAATAAATATATTGAAACCTGATTGGCCAAATATTACTAAAATTGAATTAAAGAATATTAATATTTATTCATTAAAACAAAAAAGGAAGTCAAAAATCAATTCAATAGAATTAGGGTTCACCTATGATAAACTTTTAACAAATATATTTGCAAATAAAGATAAGATTCAATTTAGTTACATAAAATTTAGAGATTTGACATTAAATGTAAGAATTCAAAAAGATAAATTATTACTTGGTCCCCTAGTCAAAATTTTGTCATTAATAGACGAAAATAATTTTCAAACTCAATCCTATTTAAAAAATGTTTTGGATAGCAAAATTGTAATAGGGAAAATAAATCTTTTATTAATTAATGATAGAAATTCACAGAAAGAAGAAATTTTAGAAATAAAGTGTGAAAATGTTACGATCTCCAAAAGCACTCATAAATCTAGATACTTAGATATGAATTGCAACAAAGGAAAAAAAAATTTATTTTCTTTAAGAGCTAATTTAGATAAAGATTTTAACAGCTTTAGTGGTAATATAAAAAATGTAAATGCAAATTTCTTTATAGGTAATTGGTTAAAAGAAAATTTTAATTTTTTAAAAACAAGTTTGCATTATCAATTAAACGGAAGCTACAAAATAAAAACTAAAAAAGATTTTAGTTTACAAAATGTGAATTTTGTATCAGACAGATCTATTTTAACTTTAAAAAATATTAAAGATGAAAAAGGTTCAAAAATAAATATTAACGGTGTGGTTTCTTGGGAAAAGAACAAAAACATTCTAAAATTTACTGATGTAATTATAGATGACTACTTATTTGCATCTGGTAAAATTGATTTGATTTCTCAAAAGGGCACTTCAAATTTTTCAACACAAAAAATATCAATTGAAGATACTAAAAACTATTTAAAAGAATTTTTGAATTATTATCATTTTCCTCATAAATTTAATTTTAATAAAATCTTTAATAAATTTAGAGGTGGTAACCTCAAAAACCTAAATATAAACATAAAATTTTCTTTATTTGAAGAATTTCTTGTCGATGAAATTATAGGATCAACAAATTTTAGTAATACTAGGTTTGACTATAATGATAAAGATTTTAAGAAATTACTATGTACTATTTCAGGTAATTTTGATTTTAAATTAAAACCTCAAAAACTTGAAGATAATATTTTTAATGTAAATCTTAATGCAACTGATGGATTTATTTTAGTTAATAAAGACATTCAATATAAATTTAGTAAAGCAATAGTAAGAAGTAAATTTTATAAAAATGATTTTTTAATTTCCAAGGCAGAATTTTTTAAAAACTCAGAATTAGAGTATATTTTTCATAATGTTCGATTTAGTAAAGATACGCTTGATATAGAAAAAGCAGAACACATCAAAGAAAAAAAAGTGCAATATATTATCAGTAATACAACTATAAGTAATATGAACATTAAAAAAAGTACCTTAAAAATTAAAAATAATGAAGAGTTATCAAATTTTATTAAAAGTAAATTTGATATTGAAATGATAGGAAATATATATTTAGATTTTTTTCTAACAGGTAATCTTAATAATTTTAACTTTAATTTAAAATTGAATTCTAATTTAAAAAACTCATATCTGAAAATCCATTATCTAGATTTAATTAAAAAGAAAAATATAACATCTTTTATTAAGACAGAAATATCAATGATTGAAGGTAAAATTGCTTTTTTAAAAAAAACACATTTAAGCGTAGATGATAAAACTTATAAAATAGGTCTAGTTCAGTTTAATAAGGAAAATTTAAATAAATTTCTACTCAAAAATGTAGTAATACCCAACATAAATATTGATAAAATGAATATATCGAATAATGGTGATAATTTAAATATACGCGCGTCTGGCAAAAAAATTGATTTGTCCAATCTTAAAAAAAATTTAAAAAGCAAAAC
This sequence comes from uncultured SAR116 cluster alpha proteobacterium, assembly GCA_902619805.1. Lineage (GTDB taxonomy): Bacteria > Pseudomonadota > Alphaproteobacteria > Puniceispirillales > Marisalimonadaceae > Marisalimonas. The sequence goes on along the minus strand of CACNGC010000004.1, from coordinate 13,428 downwards.
TAATTTAAATCATAATGTAGTTTTTGATCTAACTGCAGATTTAATAAATTTAAATTCTAAAATATCTTTAGTTGGTAATTTGAAAGGAGAAATAAAAGGTTCTTTATTTAAGTCTATAGCATATGGTAAAATATTATTAGGAGGTGCACCATTACTTGATAATGGTAAATTTGAAATATACTCAGATAATAAAATTTCTAGATTAGAAGGTATAGGTTTGATTGGAGGAGCAGAGACAAAAATTAATTTCCAAAAACAAGTTAATAAATTTCCTAGTCTAATATTTGATACCTCTAATGGTGGAAAGCTTTTAAGCGCTCTTGGTTTTACACAAAATATAAAAAGTGGAGAGATGAAAATTAACATTAAATTTTTAAATGATAAATATGATCATTACGAAGGGCGAATAAAATCAAAAAAGTTTAGTATAATTAATGCACCTGGAATAATTAATTCACTTTCAATCTTGAGCTTTTCAGGAATTAGATCAATAATAATTGGTCAAGGAGTTTTTTTCGATAAAGGAGAGGTAAATTTAGAGGCTAAAAATAAAAATATTAACTTTGATAAGCTTTACCTAACAAGTGAATCACTTGGAATTTCAGCAAAAGGTAGCTTAAACATAGAGAAAAATTCAATTAATATGAGAGGTTCAGTTGCTCCAATTAAGTTAATATCAAAAATATTAAGTGTTGTGCCTGCTGTGGGTGAATTATTAACAGGATTAAAAAAAGAAGGTTTGTTTGCGGGGCAATTTGAAATGAAAGGTTTAATTAATAATCCAGAAATTAAAATTAATACAATGTCGTTTGCTCCAGGAATTTTAAGGGAATTGTTTTCAGAAGATTGGCTCGATAATAATAATTTTTTTATGAATAAGGCTATAGATTAATTAACTTAAAATAAGTAGACCATGTTTTTTTTTTCCATATGAAATTTTCACTTTGCCATTTTCATAATCTTTATTAGACAAAATATAATTTTCGTCATTTATAACAACGTCATTGATTTTGGCTCCATTGCCTCTAATTAATCTTCTTGCTTCTCCGTTTGAGTTTAAGAAATTAAGAATCTTTAGGGCTTCAATGAAACTTATTTCAATCTTACTAACTTCGACACTTGGTAAAGCGTCATCTGTTTCAGATTTATTAAATAATTTTGTGGAAGATGAAGAAATTTTATTGGCTGCTTCTGAACTTCTACATAACTTTGTAACTTCATTTGCTAAAATTATTTTAGCCTCATTAATTTCAGCGCCCTTTAATTTTGCTAATTTATCTATTTCTGAAATGGGAAGTTCAGTAAATAATTTTAAGAATTTAATTACATCCAAATCTTCGGTATTTCTCCAATATTGCCAAAAATCCCAATCAGATAATTGATCATTATTCAACCAAATAGCACCATCAGCTGTTTTGCCCATTTTTGATCCACTACTAGTTGTCAGAAGTGGCGAGGTTAGTCCAAATGCTTGTTTTGAAGAGGCTTTTCTTACCAAATCAATACCTGTAACAATATTACCCCATTGATCAGATCCACCCATTTGTACTTTACAATTATAATTTTTTGAAAGTTGTAAAAAATCAAAAGCTTGAAGAAGTGAATAATTAAATTCTAAAAAAGACAAATTTTGTTCTCTTTCTAGTCTAAGTTTAACACTTTCTAAGTTGACAAGTTTGTTAACTGAAAAATATGAACCATAATCTCTTAAAAATGATATATAATTCAAATTTTCTAGCCAATCTGCATTATCTACCATAATAGCATTATTGCGATTTTCCCCAAATTTTAAGAATTTTTCAAAAATAGTTTTAATATTCTCTTTATTGAATTGTATTTTTTCTGAAGAAAGTAATGGTCGTGCACTATCTTTACCTGAAGGATCACCAACTTTCGTTGTGCCTCCTCCCATAAGCACTATTGGTTTGTTTCCTGTTTTTTGGAACCAACGCAACATCATTATTTGAATTAGAGATCCAACATGCAATGATGGTGCAGTACAATCAAACCCAATATATCCTACAATAGACGTGGTAATCATTTCTTTTTGAAGATTTGCTTTGTCAGTAATTTGATGAATGAAACCTCGTTCATTCATAATATTAATAAAATCTGAGCTATTAATCTTACTCATTTTGTAAACTCGTAATTATCTATATTAAAGTTCAATGTATTCAGATGGATCCAAAGCAATATTAAGGTATTTTTTAATTGAAGTTAATAATTCTTGATCATGATTTGAAAACATATGATTTGCTTCTTTTATAAACTCCACTTCTATTTTTATACCTTTTTGGATAGATATTTTGTCTATAAGTCTTTGTATAACTTCACTTGGAACTCTTATATTATTTTCTCCATGAATTATAAGGCCTGATGCTGGGCATGGTGCAAGAAAAGAAAAATCAAATTTGTCAGCTGGAGGTGATACTGCAATAAAACCTACAATTTCTGGTCTTCTCATCATTAACTGCATTCCTACCCAAGAACCAAAAGAAAATCCAGCAATGAACGTATATCTAGAATGAATGTTTTGCGATTGTATCCAATCTAAAACTGCAGCCGCATCTGCAAGTTCACCTTCACCACCCTCATATACACCTTCACTTCTTCCTACACCTCTAAAGTTAAATCGTAATACTGAAAAACCTCTATTTCTAAACTCATGATACATGCCATAAGAAACTTTATTATTCATACTTCCGCCTTTGTTGGGTTCAGGGTGTAATATCAAAGCAATTGGGCTATCAGGCGATTGTCCAGAATGATATCTACACTCTATTCTTCCGTGCGGACCATTTAGAATTACCTCAGGCATTTATTTTCTCCAGAATTAATTAATAATTTATATCATAAAATAAAGTTTGTATAAAACTCTAAAGAGATTAAGATATAAATTAATTTTTCTCCCATTAATTACTAAATTAGGATCTGTCAATATTAAGTGACCTTTAAAATTTAATTTAAAATTACTTTTATTCAGAATATAGTATAAAACCTATTCTAGGTTTATGGTATAAATAATGATCTTTAAAAATTTAATAAACGAGATTGATTCTATAATTGAAAGAGATCCAGCTGCTGGAAGCAGGCTAGGGGTAGTGTTTTTATATCCGACATTTCATGTCATGCTTTTTTACAGGATTGGAAATATTTTTTGGAGATATAATTTAAAATTCCTTGGAAGAATGATTATGTATTTTGCCAGGATTTTTACAGGTATAGAAATACATCCGGCAGCAAAAATAGGTAGTAATTTTTTTATGGATCATGGTTTAGGTATAGTGATAGGTGAAACTGCAGAAATAGGAGAAAACGTAACTATTTATCAAGACGTTACTTTAGGTGGTATTATGCCGTCAATAGAAAGTGATTTGCAAAGAAATCAAAAAAGACATCCCACAATAGGAAACAATGTAATCATTGGCTCTGGTGCTCAAATTCTAGGAGCAATAAAAGTAGGGGACAATGCAAGAATCGGAGCTAATTCTGTTGTTTCAAGAGATGTGCCACCTAATGTAACTGTAGCAGGAGTACCTGCAAGAGAATTTGCTAGATCTAATAAAAAGGAATCTTTTAAAGCTTATGGAATTTCTGTAAATGATACAGATCCAAGAGAAAAAATTTTAGTCAACTTAATCAAAAAAGTAGAAAATTTAGAAAAAAAAGTAAAAAATTTAGATAACAAAAAAACAAAAAAATTCTAATATTTTAGGTGTCAAATTTTAGTTGTGAAAAAACAAATTTATTTAGACTATAATGCAACTGTACCGCTATTAAAGGAAGTAAAAAAATCCTTAATAGATAGTATGTATATTGGACCATTGAACGCATCATCAATTCATTATTATGGAAGAAAAGGTAAATATATAATTGATATTGCTAGGGAAAATATTAGTAAATTAATTAATACAAACAAAAATAATATAATTTTTACAGGTTCTGCAACAGAAGCAATTAATATGTTATTTAGAAATTTTGATACTATTGTCGTAAGTTCTATTGAACACTTGGCGGTGTTATCTTCATCTAGAAGTGATCACATAATCCCTGTAAATCAAGATGGTATTGTAGATTTGAATATTCTTGAATTATATCTAAAAAAATTAATTAAAAGTAATAAAAAAATATTAGTATCCGTAATGTGGGTAAATAATGAAACAGGTGTTATACAGCCAATTAAAGATGTTGTTGAAATTGCAAAAAAGTATGGATGTTTAGTTCATTGTGATGCTGCACAAGCTCTTGGTAAAGTAAAAATCAATCTTGAGGAAATAGAATTGGACTTTTTAACACTCTCAGGTCACAAAATTGGTGCACCAACTGGAATAGGAGCTTTGGTTTATAACAATGATATAAATTTAACACCACTAATTCTAGGTGGTGGGCAAGAAAAAGGCATGAGAGCAGGAACAGAAAATATTCTTGGAATAAGAGGGTTTGGTGAAGCTTCTAAATTCGTAAATAATTCAAAAGAAAATAATTGTTCAAAAGTAAAATTTCTAAGAGATTATTTTCAAAAAATAATAAAAAATTTAAGCCCTGAAACAATTATTTTTGGAGAAAAAGCAAATAGAGTTTCAAACACATTATTAATGGCTCATCCTAATATATCTGGGGACTTAGCATTAATGAAATTAGATTTGGAATCCTTTTCGGTAAGTTCTGGTTCAGCTTGTAGCTCTGGTAAAATTGCTAAAAGTCATGTTGTTAGCGCAATGGGATACGATAATCTTGCTTCAAACTCTGTACGATTTTCTTTTCCTCCAAATGATGCTATTTTGAATTCAGAAAACTTGATAACAAAAAAAGAATTAGATAGGTTGGCACATTATTGGTCAAATTTATAAGTTAAATAATAAGGAGTCAAAAAGTGACAAAACTTATATTTGTTAATTCAGATGGCAATGAAAAGTCTGTAGAAGCAGAAAATGGATTATCTCTAATGGAAGTAGCTAGAGATAACGATTTAGGAATTGAGGGGACTTGTGGAGGATCAATCTCCTGTTGTACTTGTCATGTTATCATTGATAAAGATTGGTTCCCGATTGTTGGAGATCCTAATCCAGATGAAGAAGATATGCTAGATTTAGCCGATGGATTAAAACCAACTTCTCGATTAGGGTGTCAAATTGAAGTGACTGACGAGCTTGATGGTTTAAGAGTTTCAATTCCTAAAGAGTAAGGTTAATGATAAATATTAACCAAATCATAAAAGAAATGGATTTAGATGGTGATCCATCAAATCATCGTGTAGTTGTAGCAATGTCTGGGGGTGTGGATTCTTCTGTAACTGCTGCATTGCTTGTTGAGGCAGGGTTTGAAGTGGTTGGTTTAACTATGCAACTGTATGATTATGGGAAAGCTCTTCAAAAAAAGGGAGCATGTTGTGCAGGTTCTGATATCAATGATGCTAGAGTAGTTTCAAGTAAGCTTGGAATTCCTCATTATGTTTTGAACTATGAAAGTATCTTCCAAAATCAAGTTATTAATGATTTTGCAGATTCTTACTTAAGAGGTGAAACTCCAATTCCTTGCGTAAGATGTAATCAGACCGTTAAATTTACAGATATGTTTGATAGAGCAAAAAACCTTGGTGCAAGTGCTATGGCTACTGGACATTATATCAGAAGAAAAACAAAATTAGGTTATCCAAGCCTGCATACTGGAATAGATCCTTCAAAAGATCAATCCTATTTTTTATTTGCCACAACCAAAAATCAATTGGAGTTTGTTAGATTTCCTCTTGGGTCGTTAACAAAAAATGAAACTAGATCTGTTGCAAAACGTCATGGTCTCAATGTCGCAAACAAACCTGATAGCCAAGATATATGTTTTGTGCCTGAAGGTAATTATGCAGAGGTATTAAGAAAATTAAGGCCGGGAAGTATTGAGGCAGGTAATATAATTGATGTAAACGGAAATGTTTTGGGAAAACATAACGGTATAATTGACTTCACCATTGGTCAAAGAAAAGGGATTGGTGTTGGTGGTAGAAAAGATGTGGATGATAATAATAGCATTTTATATGTTATTTCTCTAGACATAGAAAAAAATAACGTAATGGTTGGTCCTAAAGAATTTTTATCTTGCAATAAAATAAAAATATCTGACTGTAATTGGCTAATTGATATAAAAAATATAACAGAATTTAGTGTGTTAGTTAAGCTAAGGAATTCATCACAACCAGTAATTGGAACTATTAAAGTTAATTTTGATAATAGTTTTGCCTATCTAACATTTGAGAAACCTCAATTTGGTGTTTCAACTGGTCAAGCTGCTGTGTTTTACAATATTAGAGAAAGTTCTCATATCTTAGGTGGTGGGTGGATAACAGAAGCTCCTAATAAGTCAGCCGAAATTAAACTTAATAATGCATAAATTAGATCATATTGTATTTGGGTCTTTTACCTTAGACGAGGGCACTGAATTTGTTGAAAATATACTTAAAGCCAAGCTAAGTGATATTGGTTATCATAAAGATATGGGGACACATAATAGAGTGATAAGAATTAGTGAAAGGGTTTACTTAGAGGTGATTGCGATTGATCCTAAAGCAAGAAATTTAAATAATAGAAAATGGTTCAACTTAGACAACTCAAAATTACAATCCAAATTAAAAAAATCACCACAAATCATTGGGTATGTAATTGAAAATAACGATATGAGTATAGTTAAATACTATGATCCTTTTTTTGAATCATCGCGTAATATTTTCAAATGGCGATTTGCAATGCCAAATTTTAACAACAATATTTTAGATGGTGAAATTATAGAAGGAGGGATGATACCTAGTTTGATTTCTTGGAAAAGTGATAAGCCAGTATATCAAATGAAAAAAAATCAATTTGAACTAATTAGCTTTGAAATTTGGCTTTCAGAGTCACAACAACATTTTAATACTTTTTTTAAAACTTTTGGTGAAATTGAATATGTTAAAGTTTCAACGACAACAAAACAAAATCCTTCAATTTTTAAGTTAAAACTCAAAGATAATTTAAGAGATATAGTTATTTCATTATAAATATAATAATGAATGTAATTACTTGACTACAAAATAAATTATATTTAGTAACTAATTTAATAATAGGCGGAGTAGCTCAGCTGGTTAGAGCACCGGAATCATAATCCGGGTGTCGGGGGTTCAAGTCCCTCCTCCGCTACCAATAAGACTATGTATAATAAGCCACACCTCACTTGTTTAATTAGAGAAAGTCAGGATGTTTCATAAAATTTAATGTAATTGTTACGGTTATATGAATAGTAATCTATAATTTTTAATTTGAGTTTCAGATTTGTTAAAATTACTTTTTATAAAATTAAAATTGGATGAAGATAAATGTTTTTAATTTAATTTTTAATCAGACTAAAAATTTATAAGAAAAAAATCTAAAATAGTAATATTTTTATCTTAATGCTTCAAATTTTTGTCATAAATTTAAATTATTGTATCAATTTGATTATAAAAATTTTGAGGTATCCTTTGAGTAATTTTTTCAGTGACAACGAGATAAATTTGCTTAAAAAAGCAAAAGAAAAGAAAAATTATATTCATCTAAAAAATAAATCAGATAAAAATAGAGATGTTATGAATGTTAAAGATCTCAATAATTTATTATCGATGCATAACATATGGGATCAAAATAATTTTAATATGGTTATCGATAAAAAGCCTATTAACTATAATAAGTTTTCTACACAGGGTAACTAATATGGTTTTAGTAAGACAGGCCCAGACCCAGATAAAGTTCAGTATTATATAAAGAAAGGCGCGTCACTAGTATTAAATGATATTATTTATTATTCAAAGGACATAAAAAAAATAGCTTTTGATTTACAAGAAATTACCAATGGAAAATGTCAGACAAACTTATATTTTTCAATGCAAAATCGTCAAGCCTTTGGGCCTCATTTTGATACACATGATGTATTTGCTCTTCACTGTGATGGTAAAAAAACTTGGAATATATATGAGACATTGGCTGATAACCCCATTAATCACCCTATATTCAAGCCCAGCCTTGAGGAACGAACAAAATCTGCCGGGAAAATAATTGATCAAGTTCATATGAAGCCTAGGGATATTCTATATATACCAAGAGGTAAATATCATGATGCTCTTACTTCAGAAAGTGGTGCAATACATATTGCCTTTGGAATTCTTTATCTAAAGCCAATAGATATTATTCAAATAGTGTGGGACGAACTGATAATAAATCCTTATCTAAGATCAGATATTAGAGAAATAAAAGAAAAAAAAGATTTGATTCAAATTAATAATAAAATTTCTGAAGAATTAAAAAATATTTTCAAAAGTGAAAAATTATTGAATCCTATAATGGAATACTTAAAAAATTGGTCTTACAAATTTGAAGAATATAATCTAATGGATGTAGTCAAAGATGGTGTTAATTTTGAAGTGTCTAATGTTGTTTTATTAATAAGAGAAAATAATAATCTTATTTTAAAAGGAAGTACAAACTCAGTTAAAGTACCTGATGAGTACAAAGCTTTAACAGAGTTTTCATTTGAAAAAAAACTTATAAGTACTAAAATGTTAAATGAACATTTTCCAAATTTATCTCAATCTACAATTTCGAAATTTATTGAGTCTATGAAAGAAATGAAAATTTTTTTCTAGATTATTAAGTGGTCAAAAATTCATTAGTGTGTTTACAATTTTATGAGTTTATTTTAAAAAAACCTAATTACAATATTAGATAAATTTTTTATCACTTATTAAAAGAATATGAATAATTTTAAATATCAAAACATTTTATAATTTAGATTGATTTAAACTAGACAAGTTAGTTCCTGCAAATTGAAATATGATTGTAACTATTTACAAGTAACTAAAGACCCAACTATTATTTTTTATATTTTTATTAATAAAATCCCCTTGATATACATAAACACATAAAAAACTCTGAGATATTTTAATATATCAGAATCGAATAATCTAATTATCATTAATAATTCATATAATACTACATAAAATGTATATAATGACGTATTATTTTATATGATGGTTGTTTATAAACTTTGGAGTTTGTTATGTCAGTTTACGCAATAAAAGTATGGTTGTCGAAAAGTGAAAAAGATTGGTTTCTCTATAAAGACTTAGAAGATCATGTTGTACACACTTGGAGTAGAAGGGAAAAAGCTGAAGAGGTTATGAACCTTTTAACGTGTCATAAAGCTGAAATCACAGAAGAGATACCAGCTCCAGCTCTTGCTAGATCTACTGAGAAAAAACAAAAATTAAAAGTTGAGACCTAAAAATTATTCTAAAGTGCAACAACCAAATAGAAATGATTGGAATGTAAGATTTGAAGTTACATTTTATGGTAACGATCCAAATAAAGGATCATTTAGAGAAATTAGAGAAGATAATATAGTTTTTAACGATGAATTTGAAATTGAAAATCAGTTACCTTTTAATAATGCTGCAAATGTTGAAATTAACTTTTTAATTTGGGTCGATACATTACCAATTGAAAAGCTAACAAAATTACCTCATGATTATAATGATCCAAAAATTAAATATGATAAAGAGTCAATTGAAGTTTTAGAAATTAAAAAGTTGTAGTCTTGAGCAGATAATAAGTTAGGAGGATAATTATTATGAATATAAAAGGAGGGTGCTATTGTAGTGAGATACGATATGAATCTATAGGAGAAGCCCAAGCTTCTATACAATGTCACTGTAGAGAATGTCAATATATAACTGGTGGTAATCCTAACGTTATAATGATAATGCCACTTGAAGGATTTAAATTTGTAAGTGGAAAACCTAAAGAGTTTAAAAGAAGTGATTTAGAAAACGCTGTTACAAGACTTTTTTGTTATAAATGTGGAACGGCAATTGGTACAAGAAATCCAATGAGACCAAAATCAATTATTTTAAAAGTAGGTACTTTTGACGACCCTTCAATTTTTGATCCTAAAATAGCAATTTTTACAATTGATAAGCAAAAATTTCATTTTATAGATGATAATTTAAAGTGTTTTGAAAAAAGGCCTTAAAACTAAAAATTTGTTAATGTCGAATATTCTAAATGTTGCGGATATATCTGTTGTAATACCCACACACAACAGATGCGAATTGCTAAACAGAGCTATAACTTCTGTTTTAAACCAAACTATCTGTGTTAGAGAAATTATTGTTGTTGATAATGGTTCAACGGATAATACATATGAAATGATTTCTTCATCATATCCCGAAATAACATATATTCATGAAAAGAGAAAAGGTGTAAGTATTGCTAGAAACGTAGGAATAAAAAATAGTCACTCAACATGGATTGCTTTTTTAGATTCTGATGACGCTTGGAAACCACAAAAATTAGAAAAACAACTTTTTTTTACAAACAATGACAATAAAAAATACAGGCTTATTCATACGAATGAGATTTGGTGTAAAAATAATAAATTTCAAAATCAACAAAAAAAACATCAAAAATCAGGAGGAGATATTTTTCAAAAATCTCTCCAACTATGTTGTATTTCTCCAAGTAGTGCTTTTATTAAAAAAGAAGTTTTTGATGATTATGGCTTTTTTGACGAAAGTTTAGAAGTTTGTGAAGATTATGATATGTGGATAAGAATAACATCAAAAGAAGAGGTTGGTTTTTTGGATATTCCATTGGTAGTAAAATATGGAGGACATGATGATCAACTTTCAAAAAAATATTGGGGAATGGATAGATTTAGAATTAAATCTCTAGAAAAAAATTTAAAAAATAACTGTTTTACTGCCGAACAAAAAAAAAGTGTTTTTAATATACTCATTAAAAAATTATCTATTATATCAAACGGAGCAAAAAAAAGAGATAATGAAGAAATCTATAGAAAATATAAAGATAAACTGAATTACTGGTTATTAGAATTAGATAAATTTAAAAATGAATAATATTAAAATAAAAAAAAATTCTATTAGATGGGTCATAGCTTTAAAAGAAGAAGCTCAAGTAATTTTAGATCATTACAAACTAAAACTTGTTAATGAAAAAACTGTTTATCCAATCTATAAGAATGAAGAAGAGACTCACTGGTTAATTATATGTGGAATTGGTCGAAATAATGCAGCTGCCTCAACTGCTTATCTTTATGCATATAGTAATGCATCACAATATACATCATGGATAAATATAGGAATTGCAGGCTCTGATAAGGGTAATTATGGAGATTTGTATTTAGTAGATAAAATTTCAAATTATCAAAGAAAAAAAAGTATATATCCATTAACATTGCCTAAGACAACTTTGCCAAAGATGCATTTATTTACATCTGACTTTCCTGTATCAGATTATTCAACTTATGAATTAATTGACATGGAAGGAAGTGCTTTTTTTGATATTGCGAACAAGTTAACTTCAAAAGAATTTATTTGTTTAATGAAGGTGATATCTGATGGTCCCAAAAATGATATTAAAGAAATAACTAACTCAAAAATAAGTAATTTAATAAAAGTGAATCTTTTTAAGATAATTGATGTGGTTTCCTATTATGAGAGGCTCTCTGAAGAAGAGTTTCAAATAATTGATAAGCCTAAATTATTTAATGAAATTAAATCAAAATGGCATTTTTCAGCAACACAATCTTATAGACTTGAGACTTTGCTTAGGCGTGTTCAAATTTTTTGTAATAAAAAAGATATAGAAAAAATAATTAATAATTGTGAAACATCAAATTCTGTTATTAATGTTTTAAATTCGAAGATAAAAAATAATTTAGTAAATTGGAGTAAAATTTGATTGAAACAATATATGTTGAAGAGGTAATTAAAAATCATCCAAGAACAAAATTAATTTTAAACAAATTTAGAAAATCTCGAATTATATTAATAAATAATTATGGAGAAATCTTTAATAAAAGAAATCAAAATTTCAGAATTCAAAAAGTTAATCCTTGTATAATTCTTGCTCATAAAAAAGATGGTTTTGTATTGCCAGCACCTGAAGGATTTGGGATAGGCTCATCAAAAAATTTTTATTTTTCGCATATGTACAATTGTATTTATGATTGTAGATATTGCTTTTTACAAGGAATGTATTCTTCAGCTAATTATGTGATCTTTGTCAACTTTGAAGATTTTGATACTGCAATTAAAAATACTATAGAAAAAAATATAAACTCAAAATTAACTTTTTTTTCTGGCTATGATTGTGACTCTCTTGCACTTGAGAATGTTACAGGATTTGCAAAACACATTTTATCAATTTTTAAAACACACACTCAAATTGAAATTGAATTTCGGACTAAAAGTGTTCAAAAACAACCATTTTTGTCATTGAAACCTATGAAAAACGTTATTTTAGCTTATAGTCTTATGCCAGAGTTGATGTCAAATTGTTTGGATAACAAAACGCCCTCAATTTCAAAACGTATTAGTGTAATTTCTGAATTAGCTTCAAGAGGTTGGAAGATAGGTTTAAGATTTGATCCATTGATACATGGTGAAAACTGGAAAATATTATATAAAGAACTCTTAGAAAATTTATATAAAAATATTTCTCTTGATTGTTTACATTCTGTTAGTTTTGGCACATTAAGATTTCCTAAGAGAATGTTCAAAGATATTTTTAAACTTTATCCAAATGAACCATTATTTACTAGTCCATTGTCTCTAAATAATAAAATGATTTCATATGACATTAAGATAGAAAAAGAAATGACTTCATATTGTAAAAACTTATCATTAAGGTATATAAATGAAAATCAAATATTTAAATGTTCTATCTAAATTGATTGGTAATTATTCATGAAGGATAAATGCATCCTTGTTACTGGAAGTTCAAGTGGAATAGGTTATGAAATAACCTCAAAACTTCTTGATTTAGGAGCAAAGGTAATTGGGATAGCTAGAAACCATGATAAATCTAATTTAGAAAACAAGAATTATACAACATACAACTGTGATGTAAGTGTTCATGAGAAATTAGAAATACTTATGAAACAAATTTTAAAAAACCATCCTCAAATTAATTGTCTTATAAGTAATGCAGGGTATGGTAATTTTGGTCCTCTTGAAAATTTTTCTACATTACAAATCAATAATTTCTTATCTACAAATTTAACTTCACATTTGATCATAACAAAACTTTTATTGCCTCATTTCAAAAGAAATAAAATGGGAGACATAATTTTTATTGGGTCTGAATCAGGGTTATTGGGTGCAAAAAATGGAAGTCTTTATTGTACAGCAAAATTTGGATTAAGAGGTTTTACTGAGTCTTTAAGTAAGGATGTTTCGAAAAAAAATATTAGGGTAAGTATAATAAACCCTGGCATGGTTAGAACTGATTTTTTTGAGAATTTAAATTTTGAGCCAGGAAATAATGAGGAAAACACTATTAGCATTAAAGATATTTCATCTACAGTGGCTTATATTCTAGCATTAAGTAGAAATACCATTGTAGATGAAAT
>CACNGC010000003.1 GCA_902619805.1 uncultured SAR116 cluster alpha proteobacterium | reverse complement strand
CCATGTGATTGGTATGACATATCGACAATTTCTTGATACTCACACTGATTGGAATAATATTAAAGATAATACTGAATTAATAGTTATGTTTGGGGGATTACCTTTAAAGAATGCACAAGTAACCTCTGGGGGAGTTGGAAAACACACAACCAAGGAATACATAAAAAAATGTGCACAAAAAGGTATAGAATTTATCAACATAAGCCCAATGGAAATGGAAGCTGATATAATAAGTAAAGCTGAATGGGTAAAAATAAGACCAGGCACAGATACGGCATTAATGCTTAGTATTGCTTATATTTTAGAAATAGAAAGCCTAGCTGACAGAGATTTTCTAAACAAATATTGCGTTGGATACGACAAATTTGTTCAATACCTAAAAGGTATCTCCGATGGTAAAGCTAAGACACCTTTCTGGGCATCTAAAATTACTGGAGTTCAAAGCAATACAATTTATAATTTAGCAAAAAAAATGTCCTCCAGTAGAACAATGATTACTGGAGCTTGGGGTTTGCAACGGCAGCGGTATGGTGAACAGCCACACTGGATGATAACTGTTCTTGCTTGTATGTTAGGACAAATAGGACTTCCAGGTGGAGGTTTTGGCCTTGGATACAGCGCAGAAAATGGTATTGGAAATCCAGTTCAATATTTTAAGTGGCCTTCATTAGAGCAGTTTAAAAACCGTGTTTCTGAGTTTATTCCTGTTGCCAGAATTTCAGATATGCTATTACAACCAGGAAAATTTTTTTCTTATAATGGAAAGGAAATAAAATACCCAGATATAAAGTTGGTATATTGGGCAGGTGGTAATCCCTTTCATCATCAGATGAACCTAAAGAAGCTTAGCAAAGCATTTAAACAGCCTGACACTATAATAGTAAATGAAATCTGGTGGAATAGCCTTGCAAGACACTCTGACATAATATTACCAGCAACAACTTCCCTAGAGAGAAATGATATAAGTATTAAACATTGGGATCAGACGATTTCACCAATGCATAAAGTAATTGAACCTGTAGGAGAGTCTAAATCTGACTATGAGATTTTTTCTGAAATTGCTTCAAAATTAAATTTTGAAGATAAATTTACTGAAGATAAAGATGAAAACAAATGGCTTAGGCATATTTGGGATGAAGCAAAAAGTAAAGCAAAAGATGAAGGATTTACTTTACCTGAGTTTGATAAGTTTTGGAAAAATGGCTTTCAAGAAGTACTATCTCCCAAAAAGCAAACTATTTTATTAGAAGACTTTAGAAAAGATCCTCAAAAAAATCCTATCTCCACACCATCAGGGAAAATAGAAATTTTTTCTGAAACAGTTTATAATTTTAACTATCAAGATTGTCCTGGGCACCCTACTTGGCTAGAACAAGAAGAGTGGCTTGGATCAAATTTAACAAAACAATACCCACTTCAGCTAATATCTGGCCAACCTCATAATAGATTACACAGTCAACTTGATAATGGTTCTGAAAGTCAAAATTATAAAATATTAGGTAGAGAGCCAATAAAAATACATCCCCAAGATGCTCAATCAAGAGGGTTAATTAACGGTGATATTGTTGAGGTATTTAATAAAAGGGGTAAATGCCTTGCTGGTGTAATTATCAGTAATGAGGTTATGAAAGGAGTTGTTTTTCTACCTGTTGGCGCTTGGTATGATCCAGTAAATGATGGTGATTTTTGTATACATGGAAATCCAAATGTTTTGACTGAAGATATTGGTACATCATCACTAGCTCAAGGACCATCAGCACATTCAACTTTAGTAGAAATAAAAAAATATAATAAAGAACTCCCAGAAATTAATATTTTACACAAACCCAACATTGTAAATAAGTAGAGAACTCTGATTTGAGCATTGAAATTTGTATCATTAACCCATATTCATCTGCTATTTCAAATGAAAAAATCAAGCTTTGCGCACAAAAAATTTTAGGTAAAAATTCTAGCATTTTTATTAGTGAAAAAAGTTTTCAAGAAGACTACTATGACTTACACAGTGAAACTATAAATGTTTCAAAATTACTTAAAGAAGTTGAAACAAATAATTCTTCAGACGCTTTTATAATTATTTCCTTTGAAGATATTGGTGTCGAAACAATTAGAAAAATCACGACAAAACCAATAATTGGTCTAGGTGAAGCCACATTTTATACTGCCAATATGATTGCAAACAAGTTTTCAGTAATAACCAATTTATCTCAATCGCATGAAGCTTTGAAAAATAATTTAACAAAATATGACATGGAACATAAATGTGTGTCTATAAATTCAATAGAAGTTCCAGTTTTAGATATGGATACAATGTCAAAATCAAACTTGAATAAATTAGATAACGAAATTCAAAGAACAATTACAGAATATAACCCAGAGGCTATAATTATAACAAGCCCTGGTATTTTAAATTTATCAAAAAAATTAAGTAATAAGTTTAACATACCTATTATTGAAGGAGTGACGGCTGCAACAGCTTTAATAGAGAATTTTGTTAAACTAGATATACAAATAAAAAAATTTTCTACTAAACCTAGTCGAAATTTTTGGAGTACCAATTTAAATTAATTATAAAAACTCGTTCTCTAAATCTTTTTCTAACAAACCCTGATCTCTCTCTAAGTAGTCTCCATAGCCAGCACCACCAGGTGTATGAATTTGTAAGATATCCCCTGCCTTTATGACTTGTGTACCTTTACCATTCAACTTCCCTTTACCCTTAATGGAGACTTGTCCAGGTTTGCCATTGCTTCCATTAAAACGACCTCTTGCAGGAAATTTAATTCTATCAAAAGATGCTAAAAGATCCATATCCTCATTAATTGCTGATTTTATTTCAATTAATTGACCCAAACCACCATTATACTTTCCTTTACCACCACTTCCAGGATTATATTCTTTTTTTAGAAACAACAATGGAGCAACTGCCTCATTAATTTCAACTGGGGTTCCTCTTACACCAGAAGGGTAAGCAGTTGCTGATAACCCATCTTTGTTTGGTCTAGCTCCTGTTCCACCATTAACAACTGCAGTTACAGCAAATAGTGAGTTATTGTTTGCTCCCCTGTCAGTTTTTCCACGAAATGTGATGTTCCACAAACAAGAAGCACCTTCTGCAGGCACTTTATCGGCTATGGCTTTTTCTAAACAACCAAAAACCACATCAGGAAGCATTTGTCCTATAATATGCCTTGCACATACAGCAGCAGGATATGGAGCGTTTAAAATAGAACCTAATGGCGCATCAATTTCAAAAGGTTTTAGAGAGCCCGCATTATTTGGTATTTCAGCACTTACAAGACAACTTAAACCAAAGCAGGTATAAGCCTTAGTATATGATAATGGAACATTTATACCAAATTTAGATTTGTCAGAAGTGCCTGTATAATCAACTGATATTGATTTATCAGAAACCGTCAGTTTAGCCTCTAATTTAATATCTTTTTCAAATCCATCTATCATCATAGAATTCTCATATACGCCATTTGGGATTTTCTTAATTTCATTTTCTACAGCTGAAAGTGACTTGTCATATATAAAATCAGATAAACTCTTTAAGTCATCGATTTGAAATTCATTCATCATTTCTACTAATCTTTTGCAACCTATGTCATTACATGCAGCCAATGAGTAAACATCACCTTCTGTTTCTACTGGTTGTCTTGTGTTTTGGCTAACTAGCTTTAACAAAGTTTCATTCATGACACCTCTGTCAGCTAATTTTAACATAGGTATATAAAGACCTTCCATGTGTATATCAGTAGCATCAGGACCTACTCCCAATCCTCCAATATCAGTCAAATGGGATGTACATGAAAAAAGACCAACTATTTTGTTGTCTTTGAAACAAGGGGTTGTAAGTACAAAATCATTTAAATGACCTGTACCCATCCATGGATCATTTGTAATGAAAATGTCTCCTTCATTCATTGTATTAAGAGGAAAATAATTGATAAAATGCTTAACTGACTCCGCCATTGAATTAACGTGGCCAGGAGTGCCAGTAACTGCTTGAGCCATCATTCTTCCTTCTAAGTCAAATACTCCAGCAGATATATCTCCACATTCACGAACAATTGGGCTAAAGGCAGTTCTAACTAGTGTTTGACCCTGTTCTTCAACGACAGACAGAAGTCTGTTCCACATAACTTGATTTTGAATATTATTTTTATCATCAATTAAATTATTATTCATTATCTATATATTCCATTTGCAAAAAATTATTACCTAAAACTTTTGTATTAAAATTATTAGAGACAACTATTGTAGTCTGAGCCTCTGTTATCACACATTGACCTTGTATTAAGTCACCTGGATTTAACTCTGATCTTTCGTAATTTGGTATTTTAATTTTTTCTCCGCTTTCATAATCACAGAAATCAATTAATAAATTTTCTTTAATTTTTTTATAAGAATCTAACTCTACATATTCATTTGAATTCTCGCTCAAAATAGATAATGATAAAGACCAAGTTAAAATTTCTATGTCTGCATTTGGCAGTATTCTCGAATATAGTTTTTCGTAATTTGCTTCGAAAGAGTTTTTGATTTTTTTTGCTTCTTCATCATATAACACCTCTTTATCAATAGACACTTTAATTTCGTGTCCTTGTCCAGCATATCGCATAAATGCAAAACGCTCTTCGATATATTCTGTTTTTTCAGAGTTATTTTGTATAATTTTTTTTGCTTCATCCCTCATGGAACTTAGTAAATTATTAACTTTTTCAAAGTTAAATTTATTTAATAACATTCTAAGACTTTTAACTACTTCGTATCCAACAGGTGCTTTCAAAAAACCGACTGCTGAACCTACGCTTGCATTTGTAGGGATGATAATTTTTTTAACTCTTAATTTTTCTGCAACTCTAGAAATATGAAGAGGGGCAGCTCCTCCAAAACCAATAAGAGTTCTGTTTGATGTTTCATGACCTTGTTCAACGGTATGTACTCTAGTTGCGTTTGACATTGTTTCATCAACTATTTCAGATATTGCTAATGCTGCTGTTTCAGTTTTCATATTAATTTTTTCACTTATATTTTTAGTAATTGCATTTTTAGCAAATTCTTTGGATAAGTTTATTTTACCCTCAGCAAATTTATCAGGATCAATCTTCCCTATAACTAAATCTGCATCCGTTATTGTTGGATTATCACCCCCGTTTGAGTAACATGCTGGACCTGGATTTGAGCCAGCACTGTCTGGACCAGTAATAATTTGGTCCAGCTTATTTACTCTTGCTATTGATCCACCTCCTGCGCCAATCTCAACCATTTCGATTACAGGAATTCTTAAAGGTAGGCCACTTCCTTTTTTAAATCTTGCTTTTCTATCAACTTCGAATTCTCGGGCTTTAATTGCTTTCTGGTTTTCAATTATGGTTATCTTTGCTGTTGTTCCTCCCATATCGAATGAAATTACTTTATCTAATTTTAAGTCTTCAGCAATAGATGTTGCTAAAATGGCACCACCTGCAGGACCGGACTCAACTAACCTGACTGGGTTGTTACACGCACTCGTTACATTAGTTAAAGTTCCACCAGAGGTCATTAATAAGAGAGGACAATTAAATCTTTTTTGTTTTAATTCACTATCTAATTTTTTTAAATATCTAGACATTAAAGGTTTAATATATGAATTTACTACGGTAGTAGTAAAACGTTCATATTCTCTTATTTCTGGACAGACATCAGAAGATATACTGACCTCAACATCTGGTAAATATTTTAATAAAAATTCTTTTAGTTCATTTTCATTTTTAGAATTTGCATAAGAATGAAGAAAGCCAATTCCAATACTTTCAAATTTTTCATTTTTTATTGTTTCAACTAAACTGTGAAATTTTTTAGTACTTATAGGCTTAATAATATTTCCATTAATATCCGTTCTTTCTTCTATTACATATCTGTGCTTTCTTGGAACAATTGACATTGTTTTTTCAATAAGTATGTCATACTGATCAAATCTACTTTCATAACCAATGTCTAAAACATCTCTAAAACCCTCAGTAGTTATAAAACAAGTCTTAGCACCCTTTCTTTCAATGATTGCATTTGTAGCTAATGTCGTACCATGAATGATCATCTTTATATCTGAAGAATTTATATTATTTTCATGTAATAGTTCTACTACGCCCTGAATTACTGCAACTTCAGGTTGAGAGGAAGAAGTAAGAACTTTTTTAGTAAAAAGATTAGTTTTATCTTCTAAAACTATATCTGTAAAAGTTCCACCGATATCAATAGCTAGTCTCATTTATTGAAATCCTATAAAAACAATCATTGAATCATAAAGTTGACAGGAGCAGTAACAATTTGAGGAAAAATTACAATTATGACTATACTTAATAACATTAAAAAGAAAAAGGGTAATGCTGCTTTCGTAACTTTCAATATATCTCTACCCGTCATTCCTTGAAGGACAAAAAGATTAAATCCGACTGGAGGAGTAATCTGTGCCATTTCAACGACTATTACAGTAAAAATTCCAAACCATATTAAATCTATACCAGCTGTCTGAACCATTGGTAAGACTACAGATGCAGTCAACACCATCATGGATGTTCCCTCGAGGAAACAACCAAGGAAAATATATAATATGGTTAGAATTGCCAAAAGTGAGAGTTGTGATAATTGAAAGTCATTTACAATTTGCCCTAATTGTTTTGGTATACCAGTGTATCCCATTGCAACAGAAAGAAATGCTGCACCTACAATTATAAAATTAATCATACAAGAAGTTTTTACAGCTCCCATTAAGCTATCCATAAAACTCTTTAAATTTAGTGACTTTGAAGACCAGGCAAGTATTAGTGCACCTATCACACCAATGGTTGCAGCCTCTGTTGGAGTGGCGTAACCACCATAAATAGATCCAAGAACAAAAAATATTAATGCAACTACTGGAAGCAAATTTCTTGCTGCTTTTATTTTTTCGAAGAAAGTATAACTTACATTTTGTTTTGGTGCTAAGGAAGGGTTAAGTTTAGACCTTATTGCTATGTAAGACATAAAAATTAAAATAATCATAATACCTGGCAAAACGCCTGCAATAAAAAGTCTTGAAATAGAGACTTGAGCTAAAACACCATAAACAATCAGCATGATTGAAGGTGGAATTAACAATCCTAATGTTCCTGAGCCTGCTAAGGAACCAATGCTAAGAGTTTCGTCATAATCTCTTTTCTTTAATTCTGGAATGCTCATTCTTCCTATTGTAGCACAAGTAACTGCACTTGAACCTGCAACGGCTGCCATTATACCACAACCAACTACATTTACATGTAATAACCCTCCAGGCAGATTAGATAACATTGGTGCAAGACCTTTAAACATTTCTGATGAAAGTCTTGTTCTAAAAAGTATCTCACCCATCCATATAAATAGAGGTAAAGCTGTTAATGCCCAATTCCAACTTGCATCCCATAAGGTACTAGCAAGCAGGGATCCAACAGGTGCAGGAGTAAAAAATTCTAATAAAATGTATCCTAGGGTGATTAATGCAGGAGCCACCCATATGCCTAGAGACAAAAGAAATAGTAATAAAATAAATAAAACTAATGATAAACCAGTTGCCATATATTTCTCTTAAGTATTATCTTTCAATATAGGATTAGCATTTTTTACATAAGATGGCTGTTCCTTTTTCCAAACTGTAAAAAAATCATCAATGAGAGCCACTAAAAAAATAGTTACCCCTATTGACATGCTTATCCTTGGTATCCAAAAAGGGATAGCCAATAGACCTGGGCTAATATCATCAAAAATAAATGAAAAATATACAAAATCCCAACTCCAATACGTCAAATAACTAGTAATTATAATACAAAATGACAATGAGAAGAGCTCTTGATATCTTCTTACTTTTTTCCCTAACAATCTTGTGAATAAAGTAACTCTTATATGTTCACCGCTATGAAAAGTGTATGAGAGTCCAAAAAAAGTTAGAGCAGCTAAACTAAAGCCAGCAGTTTCAGTAGAATCTACTGTGATATTTACAAATCTTCCTAGAATTTGCGCAACTATGGTCAATGCAATCAAGACCATAAAAAAGGCAGAAAAATAGCCACTATATAAATATAATTTATTTAATTTATTTCTCATGGCTATCTTTATGTAATATTAACGCATTGATAAGTATCTATCTAATACTGCGTTAGCTTCTGGACTAGCTTTTGATCTCCAATTTTTCATCATTTCGAGACCAATGCTTTTCATTTTGCTAATTACCTCGTCAGGAGCATTTTTTGAAGACATTCCATTTTTCTTAAGGATATCAATTTGCTTTTTAGTAGTTTCAGCACTCATTTCCCAACCTCTAAGCTCAGCTTTTTTTGCAGCAGCTAAAATGTTACTCTGATCATCTTTTGATAGAGCATTAAAGGCTTTTTTAGTTACAACTATAGCATTTTTACTAAAAATAGCTCCAGCATATGTAAAATGTTTTGTATTATCCCATGCTTGAATATCTATACCTGTTTGAGGACTAGTAAATAATGCTTCAATAAGACCTGTAGAAAATGCCTGAGGAATTTCTGCAAAAGGTAGAATTGTTGCATTAAATCCTAACATAGATCCCATTTGTTGTGTGGCTGTAGAATATATTCTTAGTTTTTTACCATCAAAGTCAGAAACACTATTTACAGGAAACTTAGTATAAAACCCTTGTCCTGGCCATGGGGCAGTATATAAGATCATAAGTCCTTTTTTATCGAATTTTTCTTGAAGATATTCCATCTGCACATCTTTTAGCAACCAAGCACTTGAATAGTCTGGTGCAATAAAAGGTAATCCAGCTAAAATATACATTGGGTCTTCATTACCATAAATACCTAACCTAATTTCACCAATTGGAATTTGTCCTCTTTGAAGAGAAGTTTTTATGGCATCTAATTTAATTAGAGTGTCATTGGGATTTAAATTGATATTGACTGAAGTAGTAGACTTAACATCATCTATAAATTTAATTATATTTTGAGTATGAAAGTTACTTTTTGGGTAACCTGAAGCCATTGTCCAATCTCCTGCATGCAAATTAAAACTAAAGATGGAAACAGCTACAAAAAGAAACGTTCTTTTAAAAATTTTTTTTATCATTATTAATTCCTTTCATAGTAATTGTGTAATAATTAAGCATTTAGAGCAATAGAGAGTCAAATTGAATTAAAGGTAACCAAAAGTTTTATTAAGTTACTTCAAATAAATGTTAAAAATTTAATCAAAAAAAATTGAATGAATCTCTTCCTAAGCAATATTTTGCTATATCCATTCTCTTTGGTATCCAAACATTTTCATAATTTTTTATATGTTTTATAAAATCTTCAAGTCCCTTGATTCTTCCTGGTCTTCCTATAATTCTGGGATGTAATCCTATAGACATCATTCTTAAAGAACCATCATCTGTTTCTCTTAGAATTTGATTAAATGATTCTTTACAATAAATATTAAAATCATCACCTTGTACAAAACCATTATTCCCATCAAATCTCATGTCATTGGTATCAAAGGAATATGGAATAATAGCAAGTTTATGATCATTTTTTTTTACTACATAAGGTATGTCGTCATTATATGCATTAGAATCATATATAAATCCTCCATGCTCAATTAAAAGATCCCTTGTAAATGGCGATGTGCTAGATTTTGTGTGCCAGCCAACTGGTGGATGACCGGAAAGTTTTAATATTGAGGAGTAACATTCATTAATTATTTGTTTTTCCTCTGTTCTGTCAAGATACGCATGGGAAATCCACTTCACACCATGGGCAGATATTTCATGATTTCTGTTTAATATTTCATCTATTAACCAAGGAGAATTTTCTAATGCTAAAGAACAACAACTAAATGTTGCTTTTAGATTGTATTTATCAAAAACATCAAAAATGCGCCAAATACCGGACCTTAAACCATATTCGAAATGAGATTCCATACAAAGATCTGGGATGTCTGATATTTTAATTTTATTATTTTCGTATATATGTTCATTTTGACTATCGCCTGATGAAATCGAAAGTTCTGCACCCTCTTCAATGTTTACAACAAATGATATTGCAATTTTATTTTCTTGAGGCCAAAGAATTTTTGGCTTTACTTTTCCATAACCAATAAAATTTCTTTTCATTTATGCACCATTATCAACTTTGTGAGCAATCAATTCCGATAAATTTTTATCAACTCCTATAGATGATTTTGGAGGTAATTTAGGTTTATTTATAGAATTTTGATACATAACGACAGCTAATTCTGCTTGCTTTACAGCCGCTTCAGCACAATCAATCACAGGCACACTAATTTCTTTTTGAACAACTTTTTTAAATCCAGACAATGGAGCACCTGCAAATATAACTACCTCACCACCATCAATATTGATAGCATTTTTAGCAGATTCAACTAAAGATTTCTTCTGAAGCTTTTGGATTTTATCTATAGTTAAGTTAACACCATCTATAGCTCTAAATCCTGCATATCTTGACTGTAATCCTAATAATTCAACACTTTCTTCATACCAAGACGCCATTGCATTAGTAAATGAGATAATTGAGAATTTTTTACCAAATAAGCAAGCACTCAACATAGCTGCCTCGCCTAACCCAATTATAGGCAAGTTAAACAAACTTTTTGCTGGTATCAGACCTGGATCACCAAAGGCAGCTATAATTATGGCATCATATTGTGGATGTATTTCTGCTAATTTTTCTAAAACTAAAGTGCCAGTAATTTGGGCTTCAACTTTAGTTGATATATATGGGAAACCCTTTTCTGCTGTTTTAGGAATTAGGGTTGTTTCACTACTTATAACCAACTTGGCAGTTTCATAAAGTGTTTCAGTTATAGATACAGAAGTGTTTGGGTTATACAATAATATTTTCATGCCACTAATTAATTCCTTTTGGAATTGTAAGACCTTTTTCAGTTAATTTTAAGTGTAATCTTTTTAATAAATAATTCATTTCCTTAATATCGTCTTCTGTAAGAATAGGCCCAGGAGATCTCACATTTAACGATTTAATAATACCTCTCTGTTGTAAGACAAATTTTCTTAAGGCTAAGCCTATTCCAAATTGCTGTTCATGCCTTATAAGTGGTAAATATATATCAAATAAGTCTTCTGCTTTTTCTTTATCATGATTAGAAAATAAATTATGTAAATCCACCAACATTTCAGTGAATGCAAAACCCGTCATAATTCCGTCAGCACCTCTCTCGAGTTCTTGGGGAACATATAAGCCTCCATTTCCTACAAAGATGCTATATTTTCTGTTTAAATGATTGTCTCTATATCTAAGAAGTCTTGATAATTTATTATGTCCTGGGCAGTCTTCATGCTTAAACATTTTAATTGAAGGCTGGTTTTCCATTATAGTATTTATAACACTTTCAGAAAAATAAACATCAGTTGTTGGTGGATAATCCTGCAAACAAATTGGAATATCTTGAGTGCGATCTACAACTTGATTGAAGTATGATTTGATTTGATCGTCATTTTTTAGACCATTATTACCAGATATCATAACTCCAGAGGCCCCAGAATCCATTGAAAATTTTGATAGTAATTCTAAGTTATCAAGACCAGCATTAGAAACCCCTACAATTACTGGAACACTATTAATTAAGTTATTTACGTATCTTTTTATTAATGTTTTTTGTTCTTCAATATTAAGCTTGTGAGCCTCTCCCATAACCCCAAGGATTGTAACCCCTGAAACTTTACTTTCTATGTAATAATTTGAAAGTCTATCGACTGATTCAAAATCAATTAAGTTTTCATTGTTAAAAGGTGTTGTTGCAATGGCAATAACACCTTTCATATCTTTAAATTCTTTTGTCATTTACCTTCCTAAAATTTATCTGGAATAAAAATTAAATTAGCTACTTAATAAGTCAAATCTTTAATTCTTAGTTCAGCAATTTTATGAATTTCACTAATAGCAGTTTCAAATTCTTTAATTTTACTGTTATTAACCCTCTTTTGCATATTATCTATGATCTGATTTTTATTTAAACCTTTCACTGCAATTATAAATGGAAATTTAAATTTTAATCTATATTCATTGTTGAGATTAGTTAAAATTTTAAATTCTTCATCAGAGCATTGATCTAAACCAGCAGACTTTTGTTCACCTTCCGAAAACTTTGTTAATTTTTCCTTTTTTTGAAGTTTTTTTCCAAGTTCAGGATGAGCATTAATTAAAATTAATTTCTCTGTTTCTGAAGAATCATCAACTATTTTTTTCATCATCAATTGTAATTCTTCTTTTGTTTGAATCTCACTAATATTCTCATTTAACAATCTTTCTGGTACCCATTTAGAATGCTCATAAACACTTTTTAGTAGATCTATTATTTCTTCTCTTTCCATTTTTTTAGAAAGAAATTTGAAAGTTTTATTGTACATTATTTTACCTAACATTATTATGTCAGTGAATTTAAGCATACTTTATACAAATTTAAATAGAGAAAAATATGGCGGGTCTTTCAACTCATGTTTTAGATACTAGCAAGGGTAAACCGGCAGTAGAATTAAAAATTGAATTGTACAAAATGTTAGATATTGAGAAAATTTTGATCAAAACTGTTTTGACTAATGAAGATGGTAGAGTTGACGAACCATTGTTATCTGCTGAAAGCTTAGAGGAAAGTCATTACGAATTATTATTTTTTGCTGGTGATTATCTGAAAAAACAAAATAGTGACCTTAAACATGTTTTTCTTGACAAAATACCCATTAGATTTTTTGTAAATAATAAATCTGAACATTACCATGTACCACTATTACTATCTCCTTTTGGCTATAGTACTTATAGAGGGAGCTAATTTTTGATATTTTTATTGGAAGAATGGACTGAACTAATTTTGAGATGGTTCCATGTCATTGCAGGTATTGCATGGATTGGCTCAAGCTTTTATTTTATTGCTTTAGATTTAAGTTTAAAACAAGATAAGAATCTTCCAGATAAATCTCATGGAGAAGCTTGGCAAGTTCATGGAGGTGGATTTTATCACTTAGTTAAATATCTTGTTGCACCGTCAAAAATGCCTTCAGAATTAACCTGGTTTAAATGGGAAGCCTATGCAACTTGGGTTTCAGGATTTGCTTTGTTGGCTCTTATATATTACGCAGGTGCTGAATTATACATGATTGATATTGTCAAATATGATTTAGAAAAATATGAAGCTGTAATAATTTCATTATTAGGCGTCGTCTTTGGTTGGGTAATTTATGATTTTGTGTGCAGATTATCATTAAAAACAAATGTCTATGTATTAATCAGCTCTATATTTATTTTAATCACTGTCATGTCGTGGGTTTATTCTGAAATATTTAGTTATAGAGGAGCATTTATGCAGATAGGTACAGTTTTAGGTACTATTATGGTTGCTAATGTTCTTATGATAATAATTCCTGGTCAAAAAAAAGTTGTAGCTAGTTTGCTAGCAAATGAGACCCCTAACCCAATTCATGGTGCTATTGCTAAACAACGATCTCTTCATAACAATTACTTAACATTGCCAGTGATTTTTATAATGATTTCAAATCATTATCCTTTAATTTATGCTACAAAATATTCTTGGATAATCATTTCAATTATTTTAATAATTGGAGCGCTCATTAGACATTTTTTCAATATTAAACATACTGGAGCCAAACCACCTTATTGGGTATGTGTTCCAATAATTATTCTAGGGTCAATAATTTTTTATATTTCAGACTTGGGTAAACCAAAACTAAATAACGTAAAAAACACAGCTACTTTGATCGAACTAATCCCAGAAAAAACTTTGGTAAGTGCTCAAGAGATAATTGTATCTAAATGTTCAATGTGTCATGCAAAAGAGCCTTTATGGGAAAACATGAAAAATGCTCCAAAATTAGTCAATTTAGAAACACCTACAGATATAATAAACAATATTGATAATATATATAAACAGTCTGTGCTATCGTATGCCATGCCACCCGGGAATATTTCTTTTCTTGAAGAAAATGAACGAAGTTTAATTAATCAACTTTATATGAGTGTTCATAATCTGAAAAATAAATAGTCATTGGAGAATAGTTCATGAAAAGCTTTGACATAATTTTTAAAAACGGAAAAACAGTAACTGAAAATGGTATAGAGGACTGTGACATTGCTGTAACTGATGGAAAAATTTGTGAAATAGGTAAGATCAATGCTGAAGCAAAAATTGTAGAAGATGTTTCTAATCTATTGGTTTTGCCAGGCGGTATAGATGCCCATGTCCACATAGATCAACCATCAGGACCAGACGTTGAGATGGCTGATAACTTTCAAAGCGCGACAAAATCTGCCGCAGCTGGAGGTAATACCACAGTTTTACCCTTTGCCATGCAAGAAAAGGGACAATCCCTAAGAGAATGTGTAGAAAATTATCATAAAAAGGCTAGAGGCAATTTGTTTGTAGATACTTCATTTCACTTGATTATAAGTGACCCTTCACCACAAGTTTTAGGACAAGAGCTCCCTGCACTGGCTAGAGATGGTTATACCTCTTTCAAAGTATTTATGACATATGATGATCTGGTTTTAAATGATGAAGAACTCTTGAAAGTTTTCGAAGTAGCTAAGAATGAGAAAACGTTAGTTATGGTCCATGCTGAAGGATATGATGCTATTAGATTTTTAACTAAAAAATTAGAGGATGAAGGGAAATTAGCTCCTTATTATCACGGGTTGTCTAGGCCTCAAATTGTAGAAAGAGAAGCAACACACAGAGCCATAAGTCATGCCCAAATAGTTGATATTCCAATTGTAATTGTTCATGTTTCGGGAGAAGAAGCACTATCTCAAATTAAATGGGCAAAAGATAGAGGAATTAAAGTTTTTTCTGAAACCTGCCCTCAGTATATTTGCTTAACTGAAGACGACATGAAGGGACTAAACATGGATTTTGAGGGAGCAAAATACGTATGCTCTCCCCCGCCAAGAGATTTGGAAAGTCAACAGGCTATTTGGGATGGATTAATCGATGGAACTTTTGATATCTTTTCATCAGATCATTGTCCATTCCGATTCAAGGACAGTAAGGGTAAAGACAGGCCTGGAGCAAGAACATCATTTAAATGGGTTCCAAATGGTATTCCAGGAGTAGAAACAAGATTACCAATTTTGTTTTCTGAAGGTGTTAGCAAAAATAGAATCAGCTTGGAAAGGTTTGTAGAGCTAACTTCTTCTAATCCTGCCAAAATGTATGGCCTTTATCCTCAAAAAGGATCAATTAAAGTTGGATCTGATGCTGATATAACAATTTGGGATCCTAATAAAAAAAATAAAATTCAACAAATTAATCTAAGCCATGGCTCTGATTATACGCCTTATGAAGGTTTAGATATTACTGGATGGCCAATACAAACTTGGTTAAGAGGTAATAAAATTTACGATCAAAATGAATTCATAGTTAACAAAAATTTAGGAAAATATATTTCTAGAGATTTTTGTATGCTTTAAATAAATAGGAATAAAAATGAGCACATACAATAAAAATCAAAATTTAACTAATCTAGCTTCTCCAAAAATTGGTACAAAAATAATTGAAGTTTCTGATGATTTTTTCGGTGAAGTTTCCCGTATGCTAGATGACAAAGAGCCAGTCTTCATTGAAGATAAGTATGATGAGCATGGAAAATGGATGGATGGATGGGAGAGTAAAAGAAGAAGAGATGGTGGCAATGATTGGGCTATAATAGAATTAGGATCTCCAGGAATTATTACTGAGATAGATGTTGATACAAGTTTTTTTACTGGAAATTTTCCTCCTTTTGCTTCAATTGAAGGTCTATATAGTGATCAAAAACCTAGCAAAGACTCAGACTGGATTGAAATACTCCCTAAAACATCTTTAAAAGGTGATACCGGCAATAAATTTAAGATTGAATCAAAAACAAAAGTTAATTACATAAAATTACAAATTTTTCCTGACGGAGGGGTTGCAAGATTAAGATTATTTGGCGAAGTAAAACTTAATTGGGATAATTATGATAATAAAAATGATCTAATTGAATTATCATCTTTAAAATTAGGTGGTTCTATTGTTGCTTATAATAATGCTCATTATGGTGACGTATCTGCTCTTCTATCTGATGGAAGAGGAAAAACAATGGGTGATGGTTGGGAAACAAGAAGGAGAAGAGAACCTGGTAATGACTGGATCATAATTAAATTAGCAACAAAGGGTTTAATAAAAAAAATTGAAATAGATACTGCTCATTTTAAAGGAAATTATCCGGATGAAGCATCAGTGCAAGTCTCAAACTTTGATGAAAACAAAGATTTAGAAGAAACTATTGATGACTCACAGAACTGGAAATACATCTTGGATAAATCAAAACTTCAAGCAGACAATATACATAATTACGAAGTTGATGATACATCAATTGAAGGTGTAACTCATGTCAGATTAAATATTTATCCTGACGGAGGAGTATCAAGATTAAGAATTTTTGGTTTAAAATTATAAAATGAATAATATTCCAATCGAAAAATTAGATTCTAATGTTTTTTATAGATTTGGGAATATTATAGAAAAGAAAAATGCATCTGAATTACGTTCTATCAATCAAGGAACCACTACTAGGTATCATAATATTTCTGAGTTAGATTTAGAAAGTAAAAATGGAAATTCAGGTATTTCTATCTTTTCTGGTATACCAAGAGACCTTCCTGTAGAAATAAAGATTATGGAAAAACATCCTATCGCTTCACAGAGTTTTCTTCCAATTCAGGATTATGATTGGTTAATAATTGTTAGTGAAGAAAAAAATGAATTACCAGATTTGAATACTTTAAGATGTTTTCAAGTTAATGGAGATACTGGTATTACATACAATAAAAATATTTGGCATCACCCTCTTTTAGTTAAAAAGAAACAAGATTTTTGGGTGATTGATAGAATTAATGATAAAGAAGATACTTCTATTAATTTAGAAGAATATCATTTCACAAATAATGAAACTAGGTTCATAACTTTATAAATTCAGTAACCTTTTTGATGCAGCCTTATGTTTTTCTAAGGATAAATTAAGATCAAAATTATTTAAATGACCATTTTGAGATATTACCTCTCCATTGCAAATAGTGTAAGCAGTTTCAGCAGGGGTACATAATACCAAAGCAGCCAAAGGATCACTCCAAGCTCCAGACATAGCAATTTTATTCAAATCATATATTGCAAAATCTGCGGCTTTACCTTTTGAAATCTGACCTATGTCATTTCTATTTAATACTTCTGCACCACCCCTTGTTGCAGTAAATATTGCTTCTCTTGGTGAAAATTTATTAGCACCTAAGTTTACTCTCTGTAATAACATTGCTTGGCGAGCTTCATTTAAAAGATATCCACTATCATTTGAACTTGAACCGTCTACACCTAACCCTACTTTCACACCTTTATCTATCCACGTTCTCAAAGGAGCTATCCCACTTGCTAACCTCATGTTTGAACAAGGACAATGAGCAATACCAGTACCTGTTCTAGAAAATAATTCAATTTCATCTTCATTTAATTTTACACAATGAGCATGCCAAACATCATCTCCAACCCACCCTAAGTCTTCAATATACTCACCTGGGGTCATACCAAAATTTTGTTTGGTATAAACAATATCTTCGTTATTTTCTGCTAAATGAGTATGCATACTAACTGAGTAATTTCTAGCTAACTTAACAGTTTCCTTCATCAAATCTTGACTAACGCTAAATGGAGAACATGGTGCTAAAGCAATTTTTAACATTGAAAATTTAGAAGAATCATGATAATTTTCAATAACCCTTTGGCAATCTTTTATAATTGAGTTTTCGTTTTCAGTAAGTGTGTCTGGCGGAAGTCCTCCCTTACTAACACCTATGCTCATTGAGCCTCTAGTGGCGTGAAACCTACAACCAACCTCACTTGCTGCTTCAATCTGATTTTCAAGCTTTGATCCATTTGGAAAGAGGTATAGATGATCACTAGAAGTAGTACACCCGCTAATAACCATTTCAGATAATCCAATTAAAGTTGAAATATAAATATCAGAGGGTAATATTTTACTCCAAATAGGATATAAATTTGTAAGCCATCCAAATAATGACTCATTTTGGGAGCCAGGATAACAGCGTGTCAAATTTTGAAATAAATGATGATGAGTATTTACCAAACCAGGTATAACAACCATTTCATGTGCATCAATTATTGATTTTGGGTTATAATTAAAATTTTCAAGATCTCCGATGTCAATAATTTTGCCATTTTCACAATAAATAGATTTGTTAGATATTTCTTTTTTATCATCATCCATTGTTGCAATTATTTGAGCATTTTTAATTAATAAATTTGATATTTTCATACTAAAGCTCGAATTTTTTTTGTGTTGTAATGTAACAATATTTATCAAACTTTTAAATGTATAATTATAGTAGAGATGAAGAGTAAAATTTTCACGAATTCCAAAAGAAGCAGTTGTTAGAAAAGATGTTGTTGATAACTAAACTTTTAAGACTTTCAAAATTTCAGATGGAGTAGCTGGAGAATTAAGAAGCTCAGGTCTTGAATTTGTAGAAGAAGCCCTGATTGCTTCTTTCAGCGCCAGAAAATGAGAAATTGCAAGTAGTAGAGGGGGTTCACCGACAGCTTTTGATCTAAAGATGGTTTTTTCTTCATTATCTGCTTTTTCTAGTAATTTAACATTGAAGATTTGAGGAATATCTCTACTCCCAGGTAATTTATATGTAGACGGCCCAGTTGTAAGTAATTTTCCTTCTTTGGAAAAACATAATTCTTCACATGTCAACCACCCCAAACCTTGAATAAAACCTCCTTCAATTTGACCGATATCAATATTTTCATTAAGAGAATTTCCACAATCTTGAACAATATCAGCTCTTAGTATTCTACTCTCTCCGGTATTTATATCTAATAAGGCCTCAGAAATTGCAGCTCCCCATGTAAAATAAAAATAAGGATGACCCTTCAACTTACCTTGATCCCATGAAATTTTGGGAGTTTTATAGTAACCTGTAGAAGATAAAGAAATTCGATTTTCCCAACAGGAAAAGGCTAACTCAGAAAAAGACAAACTTCTGTTACCACAAATAATTCTACCTTCACCAAGAACAATATCTTTTTTATTTTTTTTAAATAATTTTGCAGCATGGTCGATCATTCTGTTTTTTATAACATTTGATGCGTTCCATGCAGCCATTCCATTTAAATCTGAACCAGAAGAAGCTGCGGTAGCTGAGGTGTTAGGTACTTCTGCAGTATTTGTTGAAGTAATGTGAATTTGTTCAAGAGGAACCTTAAAACATTCAGCAACTACTTGGGCAACTTTAATGAATAACCCTTGGCCCATCTCAGTCCCACCGTGATTTAATCTAATTGATCCATCAGAGTAAACATGGACTAATGCTCCTCCTTGATTTAATGATGGTTTATTAAATGAAATGCCAAACTTTGCTGGCATTAGGGCAATACCTTTTCTAAAAGGCAAATTATTAGCTTCTTGATTTAAGTTAAACTTATTAATATTTCTAAGTCTGTTTTTATAATCACTTAACTTATAGACCTCGTCTAAAATCCTATCAATTCTCAAGTTTTTTACAATTTGACCGTATGGTGTTTTAAGACCATTTAATTTTGAGTAATAGTTGATTTTACGAATTTCATCTATTGGCTTTTGTAAATATTGACTAACTGAATAAAGTATATTTTCAATAGTCAGCATTCCTTGTGGACCACCAAAACCTCTAAAGGCAGTATTTGAAACTGTGTTGGTTTTACACACATAACCAATAGCTTTGAGTGATTTTATAAAGTAACAATTATCAAGATGAGTTAAAGCTCTTGTCATTACAGGCCCTGAGAGGTCTAAAACATTACCACCATTACTTAGAAGCTTTATATCTAAAGCCAAAATCTTGCCAGCAACTGTAAATCCTGCGGTATAGTATACTTTAAAGTCATGTCTTTTCCCTGACGCTGTCATATCATTATGTCTGTTAAGACGTATTTTTACTGGTTTTTGTGTTACATAAGCACCCAAAGCAGACATTGCTGCAAAAATAGTTGCTTGGCTCTCTTTTCCACCAAAACCACCCCCTAACCTTCTAACTTTACTATCAATTTTTGCTGATGGAATATTTAATACCTTTCCAACACCGTGTTGAACCTCAGTGGGATGCTGAGTACTTGACCACACAACGTATTCGTCATTCTCTCCAGGAAAAGTCATGGCAACATGAGTTTCTAAATAAAAGTGATCTTGTCCACCAATTTCAAAATTACCAGATAACCTATAATTTGATTTAGACATATCTTTTTTAATGTTCCCTTTTTCTAAAATCATTGGATCTTCTAAAAAAGATTTTTGTTCATAAGCGTCATCTAAATTAAGAATAGGTTCAGTTGTAAACTCCAGTTCAATTTCAACTAAGCTGCTCGCATAAATGGCTTCTTGATGTGTTTTTGCCAAAACAATCGCGACTGGTTGGCCTAAATATGAAAAAAAATCGTCTGCTAGAATAGGCTCACCATTTTTGATAGGACCAATCTCATTTTCGCCAGGGATGTCTTTTGCTGTTATTATTTTTGTAAAAAATGGTAGATCTTTAAGTTTA
Source organism: uncultured SAR116 cluster alpha proteobacterium (assembly GCA_902619805.1). Lineage (GTDB taxonomy): Bacteria > Pseudomonadota > Alphaproteobacteria > Puniceispirillales > Marisalimonadaceae > Marisalimonas. The sequence goes on along the minus strand of CACNGC010000003.1, from coordinate 190,954 downwards.
TCAGAATTAATTTTTTTTATTTTTCCACATGCAACTTTTGATAGAACGGGAGCTCCATGCAATAAATTTTCTTGCTCAGGCATATCGTCTATATAAATAGCTTGACCAGTGGAGTGTCTTAAAGAAGAATCGTGAATTGGAATTTTATTTAAATTATTCATTCTTAAACTTCCATTATTGATAAACTTTCCTTATCTTGCCTTAAACAAATTTGTAATCTTCTAAACAGTCCCTTCATTGCTTCTAATCTATAATGACTTGATCCCCTTAAATCTGAGATTGGTTGGATAAATTTATCTAAATTTTCAGTTACAAAATCTATTGCATCATCTAATTTTTTTTCAAGCATTGATTTACATAATTTGTCAAGACTCTTTGGTGTTGCTGCCACGCCTCCTGCAGCCATTTGTATTTCTTTTATTATATTCTTTTGAGTTTGTATATTTATGGCAAGAGAAATAGTTGATATATCCTGATCATATCGTTTAGAGAGCTTCCAGGAAAAAATTTTATTTTTTTTGTTTGGATACGGTATTTCAATAGATAAAATTATCTCATCCTTTTTCAAAATATTTTTTCGGTAACCCTTAAAAAAGTTTTTTATGTTTGTTTTTTTAATACCATTCTTTCCAAACACATTTATATCAGAATTTAAAACCATTAATAATGGGGCTAAATCTCCAATTGGACTTGACGTGCATAAATTTCCTCCAATTGTTCCTTGATTTCTAATTTGTGGTGATCCAAACCTTTGAAGAATCTCTATTAATTCAGGCATTTTTGATCGAACTGAATCAAGAAAATTTTCAATTGTGACCGCTCCTCCAAGAACCATTTTTTCCTTAAATTCTTTGATGAAGTTCAACTCTTTAATTGAACTTAAACATATAATATTATTTTCTTTTTCGTTTATGATAGGTCTTTGAAGATTTAAATCTGTACCACCTGCAATAAATTGAAAACTCTTTACTTCTAAATAATCTTTGAGCTCTTTTAAATTATTTGGCTTTAAATAAGTAATGTTTCCGAAACAAACTTTTTTTTCCTTATTAATAATTTCAACTTTTTTTAATTTTGTTTTTCTATCTGATACAGATTTAATTGCCTTTATTATTGGAGAGTAACCAGTGCATCTACATAAATTTCCTGAAATTGCATCATTTATTGTATCATTATTAACTACTTTACCAGAATTTATTAAACTAACACCTGATATAATAAATCCTGGCGTACAATATCCACATTGAGAAGCATACTCATTTGAAAAAGCCATTTGCAATGGATGAGGATTTTTATCACAACCTAAACCTTCTATGGTTGTAATGTTATTACCTATTACTTGGCCTAATCTTACTAAGCACGAGTTTATGGGTTTTGAATCCTCTTTATTTTTTTTATTTATTATAACTGAACATGCACCACAATCTCCTTCAGCACAACCTTCTTTTGTTCCAGTTATTTTATGATAATTTCTCAACCAATCTAATAGAGTAATATCGTGATAGACATTTGTAACCTCTACTTTTTTATTATTTATATAGATAATATTTTTTGAATCAGTCAAAGATCATTACCTCAGATGAATTAATTATTTTAAGATTATAACTTCTAATTTTTAAAAAAATCAATAAAGATAAATAAGATTAAACCAATGAATTTTCTTTTGTTTTATCCCAACTAATAAAAATTTCATCATCAATATCAAATTTATTCTTTAAAAAAATCTCATCACCTAGAGATACACTTAAACGTCCAAAATCTTTAGATATTCCTGTGACTTTGACAATTTGACCTTGAAATTCAATTTCATTCACTGTCATTGGATAGCAATTTTTTGCTTCTTTATTATTGATTATTTGTATGTGATCCATTCTTATTGAATAAAATTTTTTATTTTTTGATATCACATTGTGTCCACCAACAAAATTTGCAATAAACTCGTTTTTCGGCTTATTAAAAACTTCATAGGGGTTGCCAACTTGTTCAATTTTGCCATTGTTCATTACAACAATCATGTCAGCTAAAGCCATTGCTTCATCTTGAGAATGAGTTACATGAATGAATGATATACCCAGCTTTTTTTGTAATGTTTTTAATTCACTTCTCATTTTTATTCTCAAAAAAGGGTCTAAAGCTGATAAAGGTTCATCTAAAAGCAATATAGAAGGATTAGTAATCAAGGCTCTTGCTAAAGCTACTCGTTGTTGTTGTCCCCCCGAAAGCTGGTTAGGATATCTATCAGAATAATTTTCCATTTGTACTAATTTAAGAATTTCTAGAGATTTATCATATCTTTCATTTTTTTTAATGCCACGCATTTTTAAAGCAAAGGCAACATTGTCCAAACATGATAAATGTGGAAAAAGAGCATAATTTTGAAACATCATTGCAGTTCCACGTTTAGCTGGGGACAAATCATTTATGATATTAGAACCTAAAAGAATGTCGCCTCCTGAAATTTCTTCATGTCCAGCTATCATCCTTAGAGTTGAAGTTTTACCACAACCCGAAGGTCCAAGAAAACAGCAATACGTTCCTGCAGGTATTTTTAGATTTATGCTATCAACAGCTATGGTTTCACCATATTTTTTTGTGAGAATCGCAAACTCTAAATTTTCTGGATTATTCAATTTTTCTGCCTAAATTGGTTTTTATTTAATTTATAAATTAAAATTGATTAGACTTTAATCAATTTTTAAAAAAAACAATTAGTTGCGTAAAATACATGCAACATATATTTCAAATTCATTTAATTTTAATTACAAATATCATTATTTTACAACTTTAACATTAACAAAATTTGGAGGTTAATATGAAGAAAGGTTTAACAAGACGTAACATGTTAAAGACTTCAACTGCCGCAATTGGAGCAGTTGCTGGTGCAGGCCTGCTTAAAGGTTTTCCAGCAATACATGCTGCTGACGCCCCGGTCATTAGGTATCTAGGAACAGCTGTTAATATGGGTGATGCAGTTCAAAAAAAATTATTTGATGATACTGGAATTAAAGTTAAATTTATTGTTAAAACAACTGATGAAGTTGTAAAGACAATTTTTACACAACCAAATAGTTTCGATATTGTTGATTCTGAATATTTTAGTATGCCCAAGTTGGTACCTTCTGGAAATTTATTAGGTATGGATACAAAAAGAATTAAGGAATGGGATAATGTTACTTCTGCATTTACAAAAGGAGAAGTTGCAGGTAAGAAAATTGGTGATCAAGGGACAGCCCCTAAGAAAGTAATGTATCTTAAAGGTGCTAAATCAAAAGAATTTGCATCAGAACCTACACAATATGTCACACTAATCCCTACAGTATATAACGCTGACACTCTAGGCATTCGACCTGATTTAATTAAAAGACCTATCAGTTCGTGGGCGGAACTATTAAACCCTGAGTTTAAAGGAAAAGCTTCTATATTAAACATACCATCAATTGGCATTATGGATGCTGCTATGGTGGTTGAAGCTATGGGCGAATATAAGTACCCAGATAAAGGGAATATGACAAAAGAAGAAATTGATTTAACAATGAAGATATTCATAGAAGCTAAAAAATCTGGACAATTCAGAGCTTTCTGGAGTGACTTTAATGAAAGTGTTAACTTAATGGCTTCTGGTGAAGTGGTAATTCAATCAATGTGGTCACCAGCAATTACTGCAGTTAGAACAAAAGGTATTCCATGTGTCTATCAACCTCTTAAAGAGGGATACAGAGCCTGGGCAGCAGGTTTTGGATTACCTTCTACTACAAAAGGAAGACAAGCTGATATCTGCTACGAATTTATAAATTGGTATTTATCTGGTTGGGTAGGTGCTTATTTAAACCGTCAAGGCTATTACTCTGCAGTTATCCCAACAGCAAAGAAATATATGGAAGCATATGAATGGGATTATTGGATGATGGGTAAACCAGCCACTGCCGACATTATGAGTCCAGAAGGCAAGAAACTAGCATCTAAGGGTGAAGTTAGAGATGGTGGCTCATACGAATCTAGAATGGGAGCTGTTGCATGCTGGAATGCTACCATGGATGAAAATAAATACATGGTAAGAAAATGGAATGAGATGATAGCTTCTTAAAAAAACAAATTTTAAAATAGGGTAACTAATGTTACCCTATTTTTTTATAATCTTAAATAAATACTTATACTATGAAATTCTTGAAGCTAAAACCTAGTGTCGGTTTATTATCAATACCTTATAGCTTAATATTTGTATTTTTTTTCTTCATCCCATTAGCCTTAACCTTTATTATAAGTTTTTGGGACTACAACGAATACTCAATAATACCTGATTTTATTTTTGAAAATTACTCATATATTTTCAAAGATTGTTTCAACTTTCAAAAAGATATGTGTGTTACTTTTAAAACATATTTATCGACTTTTATTTTTTGTTTTATTACTTGGTTCTTCACGTTAATTATAGGCTTTTTCGTCGCTTATTTTCTAGCTTTTTACGTAAATTCAGTTACTTGGCAGATAGCATTATTTTTACTTTGTACTATTCCATTTTGGACATCTAATGTAATTAGAATGATTTCATGGATACCTCTTTTAGGAAGGAATGGGCTTGTAAATGACTTCTTACTCTCCACAGGTATTATAGATGCCCCTCAAGAGTGGCTTTTATATTCTGGGTTTTCCATTGTTTTAGCATTTGTGCATTTATATACGCTATTCATGATAGTACCAATTTTTAATTCTATGATGAGAATAGATAAATCAATTATAGAAGCGGCTTACGATAATGGTGCCAATGGATTACAAATATTATGGAATGTAATTATACCATTATGTAAACCTGGGATCGTAATTGGATCTATTTTTGTTATAACAGTTGTTATGGGTGATTTTATTACAATAGGAATAATGGGAGGACAACAAATTCCATCAATAGGTAAAATAATTTATGTTGAAATGAGTTATCTTCAATTACCTGCTGCAGCAGCAAATGCTGTAATTTTATTAGCATTGACCTTGTTAATCATTTGGATAATGACCAAAATGATAGATATTCGAAAAGAGCTTTAAAATGTTAAACAAGAAAAATAAAACTTATTACATTTGCGTTTTCTTTTTTTGTTTATTTGTTTTGTTCCTTTATGGACCTACTTTTACAATTGTCCTTCTGAGTTTTCAAGGTCCAGATGGTGGTTTAACTTTTCCACTTAATGGAGTTTCAACATATTGGTTCAAAGAATTATGGCGAGGCGGTTCTGTCGTAGATATCGGTTCAGCATTTGAAAGATCAATGATTTTAGGTGTGATAGTTATGGTCTTAACAGTTATTTTATCTGTGAGCGCAGGTCTAGCATTTAGAAAAAAATTTTGGGGATCTGATACACTTTTTTTTGCAACAGTAGCAAGTTTAATTGTACCATCTATAGTATTGTCACTTGGAGTAGCTCTTCAATTTAGATTACTTGATGATTTTACAAAATGGCTTGGCACAACTTTTGATATAAATTATATCAATGAATCTTTTCAGACTACTTTAGGAATGTTTACAAGTGGGTTAGGTGCACAATTGACATGGACGCTTCCTTTTGGATTACTAATAATGTTTGCAGTTTTTAATAGATTTGACAAATCTTATGAAGAAGCAGCTAGAGACCTTGGCGCAACTCCTTGGAAAACTTTTAAAGAGGTTGTTTTTCCACTCATAGCCCCCAGTATTATTGGTATTGCGTTGTTTGGATTCACTTTATCATATGACGAGTTAGCAAGATCATCTCAAGTTATGGGTGCTGGAAACACGCTTCCATTGGAGTTAAGAGGTCTAACTACAACAGTTACAACACCTGTTATATACGCATTAGGTACTGTAACTACATTTGTCTCATTTAGCGTAATTGGTATTTCCATAGCATGTTACATTTGGCTTAAAAGAAAAAGAGGATAATTATTTTGAAAAGAAAAATTTGTATAATTAATCCTAATACTACTAAAGCAATGACACAGAAAATAGATTTAACTGCAAAGAAGTTTGCTAGCGCAGATACTGAAATTGTTTCTGTTGAACCAAATGTTGGTCCTGAGAGCATTGAGGGATTTTATGATGAAGCTTTTTGTATTCCTGGATTGGTAGAACAAATAGAAAAACATAGTGATGCTGATTCATATATTATAGCTTGTTTTGATGACACAGGCTTAGATGTAATTAGATCAATTACAGAAAAACCAGTGATAGGAATAGGAGAAGCCGCATATCATATTGCAACTATGGTAGCTGGTAATTTCACAGTGATAACAACATTATCTAGATCAATAAGACCGCTGACTCATAATTTAAAAAAATATGGTCTTTTTGAAAATTGTGTCAAAGTTACTGCTATTGAAGTTCCAGTTTTAGATTTAGAAAATATTTCTAGGGAAAACTTAGATAAATTAAATAAAGGAATTCAAGATACCATAGAAAATGATAATGCAGAGTCTATAATTTTAGGATGCGCTGGCATGGCTGACTTAGCTAAAAGCTTAGAAACAAAACATCAGTTACCTGTTATCGAGGGTGTTTCTTCAGCTGTAGTGTTAGCAGAAAGCTTAGTAAATTTAAAAATTAAAACCTGTAAGGTTGGATCTTATGCGGTACCCAGAAAAAAAGAATATATGGGTTATCTGAATAAATTCAAACCTTAGAGAAAAATAAAATGAAAGTAAGAATCCTAAATCATCCCTTAATAAATCTTTACATGACTACGTTAAGGTCAAAAAACACTCAAAGTACTAAGTTTAGATATTTGGCAAGAAAAATTTCCTCTCTTATGGTTTTTGAAATTTTTAAGGATTTAAATGTATTTCCTAATACAATTGAAACACCCTTAGAAAAATATGATGGTGTAAAATTAAATGATCCAAAGCCATGTATTATTTCAATTTTAAGAGCAGGGTTAATTATGAGTGAAGGCATTACAGATATATTTGATGAAGTCTCAATTGGTCATATTGGTATGTATAGAGACGAGAAAACACTTAAACCAGTCAATTATATAAAAAAACTTCCGTCTGATTTAAATAATAGACAGTGTTATCTATGTGATCCAATGCTTGCAACTGGTGGAAGCGCAGTTTCTGCAATAAATACACTTAAAGAACACAGTGCCTCAAATATTAAACTAATTTGTCTACTAGCATCTGATCCAGGCATTAAAAAGGTTCAAGATAATTTTCCAGAAGTTGAGATTATTTGTGCTCAAAAGGATGACAAGCTTAACGAAAATGGTTTTATCATTCCTGGGCTTGGAGATGCTGGAGATAGAACCTTTGAAACTTGAAAAAATTATTTAATAGCTTTTTCAAAACGTTCTAAATTTTCAACATTTAATCTATCTGCCGTTTGTTTAATATTTCCCCATACTAGTGGAGGAACAGGTAATCCATTTTTAAGTCTATCTTCATTAGTTGATATTTCTTTATCACCAGGTATTAATACTTTGTCATTATTTTGAGATGGCCTAGAGGCTCTAACAAAATCTGCATAAGATTTTACTTCTTTTGTGAAGTAATCAATATCAACCATTTTTTTAACTTCGATGTAAAGTGATAACATTCCATTTGAAAATCTTCTTCTTTCTTTGTCAGTTAGTGCTCCACAAACACCATTACCTGTTAAAGCTCCACCCAAAATTTCCATCATAAAATTTATACCAGAACCTTTGTGAAGACCAAAAGCTGTTATTGCACCAGTTCCTTTATCTGGATCTGGGACGTCATCATCACCTATTTTACCATACATAGCTTCAGGGTTTATGGTTAGATTTCCTAAATTATCTATTAAAGCTCCATGAGGTAATTTTTTACCGCCTTTTTGAGCTACCATTACCTTTCCCTCTGCTACAGTTGAGGTAGCCATATCCAAAATAATATGGTCTTTGTTTTTGTTAGGTATGCCTATAGCAAGTGGTGATGTGCTTCCTCTTCTATCACTTCCTCCAAAAGGAGCAACAAGTAAACTACCTCTTACATTGACAAAATGAAAAGAAATCAAGCCTGCATCAGCCGCTCTTTCTGCCCAATCTCCAATTCTTCCAAGATGACCTGAGTTCCTTAAACCTACAACGGATACACCATGTTTTTTGGCTCTACTAATTCCGTCATCAACTGCATATTCTCCAGCAACTTGACCAAAACCCTGTTTTGCGTCTAGACAACCCATTGCACCGGCATCAATAACAACTTCAGGTTTTAGATTAGGAAAAACCCAACCTCTTTCCATCCATTTAACATACCTCGGCACCCTTGCAATACCATGACTGTCATGTCCTACTAAGTTTGATCCTGATAATCTTTGAGCAATAGTTCTTGCTTCATGATCATTACATGATTTGGCTTTAAAAATATCAGTTATTAAATCATTCGCATAATTTACGTCCACACGAATTTCTAAATTTGTACTTTTTTCAGACAATTATATCCCCTATTTGATGTGCAATTATTTTTTTATATATCATTAACGTATCGATTGTTCTACGTAATTTTCTAAAAGAGTAAAGTTTATTCCTTTTAATTTTATTTAATAATAATTCTAAATTTGTAAATAAGTAATTAAATTGAAATTTATTTATATAAAAAATTAAAGTAGTATTAATTTTTTAATTTTCTGTATGGAGATAAAATTGATTAAAGGTTTAATTGCACCAATCCTAACCCCTTTTGACAACAATCTTAAAATGGATCAAAAAATGTATAATGATCTGGCCAAAGATCTCATGGAAAATGGTTGCTCAGGACTTGCCCCTTTTGGAACAACTGGAGAAGCTTTGTCAGTTGGTAATAAAGAAAGAATGATAGCAATTGAAGGTTTAGTCGAGTCTGGGATTGATCCAAAAACATTAATACCAGGAACAGGTCTATGTAATTTGCCAGATACTATTGAAATTACCAAACATGCGATAGAATTGGGGTGCCTGGGAGCAATGACATTACCTCCATTTTATTTTAAAGGAATGAGTGACGAAGGACTATATGAATATTTTGAAAAACTAATTGATGGAGTGAATGATAGTAGACTTAATATATATTTATATCATATTCCACAGGTAAGTGGTGTTGGTTTATCTATAGAACTTGTCAAAAAATTAAAAGAAGCTTACCCAGAATTCATCATAGGTATTAAAGACAGCTCAGGTGTTTGGGAAAATACAGAAGCCTTATTAAATATTAAGGACTTGGTTGTTTATCCAGGAGCAGAGCTTCCTGTAATTGAAGCAATCAAACTAGGCGCACCAGGTTGTATTTCAGCAACTGCAAACTTGAATAGCAAAGATATCTCAAAGGTAATAGATCTTTGTCACTCGGGAAAATGGGACGAGGCTAAAAAACTTCAAAAAAAGGTTAAATCAGTAAGATTATTATTTCAAGACTATGCACCAATTCCTGCCCAAAAATCGTTATTAGCCTTACAAACTAAAAACTCTTTATGGAACAACTTAAGGCCCCCATTCAAACCTATATCTGAAGATAAAACAAATGAGTTAGCAAACAAACTGAGAGATAGTTATGGCTTTAAATTTTAGGGATTAAAATGAAAATCAAGGATTTAAAGACACCCCTTAGGGGAAGTTGTCATTGCGGTGTGATAAAATTTAAAATTAACACAAGTTTGAGAGATCTTCGTAGGTGTAATTGTTCAATTTGTTCAAGAAAAGGATTTGTTATGGGATCAGCACCCATGGAACTCCTTACAATTGTATCTGGGAAAAAATTTCTATCAACTTATAAATGGAATTCTAATATAGCTGAACATTATTTCTGTAAAATCTGTGGAATAAACACACACCACAAGAGACGATCAAATCCAAACGAATATGGTTATAATATAGCTTGTATTGAAGGTTTTGAAATGTCTTGGATTGAAAACGCTCCTTATGTAGATAATACAAAAATGAGCTTGGTAGACACAAACAATTCTAAAATTAAAAAATAAAATTAAAGATTTTGTTTAATGATTTTATGTAGAATTCCAGCAAAAATTATTACCATAAAAACTCTTAACATATGATGTGGACTTATAAATGACATATCAGCTCCAACAGAAAGAGCTAAAATATTCATTTCTGATTGTCCACCAGGAGAGAATGCTAGTAAAATTGATAAAGGGTCATATCCAATATTTACTAGTATGAAATAAATAATCACCAGAGGAATAACTGCTATTAAGGTTGTTATAAGTCCAGCGAGCACAGGTCCTGACATTTCCTTTAAAGTAATATTTTTAAACAGACATCCAAGAGCTGAACCTAATAAAATTTGAACAGAAATAACAATTATATACATTGGCATTGCTTCCACAATTTCGAAGATATGGATAAGTGCTGAAAAAATCATTGGACCAATTATTGTTGGACCCGGGATTTTCAACTTAACCGCCAAATACCATCCTAAGTAAGATATGATAAAAACAAATGGAAGTTGTTGCCAATTATAAAACAAATCAGGATTTGGTAATATATCAACACTTAACTTTGGAACAAACATAATTAGTAAAGACGCTAAAAAAACAACAACAACAATTCTAGTTGCATGTATTAATACTAAAGTTCTTGGGTTTGATCCAATCTCTTGACCAAGAATAACCATTTCATTTAAACCACCCGGGAAAGAGCCATAAATTGAGGTCAGTCTGTCCATTTTCATGACTTTGTTTAAGTAAAAATAAGTTGTAGAGCCCATTAAAATTACAAAAAATGGAACAAATAATAATGAAATCCCAATTTCACCAACTCTATCAATTATCTCTGGCCCAAAATTAGCTCCAATTGTGCAACCTAATAGCGCCCTACAAACAGGTCTTGGTTTTTTCCCAATAATTACTCCTTTACCAATTGCCGCAAAAAATCCACAACCTATCAACGGACCCAACATCCATGGTAAAGGAAGGCCTATATAATAAGCTAAAAAGCCACTAGCTATTGCTAACAACAAACTCAAAGTATATCGCCATCTCTCTGGCCACCACCCAAAGAAAAAATTAACTAATTTTAATTTGTCAGTGATCATTTATATTTTGTGGAATATAAATTTTTCCATCCATAATTTTTCTTGATGTTCTATAGATACCACATGAAATTATGAAGTCATTTTTATTGTCTGCAGTTGACAAGCATGTTTCAACAAAACAGTCTATTGAACCTAAAGGATGTTCTACTGTTACTTTATTTTCTTGTTTAACTTCAATTTGAGAAATTTGAGAAGCAATTGTATTAGAAATGAGACAAGCAGATGCAATACAATTAGTGCCTGTAGCAGCATGTGTCTCATGACAGGTATTAGGAGTAAAATATCTAGACGTAATAGTCCCACCATTAAGTGGTCTTGATAGAAGAGCAAATTTTGGTATTACTTTTCCACTTACATCCCCCAATCCCATTTGAGCACCCGCAATAACTCTAATCTCTTCAATCTTGTTAAGTAGTTCCAAATTTTTATTTAGTTCATTACTTGTTTCGTTTCCACTTATGCCAAAGTCAGAGGCTTTTGCCATTACTATAGGCATTGAAATATCAAGACATGTAACTTCTATACCTTTAACTTTTATATTTGGTGTTCCATTAGGCAACATCTTTCCCGTGGTTCCACCAACTAAATTCTTAAATTTTAGTAATATTGGAGCACCTTTCCCAGGAACTCCGTCAATTTTAAAATCACCCATATATTTTATTTTTTTTTTGGGTGTTGGTACTACAGCTTCAATTATAGAACCTGTATTTACAGATCTGATAATTATTTTAGTTTCACCCTCTTCAGCATCAATAAAGCCATTTTCGATTGAAAAAGGGCCAACTGCTGATAGCATATTACCGCAGGTAGGCCCGTAATCTACTTTTGCTTTGTCTATAATTACTTGAGCAAATAAGTAATCTATATCTACATTTTTTTGTGTGCTTTTTGAAATTATACATACTTTGCTTGTTACAGATGTTGCTCCACCAATTCCATTTATTTGTCTAAGATCAGGTGACCCCATTGCTGCAAGCAGGTATTTATCTAACTCTGACTGAACTTTGGGTAAATAATGTTTATTAAATAGTAACCCTTTTGAGGTTCCACCTCTCATATAAACTGCTGGTATAGATATTTGATCAGACATGTATTTTAAATAACTTTGTTTAATATTTTTATCAAATTTTCTGTGATTTTACTAGTGGAAGCATTCCCACCAAGATCTCTAGTAAAGTTTTCTCTGTCTTTAAGTAATTCTAACACTGAGTCGTTGATTAAATTGGAAGCTAAAATTAATTTGTCCATTTCCCTAATTTTTCCAAGCCAATCTAATAACATAGCCGAAGATAAAATTAATGATATTGGATTTGCAATATTTTTGTCTGCAATATCTGGAGCAGCTCCGTGTTGTGCTTGAGCCATTGCATGATTGTTACCAGCATTTAATGATCCAGCAAGACCTAAAGACCCAGATAATTCAGTTGCTAAGTCAGATAAAATATCACCAAACATGTTTGTAGTTACAATAACATCAAATTGATCAGGTTTCCTTACAAGCTGTGCAGCGCATGCGTCTACTAGCATCTCTTCATAATCAACATCATTATACTTTGATGATACGAGTCTACATGCATCAAGGAAAATACCGTCAGTAATTTTCATTACATTTGCTTTGTGAACTACATGGATTTTAGATTTTGTTGATTTATTGACAGATCTAGATTTGGCTATTTCAAATGCTGATTTTGCAATTTTTAAAGAAGCTTCTTTTGTAATCTTTCGCAACGATAATCCAACACCAGGTATAGGACTAAACTCTCCACTACCGTCATACATGTTCCTATCAGCATAAAAACCTTCAGTGTTTTCACGTACAATCACTAAGTCCATATTTTGTGATAATGATTTTACATTAACATAAGTTTTAGCAGGTCTAATGTTAGAGTATAAATCTAATCCAATACGAAGTTTAGCTGATGGATTTATTCCACCATTAGAAACTGAAGGATAAGCATTATGATCAACAGGGCCTAAAATTATACCATCAGCTTCTTTAGATTTTAATAATAAATCGTCTGTAAAGGTTACCCCAACTTTTTTTAATAAATTAAAACCTAAGATCTCTCTTTGTATTTCTATACCTAGCTTTAATTTAGTATTTAATAAATTAATTATATCCAGAGTAGAACTTACGATTTCAGGTCCAATACCATCACCATCAAAAGCTATTATATTAAGTTTCATAAAATTCTCTTATTACTCACCCTTAAATGAAACTTGCTTTTTATTTACAAAAGCATCTATTCCATTTATGCCATCTTTCGTCTTTGCAGAATCTGAAATCATTCTAGCCTCATATTCCATCTGTCCTTCAAGGGAATCTGAAAAACTATTGTGAATTAAATTTTTAAGTTTTCCAAATGCTAATGTTGGACCTTCAGCTAGAGATTTAGCAAGTTTAAATGCTTCGTTTTGTAAGTCATTAAAATCTACTACTTTATTAACCAAACCCCAATCACATGCTTCGTCTGCAGTTAATATTTTATTAGTTAAAACTAGTTCAGCATACCTTCGTGATCCTATTATTCTTGGCAGAAAATATGATGATGAGCCATCAGGTGTTAAACCTGCTTTAGAATATGCTGAAACAAAGGATGCGTTTGAAGACGCAATTACGATATCTGCAAAGCCAACAAATGAAAAACCTGCGCCTGCCGCAACACCGTTTACTGCAACAATTAAAGGAGCATTCATTCTAGACAATCTTGAAATTGCTCCATGCAATGAAGTTGTTACTTCTTTGAGGTGACTTGCAACTTTCTTTTCATGTTGTGCAAATGAATGTAAATCACCACCAGCACAGAAAGCTTTATCACCTACACCTGTTAAGATTACAGATCTAATTTTAGAATTATCTTCACACTCTAATGAAACTTTAAACAAATCTTCTGCCATTAATTGATTGAGAGAATTATATTGTTTAGGTCTATTCAACTCAATTGTTGCTACATTATTTTTGATTTTAAAATTAATAGTATTTAGATCCATTTGTATTCCTTTCTAAACATCATTTAAATCTTTTTAGAATCTCTTCTGTATGTTCTCCTAATAGCGGAGGCGATCTAAATAATTTTGCTGGCGTTTCAGATAATTTTACTGGAAATCCTGTCATTTTAATATTTCTACCTTCAGGGCCATTAGAGTTAATTACCATTTCATTATCTCTTATTAATTGACTATTAAGAGCATCTGGCAATGAAACTATTTTAGCAGCAGGGCACCCTGCCTCATTTAAAATATGAATCCAATATTGAGATGTTTTTGTTTTCATTTTTTTATTTATTATCTCATTTAAAGATTCTCTGTTTTTCATCCTATTTGCATTATTTTTGTATAAATTATTTTCTAATAAATTTGTTAGGTCTAAACATTCAAGAAAAATATTACAAAACTTATCACTTGCTGGAGCAACAGCAACTTCACCATCAGATGTTTGAAAAATACCATAAGGAGCTAGTATAGGATGATTGTTTCCTGATTTTTTTGGCGCTTTACCAGTTACAAAACTTTCAGAAGATAGATATGCCATCATAGATATAAGACCGGAAGTCAGGCAAGACTCAACCTTCTGCCCTTTACCAGTTTGAACTCGTGAATATAGAGCACACACTATTCCAAAAGAACAATACAAACCTGCAACTAAGTCTGAAATAGGCATGGCTGCCCTCATAGGACCACCTTCTTCTGTTCCGTTTAATGACATAAAACCACTCAATGCTTGTGCTATAAAATCAAAAGCCGGTTTATCCCTCATTTCTCCTTTGCTACCAAACCCATTAACAGAAGCACTAATTATTCTTGGGTTAATTGATTTTAAAGTTTCAAAATCAAAACCTATTTTTTCAAATACTCCTGCCTTAAAATTTTCTACAACTACATCAGCTTCACTTATAAGAGATTTAAGAATTTCTTTTTCTGATTCCTTGTAAAGATCTAAAATTACTGATTTTTTGTTTCTATTGAATTGAGCAAAATAAGAACTATAGCCATCCACCATGTCACCTTGATTTCTGACATTATCACCTTTGGGTGGTTCAATTTTAATAACTTCTGCACCCATGTCTGCTAGCAACATTGTGCAAAATGGCCCAGATAGCACTCTTGTAAGATCAATAACTTTTATACCTGAAAGAGATCCAATATTTTTATATTCTGTCATTTAGGCTCCAATTGCTGTAGGAACATCTTCCATAGTATATTTCAACAATCTTGGACCTGCTCTCATGACCTGACCAGGTAATCTATGACCAACCAAAGTTTCAACTCTTTTTGCAATATTGATTAATTGGTCTAAATTTATGCCTGTATCAATACCCATTTCATGAAGTAGATAAATTAGATCTTCTGAACAAATATTACCTGTTGCATTAGGTGCAAATGGGCATCCGCCCATACCTCCAAAACAACTCTCATAATCTGTAATTCCTAAATTTAATCCAGTCATTACATTTGCAAGCCCAATTCCTCTGGTATTATGAAAATGAAGAGTTATATCAAAATCAGGAACCCTATCTCTAATTACGTTAACACCTTCAATAACTACAGTTGGGGTAGCCATGCCAGTAGTGTCACCAAGAGTAACGCCTTTAAACCCCATACTTTTATATTCTTTTGAAATCTCAGCTAATCTTTTAGCTGATACATTTCCTTCAAAAGGACAACCAAAGGCAGTGGCAATATCACCCTGGATAGGTATGTTATTTTTACCTGCAATATCTGCAATCTCTTTAAATCCAAGAAGAGAATCTTTAACGCTTCTATTGACATTCTTTTTATTATGACTTTCAGAAGCAGATAAAAAAACAACTATTTCGTCTAATTTTGCGTCAACAGCCCTCAATGCTCCTTTAGCATTAGGAACTAATGCTGCTAATGTTGTTTCATGATTTCTTTTTACATTTTCTAAAATTGTTGCTGCATCTGCTAATTGGGGAATTGCCTTAGGAGAGACAAAGGATGAAACTTCAATTCTCGGGAAACCAGCATCAATCAAATTATTTATTACATCTATTTTATCTTCAGTTTTTAAAATAGTTTTTTCAGATTGAAAACCATCGCGTGGACCAACTTCTGTAACTTTCACTTTTTTTATATTCATATTTAAATCCCTCAGGCAGCATTATGATTATATTTCTACACTCTTTTTCTTTCTAATTAAACCTTTATAAAAAATTTAATTAATAAAAAGTGAACTATAGCTTGACCTTTTTAAAAATAAATTGTGATACTATTATCTTCTTAATAACTTAATTAATTCGGGGGTTTAAATGAAACGTTTTTCAAGTGCGCTAATAATTGCTTCCTCACTTATGGTAGGCTCATCTATTGCAAGTGCAGATCAATTTGTTAGGATGGTATCTGGGCCATCAGGTGGATCATGGTATCCATTAGGTGCGAAAGTAATGCAAGTAATGGAAAGTAATATTAAAGGAATATCTACTTCAAACACTTCAGGTGGTGGAATTTCAAATGTATTATCCGTGAATGGTGGGGATGCAGAAATTGGATGGACTTATGCTCACACTGTTGCAAATGGTTATAATGGTAAAGGTAAGTTCAAGAAAGCTCAAAAGAATGTGAGGTATTTTGCAACTTTATATGGTGCTGCTTTCCAAGTGGCAGTAAGAGCTGACTCAAAAATAAAGGGTTTTGAAGATATGAAATCCGCAAATATTAGTCCAGGAAAACCTAAATGGACTGGTACTGCCTTTTGTGAATCAATCATAAAAGACTATGGATATGATTTTAATACCATCAAAAAGAATGGTGGTGTTGTTCATATGGTAAGCTATAAAGAATCTGTAGCATTAATGAAAGATGGACAAGCTGATGTTTTCATGGCTGCTACTTCAGTTCCACAAGCAAGTTTTATTGAACTTGAAAATAGTCCTGGCATAAGATTCATTGGTCTTCCAAAAGACAGAATTGATCGAATTGTTAAAAACAACCCAGGTTATATTTATGGCAAAATTCCTGCTAGTGCCTACAAATCCCTAGATAAGGATATTCCAACATTAGGTATTGTAACCTCAATGATTGTTCATAAAGATTTGTCTGACGACCTAGTTTACAAAATGACTAAGACATTTTGGGATAATCATGCTGAGTTTGTAAAGGTAAAAAGCGTCTGGAAAAAAGTGCTTCTTAAAAAAGCAGTTGATGGAGCGGCTGTACCAATACATCCAGGTGCAGCAAAGTACTATAAAGAACAAGGCGTACTTTAAAATATTTTTAGAAAGGCACCTAAGAAGTGCCTTTCTTTTTTCTAATGACTAATCTTTAAAACCTTTTTGCTATGGCTGAAACTTCAAAAAAACTAGTTTATAATGAAATTAAGGAATTGAGTTTTCTTGATGAACTATTAGAATGGAACAAAGATAAAACAATTTATTATTGGATAATTGTTCTTTGCACTTGGTTGTCTGTAGGATTAGCATTTTATCATCTATTTGTAGCCGTTTATGGAACACCTGAAGGAAGATCTTTTAGGTCTACCCACCTATCAGCAATGATGGTTTTAGCTGTTTTTATATATCCATTATTTAGAAATAGTATCAAAGATCCACTTTTCATAAATGATGACAAAAAAGGAAATTTATTAAGGGTTTTTGGGTATGGATATGATTTAACT
Organism: uncultured SAR116 cluster alpha proteobacterium; assembly: GCA_902619805.1. Classification (GTDB taxonomy): domain Bacteria; phylum Pseudomonadota; class Alphaproteobacteria; order Puniceispirillales; family Marisalimonadaceae; genus Marisalimonas. The sequence continues at coordinate 173,316 of CACNGC010000003.1, read as the reverse complement.
ATAATACTTTCAATTATATTTGTTCAATTGTGGACCACATGGGATGTTGAAAATTTCATGATGAGATATGGAGACAAATATATTGGCGATATAATAGTTGGTTCCATTTTGATTTTTTTAGTTTTAGATGCAACAAGAAGAGCCGTAGGGTGGGCAATGGTTATGGTAGCAGGTTTTTTCATGTTACACGCTCTTTACGCTAATAAATTTTTTGGATTTTTTTATGGCCCTCCAACAAGGCTTGCAAAATATATAGACACTTTATTTATGACATCTGATGGAATATATGGAATACCACTCTATGTGGCTTCAACTTATATTGTCCTTTTTATAATATTTGGAGGTATACTTATTAGATCAGGAGTAGGAAGATTTTTTGTTGATCTTGCTATTGCAATGACCGGACATAGAACTGGTGGTCCAGCAAAAGCTGCTGTTGTTGCATCAGGAATGACAGGCACTGTTTATGGATCAGCCGTTGCAAACGTTGTAACCACTGGATCATTTACTATTCCACTTATGAAAAATTATGGTTATAGAGCTAAATTTGCTGCAGCTGTTGAAGCATGCGCTTCATCAGGTGGACAAATAACACCTCCAATAATGGGTGCAGCTGCTTTCATAATGGCTGAATTTCTTGAAGCTCCATATTCATATGTAATCCTTGCAGCAATAATTCCTGCATTTTTATATTTTACTACAATCTATTTTATGGTTCATGTTGAAGCAGAAAAACATGGAATTGAAAAAATTGACAAGTCTGTTTTACCAAATGTAATAGAAGTTCTTAAAGGTGGAGGCCATATGTTGCTTTCACTAGCTGTTCTAATTGGTCTACTGATTTATGGCAAAACAGCTATGACAGCTGGTTTTTGGAGTATTGTGTCAGTTATTATTCTAAGTTTTATTAAAAAGAATACAAGGATGTCAGTTGTAGATATATTAGGAGCATTTGAAAGTGGTATTAAATCAACTGTACCAGTTACAATAGCATGTGCTTGTGCTGGAATAATTATTGGCTCCGTTTTTGTTTCGGGTCTAGGGCTTAAATTCACACAATCAGTTATAGATCTATCAGGTGGTGTTTTATTCATATTATTATGCTTAACAGCTATCTCTGCGATTATTCTAGGTATGGGAATGACTACAACTGCTGTTTATATTACAGTTGCTGCACTTATAGTTCCATCATTAATTGAATCTGGCATCTTGCCAATTGCAGCTCATATGTTTGCATTTTATTTTGGTGTTGTTTCAACAATAACACCTCCTGTTGCGCTGGCATCTTTTGCGGGTGCGGCGCTAGCAAAATCTCCTCCAATGTCAACAGCAGTTGAGTCAAGCAAGGTTGGAATAGCAAAATATATTGTCCCCTTTGCATTTGTTTATAACCCCTCATTGTTGATGGAGGGACCAATATTATGGAGTGTTTATAGTTTAATTTCAGTTCTATTAGCTTATTGGTGTATGACATTAGGCCTAGAAGGTTGGTTTAATGGTAAACTTAATGCGTTTAAACGAACCTTGGCTTTAATAGGGTCAGTAACTCTATTAATACCACCATTGCAAAATATTTATGGGATAGATGGTATTTACTACAATTTAATAGGTGTACTCATATTAATGATAATATATTATCTACAAGGAAAGCTTAATTTCAGGTTGAAGGTTTCAACATGAATAAAATATTTTTAGGAAAACCTATTCATTGGTTAATGATAATAATTGCAACAGCTATAATATTTGCATGTGGGTTTAACAAAATGCATGTCAGCAACTTCAATTTATTTATTTCAATTATATTTATATCAGTTGCAATTTTAATTTTTCTAATACTAAAAACTTCGAAACAAAAGAATTGATTACTTATATTTCTTTGTTATCCTCATTTTTAATTTATTAAATTTTAATTAAATAAGGTGTTTTAATGCCCAAAAAAGAATTAAATATTCTTTTAAAAGCAAGAAAAATTTGTAAATCCTTTGGTAATTTTGTTGCAAATCAAAATATTGATATTTCTATTGCTAAAGGACAAATACATGCACTCTTGGGAGAAAATGGTGCTGGTAAATCAACCTTGGTAAAAATATTTTATGGTGTACTTCAGCCAGACAGTGGATCAATTGAAATTAACAACCAAAAAATTTCTATAACATCACCTAACATAGCTCGTAAAAATGGAATAGGAATGGTTTTTCAACATTTTTCTCTTTTCCCTGCTCTCACAGTTGCAGAAAATATTTTGATAGCGCTAGATAATAAAATCAAGTTCAGTGAAGTAGTTAATAAGATTACAAAATTGTCAAAAGAATGGGAATTGTTTATTGATCCTTTAAAATTAGTTAGTGAATTATCTGTTGGCGAAAAACAAAGAGTTGAGATTATTAGATGCTTAATGCAAAATCCAAATTTATTAATTATGGATGAACCAACTTCAGTCCTTACTCCTCAAGAAATAAAAAATTTATTTAAAATTTTAAAAAGACTTGCATCATCTGGATGCTCTATACTTTATATAAGCCATAAATTAGAAGAAATAATTGAGTTAGCTGATAAAGTAACTATTTTAAAATCTGGAAAATCTATTGAAACAATTGACGCTAAAAAAACAACAACTAATTTTTTAGCAGAGAAAATGGTTGGTAAAAAAATTACTCAACTTAAAAAAAATATTAAAACAAATTCAAAAAACATCGCATTTGAGGTTAAAAATTTAAACAAACAAAAAGATCATGAATTTGGAATTTCACTAACCAATATCAATTTACAAGTGAATTATGGAGAAATTTTAGGTGTTGCCGGAATTGCTGGTAATGGACAGGTGGAGTTAATGGAAATTTTAAGTGGTGAGATTAATTGTAAGAATAATGACCAGATACTTTTAGATAAATTACCTATTGGTAAAGCTAATATCAATGAAAGACGAAAACTTGGTATTGAAACAATACCAGAAGAGAGAACTTTCCACGCTACAGTTCCAAACCTAACATTAAGTGAAAATACATTTCTTACTTATTTTTTCAAATATAGTAATACTAAAAGTTGGATAACTAATCTATTAAATAATCCTCAAAACAGCTTAGATGAAAGTAAAACAATAGTTAAAAATAATGATGTAAGGTGTCCCGAAACAAATCCTTTAGCTAGTCAATTATCTGGAGGAAATTTACAAAAATTTATTCTGGGAAGATCTTTAGCCAACAATCCTAAAGTTGCTATTTTTTCTCAACCAACTTGGGGTGTTGATATTGGTGCAGCAACTGCAATTAGGCAAAAATTATTAGATCTCTCTCAAAGTGGAAAAGCAGTTATCTTAATAAGTCAAGATTTGGAAGAAATTTTTGAATTGTCAGATAAGATTTGTGTAATAAATGAAGGTTTCTTGAGTGAAATATTTGATGTCAGAGAAATAACAGCAACTGATGTCGGATTATTAATGGGTGGTAAAAATAGAGAAAATCAAAAAATGGACCCTATTAAATGATTACTTTCATACCAAGAGATAAAGTTTCAAAAAACTGGATAATCATAGCACCTATATTATCTATATTTTTTACAATATTTTTTGGTTTACTAATTTTCACGTTCTTAGGTTACAACCCACTTGAAACTCTTTATCAAATCTTTGTGTCTCCTTTCTCAAGAATAGACCGTATTAGTGATATATTAGTTAAGGCTTGCCCACTAATTATCATTGGTACTGGTTTGATGTTATGTTTTAAGTCTAATGTTTGGAATATTGGTGCTGAAGGTCAATTTATTATGGGAGCTTTGTTAGCTGGTTTTATAGCATTGTCATTTCCAAATATTGAAACAAAATTCTTTTTACTAATTACTATCTTAGCTGGCTTTGTAGGGGGAGCATTATGGGCATTTATACCAGCAATTTTAAAAACTAAATTAAATGTAAATGAGATTTTAGTAAGTTTGATGCTGGTTTATGTTGCAATGTTATTTATTGATTTTATTGTAAGAGGTCCATTACGCGATCCAATGAGCTTTGGCTTTCCACTCTCTAAACCCTATCCTGAAGGGGCATTAATAAATAAAATACCTTTTCCAGGAATTGGTTTTCTTGGACAACTTCATTATGGGATTTTGTTTGTTTTTTTATTAGTACCTGTTTCTTGGATTTTTGTTAACAAAACTTTAGGTGGTTTTAAAATCAATGTATTAGGATCTGCACCACAAGCAGCAAAATTTGCAGGTTTTAAGCGAAATTCAATTACTATAACTGTTCTTTTATTATCTGGTGGCTTAGCTGGGGTTGCAGGAGTAATTGAAGTGTCAGCAAATATAGGTCAATTACAACCAGAGGTGTCTTTTGATTATGGTTTTACAGCAATAATTGTTGCTTTTCTTGGAAGATTAAGCCCTGTTGGAATTTTATTCGCTGGAATAATTATAGCAACAGTCAAGCTTGGTGCTGATAATGCTCAAATGACTATGGGTATACCAAAAGTTGTAACAGGTTTGTTTGAAGGAATTTTGCTCTTTTTTTTGTTAACGGGTGAAACTCTTCAAAAATACAAGATAAAGTGGTCTGAAGGTAAAAAATAATGGAAGCATTAATCTTAACTATTATAGCAACTTCAATCCCATTATTACTTGCAGCCATAGGTGAACTAATTGCTGAAAAGAGTGGGATTTTAAATCTCGGAGTTGAAGGGATGATGTTAAGCGGAGCTGTGGGTGCTCTAGGAGCTGTTTTATGGCTTGAAAACCCTTATTACGGAATAATTGCAGGAGCATTATCAGGTGTACTAATGGCATCAATTTTTTCTGCATTTACAATTAATTTCATGACTAATCAAGTTGCTACTGGTTTAGGTTTAACTATATTTGCTACTGGTCTTACTGGGTTAGCAGGAGCACCTTTAGTTGGCAAGACCATACCTTCTTTACCCAAAATAGAAATTTTTTTATTATCAGATATTCCTCTATTCGGTAATATTTTATTCAAACAAGATTTTGTAGCATATTTATCTATAGCGATTATTATTTTTACATCATTATTTTTAAAGTATTCAAAATCAGGAATTATTTTAAGGGCGGTTGGAGATGATCATCAAAGCGCACACTCAGTAGGATATCCAGTAAAAAAAATAAGATGGTATGCAACTTGTTTTGGTGGAATGTGTGCAGGAATTGGAGGAGCTTATATTCCTCTTGTGTTAACACCTCATTGGTCAGAGGGCATGACAGCTGGTAGAGGATGGATTGCACTTGCTTTAGTCGTCTTTGCTTCTTGGATACCCTGGCGCATTATTGTTGGCGCTCTAATTTTTGGTGGGATAACTATTGCGCAACTAGTTGGACAAGCAAGGGGTTGGGCTATCCCTTCACAGTTACTTTCAATGATGCCTTATATAGCAACAATTATTGCTTTAACAATGATTTCAGGAAGATTATCTAAAAATAATAGTGTCGTACCGTCATCACTTGGTAAACCTTTTTTTGGTAGTCAATAAAATTGTAGAATTTATTTGCATTCATAAAATTTTATTAAAAATTTAATCTTTTTTTATTGTTATTTTGAGGATTCACTCTAAGATTTTAACATTAATTTAGGAGTTTGTTATGATAAAATTTAGTATGCGTATTTTTTCACTGATTGCTATAAGTATATCAGTTTTATTTTTTGGGATTTCAAGTGCTTTTGCCGAAAACCCAACAAAAGTAGGTTTTGTTTATTTAACAACACCAGGAGACCATGGCTGGACATATGCCCATGAGCTTGGGAAAAAAATGGTTGAAAAGCGATTTGGCAAAGATGTTAAAGTCTCTGTAGTTGAAAATGTTCCCGAGGGGCCTGATGCCACCAGAGTGATTAGAGAATTAGCAAAACAAGGAAATGAAATTATTTTTACAACCTCATTTGGTTATATGGAACCAACTTTAAAAGTTGCTAAAGAATTCCCGAATGTAAAGTTTGAGCATATTACAGGCTATAAAAGGTCTAAGAATGTTGCAACTGGTAATATCAGATTTTATGAGGGTAGATACATACAAGGCGTTGTAGCTGGTTTAATGACCAAAACTAACAAAATCGGATATATTGGAGCTTATCCAATAGCTGAAGTTATAATGGGAATTAATGCTTTTGCTCAAGGCTTAAAGTCTGTAAATAAAGATGCTTCAATATCTGTTATATGGGCAAACACATGGTATGATCCCGTTAAAGAAGCAGATGCTGCAAAGGTTCATATCGCAGAAGGCGCTGATGTGTTAGCGCAACATACAGATTCTCCTGCTATGCTTCAAATAGCTGAGAAAAATGGAGCTATGGGCTTTGGTCAATCAACAGATATGTCAGCTTTTGCTCCTAAAGCTCAATTGTTTGCTTCAATAAATAACTGGGGTCCTTACTACATAAAGAAAATTGAGGAACTAAGAAATGGAAAATGGAACACTGGGGATAGTCCTAACCATTGGCCTGGAAATGTTTGGGGTGGTATAAAATCAGATATGTTGGTGATCTCCAAATTCCAAAATATGCCAGCAAATGTTGCTCAAAAAGCTCAAGAAGCGCTAGATGGCATTAAAACTGGAAAAATAAACATTTTTGCAGGTCCATTAATTGATAACACAGGTAAAGAAATAATCCCTGCAGGTAAAGCCCTTGATGATGGTGCTTTATGGGGAATGAATTATTATTTACAAGGTGTAAATGGTAAAGTTCCTGGTTAGTTTTAAATAGGTAGTCATAAATTCTATGACTACCTTTTCTTTAAATTCTGTGAATAAAAAATTTTTAAAATACCTTTTATGTTTTTCATTCATAATTTTTTTCTCAAAATTTTGTTTTTCCGAAATAAATATTTCTAAAATTAATAATAAAATTTATGTATTAAATTTACATGGAAAAAGATTTTACCTAAATGAAGAGACTAGCATAAAATCTGGTGATTATTTAATTACTAGAGAAAAACCAGCTACAATTATTTTTCAAGATAATACAAAATTATGTTTCTCTTCAAATTCTTCTTTAAAAATTTTAAAAAATAAAAATAAAATAAATTTTGAGTTCACAAAAGGCTCAATATTGTTTTCAATAAGCAAAAAATCATATGAGCATTACAACTTAAATTTCTTTTCCTATAATTTAGAAGATATAAAGGATATTGTTATTCTTACAAAAAAAAATAATTTAGAAATAATTAATTTCAAAAATAATCTAAGTTTTTTCTATAAGGATGACATTAACAAAATTAGTTTACCCTCATTCACTATTTTAGAATTATCAAATAATGGAAAAGTTTCTAAAATAACAAAAATATTAGAAACTAATAAATTTTCTAAAGATTTTTTGGAAAATTGTGTTATTAAATTACCGAAAACTAATAAGATTGAAAATAAAAACTTCAAACTTCAATATGGATGTATTTCCCAAAATGGGAAATTAGTTTGTGGTAACAAATACAAATAAAAATATTTAAAAATTTAAATAAATTATTCTTAGTGCAATAAAACCTAATAAAATTAATGTGATTTTATCAAAAATATTTTTTGACATATTTTTAGCAAACCAGGAACCAATGGGCATAAAACAAATTAAAACAATTATAGATACAAAACTAAGAATAGTTATGTCAAAGTTAAAAAAATCATAGTAATATAAAGTTGGAACTTGAAAAACAGACATAACTCCGAAGTAAACTGAAATAGTTGGTATAAACTGATTTCGCTCTAATTTCATAGAATTTAAGAAAGTTATAGATACTGGAGCTGATAGACCAGCACTACCTTGCAACACCCCACCTCCAGCGCCCATAATAAAAACTAATTTAGTAGCCCTCTAGTAGGCTAATTTCAATGATGGAACAATCAGCTTGAGTGTAATATAAATTATTACAATAAATGCAACTGAGAGTGTAAGTATTTTTATAGGTAAATTTACTAACAAAATGGTGCCTACAAAAGCACCTATACCGCCGCCTAAAGCAAATGAAAAAGTAAAAAAAAGTGGAAGAATTGTTTTTCTAAATTGATAAATCTGGCTTATGTTTGTTAATAAATTTGGTATCACCATTATTATAACTGCTATTCGCACGTCATAAAATGCAGCTATAACAGGTATCGTGATTATAGGTGCTCCTGCACCAGTTGCACCTTTAAGTGTTCCTCCTAAAGCGAAAGCAGCTAAAATTGCAAAAATCGTAATTGGATCAAAAGTCAAAAACTATTTAAACTTTTAAAATCAATTTACCAAAATGTTGATTGTTTCTCATACATGATAAAGCATCTAAAACATCATCAAATTCAAAAATCTTTTCTATAGGTAGAGATAATTTCCCTTTAACAACCAAATCACCTAAATCACTCCACATTTTTGAGTAGACCTCTCTGATTTCGTTTATTGATCTAGTTCTAAAAGTGACACCACGATAATTTATTCTTCTTAAAGCATGAAGATCACAATTAAAGTCTGTAATACCTCCAGCTAACCTTCCTACGTTTACTATTGTTCCTTTTACTTTGGATGCTCTCATATTTTCGTTGATTGTATAACCAGAAAGTTGATCTATAATTAAATCTACACCTTCGTCATTAGTTGCTTGTAATACATGATCAACCCAGTCTTTATCTTTTGAATTTACCACTAGGTCAGCACCAATGGATTTTAATTTATCAAATTTTTCTGGCTTTGTAGATGTTCCTATAACTAGTTTAGCCCCTAAATGCTTTGCTATTTGGAGTCCCATAAGACCAACGCCTGAACTTGCTCCTTGTATTAAAATTGTTTGTCCTTTACTAAAATTACCAATTGTAACAATAGCATTATGCATCGTTGCTAGAGCTATCGGTAATGTACTAGCTGTAGCAAAATCCATATTATTGTCAGGTATCTTTATTACTCTTCCATAATCTGCAATTGCATATTCAGCCCAAACTGAAGCTCCTGAACACATAACTCTATCACCAATTGAGAGATTTTTTACATGTTCTCCACATTTAATAATTTCTCCTGAAAACTCCATCCCAACAATTGTACCGGGACCTCCAGCCGTACCATGTGCTCCACCATCCGCTACTACCATATCAGCTCTATTCAATCCACATGCATGTACCTTTACAAGAACCTCACTATCCTTGGGTAATGGGGTATCTACATCAATTATTTGAACTCCAGATTCAACTACAGTAACTGCTTTCATTCTTATCCTCTCAAATGTTTGAATTTTATGATCTTGCTTCTTTGATTTTGTTACTCAAACCTTCCGCATAAATTCTAACATCACTAGCCAATGTAGCTAAATCATAACCATTAGATAATTTTTCTTTTAAATATGAAGGAGAAAGACAATGTATACCAACTTTAATATTGTTGTTTTTACAAGCATCATAAATTTTGTTTATAGCACTAATCATTTCAGGCTCAACTCTATCTAAACCAGGTTTAAAACCCATAGAAATACTTAGATCTGAAGGTCCAATATAAATCCCCGTTAATCCTTCAGTGGCAGCTATTTTTTCAACATTTTCAAGCGCTTCTACTGTTTCTATCATGGCTAACGAAATAATTTTATCATTTGCCTCATCATGATAGTTTGCGCCATGAACCATTAGAGCTCTTGTTGGCCCAGAACTTCGGTGACCTTCTGGAGCATATCTAGTAGCACCTACAAAATTAATTGCATCTTCTGGAGTGTTTATCATTGGGCATATAATACCTAAAGCACCTGCGTCTAATGATTTCATTATAATACCTGGTTCGTTCCATGGGACTCTTACCATAGGAGTTTTACCTGAGACTGAAATAACCTGTAACATATTTAAAGCAACTTGATAATCAACAAGCCCGTGTTGCATATCAATTGTAATAGAATCAAAATCATTCATAGACATCATTTCAGCAGTTACAGTGCTCGGTATTGAACACCAAGCATTGATGGCCCCTTTTTCTTTAGCCCAACAATCTCTTAAAGTTTGTTGTTTCATTTTTTTCTCCTATAAAACTTTTTTATTTATAATAACTTCAGGATCTACTTTGTCATCAAATACATCAAGAACGTTTTGAACGGCTTGTTTAGACATCCTTATTGTTGCCTCTTGAGTAACTCCTGCAATATGAGGAGAAAGTAAAATATTATCTAGACTAAATAACGGATTTGAAGACGTAGATGGCTCATCATCATAAACATCTAAACCAGCAGCTCTTATTTTATTAGATTTTAAAGCGTCTAATAATGCGACTTCATTAATAACTCCTCCTCTTGCACAATTAATCAAAAAAGCACTTTCTTTCATAATTTTAAACTCATTTTCAGAAAACATATTAGTTGTTTCTTCATTTTTAGGACAATGTAATGAAACGGCATCCATTTCATGTAAAATATCTAGATAGTTTTTAACATAATTAGCTCCTGATTTTTCTATTTCTAATTCATCAACATAAGGATCATAAACAAAGACTTTCATATCAAAAGCAAGAGCCCTTTTAACTAACCTTGAACCTATTCTACCAAAACCAATAACTAACAAATTTTTTTCAGCAACATCCCACGCACGTATATTCCAACGAGTAGTCCAATCAGCTTTTCGAGCAAATTGATCATAATAAAAAACATTTTTTGATAATGCCAATAACATAAACATTGCATGTTCAGCTACTGAGATCATATTTGAATGAGCAGCAATAGCTAGGGGAATCCCACAATCGTTCAAAGCATCAACATCAATAGAATCATAACCAACACCATGCCTTGAAATTACTTGTAGATTTTTTGAATTTTCAATTATTTTTCTTGAGATATTGGCTGTTCTAACTGTTATACCATGAACTTCTTTTGCTGCTTCTAGAATTTCATCTTCATTTGCTGACATTATTGTAATGGGTTCAACATCGTCTCTTTGTAATAATAACTTTTGACCCTCTTCATGAAGACCTTGAACCATTAAAACTTTCTTTTTATTATTAAAATTTTTGTTCATAATAATCCCCCCCGAAACATGAACTAAATAAATAAAAATTATTGGAACTTAAACATTTTTTCTAATTAGTTTATTTAAAATGGTAATCTATAGAAATAAAATTAGCACAACTTCACATAAAATCTCTAATTATTAAATTTTTACTTTGGCATTCCTTTATCTACCCATTGCCATAAAACTCTACAGGCATAAGTTTTGTATGGAGACCACTTTGAAATTATGGCTGCTTGTCAAATATCAAAGCTTCTTTTCAATTACTGATGTAAGTTCGATGTGACCTAAATCAACTATAGGGTCCAGCCATTCGTGAACACCCTCAGCAGTGTCTGTTTCTATAAGCATAAAAATTGAATGCTCGAGTGAGTTGCCTACATTGAATTTAATTGTTACTCCAAACTCATTAGCTTTACGAAGTCTACTTTTAAAAATTTCACTTATTTCTTTATTATTTTTAAAGCAATCCTCAGCACTGTGGGTGAACTTAAGATGGAAAAACATTTAATCTCCTATTAAAAATATGAACTAAACATTATTAAAAAAATATTGCATTTCCTTACTGCAGATCTTTTTTTAATTATCTGATAATTTTTCATCAATTTGAAGACAAATTTTATTAAAACGTCTCAATAGTATAGTATTTTTATAAGGTAAATTTTCTACAACTTTTTGACCCCATCTTGTATATTCAGTTATTTTTTTGTTATTCCATGATAATGGAGGATCGTGAAATAAACTCTCTAAGTTAGATATTTTGTCCGCAAGTTTGATTAATGAGGCATCAACTGACAATAATTTAGCTGCCATAATTTGATTTGACCATCTTTCTGCCTCAGAACTAGATGGTTTGTCTGTCATTTCTTCTACTAGTTTAATCACATCTCGACCAAATAAATCCTTAATTTCATTTCTTGTTGCTTTGCAATCCTCAACAATATCGTGAAGGTAAGACGCAATTATGACTGAATCATCTATTTTTGTTGATGAAATCTTTACCAGTTCAACAACTTCTTTAATATGTTCAAAATAAGGAATACCTTTACTTCCTTTTCTTACTTGACCGTAGTGCCGTTCCTCAGCAAATGATTGTGCTAGCTTGATTAAGTTTTTTTTCACTAATTTTAACCTAAAATTTTAATTTTGGTCTTATCGAAAGATAATGATACTTTTGAATTTATTGATAATGGTTTGTTATGATAAAATTCAACTTTTTTACCATATATATTTGCAATAATTTCGTATCTTTTATCAAAAAAAATACTAAAAATAGTATTTAAATATTCATATAAATTTGAAAAGCTATTCCACATAAAATAGCCCCACCAAAACCAAATACAAGATAAGCAATAAATGTTGAACGGTTAACTAAAGACCAAACGGCAGTCATTGCAGGAACAGAACTGATTGCGCCACCAACTAAGAATGCCATAGCACCTCCAGAACTTAACCCTTGTTCGATTAGTCCAGATACAATTGCAGGGGCTGCATATGAATTTAAATAAGCTGGTACACCAGCAAACGCACCAATTATAATTGAAGAGAATCCGTCACCAGACAAGAAATTTCCTATAACTTGTGCTGATAGGTATTGAACCATTAATGCTTCAATTAGATAAGCCAGAGATAGCCATTTCAATAGAAATAATCCATTTGATGTGAATTCTTCTTTAAATATATTTATTCTTTCAGTTTTATTCCAAAATTTTAATTCAAGATCTTGGTTAAAAGGGTCTGTAGTACCACAACAAGATCCACAACTATTTTTGTTTTGCTGTTTTAATGGATGAGAGAACATTCCAAATTTTGATAAAAAATAAATACCAAAACCACCAATTAATCCAATTGCCAAAGCAGAAAGTGTTTTTGCAATAGCATAATCCCAACTTAATGCACTTGCAGTGATTAATAATGCTGGAGGATCAATTAATGGAGATGACAACCAGAAAGCCATTACAGCTGAAAGTGGGACACCTAAAGCAAGCATACTTGCTATAAATGGGATAACTTCACATGAACAAAAAGGAGCAATTCCACCAACAAGAGTTGCAATAAAAATAGTTCTAACTTCTTTACCTTTAAAAGCTTTTGAAACTAAACTTTCAGCACCACTTGCTTTTAAATAAGCTACCAAACTAACTGCAAATAATATAAAAGGGATAGTTCCCATCAAAGCTTTCGATGCAAAAGTAATAATTGAGCTAAAATCCTCTGGAATAAAGATGAATACCAATAATGGTATTAACAAAACTATAGTCCAAACTGATTTAAAATTAAAATTTTCTATGTTGATATTTTTTAAAATTAGAGCTTTCATTATTTTCTCTCATTTACACAGCATTCTTTAAGAAGGTAATCTGTCAATTGTTGAATATGGTTGAATTGTGCAAAGTTATAAGTTGATCTCCCTTTTTTTTCTTGGTGAATAAGATTTGCTTTTTTTAAATGATCTAGATGATGAGCCAGAGTTGAAAGGGGGATGTTAACTAATTCTTGAATTTCTCCAATTGTTAGTCCATTTGAACCAACTTTAACCAACTCTGTTAAAACAATTAATCTAGACTTTGAACCAACAGCGTTAAATCCTTTTGCTGCAACCACATTATTTATCATAATATTAAACTATATAACTAGTTATTTAGTTTTAATCAACTATAATAATTTATATTTAATTAATTACTTTCTAGTATCTTTATTGAAAATTCATATATTAAAGGGCATTTCAAATATCTATGAAAAGTAAATTTAAAAAAGTTTTTAAGATTATATCTGCACTCCTACACCAACTCCTTGTATCTGATATAGTTAGAATGTTTGTCCCTATCCATTTCAAGTTCTACATCATCCCTAACTAATTGCCTAATCCTTTGTGCAAATCGATTTCTAGTTGGGACATATTGACCATCTCCTATTTCTTCCATGTGTGTTTTAAATTTAGAATATGCTTCAGTAATTCCTACTTTTTTATTTTTAAATTGTTTATAATCATCTATGAATTTGTTCTTTTGTATCTTTTTAAGTTTTACTGATAAAAAATTAATAGATTTTATAATATATTGGTCAATTTACATTATTAAAAATAACATTATTGAAGTAATGAAAATTTAATGCAAAATTATCCTTAAAAAAATTAATAAATTGATCAAAAAATCACTTAAAGAAAGATTTTATAAAAAATATCAAGCTAATTTAATTACAATAAACTATACAAGACTAAATATGCAAAACCCATCTCAAGAAGAAATTGATAGAATAAGAACCCTTATAATTGACAAAGAGTTTTTAATAGTAGATCAAAGAATTAAATCCTTCATTAAAAAATATCCAAAATCTTTTATTTTGTGGAACATGCTTGGAGTAGTAGCATACGAAACTGGAAAACTTGGAGATTCAATCACGGCTTACAAAAAGTCAATTTCTATTAATCCTAATTATGCTTTTGCTTATAACAATTTAGGTCTTGCACTTAAAAATCAAGGGAATCAGGATGAAGTTATTAATTCATTTAAAAAGGCAATATCACTTGAACCAGACTTTGTTGATGCTTATAACAATATAGCTGTTATTCTTTCAGAACAAGGTAAATTTGATGAAGCTATAGCATTATGTAAAAAGGCAATATCAATTCAACCTGATTTTCCTGAGGCCTTCAATAACATGGGTGCAATATATAGAGAACAAGGAAATTTAAATGAGTCATTATTAGCTATAAAAAAATCAAAATCATTGAAGCCAGATTACGCTGATGCTTATAATAACTTAGGAACTGTGCTAAGAGATCAAGGAGACTTTAAAGAAGCGATAAAGGTGTTTAAAAAGGCAATATCACTTCAACCAGACCATACTGAGTCTTATAATAACTTAGGCGTTAGTCTTAGTGACCAAGGTAGAATTGATGAATCTATTGAGGCTCATAAAAAGGCAATTTTGTTAAAGCCAAATTTTGAAATGGCGCGAACATCAAAAATCTACCAACAAGCCCAAATTTGTGATTGGAAAGGCATTAGAGATGAACGTAATTGGATTCCTAAATTAGGAATAGGAAAACAAGCTATTAGACCATTCCATTTACTGTCTATCGAGGATTCTCCATTGAGACATAAAAAAAGGGCTGAAAATTTTAATAAAAACAAGGTTACTGACAAGATATCATTATTCAATACTAAAGAAATAGAAAGTCATAAGCCGATTAAAATTGGCTATTTTTCTTCAGACTTTAAAGAACATCCTACTGCATATTTAATTGCAAAGGTTATTGAAATTCACAATAGAGAGGAGTTTAAAGTTTATGGTTATTCCATAAAAGGCACTAGAAAAGACAGATTATATAACAGATTAGTTAATGCATTTGATGAGTTTAAAGATTTAAGCGAAGTGAGTGATAAAGAAGCTGCATTGATAGCAAGAGAGGATAATATTGATATTGCTATTGACTTAAATGGTTACACTCGAAACTCTCGAACGAGAATTTTTGCTTACCGTGCAGCGCCTACACAGATTAATTATCTAGGTTACCCAGGTACACTTGGCACTAATTTCATGGATTATATTATAGCTGATCCTATAATAATACCTGCAGAGTTTAGAAACTTTTATTCTGAGAATATAATATATATGCCACATACATATCAGCCAACTGATGATACACGTGCTATTTCTCAAAAAAAAATAACACGGTCAGATATTGGTTTGCCAGAAAATAGTTTTGTGTTTTGTTGTTTCAACAATAATTGTAAAATAACATCTGAAGAATTTAATATCTGGATGCGTATAATGAAAAAAATTAAAGATAGTGTTTTATGGTTATTTAAATCAAATCAATGGGCAGAAAGTAATTTAAAAAAAGAAGCTCAAAATAGAGGTGTTAATGCAAATCGAATAATTTTTGCGGACAGATTGCCTCAAGACGAACACTTGGCAAGGCATAAGTTAGCAGATCTTTTTATTGACACCTTCAATTATAATGCGCACACAACTGCAAGTGATGCTCTTTGGGCAGGGTTACCTGTCGTTACAAAAATGGGCAAAGGGTTTTCTACCAGAGTTGCTGGAAGTCTTTTAAATTCAATTGATTTATGTGAGCTCATAACCGACAATAAAAAAATATATGAAAAATTAATAATAGATCTAGCAACAAACCCTAATAAGCTTAATGAAATTAAAGAAAAATTAAATAGAAATCGTTTCTCTAAACCATTGTTTAATACTGTACTTTATACCAAAAATCTTGAAAATGGTTACAAAAGAGCTCATGAACTTTATCTTGAAAAAAAGAAAACAAGGGCTATTTATATTTAAACTTTTACTCACTCACTTATATATCTACATATACATTAACCTATACTCGTACAGCCACTTTAAACAACATCTTCTATTAACCCCACTTATAATGACATTTCTGTATGGCTCTCTATGCGTGATTAAAATGGTTAACACTTTACGAGAAATGTTCTGTTAGATAAATGTATAAAAAATATATGAAGAGTCGCTTTGATAAGAACTGGCAGCATACGTTAACCAGTTTTAGCAAGGTTTTGATCAGACCATGTAACCACACAAATGCATTCTCAATCATTTGCTTTAGTAAGAATGCTGCAGTATATCTAATATTTTAAAGTGCATATTTAATTATTTTTTTTAAGTTATTGAATTTACTAAATAAGAACTTAGACAATGATTATTTTCGGTCACACCTCTGTCACAATTACTTTGACAAACAAGCTATAAATTGAGATTCTAGAGATATTAACCAAAGAGGTGTGATCAACAGTTTAGTTAAGTCTGATATAAAAGAAACGTGGTGCCCGGGGGCGGATTCGAACCACCGACACGAGGATTTTCAGTCCTCTGCTCTACCTACTGAGCTACCCGGGCTTTAATAGAATAATCTATAACGTTATCATCTCATTATGTCTAGCTAACAAAAAAAAAATTTAAATATTCTTTTCAGAATCTTCTTCATTTAAGTGGATTGAGTATTTTTCACCCAACCAATTATTTAAATCTATATAACTACAACGTTTAGAACAGAATGGTTTTGTTTCTAATTTGATATCAAATTCTTTATTACAATTAACACATTTTATTTTTTGATTTTCTTTCATTATATTTTTTTTTCTAATAACTCACCATAATCCTTTGGGAGATCTATTCTTTCAACAATATTTATGAATTCTGGTGTTTTTTTTTGCTTTAATCTTTTATAGAGATTTTTACCACATAAAAATTCAATGTTATTTTTAGATTTGATTTTCTTAGATGCTCTCCACAATGATCTCATATGGTTTTGAAAATCAAATTCATTTTTATTAATATAAAAACTCTCTAGAGACTTAAAGTTTCTTGGTACATACATCTCATAAAGTTGTAATCTAGAAAAACCTAGAAAATTGCTTTCTGGAATATTTTTTGTTCCTTCTTTTGTAATAAATTCATGAAGATTTTTTTTTCTATTAAACGATACCCTTGGAAAATCAATAAGTATCATACCTCCAATATTTCTCAATTTGATTTCATCCATACATTTGAGAAACACATTTTTACAGAACTTTAACATTTCATCTTCATTATTAATTAATATATTTTTAGTATCAACATCAATAAGTGTGGCTGCTTTTGTTTTTTCAATCCATAAAACACCACCATCCTCAGTTTTGGTCATTGGATCTAGAGCGTTAAGAAAACAACTATCTAAATCCATATCATTCCAATATATTGCATGGTTGTCTTCTATGACAGGTATGTTTTTATTAAAGAAAAGATTAATTATCCGTTTTACATTATTTATTTTTTTTAAATCACAATTTCCGGACCACAATTTTGCTTGTATAGGCTTATCTTCAAACTCTTCACTAGAAATTATAACTTTTATTTTTTCATTTATTTTTAAAAAATTTTTCCCTACTCTGACTGTGATGATTTTTTTATTATTTAAACTAGCCCTCACAATCCCACTATTTAATGTTTTTAAAACTGTTGCATCTAAAATATTACCAATTAATGGGGGCTTCTCATCTTTCCAACAAGTAATTTTAACAATTTTGTTACTCTTTATTTCAACTATTCTTGTTTGATCGGCGCATTTATCTACCAAGATAAAATGATCATTAATTTCATTAATCATTTTTGAATTTATATCCAATAGCGATTAACACTCTGTAAAGCTCTGCCAGAGGCAAACCTACCACATTACTATATGAACCAGATATAAAATTTATGAATGATGCGGCAATTCCTTGTATGGCATACCCTCCTGCTTTCCCTTCCCATTCCTTTGTGGCAAGATAATAATTAATTTCGTCAGGATGTAATCTTTTAAATTTTATAATTGATTGTATAGTTTTTGTTTTGAGCGAATTGTTTGGCGTATAAACAGTGAAACTTGTGAAAACTTTATGTCTTCTTCCTGAAATTAATTTTAAGCATTCTTCTGCCAAATTTACATCCGTAGTTTTTGGCAAGATTCTTCTTCCTACAGAAACCACCGTGTCAGCAGTAAGTATTATTGATTGAGGGTATTTTTGTTGAAAAACTCTATTTTTTTCTAAAGACATTCTCTCAACATATATACGTGGTAGTTCTTTAGAAAATATAATTTCATCTATATTTGGTGATAATATTAAATCAGGTTTAACGCCTATTTGACTTAAAAGTTCAAGCCGTCTTTTTGAACTAGATGCTAGTATAAAATGTTTGTTCAATTTAGTTCTATCCATAAAACAAACTTAATACATCAGAATTTATTTATATCTAAATGTAATTCTTCCTTTGGTTAAATCATAAGGTGTCATTTCTACATTCACTCTATCACCAAGTAATACTCTAATACGATTTTTCCTCATTTTCCCACTTGTATGGGCTAGAACCTCATGATCATTATCAAGTTTTACTCTAAACATAGCATTTGGTAGCAGTTCTTCTACAATACCAGAAAACTCTATTACACCTTCTTTAGCCATTTAACCTCTTCATCAAAATTTAAGTTTAATCTCACTATTCTGAATAATTAGTCAAGATTTTTATATAATATTTTTTTATTTTATTTGTCTATTCTGATTGAAACAGACCTTGCATGAGCCTCTAAACCCTCTGCTTCAGCTAGTGTTATCACATGTTTTCCAAGTTCATTGAGACTGTTTTTATTAAAGTTGACTATAGATGTTCTCTTGAAGAAATCTACAACCCCTAATCCACTCGAAAATTTTGCTGTTCCATTTGTTGGAAGGACATGATTTGGACCAGCAATATAATCACCTACAGCCTCAGGAGTATAGGGACCAATAAAGATAGCTCCTGCGTTTTTTATTTCTTTAATTATCTTTTGTGCATTTTTAAGAATTAATTGTAAATGTTCAGGTGCTTTTATATTTATTAATTCAATAGCTTGATTTAAGTTTTCTACTAAAATTATAGCGCCAAAATCATGCCATGACGAACTTGCTATTTTTGATCTAGAAATTTCTTTAAGAAATTTTTCTACGGAATTTTTTACTTCTTTTGCAATTTCTTTACTTGTTGTTATTAAAATAGACTGGGCTAACTCATCATGTTCTGCTTGTGATAAAAGATCTAGAGCAACATGGTCAGGATTGGCTGTTTCATCACATACAATTAAAACCTCTGAGGGTCCAGCAATTGAGTCAATACCTACTTTTCCAAAAACTTGTCTTTTAGCTTCTGCAACGTAAGCATTTCCAGGCCCAACAATTTTATCTACAGGTGAAATAGATTTTGTACCATAAGCAAGTGCTGCAACAGCGTGAGCTCCACCAATACGAATAAATTCTGTTACTTTTGCAACATGAGCTGCTGCAAGAACAATAGATGCTTCATTTATATCTGAAATCGGACTTACAAGTACTCTCCTCTCAACACCAGCAACTAAAGCTGGTATTGCATTCATCAATACTGATGATGGATAAATTGCTTTACCCCCAGGCACATAAAAACCTGCAGAGCCAATTGGATAGTGAGTTAAACCTAAATTAACTTTAAGATTATCTTTATAACTAAAGTTTTTAGGGATTTGACGTTTATGAAATTTTTTTATCCTATCTGCCGCAATATTTAATGCTTTTTTCTGTTCTTTCTTAAGTCCATCGTAAGCTTTTTTTAAGGTGTCTTTTGAAATGAATAAATCTTTAATTTTTTTAACACTTATTTTATCAAATTTACTTACACAATCATTTAAGCTTTCATCGCCATTTTCATGTATTTCTTTTAAAATTTTTGTGACTGTAGTGTTAATTTTATTATTTGATTTTTTTTCATCAAATATCAAATCCTCAAATTTTTTTTTAAAACCTCTATCTGAGTAATTGATATATCTAGTTTTAAATTTAGACATTTATGGCTTCCTCAACCTTTTTAATCCAAGGTTGTATGGTGTTTAAGTTAGTTTTCATATAACTTCTATTTATTGCTAATCTTGTTGAGACTTCACAAATTTTTTCGACTACAACTAAACCGTTAGCTTTTAAAGTAGAGCCAGTTTCAACCAAATCTACTATTCTTTTGCATAAACCCATTGATGGAGCAAGTTCCATTGCACCATTTAATTTTATACATTCTGCATGAACACCTCTAGACTCAAAATGTTTTCTAGTAATATTAGGATATTTAGTAGCAACACGCACATGACTCCAAGACCTTGGATCTTCATCGGTAATAACATTTTTTTCAGCTGCAACAACCATTTTGCAGTTCCCTATATTTAGATCTAAAGGAGAATAAACTTCAGCATGATTAAATTCATCTAAAATGTCACTGCCTACGAATGCCATTTGAGCAGCGCCATAAGCTAAAAATGTGACAACATCAAAAGACCTAACTCTTATAATATCTATATAATCTATATTTGTCTTAAACTTCAACTTACGATTGTTTCTATCAAAAAAAGATTTTTCAGGCTCTATACCAACTTTTAATAAAATAGGAAGCACTGAATTTAAAATCCTGCCCTTTGGCAAAGCAATATTTAAACTTTTATTTAAAGTCATTGATAGTTTCCTATAAAATTATTTGTGCAAAGGTTTTAACTTTGTTGGCCAGGGAATATCTATATCCTCAATAGTAGCATTAATCTTCTTACAATCTAACTTTATTTTTGAAGACATTGATAAATTGAGAATAATATTCTCATTTTCATAAGTTATCGCAAGTAAATTATAAAAATGTATTTTAGATTTATAGTTAATATATTCAACGTTATTAACATTCCTTATTTGTAAGCCAGTCACAACTCTATAATTAATATTTTTGTCATTTGGTTTTTGTTTTTCCCAACAATATCTAGTAAGTGTAGCTACAAACAAATTTTTTGCTTTGTCATAAAAAATTTCTTCTTTAGAAAATATGGCGTCTTGGCAAAGAAATGAGAAGATTTTTAAATCATCATGATTAAAAGCATTAAGTCGGATTTTATTTTCGATAGGCATTGAACTCTCTACAAACTTTTTCTATTCTTAATTTGATCTTTTTATTATTGCGCCAAGGTTGGTTAATTTATCTTCTAAATTTTCATACCCCCTATCTAAATGATTTAAACCATCAATTTCACTTGTGCCAGTAGCAGCTAACGCAGCAAGTATAAGACACATAGAAGCTCTTAAATCTGAGGCCATTACTTTTGCACCTTTTAAATTTTTTACTCCATTGATTTCTGCTTCTTGATGGTTTACAGATATTTTTGCTCCCATTCTCAATAGTTCAGGAACGTGCATAAATCTATTTTCAAAAATAGTTTCTTTAATTAAAGTTTTTCCATTCGCTATTGCCATTAGTGCCATATATTGAGCTTGTAGATCTGTAGGGAAGCCAGGATATGGATCTGTATAAACATTAAAAGTTTTAGGTCTTTGTGAACAAGATACATTCATGGAATTTTCAAAAATTTCAACTTTACTTCCAGTTAATTTAAGAATATTTATAAACTCAGTTAAATTCTTAGGGTTAATATTATTTATTTCTACGTTACCCTTAGTAATGCTGGATGCTATTGCAAAAGATCCCGCCTCTATTCTATCAGAAACAACTGAATGAGAAACTTGGTTCAATTCCTTTACACCATTAATTATTAAATTATCAGTTCCAATACCCTTTATATCTGCGCCTGCTTTGTTCAAGCAATTTGCCAAGTCTGTTACTTCTGGTTCTTTTGCCGCATTAAAGATTTTGGTTTGCCCTTGCGCCAAAACAGCAGTCATTAATGCACTTTCAGTAGCACCTACTGAAACCTTAGGAAAATTAATAACACCACCTTTTAATCCTTCATTACTAAGAGAACTAATTATAAAACCACTATCAAATTTAACGTTTGCTCCAAGCGCTTCCATTACCATAACGTGTAAATCAATAGGCCTACTACCTATGGCACACCCTCCTGGAAGAGGTACTTTTGCTGTGCCCTTTGATGCTAACAAAGGTCCTAACACAAGAATTGAAGCTCTCATCTGCCTAACTAAATCATAAGAAGCCTCATCTTTTTTTGGTTTTCCGTAAAAGTTTAAATTTCCTTTTCTCCAGTTTATTGCAATACCTAAATCAATTAATAAGTTAGACATTAATCTGGTGTCAGCTAAATCAGGAACATTATAAAGATTAAAATCTTTATTAATTATTAAAGAGAGTGCCATTAGTGGTAAAGCAGCATTTTTGGCACCGCTGATATTAACACTTCCAGTTAATTTTTTTTCACCTGTAATATAAATTTTTTCAAGATTGTTATTAGTGAAACTATTCATTTTAATTTAAATTACTTTTTACTTTCTTTACCAATAAGTCTTGATTGACCAATTTTATTAATTCTTTTTCCAATAATTTTATTGTCATCTCGTTCTGAAATCTGTTTTTTTCTGAGCTCCAAGTTACTTTTTAAAGAAGCTGATAAATTATTTTCATTATTTGTGTTTTTTTTAGTCATATTTTTGGAATCTTACAAGTTATACTTATTTCTGTTTAAGTTTATATATAAATATATATCTATAAAAAAACTTGTCATTAGTGAAAACATATTTAAGTTAAGAAATTATATTGTGCCGCCATAGCTCCAGCGGTAGAGCGCGTCATTGGTAATGACGAGGTCACTGGTTCAAATCCAGTTGGCGGCACCATTTTAAATTAAATTTCTCTTAAAGAGCCTGATAGTTTCTTCTCAATAGCATTTATTATGTCAGCACTTATTTCTTCTAATGCAGCATCAGTTAATGTCTCTTGTATAGGTTGAATTGTAACTTTAATTGCAATAGATTTGAATTCTTGAGGAATTTTTTCACCCTTATATATATCAAGTATTTTAACATCTGTTATTAAATCTTTGTTAATGGATTTAGCAATTTGACAAATTCTATCGGATTCTATTTCATCATTAATAAGAAATGCAAATTCTCTTGTAACTGGTTGCAAATTTGATGTTTTTAACATTGGTCTAGAAATTTTGTTCCTTTTTGGCAATGGTATATTTTCATAAAATATTTCAAAAGCAATAGCTGATTTATTTAATCCAAAAGCGTCCCCAATTTCAGGATGAACTTCACCTAAATTAGCTATAATATTTTGGCCAATTTTAAAAACTGCACTTCTTCCTGGATGAAAATATTCAGGTGCTTCTTGAAAAATTTTCAGACTATTTTTAGGAACTCCTATTGTGTCCAGTACCTTTATCACATCAAGTTTAATGTCGTAGAAGTCAAATGTGACGGCTTCTTTTTGCCAATCTTTTTTAATTCTGTCACCATATCTTATTCCAGTAATTGTGCTTATTTGTTCATTAGGACTATCGCCTTTGAAAATTGGGCCAGTCTCAAAAAAAGAGAGATCTTGAGCTCCTAAATTTACATTCTTTTGCACTGCTGATAATAGATTAGGAATAATTGACGGTCTCATATCCGTCATTTCTGAAGATATGGGGTTAACTAAATTTAGAGCAAGTCCACCTCCATTGAATTGATCCGCCATTTCCTTATTCAAAAATGAAAAAGTAATTACTTCATTATAACCCCTATTTGCTAATATTCTTGAAGCAAAAAAAGTTTGACGATGCTTAATACTCATTGCTGGCTTTGCAATATAATTGCTTCTTGATAATTTTATTGAAGGTATTTTATCATACCCATTTATCCTGATTATTTCTTCAACAATATCTGCAATACCATCTATATCTGGTCTCCAACTAGGAGGCGTGATGTCCCAAATATTTTCAACGCAGACAATTTTAAAACCTAATTTTTCTAAAATTGATTTAGATAATTCATTTTCAATTTTAACGCCTGTTAGTTGATTAATAATATTTGGGTCAAATTTAATTATTCTGTTTTTTTGTTCTATTTTAAAATTAACAATTTTACTAGACTTTCCACCACAAATTTTATTGATCATTGCAGAAGCATAATGCATTACCATTTCTGGAGAGGTATAATCTAATCCTCTTTCAAACCTATATCTAGCGTCAGAATTTAAGTTTAATTTTCTACCAGTGTTCGCTATTGAAACTTGGTCAAAAATTGCGGCTTCTAAAAACATTTTTGTCGTGTTTTTGGTAACACCTGTCCTTTCTCCCCCCATTATACCAGCTAAATCATCAACACTTTCCTCATCAGAAATAACAAGCATATTATCATCTAACTCGTAAGTATTTCCATTAAGTGCTGAGAACTTGTCGCCTTTTTTTGATTTTGAAATTTTAAGAAATGTACCTTTAATCTTATCTATATCATATGCGTGTAAAGGTCTTCCAATATCGATCATAATATAATTAGTTATATCTACAATAGAACTTATTGGTCTTTGATCAACAGCTGTTAATCTATTTTTAAGCCATAGGGGAGATTCATCATTTTTCAGATTTACAAATGATCTACCAAAAACCTTAGGGCAAAGATATTTTTCATCTTTATCTAAATCAATCTTCCAATTTATTATACTATCAAATTCACCATCATTAAATATAATATCTAAATCCCTTAAATTTCCTAGTCCAGCTGCTGCTAAATCTCTGGCGATACCTCTTACACCTAAGCAATCGCCTCTATTAGGGGTTATCTCAATTTCTATAATTGGGTCATTTAAATCCATAATATCTGAAATTGACAAACCAAGTTCAGCTGAACTTTCTAGTTCGATGATACCGCTATGATTTTCAGATAAATTTAACTCTTTTTCTGAACATAACATACCAAATGATTCTTCTCCTCTTATTTTTCCTTTCTTTAACTTTAAATTTAAACCTGGAATAAATGTTCCTATACTTGCAAAAACACTTTTCATACCTAATTCAACATTAGGAGCTCCACAAACAACATTAAATGTATTTTCCCCGTCAAATACCATACAAACATTAAGTTTATCTGCATTTGGGTGTTTTTTTACATCTATGATTTCCACTGATATAAAACTTTTTAAATCCTCTGCTAAATTAACAACTGAAGCAACCTCTAAACCAAGTTTAGGAAGTGTTTCCAAAATCTCTGATATATTTTTATCAGTTTCTAGATGATCTAGTAACCATTTCCATGTAAATTTCATGAAAAAACACCATTCAAACCAGAGTGTAAGCTTGGATTGTCAACAGGTATAAACCCATAATGTTTTAGCCATCTTAGATCACTATCATAAAAAGGTCTTAAATCCGGGATACCATACTTTAACATAGTTAGTCTCTCTAGACCCATTCCAAATGCAAAGCCTTGATACTTTGATGGATCTATCCCAACACCTTGTAAAACTCTAGGATGAACCATACCCGATCCTAGAATTTCTAACCAATCTTCGCCTTCACCTATAACTAAGCTTCCATCATTTTCTTTTTTACAACCAATATCTACCTCTGCTGATGGTTCTGTAAAGGGGAAATAGCTTGGTCTAAAACGAACTGGTAAATTGTCTTCATTAAAATAAGTTCTACAAAATTCTATCAAACATCCTTTTAAATGACCCATATTGATGTTCTTACCAAGCACTAAGCCTTCACATTGATGAAACATTGGAGAATGCGTAGCATCATGATCAGATCTATATGTTCTTCCAGGTATGATATACCTAATTTCTTCAAAATTTTTTAAATCGATTTTTTCCATTGTCCTAATTTGAACTGGACTTGTATGAGTTCTTAACACTTTTCTTCGTCCACTAGAATCTGGTTGAAGATAAAACGTATCATGCTCTTGACGTGCTGGATGTTCTTCAGGGATGTTCAATGCAGTAAAGTTATAATAATCGCTTTCGATATCAGGACCATCAACAATAGAAAAACCCATATCTGCAAAAATAGCACATAATTCTTCTATAGTTCTTGAAAGAGGGTGCAAAGTACCTATCTCAGCTTCATATGGAGTAAGAGAAATATCTATTTTTTCTGAATTAATCTTTTCTTTTAAATATTCTGTTTTGAAAAAATTTTTTTTATCTAAAATTAATTTTTTTATTTGGCTTTTTATATCGTTTAAATAAGCTCCAATTTCTTTTTTTATTTCTATATCGTAATCTTTTAAATTCCTTAAATATAGGGTAATAGAACCTTTTTTACCTAAAGAATTAACTCTAATATTTTCAAGTTCAGATGATGATTTGGAATTTTGTATACTTATTGTTATATTATTTAATAAGTTTTGAAGATCATCCTTTTGTTCAGAAACCATAATTTTATTAAAAACCTAATTTAATGAATTTGCAATAATCTATATTACTTATTGAAAATTTTAAATATCAAGCAGAAGCAGACTTGGCTTTTGAAATTAATTCTTCAAATGCTAGTGGTTCATAAACAGCTAAATCTGATAAAATTTTTCTATCTATTTCAATCCCAGCTAACTTAAGCCCATTCATAAACTTAGAGTAAGTTAATCCATGTAAACGAGAACCTGCATTAATTCTTTGTATCCAAAGACCCCTAAAATTGCGCTTCTTATTTCTACGATCCCTGTACGCATATTGGCTAGCTTTCTCAACAGCCTGAGTTGCTACAGTAAATAGATTTTTTCTAGCTCCATAATAACCTTTTGCAGCTTTAATTACTTTTTGGTGTCTAGCATGAGTTGTAACACCTCTTTTTACTCTAGCCATTAATTAACTCCTTTAAGCATAGGGTATAAATTGCTTAACAATTTTTGCATCAGATTCATTAAGTATCATTGTACCACGAGCTTGTCTTTTCATTTTTTGAGATCTTTTACGAAGGTTATGACTAAGAAAGGCTGGGCTACCTTTAACTTTACCTGATGAAGTAAGACTAAATCTTTTTTTTGCGCCACTTTTGGTTTTTAGTTTAGGCATAATATACTCTCAATAATTTAGTAATTTTTTCAAATCTTATACATAAGCTAAATAAAGTTAGCAACATAAAGTTTTATTTTATTATCAATATTGTTATCTCTGCTATTTGGGTGCTAATATCATTACCATTTGTCTACCTTCTAACTTTGGTAATGTTTCTACCTTACATAATTCTTCAGTATCATCTTTAACTCGATCTAAAACAGTTGCGCCCAAAGTATGATGAGCCATCTCTCTTCCTCTGAACCTTAAAGTTATCTTTACTTTATCACCATTTTCAATGAACTTTTTAACTTGTTTCATTTTTACAAAAAAGTCATTATTATCTATGTTAGGTCTTAATTTAATTTCTTTTACATCAATAATCTTTTGTTTTTTTCTAGCTTCATTCTTTCTTTTTTGAGCTTCATATTTAAATTTACCATAATCTAGAATTTTACAAACAGGTGGATCCACATTTGGTTGGATCTCTACTAAATCTAGTCTTAAATTTTCTGCTATCTTAAGTGCTTCATTAATGGGTATAACACCTAATTGTTCACCATCTGCTCCTATACAACGCACACTATCAGCTCTAATCAAATCATTTATCCTAGGTCCATCTTGGCTTTGTGGAGTGTTATTTAATCCAACTATATGAAAATCTCCTTAATTGTTTAATTTCAAATATTAATACAACATTTTATGGGAATTTGTTAATAAATTTCAAAAAATTAGTTAACAAAGCAACAAATAATACTAATTTTTATCATTAATTAAATCAGGAGGCATACATTTATTTGCTATATTTTCTAAAAATTCTTTCAAATTCAAAACCTCTTGTTTTTTTGAGCCTAAGTACCTGACTGCTACACTTTTATTTTCTTGCTCTTGTTTTCCTATAACTACAATAATAGGAATAGCTTGATTAGAGTGTTCTCTAATTTTATAACCAATTTTTTCATTTCTTAAGTCTATTTCACACCTAATACCATATTTATCTAATTTATTTTTAATCTCATATATATAATCATTAGTTGAATCAACTATAGAGCACACCATAACTTGTATGGGAGAAAGCCATAATGGCATTCTTCCTGAATATTGTTCGATTAAAATACCTATCCATCTTTCTAAAGATCCTAAAATTGCTCGATGTAGCATTACAGGATGCTTTTTATTCCCATCAACATCTACATAGTATGCGCCTAGCCTTTCTGGTAATACAAAATCCACTTGAAGAGTTCCACACTGCCAATCTCTTCCAATTGCATCTGTAAGTACAAATTCAAGTTTTGGGCCATAGAATGCGCCCTCTCCAGGATTCAAGGTATAGCTAATATCTGCAGCTTCTATTGCAACTATAAGTGCCTTTTCAGCTTTATCCCAAGTGGAATCGTCTCCAGCACGAATTTTAGGTCTATCAGAAAATTTAACCTTTAATTCTGCAAAACCAAAATCGTTATAAATTTGTTGGAGTAACTCACAAAATTTTACACATTCTAATGTAATTTGAGAATTCATACAAAAAATATGAGCATCATCTTGTGTAAATTGTCTTACTCTCATAATACCATGCAAAGCTCCTGATGGTTCATTTCGGTGACAAGAACCAAACTCTGCCATTCTAATTGGAAGGTCTTTATACGATTTTAAACCTTGTTTATAGATTTGTACATGACCCGGGCAATTCATTGGCTTTAAAGCTAGCACTTTTTCATCATCACCTTTAGCCATAAACATATGTTCTTGGAATTTATCCCAATGCCCAGATTTTTCCCATAAAGATCTATCTATGACTTGAGGTGTTTTAACCTCTTCATATGTTTTTTTCAATTTCCTTCGCATATAAGATTCAATTTCAAGATAAATTGACCACCCTTTTCTGTGCCAAAAAACTGATCCAACAGCTTCTTCTTGTAGATGAAATAAATTTAATTCTTTTCCTAATTTTCTATGATCTCTTTTTTCAGCTTCTTCAATCATAAATAAATAATCTTTTAAATCCTTATCATTAAAAAAAGCAGTTCCATAAATTCTTTGTAAAACTTCGTTCTTGCTATCGCCTCTCCAATATGAACCTGCTAATTTGGTAAGCTTAAAAGAATGACCAAGTTTTTTTGTTGAACATGTGTGAGGACCTCTACATAAATCTAAAAATCTCCCTTGCCTATAAAATGTAACTGTTTCATCCTCTGGGATAGCTTTCACTAATTCCAATTTAAATTTTTCATTGCTTTTTTTAAAGTGATCTATTGCTTTTTCTCTAGACCAAACTTCTCTTGAGATTGTTTCGTCTCTGTCAACGATTTCATGCATTCTTTTTTCAATAATTTCTAAATCAGATAAAATAAATTTCTTTTCTCTGTAAAAATCGTAGTAAAAACCATTTTCAATAGATGGGCCTATAGTGACTTGAGTTTCTGGAAACAATTCTAGAACTGCTTCTGCCATGATATGTGCCGCATCATGTCTTATAACATCCAAAGTTTCTTTATTTTTTTTTGTCAATATCGCAATCTTACTATCTACTTCGATAGGCCTATCTAAGTCCCATAGTTCACCATTTACTATTGAAACTAAAGCTTCAGATTTAAGTTTTTCTGAAATGTCATTTGCAATTTCAGCGGAGGTTACTGGTTTATCATATTTTTTTTTATCGTTGCTTGGGAGGGTAATTGTAATCATTTTTTTTAATTTTAATTTAAAACTCTAATATATCACTAACTGTTTATTCTATATTCTGCAATAGCTTGTTTGTATAATGATAAAGTTAAATTACACATCTTATTATGGTTAAAATTTTTAGATACAAATTTTTTGGCAAATTCACCTATCTTTTCTCTCTTTTGTGGCTTTAAAGATAAAGCAAATGATATTTTTTCCGACAGACTAGTTACTTTTAAGGGCTCTGCTAAAAATCCAGTTTTTCCATCAATTATAGTTTCTGAAGCTCCACCATGGTCAAAAGCAATTGGTATTTTACCTAAAGCTTGAGCTTCTAAAACTATTCTTCCAAAGGGTTCCGGAGTTAATGATGGCATTATAATTAAGTCACCTAAAATCATTGCAGCTTGTATATCTCTGGAAGAGTTAATAAGTCTTATTTTAGTTTCTAACTTTGATTGGATAATTTTATTTATTAAAATCTTTTGAAATTTTTTGTTTCCATCACCTGCTCCAATTAAAACACATTGAAAATCTTCTTTAACTTTCGATAGTGCTTTTATAAGAATTTGATAACCTTTCCACATTGCCGGTCTTGCTGCCATAATTATTACAGGAACATTATCTTTTAAATTTAAATGCTTTGATTGAGCTATTATTCTAGCAGGATTTATTTTGTTTAGATCAAATAGATCTAAATCAACACCTCTGTGAATAATTTTAATTTTACCACTTACTTTTGGAAAATAAGTTTTTATACTTTCTTCAATGTGCTTTGAAATAGCAATTATTGTATTACCTTTAGTTAAAATACTATTATAGTATTTTTTAAATACATTAGATTTTCTAAACCTCATGTGCACTGAAGTAATAATTGGGATATCTAATATTTCTCCAAGTGGCACACCAATCCATGCAGGTGCTCGAGAACAGAAATGAATTAGATCTACATTTTCACTTTCTAAAATTCTCTTTAGCTCACTCCTAATTTTAGGCCATTTTAATGGGTTTTTTGTAGCTACATCAAGTTCATGATGGGTTCCACCATTTCTAATTATTTGAGAAACCATATGACCTCCAGAAGAAATAACAATTGATCTAAAATTATTTTCTACTAATGCTTTAGAAATTTCTACAACTCCTCTTTCTACACCCCCAGTATTTAACGCTGGTAAAATCTGAGCTATAGTATATTTTTTCTTATTCATTTTATTAACCTTAATTAAACGGATTTATAAATGACCAAATTTATTAATAGATTAGATAATAACACAATAGCATATAACCAATTAACAGGGAAAAAAGAAGGTATTGTATTCTTAAGTGGTTTTAACTCAGATATGCAAGGTAAAAAAGCATTATATTTAGAAAAATGGGCAGAAGAGAATAATCATAGCTTTTTAAGGTTTGATTATTCAGGTCATGGTCAATCATCAGGATCAATTGATAAAACATGTTTTTCTGATTGGTATCAGGATGCTGAGTATTTAATTAACAAACTTACTAAAGACAAACAGATTTTAGTTGGATCATCAATGGGCGCTTGGATTATGCTGATGTTAGTAAAACGAATTCCTCAAAAAATTGCTGCAATTGTAGGTTTAGCTCCTGCTCCAGATTTTCCTAAACTTTTGATTTGGGATGAAATGACAGGGAATGAAAAAAGAAAATTAGTAAAAAACAGAAAGACAAGTATAAAATATGAAGATGGATCAAAAAATGATTTTTCATATAAATTAATAAAAGATAGTTTTAAAAACCTTACTTTATTAGAGAGCATATATTTTAATGGTCCTGTCTACTTATACCATGGTATGGCTGATGATGCCGTACCATATGATTTGAGTATAAAAATAATCAAAACATTTAAAGGAACTAAAGATATCAAACTACTATTAGACAAGAACGCTGGCCATAGGTTATCTGAGACAGACCAACTTAAAAATATCACAAATATTATTGAAGAAATAAAAACAAAAATATAATTAAACATCAATATTTTTATAGTTTTCATGAGGGTTAAGTCCAACTATTTGATCTTTTAACAATGTTTTAAATGAAGGTCTTGACTTAATTTTAAAATACCATTCTCTTATGTTCTCATAACTATTCAAATTTAATAAACCTAAATAATCCAAAATAGAGAAATTAGCTCCAGCTAAAAAGTCTAAAGAGGTTATCTCATCTTTGATAAAATACTTTTTATTATTTAGTAAATAATTCAAATATTGAATGTGAAAATCCAAATTGTTAAGTGCTGCTCTTATATTTTCACTGTTCGGAGTTATGTTATCTACAATTCTTGAAAATACCTTTTCATAAATAATTGGATCAAAAACTTCTTTTTTAAAAACTACATCAAACCAATGGACTAACCTATTTATTTCAGCTTTCTCTCTGTAATCATCGACAAATAAATCAGGTCTTGATTTAAGATCCATGATATATTCAACACAAGCATTTGCTCCAATAAATGGAAAATTTTCTTCATTAATTAAAACTGGCAAATGACCAGCTGGATTAAGCTGTAGAAAATCCTTTTGTGGTTTCCAATAATTTTCTAGCTGAATCTGATATGAGATTTTATGTTCTTCCAAAATAAGCCTAATATATCTTGAAGATGAACATAAGTAATAGTGATGAAGAGTAATCATTATTGTTTTTCAGGAAGAAGTTGTGATTTTAGAGGTAATAAGTTTATACAGTCTTTTTTTAGTTCTTTAACTAGAAGCTCTCCATATGTTAGGTTACCTAGTGCGTTAATAATTAGATTTTTACTACTTAATTTTAAAAAATCAAATTCTTTGTAATAGTTATATTTACCTGAAACAAAACATATAGTTTCATTTTTTAGCTTAGCAATTTCTAATCCTTTTCTTACTAGTATTTTACCAAAACCTTTTCCTTGAAAAACGTCACTAACTGCTAAAGGGCCAAGAAGTATGCAATTAATATTGCTAACTAATGTTCTGTAAAAAGTAATGGTACCAATTACAGTTTTGTGATCTTCATTTAAACAAGATACAAGTGACAAACCTTTAATAGGCGATTTTTTGCGATATAAATATACAGTTCTTTGATGTCTGTTTTCACCAAAATTTTTATTTAAAATATATTCAACTTGGTCATTATCTATTTCTTTTTTTTCTCTAACAATAATCTTATGATCCATTTAAATTCACATTTCAATTTAAAATAATGTAAATTAGGTTTTAATATTTTAATAAAATTAAAAAATCTGCCTAGTTCGGTAGTTCAGATTTTCCCATTAAAAACTTATCAATAGACCTTGCACATTGTCTACCTTCTCTTATTGCCCAAACAACTAATGATTGACCACGTCTTGAATCGCCAGCAGCAAAAAATTTATCAATAGATGTTTTATATTCTGTGTCATTTGCATCTAAATTACCAGCTGGCGTAAGGTTAACCCCTAAACTGTTTATTAAACCTTCATGAATTGGATGCACAAAACCCATCGCAAGTAACACAAGATCTGCTTCAAAAGAAAATTCAGTACCTGTAACCTCATTCATTTTCATTTTTCTATTATCATCTTTTGACCATTCAACTTTAACGCAATTTAGTTTGTTAACTTTTCCGTCATGACCGTCAAATGATTTTGTTAAAACAGACCAATTTCTATCGCAACCTTCTTGATGAGACGTTGAGGTTCTAAGTTTTAGAGGCCAATTAGGCCAGGTAAGTGCTTTATTTTCTTTTTCAGGTGGTTGATCTAGTAACTCGAGTTGAGTCACTGATTTAGCCCCTTGACGATTAGAGGTACCAACACAATCAGATCCAGTATCTCCACCACCAATTACAAGAACATTCTTTCCCCTTGCTGAGATTTCAACTTTTGGATCTATTTTATTACCTGCCACTCTATCATTTTGTTGGGAGAGGAATTCCATAGCAAAATAAATACCCTTAAGCTCTCTACCCTTAACAGGTAAATCTCTTGGATTTTCTGATCCTCCACAAAAAGCAATTGCATCAAAATCCTTGTTTAATTCTTCTATTTTTATATCTTTACCAATGTAAGAATTAACTCTAAAATCAACACCTTCAGCCTCCATTTGAGACATTCTTCTATCAATAAGATGTTTTTCCATTTTGAAATCAGGTATACCAATTCTAAGAAGACCGCCTATTCTTGAATTTTTTTCAAACACGACCACAGAATGACCTGCTCTAGCTAGTTGCTGAGCACATGCCAAACCAGAAGGCCCAGAACCAATAACAGCAACTTTCTTGCCAGTTTTTTTACTACTAATGACTGGTTTAATCCAACCTTCTTCCCACCCTTTATCTACAATAGAGCATTCAATTGTTTTAATTGCTACCGGATTATCTGTAATATTCAAAGTACATGATGCTTCACATGGTGCTGGACAAATTCTACCAGTAAATTCAGGAAAATTATTCGTTGATTGAAGTAAATCAAGAGCTTCTTTCCATCTATTATTATAAATCAAATCATTCCAATCAGGAATTAGGT
Source organism: uncultured SAR116 cluster alpha proteobacterium (assembly GCA_902619805.1). Classification (GTDB taxonomy): domain Bacteria; phylum Pseudomonadota; class Alphaproteobacteria; order Puniceispirillales; family Marisalimonadaceae; genus Marisalimonas. The sequence goes on along the minus strand of CACNGC010000003.1, from coordinate 138,974 downwards.
TATTAACAGGACAACCTTGATGACAATAAGGGATTCCACAATCCATGCATCTAGCTCCTTGTTCTGAAACTTTTTTTTCATCTAGAGGAACTAGGAATTCTTTAAAATGTTTTATTCTATCCTTAACCGGTTCATAATCTCTTTCAACTCGGTCTAACTCCATAAATCCAGTAACTTTACCCATATTATTCTCCAGCAATTCTATTCGGTACTTTATTATCTTCTTTAAGTTTTTGTTTTCTTTCGTTTAAAGCTCTCTTAAAGTCGAAAGGAGTTATTTTATAAAAAAGATTAAGATATTTACTCCAATCATCTAATATTAATCTAGCTTTTTCACTTTTAGTATATTTTAAATGTCTTTGAATTATTAATTTTAATCGTGCTTCATCAAAATCAAGTAAATCATTATCAATATCTTTTGCTGAGGGAGTATCCAGGTTTTTTAAACTCTGTATTTTCTCTAACTCTACCATAGTTTTATTGCACTTATTATGAAATGTACCATCTTCATCTAAAATATAGGCTATACCACCAGACATTCCTGCTGCAAAATTCCTACCTGTTTTTCCAATTATAATAACAACACCACCAGTCATATATTCACATCCGTGATCACCACAACCTTCGACAACAGCCGTAGCACCTGAGTTTCTGACTGCAAAACGTTCTCCTACAACTCCTCTTAGATAACATTCTCCAGAGATTGCACCGTATAAAAGGGTATTTCCAGCAATTATATTATTTTCAGGAATAATTTTACTTGTTTCATGAGGACTCACAGATATTCTACCACCTGACAGTCCTTTACCTACATAATCGTTAGCATCACCCTTTAAGTCAAAATTAACACCTTTTGATAACCAAGCTCCAAAACTTTGGCCAGCGTTGCCTGTAAAATCAACATTAATTGTATCCTTGGGCAATCCATTATGACCGTATTTTTTTGCTATAACCCCAGACAACATTCCACCAACAGTTCTATTAGTATTTACAATTTTTGAAGAAATATTTACTTTTATTTTATCTGAGATAGCTTTTTTTGATTTTGAAATTAATTCATTATCAAGAGCAAGTTCTAACCTATGGTTTTGCTCTTTTGAATTATAAAAAGTCTCATCTTTTTCTTTTTCCAAACTTACAATAAGTTTTCTTAAATCCAGTCCGTGAGCTTTCCAATGCTCTTCTGCTCCATTAAAATCAATAAGATCTCTTCTTCCAATTAAATCGTTAAACTTCCTAATACCTAGCTCTGCCATTATTTCTCTTACTTCATTAGCAATGAAAACAAAAAAGTTAACAACATGGTCGGGTGTTCCAGTAAAATTTTTTCTAAGTTCTGGATCTTGTGTAGCAACACCTACAGGACAAGTATTTAAATGACATTTTCTCATCATTATACAACCTTCAGAAATAAGAGCGGCAGTTGCAAACCCAAATTCATCAGCACCCAAAATTGCTCCAATTACAACATCTCTTCCAGTTCTTAACCCTCCATCAACTTGAACAGCTATTCTTTCTCTTAATCCATTCATGACAAGTGTTTGATGAGTTTCAGCCAAACCAGTCTCCCAAGGACCACCAGCATTTAACAATGATGTAATTGGACTTGCTCCAGTACCACCATCATTTCCTGAAATAGTTACGTGATCAGCATAAGCCTTACTAACTCCAGCAGCGACGGTTCCAACACCAAACTCAGATACCAGTTTTACAGAAACTCTAGCTTTTGGATTAACATTTTTAAGATCATGTATAAGTTGAGCTAAATCTTCAATTGAATAAATATCGTGATGAGGTGGTGGTGATATTAAACCAACACCTGGAGTTGAATGTCTAATTTTAGCAATAAATTCATCAACTTTTCCACCTGGAAGCTGTCCACCTTCACCTGGCTTGGCACCTTGTGCCATTTTTATCTGGATGTCAGTAGCGTTTGATAAATATTCAGTGGTAACTCCAAATCTTCCGGAAGCAACTTGTTTTATTCTGGAGTTCATAGAATCACCATTAGCGAGAGGAACAAATCTTGATGTCTCTTCTCCACCCTCTCCTGTATTAGATCTTCCTCCAAGACGGTTCATTGCAATTGCTAAAGTTGTGTGAGCTTCTGTGGATATTGATCCAAGTGACATAGCACCTGTAGCAAATCTTTTAACTATTTCAGATGTAGGTTCTACCTCTTCAATATTTATAGGTTTTGATTTATTTGTAAAATTAAATAAACCTCTTAAATTTTTTAATTTAATTGAATGGTCGTTAATTTTCTTTGAGTATTTTTTGAAAGTATCATAATTAGCACTTCTAACTGAATGTTGAAGCATTCCAATTGTTTCAGGAGTCCAAACATGTTCTTCACCGCGAATTCTAAAGCTTAAATCACCACCAACATCAAGATCATTAGATAATATTGGAGAATCACCATAAGCTAATTCATGTCTGTTCTCTGTTTCTATTTGAATTTCTTCTAAGTCAATACCTTCAACTTTTGATGACGTGCCACAAAAGTATTTATCAACAAGATTAGAAGAAAGACCTACTGCATCAAAAATTTGAGCACCAGAATAAGATTGATATGTAGAAATACCCATTTTAGACATTACTTTAAGCATGCCTTTTGTTACCGCTTTGATGTATTTTATGTAAGCTTCTTTTTCTTCAATTTCCTGATTATGATTTTTTACTATGTTTGATAAGGTGTAGAAAGCTAAGTATGGGTTTATTGCTTCTGCTCCATAACCTGCAAGAAGACATAGGTCATGAACCCTTCTTGCTTCTCCAGTTTCTATTATTAATCCTACTTTTGTTCTTAAACCTTTTTTTATTAAATGGTGATGTACTGAGCTCGTAGCAAGTAATGCAGGAATTGCAATATTGTTTTGATCAACTTCTCTGTCTGATAAGATAATTATATTACATGCATTGCTATTTATAACACTTTCAGCTTCATCACAAATGCTTTGTAAAAAATTTTCAATTTCTAAATTAGGATTTTCTTTTTTATTATAACAAATACTTAAAGTAAAGGACCTTAACTTATTAGAAGTAAATTTATCTATATTTCTAATCTTTTCTATATCTAAATTATCTAATATCGGATGATCAACTTCAATTAACTTTTGGTTTTTACCTGATTTAGGATCAAGCAAATTTGGCCTTGGTCCTATGAAATTCATCAAAGACATTACCAACTCTTCTCGAATAGGATCTATAGGAGGGTTTGTTACCTGAGCAAAATTTTGAAAAAAATAGTCATATAAAAGCCTGTTTTTATCTGATAGCGCTGCTAAGGGTATGTCTCTTCCCATTGATCCTATTGGATCTTGCCCATCTAAAATCATTGGCTCAAGAAAGAATTTAAGATCTTCTTTGTTATATCCAAATGCTTGCTGTAGATCTAATAATACACTATCCTCTGGCAATGTTTTATTAGTATTAAAATCAATTGATTTAATGTTAACTTTTGAATTTTTAACCCAATTGTCATAAGAATATAAATTAACTAAGTCGTCCTTAAGCTCTTCATCTGAAATTATTCTTTTTTCATTTAAATCAACAAGAAGCATTTTTCCAGGTTGTAAACGCCATTTTTGAATAATCTTATGTTCAGGAATATCTCTAAGAACCCCTACTTCTGACGACATTATAACTAAATCATCATCAGTTACGACATACCTAGCTGGTCTTAAACCATTTCGATCTAAAGTAGCAGCAACTTGAACACCATCGGTAAAAGCCATTGCAGCTGGTCCATCCCATGGCTCCATTAATGCAGAGTAATATTCATAAAATGAAGATCTTTTTGGATCCATTAATGAGTTATCTTTCCAAGCTTCAGGTATCATCAGCATCATTGCATGAGGTAGTGAATAACCACCCATTACAAGAAGTTCTAAAGCATTATCAAATGTTGCTGAGTCTGATGGTGATTTTTCTATAACTGGCCATAATTTCTTTAGATCATCTCCTAAAAGTTCAGAATACATGCTGTATCGTCTTGAGTTCATCCAATTTGTATTTCCTTTGACAGTGTTAATCTCACCATTATGACATAAATATCTAAAAGGTTGGGCCAGTCGCCAAGAAGGAAATGTGTTAGTTGAAAACCTCTGATGGAAAAGAGCTATAGCGGTTTTGAAATTCTTATTTTGAAAATCAATGTAAAACTTTGATAGGTTTGGTGCTAACACCATTCCTTTAAATATTATGGTTCTCGTCGAAAGTGAAACAATATAGAAGTCATCGCAATCATCTTGGAGTTCTTCTTGAAGTAAGAAAAGGCTTTGTTTTCTAATTACATATAATTTTCTTTGAAATTCTTTTTCAGTTTTAGTGTTTTTTCCTTTTTGAATAAAAAATTGCCTAATGATTGGCGCATTATCTTTTACAGTTTCTCCTAAAACAGAATTATCAACTGGAACATCTCTCCATCCAATTAGAGATTGACCTTCTTTTTTGATTGCTTCTTCAATTGATTTGATTGCAGAACTAGCTCTGTTTTTTTTTGGAGGCAGGAAAATCATGCCGACCCCATAATTACCAATTTCTGGAAGTTTAATATCAGTTTTTAAAAATTCTTCTTTAAAAAAGTCATTTGGTATTTGAATTAAAATACCAGCGCCATCACCCGCTAAAGGGTCAGCTCCAATAGCACCTCTATGGTCAAGGTTATGAACAATCTCCAAGGCTTGATGAACTATCTCATGTTTGGGTTCATTTTTAATATTTGCAATAAAACCAAAACCACAATTCTCATGTTCGTTGTCTGAGTCATATAAACCATATTTTTCAGGAAACCCCATTTTGTTCAATTTTTTAATACTCATTTAATTCCTGTAAATCTATAAAATCAACCAACTATGGTTAAAGCTTAATATATTTATTCCCTAGTGAAGAATGTGGAACATAGAGAATTTACATATATTTGTAAAATTATTCATTATATGTCAGATATGCATAAATTGCATTACAAAATTGATTAACAAATTAATTAATTATCTCTGCTTCTTTAATCATAAAATCCTTAAATGCCTTAATTCTAGAATCATTTCTCAACTCATAATTAAAACATAAAGAAATTGACATTTTAGGTCCTTCAAGTTGGGATAAAATTTCTGTTAATTCTATCATTTCAAATTCCATCCAATCTGGTAATGAGGCTATTCCCATACCAACTTCAGTAGCCTTTGCTATTCCATATATACTAGAAACCTCTAAAATTGGCTTTCTTGGTCTTTTATTTTCTTTTCCAATTGTTAATAACCAATTCAATCGATGTCTATCAAGGGGGGGTTGTGCATCTTCTCCATAAGATATTATTTTATGATTATCTAAATCACTACTAGTTTTTGGATATCCATTTTTAGAAATATATTCATTTGATGCAAATATCTTATATCTACAGTCAGCTAATTTAATTTGAATATCGTCTTGAGAAACACTGGGTGTCATTCTAACCTCAATGTCAGAGTTAAAATTGGTAACTCGAGGCTCAGAATCTCTTAGGCTAAGCGCAACATTAATTTCTGGAAATAAATTTTTGAATTTTGACATTCTAGGAGCAACCCATAAAGCCCCAAACGCATTTGTAGCAGTGACATTCAATCTACCTGATGGAACGTCCATATCCTCAAGAAGTTGATTATGAGTCTTGCTTATATCAGAAGCTAAAATTTGAACAGAAGAAGATAATCTCATACCGGCTTTAGTCAGAGAAATACCATCTGAGTTTCTTAAAAAGAGCCTAACACCTAATTCGTTTTCTAGAGACTTCATTTGTCTGCTCAAAGCAGACTGACTCATTTGCAAGATATAGGAAGCTTCGGTGATATTTCGAGTTTGGGCAACAATATTAAATAATCTTAATCTATCCCATTTCATAAATGACCTCTATGCTATGTTAAATTTTATAATAATATTTTTAATACACATCTATTAAGTATCTTTTTTCTTTTTTTAACATTTTTAAATATTCTAAAGCTTTTTTATCTTCACATTTAAGTTCTTTTGAAATTAATTTTATAATTGTGACTTCAACATCTTTAGCCATTTTTTGAGCATCTCCACAAACGTATATTATTGCTCCATTTTTTAACCATTGGAAAAATTCATTACTTCTTTCGTATATTTTATCCTGCACATAAATTTTGTTATCCTGATCTCTTGAAAAAGCAGTATCTAAATTATTCAAAATTTTTTCTTCAACAAAATTTGAAATTTGATCTTCATATATAAAATCATTTTTCTTGGTCTGAGCACCAAAGAACAACCAATTTTTTCCATTACTCTTTAAATATTTTCTTTCTTGTATAAAAGATAAAAAGGGTGCCACACCTGTACCAGGACCAATCATAATTATTGGCTTATTTTGGTCATCAGGTAATTTGAACAATTTATTAGGAATTAAAAAGATTTTTACTTTATCACCTAATTCACAACTATCAGATAAAAAAGTTGAACAAACACCACCATAATCTCTTGTTTTTCTTTGCCATCGTTGAGTTGAAACAGTTAAATGCACTGAGTTTTTAAAAATCAAGTTACTTGATGCAATAGAATATGCTCTATGCTGGAGTGGTTTTAAAAGAGTTAAAAAATGCAATACATCAAATTTAAGACTTTCATCCAAATTCATGAAATCTAAAACATCTTTCCCATATTTAAAATCCATATATATATTTATGTTTTTAGTATTTAAAGAATAATTTAATTCTTTATGATTAATATTATCGTTAACAAATTTTATTAATCTTTTAGTTGGTGTAAGAATCTCAAATTTTTTTTCTAGTAACTCATAAATGTTAAGATCATACCCTTTGGGTATGTATGTAGGATTTATTTGTAATCTATTTATAATAGCTCTTACTAAAATATTATTATTTACTGGGAAAATTCCTAAGCTATCTCCAGGTTGATAAATAATACCGCTATCACCTAGAGAAATTTCATAATGAAAAACTTCTTTGTTTGACTGTTTGCCAGATAAAAGTTTTTTAGAAGTGATTTTAGCTAAATATGGGTTTTGTTTATTCCAATTCATGCAATTGCAACTCAAAAAATTTTAAAAGAAATTAAAATAATAATTAATCCTATTTTTAATTAGATATTATCAATATATAAGATAAATAAAGTTTATGTAAAAGATAGAGTTTTAAATGGCTTTAGAAATAATAGTTATTTTATCATTAATTCAAGGAATTACAGAATTTTTACCTATTTCATCTAGTGCCCATCTAATCATAATACCTGAATTTTTTTTAAATATAGATTCCAGCAGAGGTTTTGACGTCTCTCTTCACTTTGGGTCTTTATTGGCTGTGATATATTATTTAAAAAAAGATTTAATGAAAATAATTTCAGATACAATGTATTTTAAAATAGATAACGAAGGCTTTATTATTTTTAAAAATCTAATAATTAGCACTATACCCATTATCATTGTAGGATTTTTGGTTCATATAAATAATTTTGATATAATTAGAAGTTTAGAAGTCATTGGATGGACCACCTTAATATTTGGAATATTATTAGGTATAGCTGACAGAAATCTTAAAGTTATAAAATATTTTAAAAGTTTGAATTTAAAGGACGCACTCGTAATTGGCATTGCTCAGACACTAGCAATTATTCCTGGAACCAGTAGATCTGGAATTGTTATAACTGCTGGATTATATATGGGTTTCAGCCGTTTTGATGCGTCTAAATATTCTCTTTTATTATCAATCCCAGTTATAATAGCCGCAACTACTTTGGAAAGCATAAACTTGTTCATCGAAAAAGGTTTCTTTTTTAATAATGAAATGATTATGGGTATTATTTTAAGTTTTTGCGTCGCCTTAATTACAATTACATTATTTATGAAATGGATTAATAAAGCTTCACTTAAAATTTTCGTAGCATATAGAATTATGCTTGGGATTCTGATCTTAATATATGCTTACATTTAGCTTAGTTTTATTAATATATTTTAAGAAGCTCAGTTTTCATGTCAGATATTTTAATACCTAAATCTTTTAACCCAGGTAAACCATTCTTTAATATATTATCTGTTTTAAGAAGTATCATTTGATCTACTGTAAAAGGAGGCTTAGGTAAATTTTGTAAAAAAAATGCAGGTATCATCATGAGTTTTGGATTAAGCGGAATAAGAAATCTTTTAATATTTTTAATTTCTAATAAGATTTTTAACAATTCTTCAAAAGAGTAAATTATTTCTCCTCCTAATTCATAAATATTATTTTTATTTTTTCTATCTTTTAATAATTTTATTATTGCTTTTGCGACATCCTCAACAAAAACTGGTTGGAATTTTGTTGATGTAGAAATTACAGGCAAAATAGGAGAAAATTTAGACATTTCTGAAAACTGTCCAAAAAAATTATCACCTTTACCAAAGAGTAAAGAAGGTCTTAAAATTTTACCTTTAGGAAAATGTTCTAGCATTTGGTTTTCACCCTCTGCTTTACTTCTAGAATATTTACTTTCAGAATTCGTAGATACACCAAGTGCAGAAACATGAATTAACGTATTTAATTTATGTTTTAGAGAAATTTTTCCTAAGAAAGCAGGAATATCTGTATGTACTTTAAAAAAATCACCACTTTTATTTTCAAAAAGAATACCACATAAATTAATTATAGAATCTACATTCTTAATATTTTCTTCAATGATATTTAAATTGTTAATATTCCACTGAATACATTTAAAATTATTATTAGGAAAAATTTTGTTCAAATTTTTTTGATAATTTTTTTTTCGTGTAAATAAAATTATTTCAACATTTTCATTTGAAAGTAATTTCAACAATGATTTTCCTAGAAACCCACTACCCCCAATAACTGCAATTTTTTTATTTATATTTGTTCCCATTGGATTTTCCTTTTATGCTATGTTGAAATATGATTTTGTTTCTAGATTTATTTTACTACTTAATATATTTAGTCATGACACATATTTTTTAAAGTTTTATGGATAACAAATGACTTATTTTTTATATAATGATGACGTCTCATCGGAAGTGAAGTTTGGTGATGCTATAGCAATTGATACTGAAACTATGGGACTCAATATTAATAGAGATAGATTATGTTTGATACAGCTATCAAGTGGAGATGGAATTGCTCATCTCGTACAAATATCAAAAAAAAGTTTAGAAAAAGAAGAGAATTTTCCAAATCTTAAAAAAATTTTTAAAAATCCAAATTCTACAAAACTTTTTCATTTTGCAAGATTTGATATGGCTGTTATTGAAAAAAATATATGTAAATTGAATGGACCCATATATTGTACAAAAATAGCATCTAAGTTATCAAGAACATTTGGTGCAAAACATGGTCTAGCAGACTTATGCAAAGATCTTTTGAATTTAGAATTAGACAAACAAAATCAAACTTCTGATTGGGGATTAGAAACCCTAAGTGAGGCTCAATTAAAATATGCTGCTTCAGATGTTCTTTATCTTCATCAAATAAAGAATAAGTTAGATCAATTACTTACACGTGAGAATAAAGACGAAATTGCCAAAAAGTGTTTTGAATTTTTAAAAACACGATCAGAATTAGATTTAATTGGATTTGAAAATTTAGATATATTTGCCCATTGATCAATAAAAACTTAAAAAAATTTTTAGATAAAAATGAAAATAATTAGTGGTAAAACAATCTTCGCTTCTTTAGTCTTTCTTCTCATTATGAGTTTTGTGGTTAATAATTTTTTAAATGACAATAATTACTTCAGACAAAAAGATGAATATAAAAGAAACTCAGAAAATGAACAAAAGATAATTGGTGTTGAAATAAGACAACAAAATAAACAAGGAGATAAATTTTTAATTATTGCTGACACCTTAGAAGAAATAGAAGCAAAGCAGAAGAAGGTTATTTTAGAAAATTCTTTAACAACAATTGATCAAAAAGGTATTTTAACTAAAATTTCTGCAGGAAATGCAATTATAACAAACGATTACAATGATTTCATTTTTTCAAACAAAGTAATAATCACAAAGAAAGCAAGAAAATTCACTCTTATTACACAAACATTAACTGGAACTTTTAAAAATGGTAATTATCATACAAATGATAATGTCGATATAGTTTCTGGCAATACCGTAATAGAAGGTAAAGGTATTCAAATTAAAAAAAATGGTGAGTATATAAAAATTAAAGGAAAAGCAAAATTAAAGATGCTTTTATTTCAAAAAAATGCCAACTAAAACATTAACTATACTACTTTTTATTTTCTTTACTTCTTTTTCACAACTAGTGTGGGCAAAAACAAATAGTAATAAGTCAGAATTAACTGTGGAGGCTGATGAGTCACTAGAATGGTTTGAAAAAGAAAAATATTATCTTGCAAAAGGAAATGTTATTTTAAAAAAAGATGGTGTTACTTTAAAAGCAAATACTATAAAAGCTGATTATATTTTTGAAAATGGAGAAAATATTTTGAAAAAAATAATTGCAGAAGATAAAGTTGTTTTGACAAAAGAAAACACAAAAGCTACCGGTCAATACATGACATATAATTTAAATGACAAGATTGCAAAGATATCAGGTACTTTTCAAACATTTTCATCTCCATCTGGATACGTAGAATCAACAAAAAATATTATTTTTGACGATGTGAATAACAAAGCCGAAGCAGAAGGTAATGTTAAAATAATTTTATCAAATAAAACTATAATTTATGCAGATAATGTTAAAGCTAATTTTGAACCTACTAACAAATCTCTGAAAAAGGCTGTTGCTAAGGGGAATGTTATCATTGAAAACAAGGCAAAAGATAGGAAATCTAAAGCTGATTTTGGAGTTTATGACGCAAATGATGAAATTATACGATTAACCGGTAATGTTGTCATAATTAACCAGAAATCTAAACTTTCAGGCTCTAAAGGTATTACAAATTTGAGAACTGGTATCAGTAATATTGTTGGTGATGAAAAAAATAAAAAACGCGTTAAAGGAACTTTTTCTCCCATTAAAAAACAAAAAAAAGGAGATTAAACTGACTACTTTAGAAGAAGAGCTCAAACGCTTAAAATCATCATTAAATGATCAAAACAATAAAAATGCTTTTATATCTTATGCATTAAATAAATCTAAAGACACAATTACAAGTCAAGAATTAAAAGTAAATTCTATTTCTAAATCATATAACAAAAGAAAAGTAGTTAATAAAGTTTCTTTAAAGTTAAATAGAGGTGAAGCTGTTGGGCTACTTGGCCCAAATGGGGCTGGCAAAACTACCTGTTTTTACATGATAGCAGGACTTATTGATACTGATGAAGGTGACATTTTTTTAAATCAAGAACGTATTAATCACTTACCAATGCATATGCGTTCTAAAGAGGGTATTGGTTACTTACCACAAGAATCATCTATTTTTAGAGGATTAACAGTTGAAGAAAATATATTGTCTGTTTTAGAAGTACAAAAATATGACAAGAACTATAAATTCCAAATTTTAGAAGAACTGTTAGCTGAATTTAATTTAAATAAAATCAGAAACTCAAATGGTGCAACATTGTCTGGGGGAGAAAGAAGAAGAACTGAGATAGCTCGAGCCTTAGCTTCAAGTCCAAGTTTCATTCTTCTAGATGAACCGCTTGCAGGTATAGATCCCATTGCAATTAATGATGTAAAAAATTTAATCAATAAATTAAAATCAAAAAATATAGGTGTACTTATTACAGATCACAACGTTAGAGAAACTCTAAGTATAGTTGACAGAGCATATATACTTTTTGATGGGTCTGTTATTATGTCAGGCAGCCCGAGTGAAATTAAAATAGATAGGACAGTTAGGGATGTCTATCTTGGAAATAATTTTTAAAACTGTATTTTTTTAAATTATAAACTTGACTGATGTTGAACTTGATATTAATTAACGAACATTTAATTAAAGATTCCTAATATTTAAGGGTTAAATATGAATATCAATGATATGTTGTCTGATGATGCTTTTTTAGTAAATTTTAAAGGCACTAGTAAAAAACAAGTATTAGAAGAGCTAAGTAAATTGGCAGAATCCAAAATTGGAATAAATTCTAGATCACTTTTAGAAAATTTAACAAAAAGAGAAAAATTAGGTTCAACAGCAGTTGGAAATGGCATTGCTATTCCCCATGCTAATGTGACAAACATTGATAAACCTTATGTTTTTGTATCAACACTGGTTAATGGATTAGACTTTAATTCTTCAGATGATATTCCTGTGGATATTATTTTTTTATTAATCGCTCCAGACAACAAGGGATCAGAACATCTACAAGCTCTAGCCCTCATCTCACGATTATTAAGAAACAAAGAGCTTACAACAAAATTGAGAGGTTGCAAAAGCAAAGAAAGTGCTCTTGCTGTAATTTCTCAATCAATTAGAGAAGAAGCTGCATAATAAATCATTAGTTTACTTGGTTTAATATCGGTTTTTTATCTATATAGTTTAGTATGGAACTTATTGCTTCCGTTGCTATATCGTTAAAACACTCATCTGTCCAACAAAGAGCATGAGGCGTTATTATCACATTTTCATATTTTAACAATTTACTGTCTGTTGAAAGAGGTTCTTTTTCAGTCACATCTAGACCGGCACCCGCAATTTCTTTTTCCTCAAGTGCATTTTCGAGATGAATTTCATTAATTACAGGGCCCCTTGATAAATTAAAAATGTAAGCACTTTTTTTCATATTTGAAAAAAAATTACTTTGTATCATCCCTTTTGTATTACTATCAAGATTACAGAGAATTACAATAAAGTCACTTTTGCATGCTAATTCAATCAGATCAACTTTAATTGCATCAATTTCTGCTAATTGTTTTTCCGATTTAAATGGATCATATGCTAAAATATTCTTAAAGAAAGGCTTTGACAACTTAATTGTCTCAGTGCCTATACTTCCTGCTCCTATCACCCCTAATGTCTTTTGAGCTAAGCCTGTGCCCATAAAATTAGTTCTGTCATTCCATTTACCACTCCTTACAAGATGATCTTTTTGTAATAATTTTCCAGCAGCCGCAAAAATCATTGTTAAAGCTGCAACTGCAACTGGCCTTCTAACTGCATTAGGAGTATTAGTAACTATAATATTTTTCTTTTTCATAGCTTCTATATCAACAGAATCAAAGCCAACGCCAAATCTAGAAATTATTTTTAATTTACAATTAGAATTAGACACACAATTAGCATTTGCTTTTGGTAAATTCAAAAGTATTGCATCAAATTTTGAAGTCATCTCCGTATCTAATTCAATTATTGATTTATCCATCCAAGATATTTTAATATCTTTTCTGTTTTTTAAGAGATTTAATTGTTCCATTCCAAAGCATGGCTCATTGCCACTATTTAACAAATCTCCTGAAATACCTACCTTAAACATAATCTTACTCCATGATATAAATTATCAAAATTATTTTAAAATTTGAGAAATTGATCTAGATAAAATATTCATTTCTGTTCCAACCGCAATCATATTAAAACCAAGTTTGTAATAAGTCTCTAATTCTTGTTTATTATTTACCATTATTCCAAGACTTTTTTTATGGGTAACTGCAGCATCAACAATTTCATTTATTGCGTTTAGATATTTTTTTGAAGAAAAATTCCCAGGTATTCCTAAAAAATTGGTTAAATCAAAATGCCCAACCCAAAGACAATCTACTCCATTTATCGAAGCTATTTCTTTTACATTTTCCAAAGCTATTTTTGTTTCAATTTGAATAATGTTGATCAGAGAATTATTTGCTTTTTCAATATAAGATAAAGGGTTTTGATTAATATAATTATCGTGTACAAAACCAAACCCAGCACCACGTTTACCTTTTGGAGGATATTTAGATGATTGGACAATTTTTATTGCATCATCAGGTGTGTTTACCATTGGAACCATAATACCTAATGCACCTAAATCTAAAGCTCTGGCTATATAATTATAATTAATTTCAGGAATTCTTAAAAATGGCGCAATTTTATTCGCATTAGATATTATTGAAAGGGTCTTAAATTGTTCTAAAGAAAGACCTCCATGCTCCATGTCAAAAATTATGAACTCGCAACCTGCATTTTTAAGTATAATTGGTATTCCAGGACTAAAAAATTCAAAAACCATTGCACCACGCATTTGTGTCGATGTTGTTACCTTTTGTTTTAAGTCCATAATAAACTCCCCAAAATTTTAAACATTAATAACCTAGTTTTCTTACTATTGTGTTTGGCGGTATTTTTCCATTTTCAATATGATTTATTGCATTTGCAATTTGTTTGGCTGCAGTTTCAGGATTTGTTTCTGCAGCTACATGAGGCCAAATTCTGATTTCTTTTAGATCCCATAGCTTACTCTGTTTTGGTAATGGTTCTTTACGATAAACATCTAGTATTGCAGCTGAAATATGACCTGATTTACAATTTTCAATCAAATGTTCTTCTACTACTTGTTCTCCCCTTCCAGCATTTATAAAACATGAACCATGTTTCATTGTTTTAAATGAAGAGTTATTAAAAATGTTATTTGTTTCGATTGTTAAAGGAAGCAGACAAATGTGAATGTCACAGGTTTTGAGAAGATATTTAAATTTATTTTTACCAATAAAACAATTTATACCAGGAATTTTTTTTTGAGTTCTACTCCACCCGTCAACTTTAAATCCTAATTGTTTCAGGTCTTTAGCAACAACACTACCTATGGCTCCAATACCATAAACAGCAATTTTTAAGGTAGTAAAGTTAATTTCCTTTCTAGGTTTATATATTTTATTTTTTTGCTGCGTATCATAACCAAATGTATCCCTAATATAATTGAGAACAGACATAACCACCCAATGACTCATTGATTTTGCCATAAAAGGATCAACTATTCTAACAATTGGTATTTCATAATTAATTATTTTGTCTTTAAGTATGTGATCTACACCTTGACCTAAGGATATTAAACCCTGCAAGTTTTTTAATTTTTTTACTCTTTCAAGAGGTGCTTTCCACAATAGAGCAGTTATAGCATATTCTGCTTGATCACTTAACAAAGGCACTAAAGTAATTAATGGGTCATATACTTTTAACCTGTTTTCCCATTCGTTTTGTAGCTCTACGGTACTATTGTTACTATAAAAAGCTACGACAGACATTATTAAATTCCAAATTCGAATAATTTAGTGGTTTGAAAAGTAAATATTTTAAAACTCCTAGGATTATGGTGGAGCTAAGGGGGTTCGAACCCCTGACCTCTACACTGCCAGTGTAGCGCTCTCCCAACTGAGCTATAGCCCCAAAAATATTTTAATTCTTATCATCATTATTTATTTCTACATCAATACTATTGTCATCTTCTGTAATTTGGTCATCATGAATGAAAGAAATATCATCGTCTTCATCAGCTAGTACATTTTGATCATCTTTATTAATTTCAAGTAATGGATCATCATCACTTACAACTTCTGTATCAGAATCGATCTCAATATCATCAATGTTTTCAATATTTTCTGTTAAATCATTATCATTTTCAAGTGATGCCTTTGATGGAACATTCTTGCCTTTTCTTGTTCTTAAATAATGGTTAGGATCAAATTCTACAGCTTCAGGGCAGGGGCAAATAATTGGAGATTTATTAAGATCATAATATTTTTTTCCACAGACTTGACAAGTTCTCTTTTTTCCCCATTCTAGTTTTGCCATATTAAATCTCCTTAATAAATATTATAAATATTTCCTAATATTGGAATAGACTTAAATTATTGAATATGTCAAAAGTTTTTTTAAGAATTTTGTTAACTTTTGCCAAATTAAATATATATTGAGTTTTTACCAATTCAGGAAATAACATATAAATGGATTCTATCTCCTCAAATAAATCTTCAAACTTATCAGGTGCTATCATTGTACCAGGGGACAAATCAATTTCTCATCGTGCTCTTATAATAGGATCATTAGTGACAGGTAAAGTTAAAATTAAAAACCTTCTTGAAAGCGATGATGTAATTGCAACATTAGAAGCACTAAAAACCTTAGGAATTGAAATAAAAAAAGATAAAAATATTTGGGAAGTCTTTGGAAATGGAATTGGAAATTTGTCTGGTTCAAATTTTAAGTTAGATATGGGTAATTCTGGAACTGGATCAAGATTGCTTATGGGACTAATAGCTGGGTCTGATGTTGAAGCAACAATTTTAGGAGATGAGTCTTTGTCCAAAAGGCCAATGAAAAGAATAATTAAACCACTCATAAAAACTGGGGCATTTTTTGATAATCCAAATAATGACAATTTACCAATTAAAATTAGAGGCTCTAAAATTCCATTACCACTTGAATACAATAGTCCTGTTGCTTCAGCTCAAATTAAATCCAGTATTCTTTTAGCCGGAATATCTTCAACAGGAAATACAACTGTCATTGAACCTTCTTTGTCCAGAGATCATACTGAAAGAATGTTAAAATATTTAGGATCTATAATTACAACAACAAAATTACCTAATTCTTCCTGGAAAATTACCTTAAAAGGCTTGCCTTCGCTTAAACCACTTGACATTGAAATTCCTTCGGATCCGTCAAGTGCAGCCTTTCCTATAGTAGCGTCAATAATAACACCTAATAGTAATGTTAAAGTTATGAATGTATGTGTCAATGATTTAAGAATGGGCCTATATAAAAGCCTCATAGAAATGGGCGCAAATATTTCATTTTCAAACAGACGAGAAATAAATGGTGAACCAATTGCAGATATTTCAGCAAAATATAGTATTCTCAAAGGAATTAAAATTCCAAAATCAAGAGTTGCTTCTATGATAGATGAATTTCCAATACTTTCTATTGCTGCTATTAGAGCGATTGGTGAAACAAAAATGGAAGGTATTGAAGAACTTAGATTTAAAGAGACTGATAGAATTCACGCAATGAGTGAGGGTTTAAGATCAGTTGGTATTGAAACAAAAGAAAAAAAAGATAGTATGGTTATAAAGGGTAAAGGACCAGATTATTGTATAAACGGGAACGTTACAATTAGATCTAAATTGGACCATAGAATTGCTATGTCGTTTTTATGTTTAGGATTAATAACTGAAAATCCTATAAAAGTATTGGATACTGATACCATAAACTCGTCTTTTCCTTCATTTTTTGAAATAATGAATAAAATTGGTGCTAATTTGATACGTACATAGATAGAAAAGTACAATATTTTAATATAAAAAAGACAGCTTTAATGATAAAAATTGCAATAGATGGAACCGCTGCATCCGGCAAAGGGACTTTAGCTAAAAAATTGGCTAAAAAATATGGTTTTGTACATTTAGATACAGGACTTTTGTATAGAAAAGTTGCTAGTGAGTTAATTGTTAAAAAAAAGCATACTTCTACAAATTTAGAAAATTATAGCTTTGAAATCGCAAGAAATTTAAATTTTATAGAATTAAGAAAAGAAAATTTAAGATCAGAAGAAATCGCAAAACTAGCATCTCTTATTGCGACTTATCCTAAATTAAGAGAAATATTAAATTCAAAACAAAAAGAATTTGTAGATAATAGCAAAACAAAATTTCATGGCTGTATCCTTGATGGTAGGGATATTGGTACAAAAATTCTTCCAAATGCTGATTTCAAATTTTTTATTGATGCATGCATAGAAATAAGAGCAAAAAGAAGATTATTAGAAAAAAACATATCTTTCTTGCATGAAAATGATGAAAAGTGTATGTTGCAGTCTTTGATTAGAGAAATGAAAGAAAGAGATAAGTTAGATAGTAGTAGAATAATATCACCACTTGTTCCAGCTGTTGATGCGTATGTAATTGATACAAGCTTTATTGATGCTGAAGAATTATTACTAAAGGTGACTAAAATAATAGAAGGAATTTGACGTTTTATTAAAATATATTCATTGATTTCTTGACTTTCCATATTTATAACATCAAAAAATGTACATTTTAGACTTTATATAGGAGAAAATATTGACTCAAACTGAAACCACTGCCAAACCTTCACAAGAAAGCTTTTCAGAGTTATTAGACCAAAGCTTTCAAGAAATGACAAGTATTGAAGGTTCAGTAGTATCTGGAACGGTAATATCTATTGAAAAAGATATGATTATAATCGATGTTGGTTTGAAATGTGAAGGTCGTGTCCCTTTAAGAGAATTTGGAAACAATGAAGAAGATGCGAAGATTAATGTTGGTGATACAGTTGAGGTATATATAGAAAGACTTGAAGATATTAATGGCCAAGCAATATTAAGTAGAGAAAAAGCAAGAAGAGAGGAAGCTTGGGTAAATCTTGAAGTTGCTCTTGAAAAACAACAAAGAGTTAACGGTATTATTTTTGGAAAAGTCAAGGGAGGTTTTACTGTCGATTTAGAAGGTGCAACAGCTTTTTTACCTGGAAGTCAAGTCGATATTCGACCTATTAAAGATCTTGGTGTGTTAATGGGAACACCTCAACCCTTTCAAATACTTAAAATGGATAGAAGAAGGGGTAATATCGTTGTTTCAAGAAGAGCAGTATTGGAGGACAGCAGAGCTGAGGCTAGAACTGAACTAGTTGCAAATCTACAAGAGGGTCAAGTTTTGCAAGGTGTTATTAAAAATATTACTGATTACGGTGCATTTGTCGATTTAGGTGGTGTTGATGGTTTATTGCATGTAACTGATATTTCATGGAAAAGAATCAATCATCCATCTGAAGCTCTTCAAGTGGGCGAGTCTGTTCAAGTCAAAGTTATAAAATTCAATGATGAAACACAGAGAATATCACTTGGAATAAAACAACTTACAGAGGATCCTTGGCTTAAAGTATTTGAGAGGTTTCCTGTAGGCGCAAAAATGTCAGGAATTGTTACTAATATTACGGATTATGGTTCTTTCGTTGAATTAGAGGACGGTATTGAAGGATTGGTTCATGTATCAGAAATGAGTTGGACAAAGAAAAACGTCCATCCTGGAAAAATTGTATCTACCTCAGAAAAGGTTGAGGTAATGGTGCTGGAGATTGATGTTCAAAAAAGAAGAATTTCTCTCGGCATAAAACAATGTGTAGAGAATCCTTGGGAAAAATATAAAAACGCAAATAAAGTTGGTGATATTATTGAAGGTGAGATTAGGAATATAACAGAATTTGGTCTTTTTATAGCTCTTACAGAGGATATAGATGGTCTAGTGCACCTTTCAGATATAAGTTGGGATGGTAACGGTGATGAGCTTATTAAAAATTATGTAAAGGGTTCAACGACTCAAACTAAAATATTAGATATAGATGTTGAAAAAGAAAGAATTTCTCTTGGTATTAAACAACTTACAGAAGACATTGCTGCTACTGAAATTGACAACATAAGAAAAGGATTAACAGTTACTTGTACAATCTCTGAAATAACTGAAAATGGTTTAGAAGTTAATGTAGGCGATAAATTAAAAGGTTTTATTAAGAAAAATGATTTATCACGCGAAAGAGCAGATCAAAAGACAGATCGTTATGGTCTTGGTGATAAAGTTGACGCTACAGTTACTAATATTGATAAAAAAACCAAAAAAATTTCTCTTTCAATCAAGGCTAAAGAAATTGAAGAAGAAAAGAAAGCCATGGCAGAATATGGATCATCTGATAGTGGAGCAAGTTTAGGTGATATTTTAGGAGCAGCACTGGCAAAAAAAGATGAAAAATCTTCATAAAAAGGTGTTATTTTGAATAAATCAGATCTTATAATAAAAATTGCCAATCTAAACACAAGCATTTATCAAAAAGACGCAACTAAAATTGTAAACGTTTTTTTTGATATTATAACCAAAGCTCTTTCTAGAAATGAAAGAGTTGAGTTACGTGGTTTTGGAGTTTTCGATGTAAAAAAAAGAAAAGCACGCATTGCTAGAAATCCAAAAAATGGCGACGCTGTTGCCGTACCAGAAAAAAATGTGCCCTATTTCAGAATGGGTAAAGGAATGAAAGATCGTTTAAATAAATAACTATACTATTAAATTTTCTTGTACCCAAAAAAATATCTAATTTAAAATGAATAGTCTATTTGAAATCAAAGTGTGTGGTATAAATGATGAAGTATCAATGAACGCAGCACTTAAATGTAAAGTCGATTATGTAGGATTGGTTTTTTATCCAAATTCATCACGAAACATCTCAATTAATCTATCCCGAGAATTACTTAAATCAAGAAATAATATAACTAAAATAGTAGCCCTCACTGTTGACCCTAATGATGATTTTTTAAATCAAATTAAAAAAAATATTAATCCTGACTATATACAACTTCATGGAAACGAAAATTCAAGAAGATGTCTTGACATTAAACACAAAATAAATATTCCTTTGATAAAGGGTATCAATGTTAGGAATAAAATTGATCTAGTAAGAAAAAATAAAGAATTTGAGGATATTTGTGATATCCTGTTATTTGATGCTCCATCTGAGGCTTTGCCAGGTGGTAATGGTAAGAAATTTGACTGGCATATCCTTAAGGACTTTAAATCTAAAAAAAAATGGATGCTTGCAGGAGGTTTAAACATAGAAAATATAGAAAATGCCATTGATATTACTAAAGCACCAGCAATTGATATTTCTTCGGGTCTGGAAATTAGGAAAGGTCTAAAAGATCCTCAATTAATTAAAGATTTTGTAATAAAATGTAAAAGTTTATGATGGCTTACTTATGACGAAAATGAATTTAAATAGTTTAAAAACTGGTCCAGATGCTTACGGTAAATTCGGTATTCATGGTGGAAGATTTGTAGCTGAAACTCTAATGCCATTAATTTTGGATGTTGAAAATGCATATGAAAAGGCAATAAAGGATCAGTCTTTCATTAATGAATTAGATATGTATAGAAGAGATTATATTGGAAGACCTAGTCCATTATATTTTGCTGAAAGACTTACTGAACATTTTGGTGGAGCTAAAATTTATTTAAAAAGAGATGAACTCAATCACACTGGGGCTCATAAAATTAATAATGTTATAGGTCAAATATTATTAGCAAAAAATATGGGTAAAAATAAAATTATTGCTGAAACTGGAGCAGGTCAACATGGAGTTGCTACAGCAACTGCATGTGCGCTTTTTGGTTTTGAGTGTGAAGTCTTTATGGGTGCAAAAGATATTGAGCGTCAAAAACCAAATGTTCAAAGAATGCAACTATTAGGCGCAAAAATTAATCCAGTAACCTCCGGTACGGGCACATTAAAGGATGCAATGAATGATGCTTTGAGATTCTGGGTAAGTAATGCAAATACTCATTTTTACATAATTGGAACTGCAGCTGGACCACACCCATATCCTAAAATGGTTAGAGATTTTCAATCAATAATTGGTGAAGAGGCAAAAAAGCAAATTTTAGAAAAAGAAAATCAACTTCCAAATGCTCTAGTTGCATGCATTGGAGGAGGATCAAATGCACTAGGTTTGTTTCATCCTTTCCTTGATGATGAGGAGGTTGAAATATTTGGAGTTGAGGCAGCAGGTAAAGGACTGAATTCTAATTTACACTCTGCATCTCTTACTGCTGGTTCACCAGGAGTGCTGCATGGAAATAGAACTTATTTACTTCAAGATGATGATGGTCAAATAATTGATGCTCATTCTATATCTGCAGGTTTGGATTATCCTGGTATTGGGCCAGAACATTCGTGGCTTCATGATATTGGTAGAATTAAATATTTATCAACTACAGATGAACAGAGTTTGGATGCTTTTAAGTTATGTAGTAGCTTGGAAGGTATAATTCCTGCGCTTGAACCTGCTCATGCCCTACATATTACAGGAAAACTAGCTTCTGAGAGAAAAGGTCAAATTATAATTATGAATATGTGTGGTAGAGGAGACAAAGATTTGTCAGCTGTGTTACCATTAATAATGAAAAACGATACTTAATATAAACTATGAATCGTATAAAAAAAACTTTTAATAAATTAAATAAAGAAAATAAAAAAGCCTTAGGAATTTTTATAACCGCTGGTGACCCTAATTTTGAAAACTCCTTGAAACTCATTACTAATCTGCCGGATAATGGCGCAGATTTTATTGAAATTGGCATGCCGTTTTCAGACCCAATGGCAGATGGACCATCAATACAATTATCAAGTCAAAGAGCTCTTAAATCAGGTATGAACATTAAAAAATGTTTATCACTAATTAAAATTTTTAGAGAAAAAAATATTCATACGCCTCTTATTTTAATGGGATATTACAACCCAATTTATAAGTTTGGGAAAGAAAAATTTATTAAAAAATGTATAGAGTTCGGTGTAGATGCACTTATCATTGTAGACTTACCTCCTGAAGAAGATGATGAGTTTTATTTTGAAGCTGAAAAAAATAACTTATCTATGATAAGATTAGTGACCCCTACCACTGATGAAAAAAGACTTAAAAAGATTTTGTTAAATGCTTCTGGATTTGTGTATTATGTCTCAATAACTGGCATAACTGGTACACAAGCACCTAATATTAAAAACGTACAAGATAATGTCAAAAAAATTAAACAGGTTACAGACTTACCAATTGTTATTGGGTTTGGGATCCGATCACCAGCTCAAGCAACTTTGATGTCAGATGTATCTGATGGTATTGTTATTGGATCTGCAGTAGTTGATTTAATTAAAAAAAGTATAGATAGTGATGGTGTTTCAAGCAGTGAAGAATTAATGACATGTTTAGACTTTACTAGAGAAATATCAAAAGCTTTAAAACATAATTAAGCCTTATTTATTTGGTTAGTTAGCATTTTTAAAAAGGAAAGATAATTGAATTGGATTAAAGAGACAGTTTTACCTAAGTTTAAAGCTTTTGTTAAAATAAAAGAACCAGAGGAAGTATTGTGGGTAAAATGCAAATCTTGTTCTCAAATGATATTTCACAAAGAATTTTCTTCAAATCATAATGTTTGTAAAACATGTGGTTATCATGATCACTTATCAGCAAGAGAAAGAATTGAATTTCTTCTTGATAAAGACTCCATAGAAAATATTACAATACCAAAACCAAAATTAGATCCATTAAATTTTAAAGATAAAAAAAAATATAGCGATAGAATAAAAGATGCTCAAAGCAAAACAAAACTAGATGATGCTTTGTTAGTTAGTTTTGGATTAATTGATAAAACACCAGTAATCTTGGCATGTTTTGATTTTGCATTTATGGCTGGATCAATGGGAAGATATGTAGGAGATGGATTAATTTTAGCCTCTGAAGAAGCTATAAAAAGAAAATGTTCTCTTATAGTAGTTCCATCTTCGGGTGGTGCAAGAATGCAAGAAGGCATATTTTCCTTAATGCAAATGCCTAGATCAACAATTGCAATAAATAAAATAAAAAAAGCAAAGCTTCCATATATAGTTTTACACGCAAATCCAACTACTGGTGGTGTTACAGCAAGCTTTGCTATGCTTGGTGATATTCATATTGCAGAACCAGGAGCTATTATTGGATTTGCTGGTAGAAGAGTTATTGAGGAAACAGTTAAAGAAAAATTACCTGAAGATTTTCAAACAGCTGAATATTTAAAATCTCATGGTATGATAGATATTGTTGTTCCTAGATCAGAACAAAAAACTAAAATTTCAAAACTTTTAAAATCTCTAACTTTTTATTTAAATTAGCACTACTAATTTTTAATTTAAATTGAGTAATACTAAAAACAAATTATCTTTAACCTTAAAAAGGATGTTTGATTTACATCCAAAGCTTATAGATTTCGATCTAAAAAGATTAAAAATTTTAATGGATAAATTTCATAATCCACAAAATAATTTAAACAATGTAGTTCATATAGCTGGGACAAATGGTAAAGGCTCAACTGCAGCATTTCTGAGAGAAATTTTAGAAGCTCATAATTTATCAGTTAATATATATACTTCTCCTCATTTAATAAATTTTAATGAACGAATTAGAATAAACAAAAAATTAATTTCAGATAAAAATATAATAAATATATTAGAAGAGATTGAGCTAAAAAATGATCATAATCCAATAACATTTTTTGAAATTACTACTGCCGCAGCGTTTATTGCTTTCAAACGATTTCCTGCTGATATTAATATTTTTGAGACTGGGTTGGGTGGAAGGTTAGATGCAACAAATATTATTGAAAATAAAAAGCTTACCATTATAACTAAAATAGGCTTTGATCATGAAGAATTTTTAGGAAACAATATTCAAAAAATAGCAAAAGAGAAAGCTGGAATTTTAAGAAAAAACATTCCTGTAATAATTGCCAAACAAAGTAGAGATAAAGCACGCAAAACACTAATGTATAATGCAAAAGAATTAAATTCAAAGGTAATTATGATAGAAAAAATTTCTAGAGACACAAAATTAGGATTAACTGGTGACTTCCAATACGACAATGCATCAACAGCATTTACAGCTGCTAAATTTATTCTACCGTCTATTTCCTTAACCAAAGTAAAGAAAGGACTCGCAAGAACCTCTTGGTTTGGAAGAATCCAAAAATTAAATGATGGTAAAATTTTTAATCTCAGAAAAAATATTACCATAATAGATGGATCACATAATCAAGATGGTGCTGTTGTTATTGAAAAATATCTAACTAAAGAAGCATTAGGTAAATGGAACCTAATTATAGGAATGTTAAATAACAGAGAAGTTAAAGATTTTGTTAAAATCTTTAAAAACCATATTAATCAAATTTATGCTATTGAAATACCTGAACAAAAAAATTCACTTTCAGCACTAGACATAAAAAATAAATTAGATGACTTAGGTTTTAACACAAACACTTCAAAGAGTTTAGAGAGTTCACTTAAAAAAGCCGACGATAAAATTCCCTTGTTAATAACTGGATCTTTATATTTAGCAGGTTATGCACTAAAATTTAACGATACAATTATTGATTAGATTGTATCTTTAATCCATGACTCAAGAGCTGATTTTGGAAGAGCACCCATCTTCTCAGAGATTTTTTCTCCATCTTTAAAAATCATTAGGGCGGGGATACTTCTTATACTATATGCTTGAGATGTTGAAGGATTTTCATCAACATTAATTTTAACAACTTTTAATTTATTTCTCATTTCTTCAGATAATTCTTCTAAGGAAGGTGCAATTGCTTTGCAAGGTCCGCACCATTCTGCCCAAAAATCTACTAACACAGGTTCTTTAGCTTCTAATACATCTACCTTAAAGTTTTGATCATCTGTTTTATTTGTCGCCATTTTAATCTCTCCCTAGTTAATAAAATTTAAATTCATTGATACTGTTTTTCAAGATCTTGAAGAAAATAATCCCAATCTTCTAAGAATAACAACTTTTCATCATTACCTTGTCTTTCATATTCTTCACGTAAATTATCTAGCTCATGGTATGCTTTAGGAATTGTATTCCACTTTTCATTATCAGTGCTTAAAATCTGATTGGCAATAATTTTATGGATATTTTCATAGTCAGATTTAGGAAGTACATGAGGCATCTCTTCATAAATTAACAAATGAGCAAAATATTTATAACGTTCATCTTTAAACTGATTTGCAATATAAAATCTTTCTTCCCAATCAGCATTATGAAAATTAATCATTTTAGATTTTTCATGATTATCAGGGAAAACACCAAAATAAATACTTTCTTCAGGCATTATATCAATCTGTGATTTAGTCATTTGTTTTGTCTCGTACTCTTCGAAAAGAATTGTTTGGATTTTATTTTTAAAATCGGAACTTTGTTTAATAATTTCTGCTCTGTGAATTAAAACTTCCATCCCAATTGATTGATACACTGGCATTTTATCAATAACACTTGAATCTAATAAAATAGGATTTTTATTATTTTTAATTTCTTTAATTAATTTAGGTTTTTGTTTCATTTTAATTTTTAAATCTTTAATAGACATATCAATATAATCAAGTGGATCGTGCAATAGATCAAAACATTGAGGATAATTAAATTGATTCTTGCAAATATATGTAACAGCATGAACATTGAATTTACCAAAAAGATATTCATCCATACAAACAATATTATTTTGGATTAGGAAGTTATCTACATCTATTTTATTATTATTTTTAAGCCCAGCATTCCAAACTTTGTTTGAATTTTTCTGTAAAATTTTAGCAATTTCTATTGTAGCATCTACATCACCCATAGCATCATGAGCATTATGAATAATATTATTAAGTTCAGTTAACACATCTAATTTAAAAACTTGATTCCCCTTTTCATTAATTCCAACTTTTAAACAATCAGGAAAATAAAATTTAGATGCTCTAGTCATACCAATGACATCAACTCTTTTGTTACCATTAAATTGAGTTAAATAAGGCTCAAAAAGAGTTTTAAAAAAAGTTTTTCTAACGAATTCTTCATCAAAATTTATTGAATTGTATCCAACAAAAATCGCTGGTGACCATTTTTTAAATGTTGTTTCTATTTTTTTTGTTAATTCATAATGTGACAAATTTACATTTTTTAAAATTTCAACAGATGTCTTATTTATAATTAAGGCCTCAGGATAAGGTACTAAACCTTTTTTCAATCGACATCTTTCTTCAAATTTGTCAATCACATTGAATTTATCGTCTGTAAGTATAGCTGCCACCTGAATTATTTGGTCCCAAGTAGAATTTCTTCCTGTAGTTTCTAAGTCATAAAAGACATAATTCAAATTATTTACCTCACAAAGCTAAAAAATTATGTAAATTTTTAATTTTATTATCCCATTTTTTTGAACCCGATAAAGATATTTTTCTTAATTCAGATAAACTTCTTCGATTATTTTTTTTAATCTCAATATTAATGTTCAAAGGATGATATTCACCTAATTCAAAATTAAATTTTGGCCATTCAAGAAGAATAATTTTTTTTTTTAAGTCTTCAAAAACTCCAATCTCTTCAACTTCTTCAAAATTATTAATCCTATAAAAATCACAATGCCAAATTTCTTCATCTTTTTGTAAAGGATATGTTTGAACAATATTAAATGTAGGACTTACAACTTCATTGATTGTTGTTAAAGTGTTTATAATAGATTTACATAGAAAAGTTTTTCCAACACCTAAATCGCCGTCAAATGTAATCAGATCATTTAGCGAAAATAACTTTGCCAATTTTATACCAAAGTTGTGCATTTCAATTTTAGATTTAATCGTTATTTCTAATAACAATTTCATATATTAGTATCTATAATTGTCTGATTTAAAAGGTCCTTGAACAGGGACCCCAATATAATCAGCTTGTTCGTTTGAAAGTTTACTTAGAGTGGCACCAACTTTATCAAGATGTAATTTAGCAACTTTCTCATCTAAATGTCTTGGCAAGGTGTATACCTTATTGTCATAATTTTCTGGCTTTTCCCATAACTCTATCTGGGCAAGAACTTGATTTGTAAAAGAAGCACTCATTACAAAACTCGGATGGCCAGTAGCACAACCTAGGTTTACCAACCTTCCTTTTGCCAAAACAATTAAACGTTTACCATCTTGAAACTCAACTTCATCAACTTGTGGTTTAACCTCTGACCATTTCATATTTTGAAGTGATTCAACTTGAATTTCTGAATCAAAGTGACCGATGTTGCATACAATCGCTCTGTCTTTCATTTCTCTCATGTGATCCACAGTTATAACATCTTTATTTCCAGTTGCTGTAACAAATATGTCACCTCTTGAGCATGCTTCTTCCATAGAACATACTTCATATCCCTCCATCGCAGCTTGCAATGCACATATTGGGTCAATTTCAGTTACTATCACTCTAGCTCCACCTTGACGAAGTGAAGCAGCAGATCCTTTTCCTACATCACCATAACCTGCAACAACAGCAACTTTACCAGATAACATCACGTCAGTGGCTCTTCTTATGCCATCTACTAGAGATTCTCTGCATCCATAAAGATTATCAAATTTAGATTTTGTCACTGAATCATTCACATTGATTGCTGGAAAAGGAAGATCATCCTTTTCTGCCATTTGATATAATCTAAGAACCCCTGTAGTTGTTTCTTCAGTAACCCCTTTAATGCTATTTTTAACTTTTGTGAACCATCCAGGAGAACTTTCAAGTCTAGATAAAATTTGAGACTTAAGAGCCTCTTCTTCTTCATTAGCAGGGTTAGGTAAAACTTGTTCACCACTTTCCGCTTTAGAGCCTAGTATGATGTATAAAGTTGCATCACCACCATCATCTAGGATCATGTTCGCAACTGTATCATCTGACCAAGTAAATATTTGATCTACGTAATTCCAATATTCTTTTAAAGTTTCTCCTTTTTTTGCAAAAACTGGTATACCTTGTTTTGCAATTGCTGCTGCTGCATGATCTTGAGTTGAAAAAATATTACAGCTAGCCCATCTAACGCTAGCCCCAAGACTAGTTAAGGTCTCTATGAGGACTGCTGTTTGAATCGTCATGTGCAAACATCCTGCAATTCTTGTACCTTTCAATGGTTTATCTTTTGAAAACAATTCTCTACATGCCATTAATCCTGGCATTTCAGTTTCAGCAATTGAAATTTCTTTTCTTCCCCATTCAGCAAGTTTTATATCTATAATTGAATAATCTCTCATAGTAAGTAATCCCTTAATAAAATTTGTAATTCTATAGCATTTTAAATTACTGAATTAAAGCTCGAATTAATAAATTTAAAATTTAATTTTTTACTTCTGGAAAAGTAACTTTAACACTACCCCCAAGACATTCATTCTTTTGATTTAATCGATTTAAAGCCTCTATAGATCCACTATGAACTTCAACAATCTGTTTAGAAATAGATAATCCCAAACCTGAATGATTACCAAATTTTTCATTTTTAGGTCTGTCTGTATAAAATCTGTTAAAGACCTTTTTTAGAGATCCTTTTGAAAAACCAGGGCCATTATCTTCAACTGTAATAATTACATTTTCTAAATTTTTTTTTATTCGAATATTTATGAAATTATTTCCCTTTGAAAAGGAAGCAGCATTTTGTATCAAATTGTCAAAAACTTGAGCAATCTTATTTTCATCACCTAAAATATGAATATCCTCTTCGTGCTTCAAAAGATTAATTTTTGAATTTATTGTAGATGACCTTATATCAACAAGAGTTTCAAGAAGATTTGAAATATTGATTTCTTTAATTTCTATTCTTGATAATTCTGCATCTAATCTAGAAGCAGCAGAAATATCATTTATCAATCTATCTATTCTTTCAACGTCATTTTGTATTACTTGAATTAATTTTTTTTGCTCACTCGAACTTCTAACTTTTGTAATTGTTTCAGAAGCTGATCTGACAGAAGTTATTGGATTTTTTAACTCGTGTGCCACATCAGCAGCAAACTCTGCAATATGATTTATTCTTTTTTGTAACTCATTAGTCATTTTAAAAAAAGATTGTGCTAATTTACCTATTTCATCTTTCCTATTTCTGAATTTTTTTAGGTTAAAAGTTTTAAGTGTTTTGTCCTCTGCAATTTTATCTGCTTCATTGGACAATCTCACTATTGGATTTGTAATTGATCTTCCAAAATAAATAGCCAGAGCGACAGTTGCTAACAATATAAGACCAAAAGCTTTAAAAAGTTCAGTTTCCAAGCCAACTAATTCTTGTTCAATTTTTTCTCCTGAAACAGAAAGAAGAACAGCTCCCCTAACCATACGAATGTTCTTTATTGGTATAGCTACAGACAAATAAAGTTTGCCTTTACTATCTTGTCGCAAGATTTTTTTTGTTCTCCCTTTTAAAGCCATAATAACTTCTGGAAAGTCCTCAAATGAGAAAATCATATTATCTCTATACAGAGGTAAATTAAGAGGTTTTGATATTAAATTTGAAAATAAAGATACAAATTTTGTTAAACTATTTTTTATGGAAAAACTATTATCAACAGCTGGTAACGGGCTTACTTTAACAAATGGACTGTACTTCATACTTGCTTTTGTATCTGCTATTAAATTTCCATACATATTAAAAAGCCTTGCTCGTATGTTAGAGCCATATTCAACCTTTGGGATAAGACTTTGTAGAGCTGGACTTGATATTTGATTATTCTGGATTAAACCATACTGATTTTCTGCCAACGCGAGCGCTTTAGTCAGAGTTAAACCTTGTCTTTCAATAGCTGCAAATTCTGACTTAATTAGAATATCTTGATACTTATTAAAATAAATTAAAATGATTGGGTACAGTATAACTGGTAATAAAATTATAAATAAAATCCTCATTTTCAGAGGAAAATAAAACTTCTCCAGTTTTTTAAAAATAAATTTCAATTTTTATGAATCTCTATATCTATATCCCACACCATACAAAGTCTCAATATGATCAAAGTCTTTATCATAAACTCTAAATTTCCTTCTCATTCTTTTGATATGACTATCGATTGTTCTGTCATCGACATACATAGTTTCACCATAAGCTGTATCAATGAGTTGATCTCTGTTTTTTACTAATCCAGGTCTTTGAGCTAAAGAATAAAGAATTAAAAATTCTGTAACTGTAAGCCTTATTTCTTCACCTTTCCATTTACAAAGATGTCTATCTGGATCAAGTGATAAATTATTTCTTTGAATCAACTTATCTGATACATTATCATTTTTATATGAGCTTCGTCTGAGTACAGCTCTTATTCTTTCAATCAAAAGCTTTTGTGAAAAAGGCTTAGTAATATAATCATCAGCTCCCATTCTAAGTCCAATTGCTTCGTCAATTTCATCATCTTTACTTGTTAAAAAAATTACCGGAACATCATTTGATTCTCTTAATTTTTTTAAAACTTCCATACCATCAAGTTTTGGCATTTTAATATCTAATATTGCTATATCAGGTGTGTTCCTTTGAAGTGCTATTAGCCCTTGTTCACTGTCATTATAAGTTTCTACCACCCAACCTTCAGCTTTTAAAGATACTGAAACTGAGGTTAAAATGTTATTATCATCATCAATAAGAATTATTTTTTCACTCATTCTTTTGCCTGTGTTTTAATTAAAATTTAATTATATTATAATTTGAATAGAAAATTTTGGTTTATTCAAGGCTAAATTACGTTAATTTATATTCATAAGATCTAATGAGCTTCAGCCCAATTATCTCCAAAACCAGTATCTACTTTTAAATTTACGTTCAATGAAACTCTAGGTAAATTAGCATGCTCCATAATTTCTTGGATAATCTTTGAATATTTATCAATGCTATTTTCTTTTATCTCAAATACAAGCTCATCATGAACTTGCATTAGCATTGAAACATCATTTTTATAATTAAATAAATTTTTGTGTATTTTCACCATTGCTAGTTTTATAATATCAGCAGCTGATCCTTGAATAGGCGCATTGATCGCTTGCCTTTCAGCAAATCCTTTTAACCTTTGATTTTTAGAATTGCTATCGTTTATATAGATACGTCTATTGAACAGCGTTTCTACGAAGCCATTTTCTTCTAATTTAGATTTAATCTCTTCCATATAATCTCTAATTCTTGGAAATCTTTTGAAGTATGAATCTATAAATTCTTTTGCTTCATTTGCAGAGCACTTCAATTGTTTTGCAAGACCGTATGCAGAAATACCATATATAATTCCAAAGTTTATAGCTTTAGCTTTCCTTCTTAAATCTGATGTCATCTCATTTATTGGAACCCCAAAGACTTTTGAAGCAGTGTCAGAGTGGATGTCTAGATCATTATTAAATGCATCCAACATTTTTACTTCATCAGCTATGTGCGCTATTAGCCTTAATTCAATTTGTGAATAATCCATAGATACTATTTTAAAACCTGGCTTAGACTCAAAAGCTGTCCTAATTAATCTTCCTTCTTCTGTTTTTATGGGTATATTCTGTAAATTAGGATTTGAAGAAGATAATCTTCCAGTACTTGCACCAACCATTGAATAATTAGTATGGACTCTTTTAGTTGTTGGATTTATTTGTTCAACTAATGCATCAGTATAAGTACTCTTTAACTTAGAAAAATGCCTCCAATTTAAAATTAGTTGTGCAATTTCATGTCCTAAATCTGATAGATTTTCAAGAACCTCTACACTAGTTTGCCAATATCCATTTTTAGAGCGTTTACCACCTTCAATCTTCATTTCATCAAACAAAATTTCTCCTAATTGTTTTGGAGAACCAACATTGAAAGTTTTACCACTATAATCAAAAATTTTATTTTCTAATTTTATAATTTCATCAGATAAATTTTTGGAAATTTCTGAGAGTTTTTGAGCATTTATTGTTATACCGATATTTTCCATTTCAATTAATACATTTATTAATGGATTTTCTAATCTTTTATAAACAGAATATTTTTTATCATTAAATACTCTTGGCAAAACTCTATTATATATTGCTAAAGTTATATCTGCATCTTCAGATGCATAATCCAATGCATCAGATGGTGACAATTGATTAAATAAGATTTTGTTTTTGCCCTTTCCACAAACATCTTCGTATTTGATTGTATTGTGATTTAATTCACGAAAAGCCATAGCATCCAATTTGTGATTATCTACTCTACCTGAATCAACAACATAAGAAAGGCACATGGTATCTCCAATTGGATCAATATTTATATTACCATTATGTAATTGTTTTACTACTAGCGAGTCAAATTTGATGTTATGACCAATTTTTAAAATAGATCTATCCTCTAAAATAGGTTTGAGTAATTCAATAGCATCTTCAAAATGAATTTGATTAAAAGATTTTACATTTTCAAAATTAAAGTCGGATTGATTATCACCTAGTATTTGTCCATGTCTTAATGGTATATAACAAGCTAAACCTTCTTCACATGAAAGAGAAATCCCTACTAAATCAGCAGTTTTTGCATTTAAAGAATTAGTTTCACAATCAAATGCAATTACTGATTTACTATAACAATTCTCTAAAAATTTTATCAATTGATCTTTATTTTCAATTAATTCGTATTTTTTGGAAATAGAGCTATATTCGTTTATGCTGTTAAGAGGATTAATTTTTATCTCAGATTTAGAGATATTTGTTTGTAGTTCTCTACCATTTTCATATTTATTTAGTATGCTTTTAAAACCATGTGTCTTTAAAAAAGGAATTAATTTATTTAATTCTAATTCAGAACTTATTTTAAATTCTTCTATCTGAGATTTAATAGGAACATCTTTTTTAAGTGTTACTAATGATCTAGACAATATTGCTTGATCTGCAAACTCTAATAAATTTTCTCTTCTTTTATTTTGTCTTATCTCAGAAGCTCTATTTAATAATTGATCGAGGTCTCCATATTCGTTAATCAATTCTGCTGCCGTTTTAATACCAATTCCTGGCACACCAGGTATATTATCACTGGTATCACCTGCAAGAGATTGAACATCAATTACTTTATTAGGATAGACTCCAAATTTTTCAAAAACTTTATCATCATTTATCCAGAATTGTTTCATAGGATCGAATAAAGTTGTATTTTGATCAACTAGCTGCATCAAATCTTTATCACTAGATACAATTATAACATTTTTATTCATTTTTGATGCTATGTCTGAATATGTAGCAATTAAGTCATCAGCTTCATACCCTTCCATTTCTATAACTGGTAATCCAATCGCGTTAGTAGCATCTCGTATAATTGAAAATTGAGGGATTAATTCATCAGGAGGATCAGATCTATTTGCTTTATATAAATCATACAAATCATTTCTAAAAGTTTTTCTAGCAACATCAAATATAACTGCTACATAAATTGGTTTAAAATCATCAATAAGCTTTAGAAGCATTTTAGTATAACCAAATACCGCATTTACTGGAACACCATCATTGTTGCTCATTGAGGGTAGGCCATAAAAAGCTCTAAAAATATATCCCGACCCATCAATAAGAAATAAATTATTTGGATCATTCAATTTAAGATTAGGTCTTGGGTTGTTTTCAATCGGTATATTCATTTAATTTAAAGAATTCTTTTTATTAGATTTATTTTCGTATTAAGAAAAATTGCATTTAAAACTACCTTGCAACCTATTTATTAACAGTATTATTATAATTAATTATTAGAGAGTTGTCATTAAATCAAAATTAATGTCATTTTATATATTATTATATATTTAAGAAAAGAAAGAGCTTAAGTGACAGAAAAATATTGGGAAGTTCCACATAATCAATTAGCATTGCAAATTGAAAAGTTGTCTAAAATTTATAATGATAAAGTCAATAATATTGCCTTAGATGATATATCCTTAAATGTCCCCGTTGGGAGTATATTTGGTTTACTTGGACCTAATGGTGCAGGAAAATCAACTCTAATTAATATTATTTCTGGAGCAGTTATAAAAACATCTGGGAAAGTATGTATATGGGGTTTAGATATAGATAAATATAGAAAACAATCTAAACTCGCCGTTGGTGTTGTACCACAAGAACTCAATATAGATGCTTTTTTTACACCCAAAGAAACTCTTAATCTGCATTCTGGAATGTTTAATGTACCAAAAAATAATTGGAGAACAGATGAGCTTTTAAAATTAATGGATTTGACTGACAAAGCTGAAATATATAGTCGAAAATTATCAGGTGGAATGAGACGAAGACTATTAGTAGCCAAAGCGATGGTTCATTCACCACCTATTATCATATTAGATGAACCAACTGCAGGAGTGGATGTAGAATTAAGACAAAAACTATGGACTTATTTTAAAAAATTAAATGAATTGGGTGTTACAATAATATTAACCACACATTATTTAGAAGAGGCTGAATTTTTATGCGATCATATTGCCATAATCAATAAGGGCAAAATTATTGCTAATGAAACAAAAAAAACGTTACTTTCAAAATCAAGTCAAAAAGTAATATTTATTACATTGACAAACGATAGGATTACTGAAAAAGATAAGAACTGTCTTAAAAATATTGGTAATGTTAAAATTCTTAAAAATAAAGTTGAAATATACTTCGACCCTAAACACACATCTATGAATAAAATTATAGAAACAATTTATAAAACAGATTTAAAAATATTAGATTTATCTACTAAAAATGTTCGCCTTGAAGAAGTTTTTGTTAATTTGATCAAAGATAATTAGACGAAATAATATAATGAACTGGGTTGTTTATATGTTGAAATGTAATGATAGTTCTATCTACACTGGGATATCAAATAATTTAAATAGAAGATTAGTTACACATGCAAATGGTAATGGTTCAAAATATATTAGAGCCAGATTACCTTTTAAATTAATTTATACTGAGGAGCGCCTAAGTAGAAGCAAAGCTATTAAAAGAGAAATAGAAATAAAAAAACTTGATAAAAAAAATAAAGAATTATTAGTCAAATCGTATAATAAAAAAAGGAGCCATAATGAGTATTTCTAAATTCGTTTTTATAGTCTCTATGAATGTTAAAAAAGAATATGAAGATTTATTTAATGAAGTATATGATGAAGAACATGTACCGCATTTACTTAAAGTTCCAGGAGTAAATAAAGTAAGTAGAGGTAAAGGAATACCTTTTAATTTTTCTATAGGTGGTGAAACAAAATCAATGGATTCACCCAATCAAAAATTTGTGGCTATGTATGAAATTGATAATCCAGAAGTTATCAATAGTAAAGAATGGGCAATTGCTGTTGAAAAAGGACGATGGAGTACACAAGTAAGGCAACATACTTATGATAGATCGCATTTTTTGTATGAATATTGTTAAAATTTAATTTAATATAAATAAAGTTTTATTTTGACATATTTTAAATTTTGATATCATAATATTAAAATGCTTAATTTTATGGAGATTAACTATGTCAAACATAATCGAAACTAAATTTGGTACATTAGTAAATACTAGTAAAGTTGCTGCAGGTAGTGCATCTAGTATTAAGAAAAGCGGTGCATTCTATAATTTCTCTATAAGAATAGCCCATGATGATATTCGTGAGTATTCATTTACAAATTTAGCGAGAGCTGAGTATATGAGGCGAATAATGATTGATCACTTAAAGCAAAAGATCAAAAAAGAATCTAAAATTTCAGAAAACAAAGTGAACTAAATTATTCACTTTTTTTGTTTAAACGACTTATTAATTAATATTCATTTATAATTAGAATAGTTGTATAAAATTGATTTAATTAAAATTGATTAAATTTTAATTAGATTTAGGTTTATGCATAAAAAAATTACATTTATAAATTTTTTAGATTAATAAGTTTTTATTAATAGTATTGTCAATATAATATGGACTACTGTTCTAATTGGGGGGTTTTTTACAAAAGGAGATATTATGTATTTTGCAATAATGCTTGTTTGCTCCCCTCTCAATCTTATACATCATGGTAATGAATGTTTTGGTATTGAAGATACCAACGGTTACTACCTAACAAAGGATAAGTGTAATCTCAGAATAAATGAAATGGAAACTGAACTTTTAACTGCACTTAGTTACCCTGTAATTATAAGTAAGAATTGCGTAAGAGTTAATATGAAATCTGCATAGCTCATTAAATTTTAATATAATCTACATTTAAAGTATATGGTGCGGCTGAGAAGACTCGAACTTCCACGGGTTTTATCCCACAGCGACCTCAACGCTGCGCGTCTACCAGTTCCGCCACAGCCGCAATAACAATACTATTCTGCGATAACAAAATGATATAATTATTGCAAGATAAATAATATATTATGTATTTAATTTAACGGAAGTAATTATTTTGATTAATAATATAGAATGGAAAACATCAAATAATCTTGTAGAATATAATTTTGCAGTTTCAGAAATGAAAAAACGTGTTTTAGAGATTAAAAAAAATTCTGCGTTTGAGATGGTATGGCTTTTAGAGCATGATTCAATTTTTACAGCGGGAACATCTGCTAAACTAGAAGATTTAAAAAATAGTAAAGTAAATTTTCAATATACCGGAAGAGGTGGACAGTGGACTTGGCATGGTCCTGGTCAAAGAGTTGTTTATTTAATGTTAAATTTAAATAATAGATTACAGGATGTGAAAGCATACATATATGCACTAGAGGAATTAATAATTCTTACTTTAAAAGATTTCTATATTGATGGTGTAAGAATTAATGGCCAGCCTGGTGTATGGGTAAAAGATAATAATGGATGCGATAAAATTGCTGCACTAGGTATTAGAATATCAAGTTGGATAACTTTTCATGGAATATCTATAAATGTAAATCCAAATCTGGATGAATTCAATAATATTGTACCGTGTGGGATAAAGAATTCTGGTATAACTAGTTTTTACAAATTAGGTAAAAAAATAGCTCTTGAAGAATTAGATATCAATTTAAAAAAAAATTTTAATAAAATTTTTGGTAATGAAGGTTTATTTAAACTTAAATAATTATTATTTCCTGAACAGAATATAAAAGCATTCTTTTAAGGTCTTGTCAGCACGAACTGCATCTAATTTTAAAGTTTTATCACTATCTTTATTTCCAAAAAATCCTTCTATAGGTTTTTCAAAATGCAGTATTTGATTACGTCTAATTCTTAACCAATGAAAATCTTTTGAGCTTTTAAAGTGATTTATATCTAATCCATCAACATAATCTAAATTATCTGTATCATTCAAAATATTATCAATAATTGTAAGTGATAATATCATGACTGACGCCCACATTTTATTTTCGAACGCAATATTGTACTCTTGAAATAATACTTTGGCTTGAGGATTTAATTGTTTTATAAAATCGTTATTTATCTTTTGTGTCATAGTAAAAACAGCTTTTCATTAAAGACAATCTAAAAAAGATATACATTTATTTAACTCAATAGATATTTCTTTTCTTTTCTTTGAAGTTTCTTCGTCAAAACCCCAATTTACTGCTTGCCACAATTCATCTAAAAACGACAACTCAAAAACTTCATTTTTTGAAATATCTTTTTTTAAAACACATAATGATAAGAATATAGATCTTGTAATATTTGTGATTCTATGTAATGCTGAAATCTCAAAAATATCAAACTGATTAATTATATTATTTAACTTAAGATGTACAGTAGCGTGTTGTTTTTTAGGTAAAACACCTTGAAACACCTCTACTTTAGTCCCAATGTATTTTTCTAGAAGTAAAATTATAGGATCCCATTTATTTTTTTGGAGTTCAACTAATTCTTTTGGATTTTCAGCGCGATAACAAATTAAATCAGTATCTATATAATCAAGAATATCGTTAATATACAGATTTTTGTTATCTATTATTTTATCTAAAGAAGTCGATATAAGACCATAAAAAATCATTGATTCAGTATTAATATTTTTTGAATCTTGATCCCATTCTTTTACAATCTCTTGCGCTAAATTTAAGTTTGGTAATACTAACTCTCTTTTTAAGGGGGTTTTTAAAATTCTTTTATCCAACATGACACAAAAAGAATCAGATGATATTTTTTTTATACTTACTTTTTCCCACAATTTTTTCATTTTAGGGACATATTGTTTTCATTAATTTACTCAATTCAATAGAGTCATTGACTAAATAACTTGCTCCAGCTGAAGATAATAATTTCTTACTGTTATAACCCCATGTAACTCCTATACTAATAATACCGGCATTAACTCCTAATCCAATATCATTAATTGTATCGCCAATCATAACACAACGTTCCTGTTGTACACCTAAATCATTCATAGCTTTAATTGCCATCGCTGGATTAGGTTTGGGTATATTTTCGTCTGTACTCATCGTTATATCAAAAATCTTAGATAAACCATGTTTAGCCAAACCATTTGTCAATCCAATTCTAGACTTGTTGGTTGCAATTCCAATTAACCAATTAGTTTCTTTGAGTTCATTTAATAATTCAACCAATCCAGGGTAAAGTGGTTCATTTTGCAAACCTAATTTACCTTGTTCCGCATACCATGATCTGTAAGCATTTGAAATTTGTTCTGGGGTTACATCAAAACCTGGTGGCATATAATCATCTAAGGCAATGGCCAGTGGCTTGCCAATATTTTCTCTAACTTTTTTTGGATCAGGGTCTGGTAACCCACACATTCTAAAAGCCTCTATAGCACCTTTAACAATCATTATCGCAGAGTCGACTATTGTTCCATCATAATCAAATAAAGCTAATTTTAAATCTTCTGACAATTTATGATCTCCAAAAATTAAATAAAAATATCATGTAATTTTTTTGGTAATTTTAATCCTAAGAATTTTAGGTTTTGTTTAAAATCTTCTGAGACTTCAGCTATAATAGTTTCACTCTCAGGTATTCTAATTGAATAAGCGTGTAATTGTAAGTTCTTTATATTATTTGGTATCCATTTAATCTGAGAAAGTTTCTTATGTTCTGGCAAATTGTGAGGAGACATAAAAACTTCTGATAAACCTCTATATTTATTATCTCCAACTATTGGGGCATTTATATATTCTAGATGAACTCTTAATTGATGAGTGCGACCTGTTTTTGGAAAAAGAGCAACTAAAGCCACGCGTGATCCAACCTTATCTAAAACTTTATACTCAGATATAGCTCTTTTACCCATATTTTGGTCAACTGACATTCTTTGATAGTCTTTTGTAAAAGATTTTGATAATGGCAAATCAATAGTACCTCTATTATCAGTTGGACAAGGTGAAACAATTGCAAGATATGTTTTAATAATTTTTCGATCTTTAAAAAAAGATGTAAATTTTTTTGCAACCTTATTTTCTTTTGCTAGCAACAATAAACCAGATGTATCTTTGTCAATTCTATGGACAAGTTTTAATGAGTTGTCATCAGTCGAAATACATTTTAACATATCGTCAACATGGAACTTTTGCTTACTACCACCTTGCACAGCAAGACCGCTAGGTTTATTTATCGCTATATATTCACTTGTTTCTTTAATAAATATTTTTTTAAATAAATTTTTATAATACGTTTCATTATATTCACTTATTTTTTTTACTTGAAAAGGTTTATCAAAACTTAATTTTTGTGAGTAGTTTATTTCTTGACCGTAAAATACCTTAGTTGATGACTTAGCTTTTTTCCCATCTAACAAAATCATTCCAGATCTTAAAAACTTTTCTAAAAGTGATTGGTTTAACTGTCCCAATAATCTTCTGACACATCTGTCAAGTCGAGTTCCATGTTCTTTTTCAGGTATTTTAATATTTAACATCATAAATTTTATTCTACGTTATATTTATCTATACACCAAAAATCCATCCCTCTTTCTTGGATGAATTTGGAACATTCCAAATTTGTTTGTCAGCCGATAAAAATCTTAATGCCGCTGACGAAATTATAGAATCAGCATCATCTTGATCTGGACCACCAATTATTTGATTTTTTTTAAGAGGTTTTGAATTGAAATATTCTAACGATTTATTAATATTTTCTATTGTATAACCCACTATTTTTTCAGGTTTAATTTTAGAGAGCCTAAAATAATAAGATGGAAAAATTTCAACAATAACAGTTTTACTTGAAAAATTAAGCTCATCGAAAGGCCAAATTTTTGTTTTATTATTTAATAAATTTAGAACTCTCATACCTGCTAACGTACCTGTTCCAACAGCACCAGGTCCTACACAATTAAAAGTTGGGCTTGGAGAAAGTATTTTTTTCTTAGCAAATCTCTCCGTGCATCTTCTTCTACTGGCAAAATGTGAACCTTTAAGTTTTGGTGAATTAAAAAATTTACCATAAGTTTTATTTGTCCATATCTCTCCACCATAAAAATTTTTTGAGTTTGTATTAGTATCTTCTATTAACTTCCATAATTTTTTTGAATTAATAGGACTATCTTTTATGCCTGGAAAATAACAACATTTATCATAAAAAGGAAATGAGAATGCAAAGTCAAATCCTATTAAGTTTCTTTGCAATTTTATTTCTTTATAAAGCCATTCTATTAAGGTTGATCTTGTCCAGTATTTAGCATCCAACGGTTTTACTATTTGTGGTACTTTATTACCTCTAGCACATTCAGAAACACTAATTCCTTTTTGAAAATTATTTTTGTCACCAGACCAATCTATTCCTATGAATTTATCAAAATACATTTTTTACTCAAAAAAAAACCGCTCACATTATTTGAACGATTTTAAAATTTGTTTAGTACGAAAATTATCCAGCAACAGCTTCTTTTGGTTCATCTTCGGTTGCATTATTTGTTTGTACTGGTCCACTATCTTTACCTCTAGCATCTTCATCTCTATCAACCAATTCAAGAACAGCCATTGCCGCGGCGTCTCCATATCTATAACCTGCTTTTAAAACCCTTGAATATCCACCTTGTCTTTCTGCATATCTTGTTGCGAGATCACCAAACAATTTTGATACCATATTATTATCCCTTAACTGTGAAAACGCTTGTCGTCTTGCGTGCAAGCTGCCCTTTTTACCCAAGGTAATTAATTTATCTATTATAGGTTTCATAGTTTTAGCTTTAGGTAATGTTGTTATAATTTGCTCGTGCTTTATTATAGCCTGTGCCATATTTTTAAAAAGAGCTTTCCTGTGTGAGGAAGATCTATTTAATTTTTTCCCTTTAATCCTATGTTTCATTGCTAAACTCCTAAATTTCTTATTTGGACTAGAATGGTTCTTCTATTTTTTTTACTAAATCTTCAATATTTTCCGGTGGCCAATTTTCGACATCCATACCTAATTCCAAGCCCATAACTTTTAATACTTCTCTTATCTCGTTTAAACTTTTCCTACCAAAATTTGGCGTACGCAGCATCTCTGGCTCTGATCTTTGAACTAAGTCTCCAATGTATACAATGTTATCATTTTTTAAGCAATTAGCTGATCTTACCGACAATTCTAATTCGTCGACTTTTCTAAGAAGGTTTTTATTGAATGGAAGATCTTCTAATACCTCAGTAACTTCTTCTTCTTCTGGCTCTTCAAAATTTATGAAATTATTTAATTGGTCTTGCATAATTCTAGCAGAAAATGCAACTGCATCTTCTGGAGAAACTGAACCGTCAGTCGTAACTACTAGTGATAATTTATCATAATCTGTTTGTTGCCCAACACGTGCATTATCTACATTGTATGATACTTGAACAACTGGGCTATATATCGCATCAACTGGAATAACTCCAATTGGAAGATCTTCTTTTCTATTAATTGCAGAAGATACATATCCCTTACCATTTTCTACGGTTAATTCAATAGAAAGTTTTGCTCCGTTGTCCAAGGTACAAATTTCATGATCTTTATTCATAATTTCAACTTCAGAAGGACATTCTATCATACCAGCGGTAACTGTGGCAGGACCATTTATATTAAGTTGAATCTTTTTAACCCCATCATATTCCATTCTAACTTTAATACCTTTAACATTCAAAATAATATCAGTAAGATCTTCTCTTACTCCTGGTATAGAAGAAAATTCATGTAATACTCCTTGAACCTGAATTGAGGTTATAGCAGAACCCTGAAGTGATGAAAGAAGTATCCTTCTAAGAGCATTTCCTATTGTAACTCCGTATCCTCTTTCAAGTGGCTCAGCAATTATTGTTGAAGTGTTTTCAGACTTACTC
Organism: uncultured SAR116 cluster alpha proteobacterium; assembly: GCA_902619805.1. Lineage (GTDB taxonomy): Bacteria > Pseudomonadota > Alphaproteobacteria > Puniceispirillales > Marisalimonadaceae > Marisalimonas. The sequence goes on along the minus strand of CACNGC010000003.1, from coordinate 96,597 downwards.
TCTTCTCTAACCTCTAGCTTCGACGGTTTAATTATTTCTTTCCAATTCTTTTCAATCATGATTACTCTCTGTAAATAATAATTTAGTTATAGATTTTTATTTGTTTAACTAGACTCTTCTTCTTTTTTTGGGCCTACATCCATTATGAGGAATTGGCGTTACATCTCTAATGGAATTAACTTGAAAACCAATCGTTTGTAATGCTCTTAAAGCTGACTCTCTTCCTGAGCCAGGACCTTGAACTTGAATATCAACTGTTTTTACACCATGCTCGGATGCTTTTTTTCCTGCATCTTCTGCTGCAAGCTGTGCTGCATATGGAGTGGATTTCCTAGAACCTTTAAAACCCATTGTACCTGATGATGACCAAGATATAGCATTTCCTTGTATATCAGTAATCGTAATAACAGTATTATTAAAAGATGAATTAACATGTGCTACTGCGTTAGTTACATTCTTTTTTTCTTTACGACGAATCCTAGTTTGAGTAGGTTGTTTAGCCATTATTAAGTTCCCTTATAAATATTATTTCTTCTTTCCTGCTATTGCTTTGGCAGGGCCTTTTCTTGTTCTTGCGTTTGTATGTGTTCTTTGGCCTCTTACAGGTAAATTTTTTCTATGTCTTAGACCTCTTAAACAACCCAAATCTAAATACCTTTTAATGTCCATTGAAGTTTTTCTTCTTAAATCACCCTCAACTATGTAATCTGTATCAATTAAATCTCTAATTTTAGTAAGTTCATCTTCTGATAAATTATTAATTCTTTTATCTTCATCAATCCCAACTTTTTTACATATATTTTTAGAACTAGTTAATCCAATACCATGAACATATGTAAGAGCGACAAGAACTCTTTTATTGGTTGGTACATTAACACCTGCAATACGTGCCACTAAACTCTCCTTTTTTTAATTAAGGTCTATTTGATACCAAATAAACCGGGAATTATAATGTTAAAAGATATACAGTCAACTTTATAATCAGGTTAATATTTTTTGAATATCTTTCGATACATCTTCAACATTTTGCATACCGTCAATTGAATGTAATTTATTTAAATTTTTGTAATATTTTAATACTGGCAATGTATCTTTCTTATAAACCAATATTCTGTTTTTTAAAATTTCAGAATTATCGTCATCTCTTGAAATTTTGCTCTCTAAAGCTCTATTAGTAATTCTTTTTAAAAGAATATCCTCATCAACATTAATTTCTATAACATTATCTATGTGAACATCTAATTTATTTAAAATATTATCTAAATCTATAGCTTGCTTAAGTGTTCTTGGAAAACCATCGAGAATAAAACCATTTTTGCAATCTGATTTTATAATTCTTTTTTCAATCATTGAGATTATAATTTCATCAGATATTAAATCACCTTTGTCCATAATAGATTTAGCAGCCTTTCCTAATTCTGTTCCTAATTTAACTTCTTCTCTCAACATATCTCCAGTCGAGATCTGAACGATATTATATTTGTTAATTAAAATTTCTGCTTGAGTTCCTTTACCAGCACCAGGTGGACCAAAAAGTATTAAATTCATTTAACGCCTCCCACCTCTTAATTTTGTTTTTTTTATTAAACCTGAATATCGATGCGCAATTAAATGTGATTGAGCTTGTGAAACTGTATCCATGGAAACGGTTACTACTATTAATAAACTAGTTCCACCTAAATAAAAAGGAATTGAATACTTAGATATTAAAACCTCAGGTAAAATACAAACTGCCGCCAAATATGTGGCGCCTATAGCTGTCAATCTTGTTAAAACAAAATCTAAATAATCTGCGGTTGGAGGACCTGGTCTAATTCCTGGAATATATCCACCATTTTTTTTAAGATTGTCGGCAGTTTCATCTGGATTAAATACAATAGCTGTATAAAAAAAGGCAAAAAATACTATTAAACCAATATAAATGGCTAGATATAAAGGTTGTCCTCTTCCAAAATATGAATTTAATGTTAATACCCAATCAGAGCTATTACCATCTAATCCAGAAAATGAAGATAATGAAGTTGGTAACAACAATAAAGCGGATGCAAATATAGGTGGTATCACACCAGGGACGTTAATTTTTAGAGGTAAGTGTGAAGAATCACCAGCAAACATTTTGTTTCCCATTTGTCTTTTTGGATATTGAACAATAATCTTTCTCTGTGAGCGTTCAATGAAAACAATAAAAATTATAACTGCTATTGCAAGAATTAAAATGCCTATAATTAAAAAGGTTGATATTGAACCCGTTCTTCCTTGTTCTAAAATTTGAGCAATAGCTCTTGGAAGTTCTGCCACTATTCCAGCAAAAATAATTAATGACACACCATTGCCAATACCCCGAGAAGTAATTTGCTCTCCTAACCAAAGTAGAAACATTACTGAACCGACTAAAGTAACAACGGTTGTAATCTTAAAAAAAACACCTGGGTTGTTTACTAACGAGCCTGAAGATCCTGAGGTGCTTTCTAATGCTATGGCAAAACCATAAGCTTGGACCGTAGCAAGTAAAACAGTTAAATATCTTGTATATTGATTTATGGTTTTTCTACCTGATTCGCCTTCTTTTTTTAATTGAGACATTTGTGGTGAAATTGATGTCATTAGTTGCATAATAATTGCAGCAGAAATATAAGGAAGAATTGTCAGTGCAAATATAGTCATTCGTCCTAAAGCGCCACCAGAGAACATATTAAACATTCCCAAAACACCGCTGTTGGCATTGTTTACAATTTCAGATAGAGCTACGGCGTTAATACCTGGTACAGGTATATACGTACCTAATCGATATACTATCAAAGCACCAAGCGTAAATAATATTCTTTGACGTAGTTCGGTAGCTTGTCCCAATACACCAAACATACTTTCATTAGCCATAAATTAAACCCCAGGTTTTTTATCTTGTTTTATAGATTTTTTTTTATCATCAAGAATTATTACTGAACCACCAATTTTCTCAATATTTTCTTTTGCTGACCTTGAAAAAGCTGAAACTTCTATGTCAATTTTAATTTTAATATCACCTTTTCCCAAAAGTTTTATTTTAACTTTTTTTGATTTAACTAATCCTAAATCCAAGAGTGTTTTGTAACTAATTATTTTTTTTGGATCAATTTTCTTGCTATCAATAAGCTTTTGAATATTACCTAAATTTAATTCAGTATAGTTAACTCTGTTTATATTCGTAAAACCTCTTTTAGGTAAACGTCTATGGATGGGCATTTGTCCACCTTCAAAACCTTTTATAGAAACACCAGATCTTGATTTTTGGCCTTTGTGACCTTTGCCAGATGTTTTGCCGGTACCTGAACCTATCCCTCTACCAATTCTTTTTCGAGACTTAGTTGATCCTGAGTTATCTTTTATTTCATTAAGCTTCATTTTATACTCCTATCTAGCAAAAAGATTAATCAATTAACTTCAACTAGATGTTTAACTTTACCTATCATACCCCTAATTGATGGGGTATCATCTAATTCTCTAGATCTACCAATTTTATTTAAACCAAGACCTATTAGTGTTTTTCTTTGATAAGATTGTCTACCTATTGGACTTTTCTTTTGTGTAACAATAATTGTTTTTTTATTTGACATTTTGCCTCCTAACTGGCATTAGAATTTGGTGTTGTATCTGACTTTAATTGATTTCCAAAAATTTCAGAAACTTTTCTACCTCTTTTATTAGCTACATTTCTTGGAGAATACATTGATGAAAAAGCATCAAAAGTTGCCTTTATCATATTATGTGGGTTAGAAGTACCAATTGATTTTGCAACAACATCTTGCACTCCTAAAGTTTCAAAAACAGCTCTCATTGGACCGCCGGCAATTATACCAGTTCCAGAAGGTGCTGTTCTTAAAACAACTCTACCAGCACCAAAATGACCCTTCATATCATGATGCAATGTTCTACCTTCTTTTAATGGAACTTTTACCATATTCTTTTTTGCATCGTCTGTTGCCTTTTTAATTGCTTCGGGTACTTCCTTAGCCTTTCCAGTTCCAAAACCAACTTTTCCTCTTTGGTCACCAACTACAACGAGCGCAGCAAAGCCAAATCGCCTACCGCCTTTTACAACTTTGGCAACTCTATTTATACCAACTAACTTATCGAATAGATCATTATCGTCTTTATTAGAATTTTTATCTTGTTTTTCAATTCTTGCCATTGTTTGCCCCTAAAATATTAAACCACTTTCTCTAGCCGCGTCGGCTAAGTTCTTAACCCTTCCGTGATAGATATATCCACCCCTATCAAAAACAACATTTTTTATACCTTTTTTTATAGCTTTTTCAGCTATTTTTTTCCCAACGAGAGATGCAACTTCTTTAGTGCCACAATTTTTAAACTGTTTTTTAATATTAATTTCAAGACTCGAGGCGGCCGTGATTGTAATTCCCTGGATGTCATCTATTATTTGTCCATAAATATGACGACTTGATCTAAATACAGATAATCTTAATTTACCATAAGATTTGCTTTTCAAAGCTTTTCTATTTCTTAGTTTTCTTTTATTGTGCAAAGATATCGAATTACCCATTTTAACCTCTATTTCTTCTTACCTTCTTTTCTTAAAATAAATTCGTTGCTATAGCGTATTCCTTTACCCTTGAATGGTTCTGGTGGTCTTTTCGAACGAACCATTGCAGCAAACTCTCCTAGTTTTTGCTTATCCGCACTAGAAATAATAAATTTTGTATTACCATCCATTTTTATAGTGATGTATTCTGGCACTTCAATTTCAACTGGATGACTTAATCCAAGATTTAGACTTAATTTTTTTCCTTGAAGTGCTGCTCTATAACCAACACCAACAATTTCCATCTCTTTTTCAAAACCAACACTAACACCTTGAACAGCGTTATTAATTAGAGCTCTTGTAGTTCCCCAAAGAGCTCTGTTCTTATTATCTTTGTCTTTGAGCTCTACCTTAATTTCTTTTTCATTAATTGTAACATTAACTATGTTATCTATTGGAGCGCTCAGTTCACCTTTGGAACCTTTTACCAAAAATTTATTATCTACTTTTTTAACTTCAACACCATTAGGTATATTAATAATAGCTTGGCCAACTCTTGACATAAAAATACTCCTAAAAAACTTGACAAAGAACTTCACCACCCACATGAGCTGCTCGAGCTTCATTATCGCTCATTACACCTCTTGGAGTAGACAAAATTGATATACCAAGACCATTATAAGTCCTAGGTAAATCATTTATACCTGAGTAAACTCTTCTTCCAGGAGTGGATACCCTTTTAATTTCGCTAATCACTGGTTTACCTTCATAATATTTTAATTCAATCTTGAATTCATGAATACCAGGCCGTTTTTCAAACTTAGAGAAATTACGAATGTATCCTTCTCTTTTGAGCACATCTAATACATTTCCTCTAAATCTAGATGCAGGGGCCTCTACAACTGTTTTATTGGCTGACTGACCATTTCTAATCCTAGTCAACATATCCCCAAGCGTATCACTCATTGACATAATTAATACCTTTCTACCAACTTGATTTTACCATACCTGGAATTTGACCAGATAGGGCCAATTCTCTTAAAGCTATTCGTGACATTTTTACTTTTCTGTAATAACCCCGTGGTCTACCCGTAATTAAACATCTATTTCTTAATCTTATTTTTGCACCGTTTCTTGGCATTTCTGAGAGCTTTAGTTGAGCTTCAAAACGTTGTTCCATAGGAAGAGACCTGTCACTGCATATAGCTTTTAAACGATCCCTTCTTGATTTACTTTTTTTAACTTGCTTTTCTTTATTTAAATTTTTTTGGATAGCACTTTTTTTTGCCATCTATATCTCCTACTTAAATTATTATTGATTAAAGGGAAAATCAAAACCATTCAATAATTCCCGAGCCTCTTTGTCTGATTTGGCAGAGGTTACAAAAATTATATCCATACCTCTGACAGAATCTACATTATCATATTCTATTTCAGGAAAAACATATTGTTCTTTCAATCCTAATGCATAATTACCTTTACCATCAAAGCTCTTTGTGTTTACACCTCTAAAATCTCTAACTCTTGGTAACGCAATATTTACGAATCTATCTACGAATTCATACATTTTGTTTTTTCTTAATGTAACTTTTACACCTATTGGCATACCCTCTCTAAGCTTAAAACTTGCATTGGCTTTTTTTGATTTTGTTATAACTGGCTTCTGACCTGTAATTGCGGCTAACTCATTCAATGCCGCCTCAATTTTTTTACTATCTTTTACAGCTTCACCAACCCCCATGTTAATAACAACTTTTTCGAGCTTTGGTATCTCTAAATCATTTTTGTATTTAAACTTATCTTTTAGAGTTTTAACGATTTCTTTTTTATATTTTTCCTGCAATCTTGTATTCATATTGAACTCCAAATTATTTATCTAATAATGAACCAGATACAACTGATAGTCTTTTTTTCAAACCATCATTTAAATCATATTTAACTCTTGTTGCTTTTCCAGTTTCAGGGTCTAAGTGAGCCACATTTGATATATGAATAGATGCTTCTATTTCTTCAATTTTGCCAGGACTTTCTTGAGTTGCTTTCTTATGACGCTTAACAATGTTTACTCCTTCAACAATTACTCGATCATTAGCTTTTTTAACTGAAGTAACATTTCCAGTTTTACCTTTATCTTTACCAGTAATAACAATCACTGTATCCCCTGTTTTAATTTTAAATTTCTTATTCATCACAAAACCTCCGGCGCAAGTGATACTATTTTCATGAATTTTCTACTTCTTAATTCACGTGTAACAGGGCCAAAGATCCGAGTTCCAATGGGTTCGTTACTTTTATTAACTAAAACTGCTGCATTTTTGTCAAACCTAATACAAGTACCATCATTTCTTCTTACCTCTTTAGAAGTTCGAACTATTACAGCTCTATGTACATCCCCTTTTTTTACTCGACCTCTTGGAATTGCCTCTTTTATTGAAACAACAATTATATCACCAACAGCAGCAGTCTTTCTACCAGAGCCTCCTAAGACTTTTATACACTGGATTCTTCTAGCACCTGAGTTGTCTGCAACATCAAGATTACTTTGCATTTGTATCATAATGTGTCCCCACTAATTTATTAATATATCACTTCAAAACGTTTGTTTTTTGAAATGGGTGTGCATTCTCTTATATTCACAATATCTCCAACCTTAAATTTGTTTTCACTATCATGAGCAGCAAACTTTTTTGATTTTGTAACAAATTTTTTATACATTGGATGCATTATTTTTCTTTCCACTAGTACTGTAATAGTTTTATCAGACTTATTACTTGTAACTTTACCTGTTAGAATTCTCTTAGGCATAATAATTATTTTCCCACATCTTTAGTTGACACAACACTATTTAAAATTGTTTTAATACAAGCTATCTCTTTACGAATTAAATTGAATCTGGCGGGATTCTCACTTTGTCCATTACTAACTTGAAATCGAAGATTAAATTGTTCTTTTCTGAGAAGTTTCAATTGTTCTTTTAACTCATCAGTTGTTTTAGTTTTCAAATCCTTAGGTTTATACTTTGCCATTTAATACCTCTAATTATTCGCCTAATCTTTTAACAACTTTTGAATGCATCGGAAGTTTAGCGGCTGCTAAACTTAGAGCTTCTTTAGCTGCGATTTCTGAAACACCATCCAACTCAAACATAATTTTTCCTGGTTTTACTCTACAAATCCAATATTCAGGTGATCCTTTTCCTTTTCCCATTCTAACTTCAGCTGGTTTACTTGAAACTGGAACATCAGGAAATATTCTAATCCAAACTCTACCTGCACGACGAAGATGTCTTGTTATGGCTCTTCTAGCAGCTTCTATTTGTCTAGCCGTAACTCTTTCTGGTTCTGTAGCTTTTAATCCATATGATCCAAAATTTAATTTAGTCCCACCTTTAGCAAGACCATGAATTCTTCCTTTATGAGCTTTTCTAAATTTTGTTCTTTTTGGTTGTAGCATTGTTTACCCCTGTTCAGTACTTTTCATCTTTGATCCCTTAACAGCATTAGTCATTTTTTTTTCTTGTGCCATTGGATCATGCTCCATTACTTCACCTTTGAAAATCCAAACTTTAATGCCAGTTGCACCATATGTTGTAAATGCCGTTGACTCTCCATAATCAACATCTGCTCTTAAAGTGTGTAATGGAACTCTTCCTTCTCTGTACCATTCAGTTCTAGCAATTTCAGCACCACCTAGCCTACCTGCACAATTAATTCTAACTCCTTCAGCCCCAAGTCTAATTGCATTTTGTACAGCCCTTTTCATAGCTCTTCTAAACGCAACTCGTCTTTCCAGTTGTTGGGCAATGCCATCAGCAACTAATTTTGCATCGAGTTCAGGTTTTCTTATTTCAATAATATTCAGACTTACTTCTGAATTAATTTTCTTGCTCAATGTATCCTTCAAAGTCTCAATATCTTGGCCTTTTTTACCTATAACTAAACCAGGCCTTCCTGCGTAAATAGTAATTCTTGCTCTTCCAGCTGGTCTTTCTATGACAATCTTACTAACTGCAGCTGCCTTAAGTTTTTCAAACAAATATTTTCTTAATTCAATATCTTGATGAAGCAAATCTCCATATGATTTACCTCCAAACCATCTTGAGTCCCAAGTTCTATTAATACCCAATCTAAACCCTATTGGCTGTGTCTTTTGACCCATCTTAGTTACCTTCCTGTTCAGATAATAGAATTGTTAAATGAGAAAATGGCTTTATAATCTTTGCACCACGCCCTCTTGCCCTGGCATGAAAACGCTTCATAACCAAACCTTTTCCAACATATGCTTCTTTTACAATAAGTTTGTCAATATCCAAAGAATGATTGTTTTCAGCGTTTGATATGGCTGATCTTAGAGCTTTTTCCACGATATTAGAAATTCTTCTTTTTGAAAATTGTAAAATAGAGATAGCTTTTGAGGCTGTCTCTTTTCTGATCATTTGTGCAACAAGGTTAAGTTTTTGTGGGCTAACTCTTATATTCTTAAGTACAACTTTGGCCTCGTTATCTAATTCCCTTCGCTTGTTTTTTTCTCTACCCATCTTAACTCCTAACGCTTAGACTTTTTATCTGCAGTATGACCATAATATGTTCTTGTAGGTGAAAATTCTCCTAATTTATGACCAACCATAGTCTCAGTTATCGTAACTGGTATAAATTTTTTTCCGTTATAAACACCAAATGTAAGACCAACAAATTGTGGCATAACAGTAGATCTTCTTGACCAAGTTTTTATAACGTCGTTTCTGCCTGAGTTTCTAGCAACTTCAGCTTTTTTAAGCAGATATCCGTCCACAAATGGACCTTTCCATATAGATCTTGACATAAAGTTTACCTTATACTTTTCTTCTTCTTATTATTAATTTATCTGTTCTCTTATTGTTTCTTGTTCTGTATCCTTTAGTCGGCTTACCCCAAGGCGTAACTGGGTGCCTACCACCTGAAGTTCTACCTTCACCACCTCCATGTGGATGATCAACTGGATTCATTGCAACACCCCTGACAGACGGCCTTTTACCCAGCCACCTGTTGCGGCCTGCTTTGCCAAGATTTGTATTTTGGTTGTCCTGATTAGATACCGCTCCAATAGTACATAAGCAAGATGACAAAACCAACCTTACTTCACCTGACATTAATCTTAAGATTGAATACGAAAGATCCTTTCCTATCAATTGCACATAAGAACCAGCTGAACGTGCAATTTGGCCACCCTTACCAGGTTTTAATTCAACATTATGAATTATGGTACCTACAGGGACCGAAGAAAGTGGCATACAATTGCCAGGCTTTATGTCAGCTTTTTTGGAAGATACAATATTATCTCCTATAGCCAACCTTTGGGGTGCAATAATATATTTTAGTTCATTATCTTCATACTTGATTAGAGCAATAAAAGCAGATCTATTAGGATCATATTCTATTCGTTCTACAGTTCCTTTAACGTCTAATTTTGTTCTTTTGAAGTCAATAATTCTATAACGCCTTTTGTGACCACCACCACGTTGCCACATTGTAATCTTTCCGGAATTATTTCTTCCTCCAGACTTATTAAGCCCAACTGTTAACTTTTTAACTGGCTTACCTTTGAAAAGATCAGACTTATCAACTAAAACTAAGCCTCTTTGTCCAGGTGTATTTGGTTTGTACTGCTTTAAAGCCATTATTTAAACTCCTGCTGACAGGTCAATGGTGTTTCCAGGAGCAAGTGTTACTATTGCTTTTTTTGTATTTGATCGCCTACCTAATACACCCTTAAATCTTTTGACCTTACCCTTTAGTAAAATCGTATTTACAGATGCAACTTTTACTGAGAAAATTTTTTCAATTGATGATTTAACTTCTAGTTTATTAGCATCAACTGGCACAGAAAATACCATTTTATTAAATTCTGACTGCTGCGTTGATTTTTCAGTTACCAACGGATTTAATATTATTTGATAGGCTTTGTTTTGACTTATCTTCAAATCAATTTTTTTTCTAGGTCTCACACTCATAACAATCGCTCCTCAACAAATTTCAAGGCATCATCTATAATAATCAAATTATCTTTTTTAACTATGTCATAAACATTCAGTCCTTGATGAGATAAAACATCTAAATTTCTGATATTAGCAGCAGCCCTTAATAGATTTTGATCAATATCATTACCCGAAATTATAAGAGCATTATTTACACCTATTTTATTTAAGCTTTGCTTTAGAGAAGATGTCTTACCATCACTTTTTGAAGTTTCTAATATTATAAGTTTTCCAGATTTAAATTTATTGGACAACACAGACCTTAATCCTAATTTTCTTACTTTCTTATTCAATCTATGTGTGTGAGAGTGGACGACAGGACCGTGAGCCATCCCCCCTCCTTTAAACTGTGAAACCGAACCTGATCCGTGCCGAGCTTTACCCGTACCCTTTTGCTTATACATTTTAGCAGTTGTCATTTTTACTTGACTACGTGTTTGTACAGAGTGATTTCCTAAGCGCCTTTTAGCTAGCTGCCACCTAATAACTCGGGAAACAATATCTTCTCTCGGAACAACGCCAAATACTTTTTCATTGAGCTTAATCTCTTTTCCAGCCTTATTACTTAAGTTTACAGATTTAATTTTCACCTTCAGCTCCTTCATTTATTGAAGAAATTTCTTTTTCGTTTTGATCAGATGATAAAGAAAGATTGTCCTTATTAGCTTTATTATCATTTCGAAAGCCAGCAGGGAAAGGTGCTTCATTCGGAGTTTTGTATTTAACTGCATCTTTTAAGAGTACTATGCCATTTTTTGATCCTGGAACTGAACCTTGAATTAAAATTAAATCATCATCTTCAAGTAATTTAACAACCTTTAAGTTTTGTGTTGTTATTCTAACGTTACCATATTGGCCAGCCATTTTTTTGCCCTTCCAAGTTCTACCTGGATCTTGGCTGTTTCCAGTAGAACCGTGAGATCTATGGCTTATTGAAACACCGTGTGATGCTTGCATTCCTCCAAAATTATGTCGTTTCATTGCACCAGCAAAACCCTTACCTTGGGACAAACCAACAACGTCAACTTTTTGACCAGCAACAAAATGGTTAACACCTAATTTGTCGCCAACATTCAAAATTGCATCTTCACTGACCCTAAACTCAACAACTTTTTCCTTTGGTTCAGCTTTTACCTTAGCAAAAACACCTCTAAGAGGTTTGGATATATTTTTTGGCTTTTTATTAGAAAAACCTAACTGAACTGCAGTGTAACCATCTTTATCATTTGATTTAATAGCTAAGACTTCAACATCTTCAATTTTAAGAACAGTAACAGGGATATGTTCACCATCATCACTAAATATTCGTGACATACCCAATTTTCTTGCAACAACTCCACAGCGCATCTTATTATTCCTATAGTTTAATTTCTACATCAACACCTGAAGCTAAATCCAACTTCATAAGGGCATCAACTGTTTGCGGGGTTGGCTCAACAATATCAAGCACACGTTTGTGAGTTCTCATCTCAAATTGTTCACGACTTTTTTTATCCACATGAGGGCCCCTTAAAACTGTAAACCTATTTAATGCAGTAGGAAGAGGAATAGGTCCCCTGATTTTTGCACCTGTTCTTCTAGCTGTATTAACAATTTCAGAAGTAGACTGATCTAATATTCTGTGATCAAAAGCTTTAAGCCTAATTCTAATATTATGATTATCCATTAAATCCTCGTTAATTTATCTACTAAATCTTTAATAATTAAGCTTCAATGCTTGACACAACTCCAGCACCTACAGTTCTTCCACCTTCTCTTATCGCAAACCTAAGTCCTTCATCCATTGCAATTGGAGTTATTAATTCCACAGAGATTGCAATGTTATCTCCTGGCATCACCATCTCTGTGCCAGAGGGCAACTCAACCGCCCCAGTCACATCGGTTGTTCTAAAATAAAATTGTGGACGATAGTTACTAAAAAATGGTGTGTGTCTACCACCTTCATCTTTAGTTAATATATAGGCCTCACCTTTAAATTTAGAATAAGGCTTTATTGAACCAGGAGCAGATAACACTTGGCCACGTTCAACTTCTTCTCTTTTTGTCCCCCTTAATAGAACCCCAACATTGTCACCAGCCTCACCAGAATCTAGTAACTTACGAAACATTTCAACACCTGTACATGTTGTTTTAGCTGTTTCTTTTATTCCTACTATCTCTATCTCTTCACCAACCTTTATAACACCTCGCTCAACACGACCTGTTACCACAGTACCTCTTCCTGATATAGAAAAAACATCTTCAATAGGCATTAAGAAGGGTTTATCTTTGTCACGCTCAGGCTGGGAAATATAAGAATCTACAGCAGCCATTAACTCTGTAATTGAATTCACACCAATGGCCTCGTCACGACCTTCAAGTGCAGCTAACGCACTTCCTTTAATAATTGGAATATCATCGCCAGGAAACTCATAACTACTTAGTAACTCACGAATTTCTAACTCAACTAATTCTAACAACTCTTCATCATCAACCTGATCAACCTTATTCATATAAACAACCAAAGAAGGAACACCAACCTGACGAGCTAGCAAAATATGTTCTTTAGTTTGTGGCATAGGACCATCAGCAGCATTCACAACTAATATTGCACCATCCATTTGAGCAGCACCTGTGATCATATTTTTTACGTAGTCAGCGTGACCTGGACAATCAACATGAGCATAATGACGATTCTCAGTTTCATATTCCACATGAGCAGTAGAAATAGTTATTCCTCTTTCTCTTTCTTCAGGAGCTTTATCAATTTGGTCATAAGCAGAAAAGTCAGCACGACCAGCGTCAGCCATGACTTTAGTAATTGCTGCGGTTAGTGTAGTCTTGCCATGATCAACATGACCTATTGTCCCAATGTTTACATGCGGTTTACTACGATCAAATTTTTCTTTAGACATCTTTTATGACCTTTCTTTATCTTTAATTTTACTCTTTAAGCTAACTTAGCCTTTACTTCATCAGCCACTGCTTGTGGAACTTGATCGTAATGATCAAAAATCATTGTATACTGAGCTCTACCCTGACTCATAGATCTTAAGTTATTAACGTAACCAAACATATTAGCTAAAGGCACCATAGCATTGATAACTTGAGCATTTCCTCTTGCGTCCATTCCGTTAACTTGTCCACGTCTACTATTTAAATCTCCAATAATATCACCCATGTATTCTTCAGGCGTTACACATTCAACTTTCATTATTGGCTCAAGCAAAACTGGTGAAGCTTTTGTCATACCCTCTCTAAAAGCAGCCCGTGCAGCTATTTCAAATGCCATAACCGATGAATCAACATCGTGGAACGCACCATCATGAAGATTTACCTTAAAATCTATTGCAGGAAAACCGGCAATAATCCCAGATTCCTTTGCTTGAGTTAAACCTTTTTCAACACCCGGAATATATTCAGAAGGAATATTACCTCCTTTAATTGAGTTAACGAATTCAAACTCCTGGTCAGGGTTTGGTGAAAACGTAATTTTAACTCTTGCAAATTGACCTGATCCACCAGATTGTTTTTTATGAGTGTAATCAACCTCAACTTCTTTAGTTATAGTTTCTCTGTAAGCAACTTGAGGAGCACCTATATTTGCTTCAACCTTAAATTCTCTTTTAAGTCGATCAATCAATATATCTAAATGAAGCTCACCCATACCTTTCATGATGGTTTGACCTGATTCTGAATCAGTTGAAACTTGAAACGAAGGATCCTCAGCAGCTAACCTTGCAAGTCCAGTAGACATTTTTTCTTGATCATTTTTGGATTTTGGCTCTACAGCTATCTCTATAACTGGGTTTGGAAATGACATTGTTTCTAAAACTACAGCTTTTAGTGGATCACACAATGTGTCACCTGTTGTAGTTTCCTTCATTCCAGCTAATGCAACAATGTCACCAGCAAAAGCTTCATCAATCTCTTCTCTGTTATTAGAATGCATCATCATCATTCTACCAACACGTTCTTTTTTACCTTTGGTAGAATTTAAAAGCGAATCGCCTTTTTTAATAGAACCAGAATATATTCTTAAGAATGTAAGCGATCCTACAAAAGGATCATTCATTATTTTAAAAGCCAGACCAGAGAAAGGCTCTACGTCACTAGCTTTCCTTTCGATGTTTCTAGTTTCTGTTTTGTCACCAGGAGCAAAGCCAACATAGGCTGGAACATCAAGTGGATCAGGAAGATAATCTATCACTGAGTTTAGCATAGTTTGAACACCTTTGTTTTTGAACGCTGAACCACATAAAATTGGAACAAAATTCATTGCCAATGTTCCTTTTCTTATTAGTGTTCTTAGAGAAATATCGTCAGGCTCTTCACCTTCCAAATATTTCTCCATCCATTCATCATCTTGTTCAACAGCTAATTCAATTAGGTGAGCTCTCATTTCTTTAGCTTTTTCGATTAATTCCTCTCTTATTTCACGAATTGTCCATGATGCACCCAAATCTTCTGAGTCCCAAACCCACTCCTTCATGGAAACAAGATCAACCAATCCTAAAAAATCATTTTCTGAACCAATTGGCAGATTTATTGGTAATGGGGTGGCTCCGGTACGATCTTTAACCATACTAACGCATTTAAAATAATCAGCTCCGATTTTGTCCATTTTATTAACAAAAACAATTCTTGGCACTTTATATCTATCAGCTTGGCGCCAAACAGTTTCAGTTTGAGGCTCAATTCCGGCATTTGCATCTAAAACAACTACAGCTCCGTCTAAAACAGCAAGAGATCTCTCTACCTCAATTGTAAAATCAACATGGCCTGGGGTATCTATAATATTAAATCTAAATTTAGCTTCATCTTCTGTAGCACCATAATATTTATCAAAATCTTTACCATTTTCTGTTCTTGTCCAGAAACATGTTGTTGCGGCTGAAGTTATTGTGATACCACGCTCTTGTTCCTGCTCCATCCAATCCATTGTAGCATTACCATCATGAACTTCTCCAATTTTGTGTGATCTACCAGTATAATACAAAACCCTCTCTGAAGTAGTGGTTTTACCCGCATCAATGTGGGCGATTATACCAAAGTTTCTATATCTGTTTAAATTATATCCACGAGCCATTATTGTACCTATATGATTACTACCAACGATAATGTGAGAAAGCTTTATTAGCTTCTGCCATTTTATGAGTATCTTCCTTCTTTTTTACAGATGCACCTCTATTTGAGGAGGCATCTATTAACTCTCCACTCAATCTTTCAGTCATGGAGTTTTCAGATCTATTCCTACTACTATTTATGAGCCATCTAATTGCCAAAGCCAGAGCCCTGTCAGAACGCACTTCTACCGGAACTTGATAAGTGGCTCCACCAACTCTTCTAGATCTTACCTCTAGCTGAGGCTGAACATTTTCAAGTGCTTCATGAAAGACTTTTATTGGCTCAGTACCAACCTTTTTATGTACAACTTCAAAAGCGCCATAGACTATCTTTTCAGCAGTAGATCTCTTTCCATCATACATAAGACAAGATGTGAATTTTGACACTATCTTATCATTGAATTTTGGATCCGGCATAATTTGCCTTTTAATCGCTTTTCTTCTTCTAGACATTATATTACTTTCTATTATTTAGGTCTCTTGGCACCATATTTAGATCTTCGTTGACGCCTATCTGCAACACCTTGAGTGTCTAACGTGCCACGAATAACGTGGTATCTTACGCCAGGTAAATCTTTAACTCTTCCACCTCTTATCATTACAACAGAATGTTCCTGCAAATTATGACCTTCACCTGGGATGTAAGACGTAACTTCAAAACCATTTGTGAGTCTGATCCTCGCTACTTTTCTAAGAGCTGAATTAGGTTTCTTTGGTGTTGTTGTGTAAACACGTGTACAAACTCCACGTTTTTGCGGACATGACTGCATTGCAGGTACTTTTGTTTTATTAATTGGCCTAACTCGACCATGCCTTATTAGCTGATTAATTGTAGGCATTTATGTTTCCTTTATAAAACTAATGATACGTAAATTCATTAGGAGTAAAATTTTTATTGAGCTAGCGTCTAATCAGAGATTACTACCAGAACTCAATATCGCGGGATTGTATTCCTAACTTACAAAATGGTCAAGAACAAAAAATAAAGTTTTTAAATTATTTTTTTTAAAATCAGTCATGGTTTTGATCAATTCCTTCAGACAAACCTTCCTCTTTTAATTCCAAATTTTCTAAAATTTCTTTATCTCTACGATGAGCTGTCATTCTAAGTTTATTAACTACTGATCCTGTGCCAGCAGGAACTAGTCTGCCTACAATGACATTCTCTTTTAAGCCTGATAACATATCAGATTTACCAGATACAGCTGCTTCAGTTAACACCCTAGTTGTTTCTTGGAAAGATGCTGCAGAGATGAAACTTTCAGTTTGTAAACTTGCTTTGGTTATGCCAAGTAAAACAGATACACCCTTTGCAGGCTCAACACCATCTTTAATGGATTTTTCATTAGCTCTTTTAAATTCTAATCTATTCACATGCTCCCCATTTAAGAAAGTTGTTCCACCATGGTCAGTAATCTCTATTTTTTGTAACATTTGTCTGACAATAACCTCAATATGTTTATCGTTAATTTTAACACCTTGTAATCTATAGACATCTTGAACCTCTTTTACGAGGTAATCAGCTAAAGCCTCTATACCTAAAATATTTAAAATATCATGTGGCACAGGACTTCCATCGATAATCATATCTCCTTTTCTAATAAAATCACCTTCTTGCACAGCCAAAAGTTTACCTTTAGGAACCATATATTCGACAGGTTCGCTTTCACTATCTTGTGGTACAACTCTTATTCTTCTCTTGGCTTTATAGTCAGCTCCGAACTCTACAACACCATCACTTTCAGAGATTATTGCAAAATCTTTTGGTTTTCTGGCTTCAAAAAGCTCTGCAACTCTTGGCAAACCACCTGTAATATCTCTGGTCTTAGAGCTTTCACGTGGAATACGAGCTAAAACAGAGCCAGCTTTTACTTTACTTTTGTTTTCAACACTCAAAACGGCGTTCATAGACATAAAGTACCTCGCCTCTAAACCATTTGATAAATTAATCACATCACCATTTTCATCTCTTAGAGTTATTCGTGGCCTTAAATTTGATCCTCCAGTTTGTTGTTTCCAATCCATAACCACTCTGCTACCAATACCTGTGGACTCATCTACAATTTCTCTCATTGAAACTCCTTCAACAAGATCCACATAATGTGCTGTACCCTCTTTTTCGGTGATTATCGGTATAGTGTACGGATCCCATTCAGCTAATATTTCACCAGCTTTAACTTTAGATCCATCCTTTTTTAATAACTTTGCTCCATATTGAAGACGATAACGAGCCTTTTCACGACCTTGATCATCTAAAATAATCATTTCTGATGATCTTGACAGAACTATTTCACTTCCATCTTCTGTAGTCACTAAGGATGTATTATCTAAACGTATTTTTCCATCAAAAGGAGCCTCTATCTTTGATTGTTCAGCTCCTCGTTGGGCAGCTCCTCCAATATGAAAAGTTCTCATTGTAAGTTGAGTTCCAGGCTCTCCTATTGATTGAGCGGCGATTACACCTACAGCTTCACCAATGTTTACTGGTGTCCCTCTAGCAAGATCTCTTCCATAACATGCAGCACAAATTCCTGGTTGAGTTTCGCATGTAAGTGCAGATCTAACTTTAACTTGATCAACACCCGCTTTTTCAATCTTATCAATATCATCTTCTGAAATAATAATACCTTTATCCAAAATGACTGAATTATCTTTAGTATTAATTATTTCTGAGGCGGTTGTTCTTCCTAAAATCCTTTCTGCAAGAGGTTCAATTATGTCTCCACCCTCAATAACAGATCTCATAACAAAACCATTTTCAGTTCCACAATCATCCTCAGTAACTATACAATCTTGAGCTACATCAACTAATCTTCTTGTTAAATAACCAGAATTTGCAGTTTTTAAAGCTGTATCAGCCAAGCCTTTTCTAGCTCCATGAGTTGAGTTAAAATACTCAAGAACGTTAAGACCATCTTTAAATGAAGACTTTATTGGAGTTTCAATAATTTCTCCAGAAGGTTTAGCCATAAGTCCTCGCATACCTGCAAGTTGTTTAATTTGTGCTGCTGATCCCCTCGCTCCAGAATGTGCCATCATCCAAACTGAATTCACAGGCTCACCCTTTTTGATAGTTGAAATATTTTTCATCATTTCACCAGCTACATCGTCAGAGCACTTGGACCATACATCAACAACTTTATTATATTTCTCCCCTTGAGTTATTAACCCATCTTGATATTGTTGCTCAAAGTCTTTAACCTGTTTTTCCGCCTTAATCATTAAATCCTGTTTAGCTTTTGGAGTTTCCAAGTCAGAGATTCCAAATGATATTCCAGCAGTACAAGCGTGCTTGAATCCCATTGCCATTAATTTATCACAAAAAATCACAGTATCTTTTTGACCACAGTGCCTGTAAACGTAATCTATAACATTTGTAACTTCTTTTTTTGTCATTAATTTGTTTATAGTATTATAGTCAACTGAGCTGTGTGAAGGTAATAATGTTGACAACTTTGCTCTACCTGGTGAAGTTTCAACTAAATTTATAGTTTTATTTCCCTCATCATCATATGTTTCCACTCTAATCTTTACCTTAGCCTGCAAATGAACTTGAGAATTGTCTAATGCCATTAAAGCTTCAGTAGGGTTTGAAAAAATCATACCCTCTCCTTTTTGACCATCGCTTATTAGAGATAAATAATATAGACCTAAAATTATATCTTGAGATGGCACAATTATAGGCTTTCCACTAGATGGCGAAAGAATATTATTTGTGGACATCATAAGCACCCTAGCTTCTAATTGCGCTTCAAGAGAAAGAGGTACATGAACAGCCATCTGATCACCATCAAAATCGGCATTAAAAGCAGTACAAACTAGAGGATGCAAATTAATAGCTTTACCTTCAATTAGAACTGGTTCAAATGCCTGGATACCTAATCTATGTAAAGTCGGGGCTCTGTTGAGCATAACAGGATGTTCTCTAATAACTTCTTCCAAAATATCCCAGACTTCAGGCCTTTCTTTCTCAACCATTCTTTTAGCTGCCTTGACTGTGCTAGCCAATCCGTAAAGTTCTAATTTAGAATAAATAAATGGTTTAAATAATTCTAAAGCCATTTTCTTTGGGAGGCCACATTGATGTAACTTTAATTCTGGGCCCACAACAATCACAGATCTTCCAGAATAATCAACTCTTTTTCCAAGAAGATTTTGTCTAAATCTGCCTTGTTTACCTTTAAGCATATCTGAAAGTGATTTAAGTGGTCTTTTATTAACACCAGTAATAACACGACCTCTCCTACCATTATCAAATAATGCATCAACGGATTCCTGAAGCATTCTTTTTTCATTACGAATAATGATATCAGGAGCTCTTAACTCTAAAAGTCTCTTAAGACGATTATTTCTGTTAATAACTCTTCTATATAAATCGTTTAAATCAGAAGTAGCAAATCTACCACCATCAAGAGGAACCAAAGGCCTAAGTTCCGGCGGTATAACAGGAACAACATCTAAAATCATCCATTCAGGCTTAGCTACTGATTGCAAAAATGATTCTACAAGCTTAAGTCTTTTTACTAATTTTTTTCTTTTAATTTCAGAACCAGTATTAGTTAATTCTTCTCTTATTTTTATAATCTCTTCATCTAAATTCATATCAATTAGTATTTTTTTAATGGCCTCAGCACCAATTGATACTTCAAAACTTTCATCGCCAAATTCATCAAGAGCGCTTTCGTAATCTTCTTCGCTGAGTAATTGTCCTTTATTCAAAGATGTTAATCCAGGTTCTGTAACTAAAAAATACTCAAAATAAAGAACTCTTTCTAGATCTTTAAGGGTCATGTCAACTAGCAAACCAATTCTTGAAGGCAATGATTTTAAAAACCAGATGTGCGCAACTGGTGAGGCTAAATCAATATGCCCCATTCTTTCTCTTCTAACTTTAGAAAGAGTAACTTCAACACCGCATTTTTCACATATGATCCCCCGGTATTTCATTCTTTTATATTTACCACATAAACATTCGTAATCTCTTACTGGGCCAAAGATTTTAGCACAAAAAAGTCCATCACGCTCAGGCTTAAAAGTTCTATAATTTATAGTTTCAGGTTTTCTTATTTCACCAAAAGACCAACTTTTTATAGCTTCGGGAGAAGCTATTGAAATACTGATTTGATCAAAACTCTGAGTTGACCCTGTTTGCCTAAATGTGTTTATAAGTTCATTCATATTTAATTTCCATTCATGGTTTATAACTTTTTATATTAATCTACTAAATCCATATTAACATTTAGTCCAAGTGATTTTAATTCTTTTATTAAAACGTTAAATGACTCTGGAATTCCAGCTTCAAAGTCATCATCACCTCTAATGATCGATTCATAGACTTTCGTTCTACCAGAAACATCATCAGATTTCACAGTTAACATTTCTTGAAGTGTATAAGCTGCTCCATATGCTTCAAGCGCCCACACTTCCATTTCACCAAATCTCTGACCTCCAAACTGAGCCTTGCCACCCAATGGTTGTTGTGTAACAAGAGAATATGGTCCAATTGATCTTGCATGAATTTTGTCATCTACCAAATGATGTAACTTTAACATGTAAATATAACCGACAGTAACTTTCCTATCGAATACCTCGCCAGTTCTTCCATCAGTTAACCAAACTTGACCTGTTTCGTCTAAATCTGCTAACTTGAGCATCTCTCTAACATCTGTTTCATTTGCACCATCAAAAACTGGAGTAGCCATTGGGACGCCACTTTTTAAGTTATTTGCTTGTGTAACAATACTTTCTTCATCTAGTTTAGAGAATTCTGATTTGGTTTGTTTCTCACCATAAATTTCTGAAAGAAATCTTCTAATATTTTTATTATTAGAATCGCTATCGTCTAACATCTTCCCAATTTTCTGACCTAACCCTGCCGCAGCCCAACCTAGATGAGTCTCAAGTATTTGGCCAACATTCATTCTAGATGGAACGCCAAGTGGGTTTAAAACTACATCAACTGAAGTTCCGTCTTCCAAATAGGGCATATCTTCTGCAGGAACAATTTTTGAAATTACGCCTTTATTTCCATGTCTTCCCGCCATCTTATCTCCAGATTGTAGTTTTCTTTTCACAGCAACGAAAACTTTAACCATCTTCATTACTCCTGGAAGAAGTTCATCGCCCCTCTGTAATTTATCAACTCTATCATTAAACCTGTTTTCTAAAGTTTTAATTACCTCATCAAAATGATTAGATAATTTTTCAAGTTTTTTCTGAACTTTTTCATTATCGACTGAAATTGATCTGAGCTCTATACGTGACAAGCCACTTATTATCTCTTCAGAGATAATTTCACCATTTTTTAGGTTTTTTATTGATGAATTATCAACTTTTTGTCCAACAAGAAACTCTGCAATACGACCATAATAACCTTTTTCAAGGATTAATTTTTCGTCATCTCTATCTTTTGCAAATTTATCAATTTCAGCTCTTTCAATCGCTCTAGCTCTCTCATCTTTATCAATGCCTCTTCTAGAGAAAATCCTTACATCTACAATTGTACCAGACACACCTGGCGGAACTTTTAGAGAAGTATCTCTAACATCTGAGGCTTTTTCACCAAAAATTGCTCTTAGCAATTTTTCTTCAGGTGTCATTGGACTTTCGCCTTTTGGAGTTACCTTTCCAACCATTATGTCACCTGGTTTTACTTCAGCTCCAATATATACCATTCCTGCTTCATCTAAATTTCTAAGCGCTTCTTCACCTATATTTGGTATGTCACGTGTTATTTCTTCTTGTCCTAGTTTGGTATCTCTAGCCATAACTTCAAATTCTTCAATATGAATAGATGAAAAAACATCATCTTTTACAATTCGTTCAGAAATTAAGATAGAGTCTTCAAAATTGTAGCCATTCCAAGGCATAAAGGCTACAAGTACATTTCTTCCAAGAGCAAGTTCACCATCTTCTGTTGCAGGGCCATCTGCAATAATATCACCATGACTTACCAAATCTCCAACTTGAACTAAAGGTCTTTGGTTAATACAAGTGTTTTGGTTACTTCTTTGAAACTTTAACAATGAGTAAATATCAACTGGACTGATATCTGCCTCATCAGTAGAGTTTGCCCTAATTACTATTCTAGTAGCATCCACTTGATCAACAACACCTGATCTTCTTGCCACTAATGTTACCCCAGAATCTTGTGCAACAGTCGCCTCAATTCCTGTTCCAACTAGCGGGCTTTCTGATTTAACCAAAGGAACGGCTTGCCTCATCATATTAGAACCCATTAAGGCTCTGTTTGCATCGTCATTTTCTAAAAAAGGAATTAATGCTGACGCAACTGAAACTAATTGTTTAGGAGACACATCCATTAGATTAATATCTTGAGGATTTGCCAAACCAATATCTCCAGCTTTTCTTACTGGCAATAATTCACCAGTAAAATTATTAGACTTATCTAATTCTGCATTAGCCTGCGCAATTGTATACTTACCCTCTTCAATAGCTGAAATATAAACAACATCATTTGTTACTTTCCCATCTTGAACTTTTCTGTAAGGAGTTTCTATAAAACCATATTGATTGATTTGAGCAAAAGTAGCTAATGAATTAATTAATCCAATATTTGGACCTTCTGGTGTTTCAATCGGGCATATCCTTCCATAATGAGTAGGATGAACATCTCTAACTTCAAATCCTGCCCTTTCACGAGTTAAACCACCTGGACCAAGCGCAGACACTCTTCTTTTATGTGTGATTTCAGAAAGAGGGTTTGTTTGATCCATAAACTGAGATAATTGACTTGATCCAAAAAACTCACGTAGGGAAGCAGCAGCTGGCTTTGCATTAATAAGATCTTGTGGCATTAAATTTTCTATCTCATTAGCAGAACTCATCCTTTCTTTAATAGCTCTTTCCATTCTAGAAAGTCCAACTCGATATTGATTTTCCAACAACTCTCCCACTGACCTAACTCTTCTATTCCCCAAATGGTCAATATCATCAATTTCTCCATGACCATCTTTTAAAGAAATTAGTTCTTTGATTATAGAAAGTATATCAACTTTTCTTAATACTCTTAGACTATCGTCAATTTCAAGATCCAAACGAGCAGACATTTTGACCCTACCTACAGCTGATAAATCATAACGTTCTTCATCAAAAAAAAGACCATTGAACAAAACTTCTGCTGTTTCTTGAGCGGGCGGCTCACCAGGACGCATAACTCTATAAATGTCAACCAGAGCTTCTTCCCTAGAAGCATTTTTATCTAGAGCCAAAGTGTTTCTCATCCAAGGTCCAACAGACGAGTCTAAGTACAAAACTTTAAGTATACTAAGGTTATTTAACTTGAATAATTTAAGAAGATCAGGTGTAACCTCATCACCAGCCTCACCAAAAATTTCACCAGTTTTTTCGTTTATAATATCTTCTGCTAAAAATTTACCTATTAACTCATCTTCTTTGATTTCAATAGATTCAAGATTATTCTCTAGGAATGATTTTATATTTCTTTGTGTTAATTTGTCTCCCGATTTAGCGACAATTTTATTTTTTTTTGCATCTACCAAGTCAAAATTTAACCTTTGGCCTTTATAATTATCGGCAATAAATTCAGTAACCCATTTATCACCATTAAATTCGAATATTTGACAATCGTAAAAATAATTTAAGATATCTTCTCTAGTTATACCTATGAGCTGACTTCTGTCTGGTTCTTTATTATTTTTAATGCATTCCATAAGATATTTTTCAGACTCATCATCCAAAAGCGCCATTAAAAAAGTGGTACAAGGTAATTTTCTTTTTCTATCAATTCTAACGTTGAGAATATCTTTAGGATCAAATTCAAAATCCAACCATGATCCTCTATACGGTATCACTCTGGCAGCAAAAAGAAATTTTCCTGATGCATGCGTTTTTCCCTTGTCATGATCAAAAAAAACCCCAGGAGATCTGTGCATTTGTGAAACAATTACTCTTTCAGTACCATTAACTACAAAAGTCCCATTAGGTGTCATAAGTGGCATATCACCCATGTAAACATCTTGTTCTTTCATGTCTCTTATGGATTTTGCACCAGTGTCAGAGTCTAAATCCCATACTATCAACCTTAAAGTAAGCCTTAAAGGTGAAGCATAAGTAAGACCACGTTGATGACATTCTTCAACATCGTATTTTGGCTCCTCAAGTGTATAAGAAACAAATTCAAGCATTGATCTTCCAACAAAATCCTTTATTGGGAAAACAGAGCTAAATACAGCTTGGAGACCTACATCTATTCTTTCATCAACTGGATCATACATCTGTAGAAATTGTTCGTAAGAATTTCTTTGAACTTCGATTAGATTAGGCATCTGCGCAACTTCATTAATCTTACCAAATGTCCTTCTAATTCTTCTTCTGTTCAATAAAGTACTATGCTGATCTGACATTTATAATCCCTTTTAATTATAAAGAAGTTTAATAAAAAATAAAATTTAATAAACAAGCTTTTATAGACTAAGCATGTTTATTAAGTTTAAATAAAATGAAAATTACTTAATCTCTACCGAAGCACCGGCTTCTTCAAGTTTAGCTTTAATTTCATTTGCTTCAGCTTCTGGAATTGCTTCTTTAACCAAAGAAGGAGCCGCTTCAACTAAATCTTTGGCTTCTTTAAGTCCTAAACCTGTTGCCGCTCTAACTTCTTTGATTACATTTATTTTTTTGTCACCTACTGAAGTTAAAGAAACTGAAAATTCTGTTTTAGCTTCGGCTGAAGCAGGAGCATCACCACTACCAGCAGCGGCTGCAACTGCAACTGGTGCAGAAGCTGAAACCCCCCATTTATCTTCAAGAATTTTTGCTAAATCAGCGGCTTCTAATACTGTTAAAGAACTTAAATCTTCTGCTATTTTTTCTAAATCTGCCATTTTTTTCTCCTAAAAATTGAATTATTGTTGTAGTGATTTCTGTGAAATAGTTCTTAAAACCTTAGATGCTGGTTCCTTTGTTAGCCTTGCTATTTTTGTTGCTGGAGCTTGAAGAAGACCAACAAGTTTACCTCTAAGGTCATTGAGACTAGGGAGCTTTGCTAGAGCTACCACATCTTCTTTTGAAAGTGATTTATTTTCTAAACCTCCTCCAATAATAACTAACTTTTCATTTTCATTAGCAAAATTTACCAAAACTTTTGCTGCCATTACCGGATCCTTAGATGAACCAATTGCTGTTGGTCCTCTAAACATCTCGTCCATGTGTTGGTATTTTGTGTCTTTCAATGCCAAACGTGTAATTTTATTTTTAGTAACTTTAAAGGAACAATTATCATTACGCATTTTATTTCGAAGATCAGTGCTCTCCGCAACAGTAAGACCATTACAATAAACGACCACGACTGACGTCGAATCTTCGAATGTACCACGCAAGGTTTTGACTAAATCGGTTTTTTGATTTCTATTCACCGATGTGCCTCCATATTTTAGTTCAGACAAAAGTCTGAACATTAGTTGCATTTAAGGTAATAAATTACCCACGGCCCGTCCTACCAAAATTAGGCATTAAATGCCATCTTGTCTATGTAGGATATTAAGATAAATCACCTACAGTCTTGGACAGGTTCAGCCTTAATAAGGCTGACAATAGGGCAATAAATATTACCCTCAAATAAATATATAATTAATTATATATTTACATTTATACCGACTCCCATTGTTGAGCTGATAGAAATTTTTTTGATAAAAGTACCTTTAGCTCCAGATGGTCTGGATTTTTGGATAGCTTCAACAAAAGAATTAACATTTTCAATTAATTTATCAGGTCCAAAGCTCGCCTTTCCAATTCCAGCTTGAACTATACCAGTTTTTTCAGCACGATATTGAACTTGGCCTGATTTTGCTGCTTCAACTGCAGATTTTATATCTAGAGTTACAGTTCCAAGCTTAGGATTTGGCATTAGACCTTTCGGCCCAAGTATCTTCCCTATTCTACCAACAACACCCATCAAGTCAGGTGTAGCTATGACCCTGTCGTAATCCAAATTACCGTTTTGCATATCTTTAGCCAGGTCATCTGCTCCCACAATGTCAGCTCCAGCTTGTTTTGCTTCTTCAGCTTTTTTTTCTTTTGCAAATACAGCTATTTTCATTACTTTTCCATTACCATTAGGCAAAGAAACCACACCTCTTACCATTTGATCCGCATGCCTAGGATCAACTCCTAAATTCATAGAAATCTCAATCGTTTCGTCAAAATTTTTTCTTTTTTTTTCGACAATTAACTTAACTGCTTCTTCAACGTTAAAAAGTTTATTATCAATACTCTTGTATAAATCTGTAAGGTATTTTCCTTTGCTCATGATATTACTCCAAAACCTCAAATCCCATTGATCTAGCGGAACCCTTTACCATTTCAATTGCACCATCTATAGTTGATGCGTTTAAATCTTTCATCTTATTTTCAGCAATTTCTCTAATTTGTTCAATTTTTATTGATCCACCAATAACTCTACCAGGCTCGCTTGATCCTTTATCTTTTCCAATAGCTTTTTTTATAAAGAATGAAACTGGAGGTGTTTTTGTAACAAAACTAAAGCTTTTATCAGTAAAAACTGTTATTAAAACTGGTATAGGCATATTTTTTTCCAAAGAATCTGTTGACGCATTAAAAGCCTTACAAAATTCCATTATATTAACACCACGCTGGCCTAAAGCTGGACCGACTGGAGGAGATGGGTTTGCCGCACCTGCAGGAATATTTAATTTAATGTAACCTTCTATTTTCTTTGCCATATTAACCTCCGCGACATTAGACGTCGCTTAATTTGTTAAATTTTTTCAACTTGACTATACTCAAGATCTACTGGAGTTGATCTACCAAAAATTGATACAGCTACTTTTAATCTTGATTTATCATCATCAATTTCTTCCACTAACCCGTTAAAACTCTGAAAAGGACCATCAGATACCCTTACTTCTTCACCAATTTCATAAATAACACTCGATCTTGGTCGATCAATACCTTCACTGATTTGTTCAATTAATCTATTTGCTTCAGTTTCACTAATTGCAACTGGTTTCCCTTTTCCACCAAGGAAACCAGTAACTTTTGGTTGACCTTTTATCATATGCCATGTTTCGTCATTCATTTCCATTTTTATTAAAATATATCCCGGGAAAAATTTTTTTTCAGTTTGCACCTTTGCGCCACGTCTAATTTCGACAACTTCTTCAGTAGGCATTAAAACCTCCTCAATAAGAGATTCCATACCTTTAGAGGCAATTTGTTCTTCAATATTTTGGCAGACTTTTTTTTCTGAGCCTGAAAAAACATGTACAACATACCATTTTTTGGCCATTACAAAATCCCATTATCTAAAAGTAAAATAAAATAAATCATTTATATCAGTTAACTACCAAGACCCAATAAAAATTGAACAATGTTGGATAATAACAAATCAACTAACAGAAAAAATAAAGATGCAATTAATGCCATTACAAAAACGCTAAGTGATGCGTATAATGTTTCACGCTTAGTTGCCCAAGTTATTCTATTAATTTCTTGTCTTACCTGCCTAACAAATTGTGCGGGATTTGTTTTAGCCATCAGAAGCCTTTCTTGCAAGAAAAAAATGATTTTTTACATTTTTTTTTATAATAAGTCAAAGTTAATAATTATTGATTGATAATTTTTTTGGCAGGAGTGGAGGGACTCGAACCCCCAGCCCCCGGTTTTGGAGACCGGTGCTCTACCAATTGAGCTACACTCCTAAACAATTTAAGTATTTATATCATGACCTCAACGTTACTTTCTAAGCTTCAATGCTTGACACAACTCCAGCACCTACAGTTCTTCCACCTTCTCTTATCGCAAACCTAAGTCCTTCATCCATTGCAATTGGAGTTATTAATTCCACAGAGATTGCAATGTTATCTCCTGGCATCACCATCTCTGTGCCAGAGGGCAACTCAACCGCCCCAGTCACATCGGTTGTTCTAAAATAAAATTGTGGACGATAGTTACTAAAAAATGGTGTGTGTCTACCACCTTCATCTTTAGTTAATATATAGGCCTCACCTTTAAATTTAGAATAAGGCTTTATTGAACCAGGAGCAGATAACACTTGGCCACGTTCAACTTCTTCTCTTTTTGTCCCCCTTAATAGAACCCCAACATTGTCACCAGCCTCACCAGAATCTAGTAACTTACGAAACATTTCAACACCTGTACATGTTGTTTTAGCTGTTTCTTTTATTCCTACTATCTCTATCTCTTCACCAACCTTTATAACACCTCGCTCAACACGACCTGTTACCACAGTACCTCTTCCTGATATAGAAAAAACATCTTCAATAGGCATTAAGAAGGGTTTATCTTTGTCACGCTCAGGCTGGGAAATATAAGAATCTACAGCAGCCATTAACTCTGTAATTGAATTCACACCAATGGCCTCGTCACGACCTTCAAGTGCAGCTAACGCACTTCCTTTAATAATTGGAATATCATCGCCAGGAAACTCATAACTACTTAGTAACTCACGAATTTCTAACTCAACTAATTCTAACAACTCTTCATCATCAACCTGATCAACCTTATTCATATAAACAACCAAAGAAGGAACACCAACCTGACGAGCTAGCAAAATATGTTCTTTAGTTTGTGGCATAGGACCATCAGCAGCATTCACAACTAATATTGCACCATCCATTTGAGCAGCACCTGTGATCATATTTTTTACGTAGTCAGCGTGACCTGGACAATCAACATGAGCATAATGACGATTCTCAGTTTCATATTCCACATGAGCAGTAGAAATAGTTATTCCTCTTTCTCTTTCTTCAGGAGCTTTATCAATTTGGTCATAAGCAGAAAAGTCAGCACGACCAGCGTCAGCCATGACTTTAGTAATTGCTGCGGTTAGTGTAGTCTTGCCATGATCAACATGACCTATTGTCCCAATGTTTACATGCGGTTTACTACGATCAAATTTTTCTTTAGACATCTTTTATGACCTTTCTTTATCTTTAATTTTTAAATTTTATTTTTTTGGTGGTGGGGGTAGGATTCGAACCTACGTACGCTACGCGGGCAGATTTACAGTCTGCTGCCTTTAACCACTCGGCCACCCCACCTAATTAAATTAGTATTATTAAAATTTCACCTTACTTCAACTTACAAATTTGTTATGTTATATACACAAGGCTTATTAAATATGAAAGCTTTTATTAAAAGTAAATAAAAAAAACAATTTACACTAAATAGTTAAATGAAAAGAAATTCAAAAAAAAGAAATAATTATTTTATAAGTGATGAAATAAACAAAAAAACTAAAGAAAAAAAAAATTTTCAAAATTATAGTTTATTAAAAATCAACCAAATACCAATTGCAGGAAAACATTCTATTTTATCAGCATTAAATAATAAAAATAGGAAGCTACATTATCTTATTACAATTGATACAAACTTCTCAAAATGGAAAGAAGAAATTAATAAATTAAAATTAAAGTTAGCTATTAAAATCAAATCTAAAGAAGAAATGGACAAAATTAATAATTACAAATCACATCAAAATGTGATTTTAATAACAGAACCCCTTCAAAGATTGTCAATGAATGAATTTTTAGATCAGCACAAATTGAATTATAAAACTCCAATTAGGCTTATTATACTTGATGAAGTAACTGATCCTCAAAATGTTGGGGCTATTATTAGATCTGCATTAGCATTCAAAATGGATTGCTTAGCATTATCGCAAAGAAATAGTCCTCAAGAAACCTCTGCATTAATTAAAGCATCTTCTGGAGCTATTGAGAAACTTCAAATTATTGAGTTATCAAATATGTCTAGAGAAATAAAAAAACTTCAAAAATCTAACTTTAGTGTCTATGGACTAGCTGGTGAAGGCGAAAACGATGTTTATGAACTTGAAAATGAAACTGGGAATGTTGCTTTAATACTTGGCTCTGAAGGAAAAGGTCTTAGAAGATTAACTAAAGAGAATGTCGATAGTTTGATTAAAATACCAATTAATGCAAAATCTGATTCATTAAACGTTTCAAATGCAGCTTCTGTTGCTATGTTTCAATTACAAAAAAATATTACAAAAAATTAAATAATTTCTTGTTAATAAATTAAATATCTATTATTCATCACGTGTGCCGGCTTAGCTCAGCTGGTAGAGCAGTTGATTTGTAATCATCAGGTCGGGAGTTCGAGTCCCCCAGCCGGCACCATAAAAATAATCATTATAACTTTTCTGCTGATCATTTTTTGAAAATGAAAAGATTGTTAAAATATTACAAATTTTAGCTTTTTATATATTTCATCGCTATGTGAGGAATTCCATCTTCAAAAAATTTATCACCATAGGAAATAAAATTTATACTTTTATAAAAATCTGCAACAGCAACCTGACTATGTAAAACAAAAGAAATGCTGTCATTCAAGTTTATAAAGTATTGAATAATATTATTAATTAAAGTTGATCCTACCTTTAGCCTTCTAAACTCAAACAAGACAGCAACCCTTTCAATTTTTAAAAGGTTTTCTTCTTTTTGACGCACTCTTGCTGTTGCAATCACATTTTTGTCATCAAAAATCAAAAAATGACTGCAAAGGTGATCTAAATTGTCAAACTCTATTTCTTTAGATATTTTTTGTTCTTCACAAAAAACTTTTTTTCTAATGGCATAAGATTTTCCCATTTCTTCTTTTGAACTTACTTTTTTAAACATAAAATTATGCATAATATTTTTTACCAAAGTTTAGATTTAAAACAAACTTCTATAATGGAAGTGGTTTTCCATCATAGTTGAAAAATTTTCCAGAATCAGATTTTTGTAATTTTAAAAAGTGATTTATCAAGCCATTTGCACTTTCTTCAGTTGATATATCAGCATTAGCTCCACCCATGTCAGTTCTCACCCACCCTGGATGATACGATGATACAATAATATTATCATTCAAGAAATGGTTTGATATTGTTCTCATTAAATTATTAGCAGCTGCTTTAGATGCCCTGTATATAGGGGCATTATTTGAAATATGAGTTTGAGTTCCCATTAAGGAAGAAATAATAACAATTTTAGATATAGTTTTTTTATTGAGATTTTTATAGAGATTTTGAATTGATAAGAATGGCCCACCAACATTAACCATCATTACTTCCATGATAGTATTCTCGTTATGCTCATCACTAAAAATATCACCTTTACCGTTATTAACACCAGCATTACAAACCATAATGTCAATTTCATTTTTAAAATTTTCAGAGGCTTTCAAAATACTTTTTGAACTTGTTACATCCATTTTAGTTATATTGAGATGAGGATTATTATTTGATAAATTATTTAGTTCATGAGAATTATCAGGATTTCTACAACATGCTTCAACATAAAAATCTTTACTAAGACATAGCCTTGTTAGCGCAAAACCAATACCTCTATTGGCGCCAGTAATTAAAATAGTTTTTTTCATAAAACCTCCTATATCAAGTAATGATCAATTAAAAATTTGAATTTTAGTTGTTTTTACTTTTTATGTGTGTTCTCCATGTTGCAAATATACCGCTTGCAACAACTATACTACCTCCAAAAAGAATTGATATGGTTAAAGTATCATTAAAAATTATTATTCCAATAATAGACGCAAAGAATAACTGAAAATACGTGAATGGCTGAAGGACACTAGCTTCTGTTTTTTCATAAGCTTTTATCAAGAGAAAATGACCTGCAGTACTCAAAACACATAACAATCCCATCCATCCCCAATCTTTAAATAAGATTGGCTCCCAGTGAAATGGGCCAACAATTGACATTATAATACATCCAACAATGGCAACCCAGAAAAAACTTGTTTCTGACGTGTCTGTTTCTGAGACCTTTCTTGTAAGAATAGAATAAAAACCCAGAATAAAAGCACCTAACACTGGTAAAATTGTATCAAAACTGAATATATAATTTGAAGGATCCAGTATAATTATAACACCAATAAAACCAAAGATAACTGCCAACCATCTCTGAACACCAATTTTTTCTTTTAATATTGGTCCAGAAAAAGCAACAACAATTAATGGAAAAGAGGATAGTATGGAATGAGTTTGGACCAGACCCAGTTTAGTAAATGAATAAACCCCAATTAAAATAGCACTAATAAGTAATAAACCTCTAATAAACTGTATGTAAGGTTGCTTTGTTCTAAAAACTTTTACAATACCGTTTTTATTTCTAAGACTTATAGAAACCACTAAAAAAGCTAAAACCCAACTTCTTATCATATTAATAACAAAAACATTGTAAGTATCGGCTAAATATCTTGAAACGCCATCCATGGTTGCAAAAAATAGTGTTGAGAGGATTATTATGAAGATACCCAATTTAAAATTATTAATCATGGCAGTCTTTTTTCCAAAAATATTTGCCTTAAATTTTCAAAATATATAATTTTAAAATAAATTTAAATAGTTGATGCCATATTTATGTATGTTTAAGTTTAACAGTTGTAAATAAATTTTAACTTTTTACGAACTAAAAATGAATAATCTAGGTTTAGGGTTTATAGGTATAGGATTAATGGGATTGTCTCTAGTTAGGAGATTATGTTACTTAGATTACAAAATAGGAGCTTATGATAAAAATTTTGAAAAACTTGAACCATTAAAAAAAATATCAAATATCAAACTCAACCAAAATGCTTCTGAAATATCCAAAAATAATGACATAATAATTTTATGCCTTGATAAGACAGAGAGTGTAAAAGAAGTAGTATTTGGGAAAGATGGTATAGTTAATAATGCAAATAATAATACTATTATTTTGGATTTATCAACAACATTGGCTAATGAAACAATTGAATTTGCTAATCAACTAAAAAAAACAGGAGCTTCATGGATTGATGCACCAGTTTCAGGTGGCCCTGATAAAGCGTTAGAGAGCAACCTTGCTATTATGGTAGGCGGAGATGAAAAAGTTGTAGAAACTGTTAAACCTATTTTAGAAGCAATATCTTCAAAATTTACTTATTTTGGTGAATCTGGATCTGGTCAAATCGCAAAAATGATAAATCAAATAATAGTTTTAAATAATTATGATATTATAGCAGAAGCAGCTTCCTTTGCACAAGCTTGGAATATTGATGCAAACAAAATTCCAGAAGCACTCTCTGATGGTCATGCAGGATCTAATTTATTAAATGATCTATTTCCTAGAATAGTTAATAGAGATTTTGTGCCTAAAGGATACGCTTCACAAATTTTAAAGGATTTACAAATTGTGTCTAAGTTAGCTAATGCTAAAAATACACTAACATCTATGTCTTCTCTGACCAGACAATTATTTACAATTTTGGTAAATAGTTCACAAGAAAAATTAGATGGTACATCAATAGTAAAATTATTTGATTCAAAAGAAAATATTTAGGCATTTTCAATGAAAGATATACCTATAATCGATGCCCATCATCACTTCTGGGATTTAAGTTTAAAGAAAAACCCTTGGTTGAACCCAGATAACCAAATACCATTTAGGTATGGTGATTATAAATCTATTTGCAAAAATTTTTTAATAAAAGATTATTTTGAAGTTAGTAAAAATCATAACATTGTAAAAACAATCCATATGGAAACTGAATGGGATTCAAATGACCCCATTGGGGAAACTGAATGGCTTCATAAATTATTTGAAATGACTGGTTTTCCAAATGCTTTGGTTGCACAAGCATGGTTTGACAGGAACGATATTGCAAAAGTGCTAGAAAATCAGTCTAAATATGACCTTACAAGAAGTATAAGACATAAACCTAAATCAACTAATAATCCAAATACAAAACTTAATAATATAAAGGGATCATTAAAAGATCCTATTTTTAGAAGAGGGTATTCTTTGTTAAAAAAACACAAACTACATTTTGATCTGCAAACCCCATGGTGGCACCTTAATGATGCAACTCAATTAGCAAAAGATTTCCCTGATACGATCATTATTCTTAACCATACAGGTCTTCCTTCTGATAGATCTTTTGATGGATTAAATCAATGGAGAATAAATTTAGAGGAATTTTCTGAACAGCCAAATACCGCTATCAAAATTTCTGGTATTTGTGTTCCTGGTAAAAAATGGACTGCTAAACTCAACAAAGAAATTATATTGGATGTGATAAATATATTTGGATATGAAAGATGTATGTTTGCATCTAATTTTCCTGTAGATAGTTTATGTGCTACTTTTGATGAAATTTATAATGGTTTTAAAAACATAACAGCAGGGTTGCCAGAAAATGAAATTCAGTGTTTGTTTCACGATAATGCGATTAAATATTATAATCCCGTGTAAAGTTTAGAGCCCTCTGAAATTTGGTTTCCTTTTTTCCATAAATGCTTTTCTTCCCTCCTTGTAATCTTCGCTATCAAAACAAGCGGAAGCTAAATTTTCACATAAAGTCAAGTCTCTTTCTGAAGGATTTTTTAAAATTTCAATACCAATTTGTTTCATTGCCTTTATAGTTAAAGGAGCATTTTTAGAAATTGTAAAAGCATAATCATTTACAAAAGTTTCTAAATTTTCTTCACTTACTAGCTTTTGAATTAATCCACAAGAAACTGCCTCTTTTGAAGATATTTTTTCAGCAGTAAACATGAAGTGTTTAGCCATCCCAGGTCCCATTATATCAAACAATCTTTTTATTGATGAAAAAGGATAGCCAAGGGATAGTTTCGCCGCAGGCATTGCAAATTGTGACTTTTCAGAGCAAATTCTTATGTCACAACATACAGCTAAATTGAGACCTCCACCAATACAATATCCATTAATTTTGGCTATTGTTGGCTTTGGAAACGCTTCAATAAGCTCATAAACCTTTTGTGTTCGTTGGTTATAACTTAATACAGTTTCTTTTGTACTTCTTTCTTTATCAAATTTAGAAATGTCAGCTCCAGAAACAAATGATTTGCCCCCTGCACCTTCAAGAACAATAACCCTAATATTGTTGTCTTCTCTAAATTGATTAAGAAATTTTTCAAGCGCATCCCACATTTCTATGGATACTGCGTTATGTTTTTCTGGATTATTAAAAATTATATATCCAACACTATCTTGAGTGCGAGACAACATTTTTTCTTCAGTCATTGTCTTTCCCTTATATTAAATTATCTCTTGATTTTTAAATTCATTTAGTTCTTTATCACTGAAACCTAGCTCGGAAAGTACATCACTATTTTGTTCACCCTTTTCAGGGGGACGCTGCTTTAAACTACTAGGAGTACGGGATAGATTAAAAGGTTGCCCCACTAATTCAGTTACACCAAAAGGAATTGTTTCAACAGATTGCGCAATACCAAGATGCTTAACCTGAGGGTCTTCAAAAACCTTATCTATAGAATTTATTGGACCACAAGGAACGCCAACCTTTTCTAATTTTTCAACCCATTCATTTGAAGATTTGGTTACTGTCAATTCTTCAATTAAACTATTTAAATAATCTCGGTTTTTTAATCGATTTTTTGCATCTTTAAATTCTTCCATTTCAAGCCAATCTCTTTTGTCAACCGCTTCAACAAAGCGTCTCCAAATTGTTTCTCCAGCAACTGCTAAGTTAATCGAACCATCAGAAGTTTTAAAAACGCCGGTAGGAACACTTGTCGGATGGTTGTTGCCAGCCTGCCCCGCTACATTATTATCACACAGCCACCGCGAGGCTTGAAAATCTAACATAAAGATCTGAGCCTGTAATAATGATGTGTTAACCCATTGACCAATACCAGATTTTTCTCTTTCTAGAAGAGCAGTCTGAATTCCCATTGCACAGAACAATCCTGCCGTTAAATCAGCTACAGGAATACCAACCCTCATAGGTCCCTTACCTGGTTCTCCGGTTATACTCATTAATCCACCCATACCTTGAGCAATTTGATCAAAGCCTGGTCTCTTTGCATATGGTCCATCTTGACCAAATCCTGATATACTAGCAAGAATAATTCTAGGATTTCTCTTTTTTAGGGTTTCATAATCAATACAAAGTCTTTTCTTCACATCTGGACGAAAGTTTTCTACCACTACATCAGACTTTTCCACTAATTTCATAAGAATTTCTAAAGCCTCAGATTTTTTTAAATTTAGAGTAATGCTTCTTTTGTTACGGTGTAAATTTTGAAAGTCAG
The DNA here is from genome assembly GCA_902619805.1 of uncultured SAR116 cluster alpha proteobacterium. Taxonomy (GTDB): domain Bacteria; phylum Pseudomonadota; class Alphaproteobacteria; order Puniceispirillales; family Marisalimonadaceae; genus Marisalimonas. The sequence continues at coordinate 59,878 of CACNGC010000003.1, read as the reverse complement.
AAGTGTGCCTTGACGCGCCTAACGCCCCGTCCGGCTCAACACTTTCAGGAGCTTCTACTTTTATAACGTCAGCTCCCCAGTCAGCAAGTTGTCTGACTGCTGTTGGACCAGATCTTACTCTAGTAAGATCAACAACTCTTATATGTGACAATGCATCAGATGCAGGTAAATGTGGCATTAGGTATTCTCCATAACCAAATATTTTTAAGTTATTTAATCTTATATTATTAACTATCAAGAGATCAATAAAATGCTTGTTATTAATTTAAAAAAAAATTATTAGTTTTTTGAATAGAATGTTGAGGCAATTAATGAAAAATAAAAAATTTAATTTTGAAAATTATTCGAGAGATTTGTATGAAATTGAAAAAAACTCCCAAAAAAAATTATTAGAAACTAATGGTATTAAAATGTGTTGGAGGTCTTGGGGGGAGGGAACACCTCTAGTTCTTTTGCATGGTGGTTATGGAAGTTGGAGACATTGGATAAAACAAGCAATACCATTTTCGAAAAATTATAATGTTTTAATTCCTGACATGCCAGGTTTTGGTGAGTCAGATGATTTACCTTTACCTCATACACCAGAAAAGATTGCCTCTTATTTAGCAGACACTTTAATTAAATTAATTTCATTAAATGAAAAACCTTTGGTATGCGGCTTTTCATTTGGAGGTTTAATTGCCGGACACTTATCTTATGAGCTGATTAATAGACAATTATCACCTAGAAAATTAATTTTGGTGGGTCCTGGAGGTTTGGGAGCCAAAAGAGGCGAAATGAAAACTATGATAGCTAGACACTCAAATATGACAGAACAAGAAGTGTATAATGCTCACAGGACAAACCTTGAAATACTAATGTTTTATAATCCAAAAAAAGTTGATGATCTTGCAGTCCATATTCAAAAACAAAATACAGATGATCACCGAATTAAAAGCCGACCAATTTCAGCAACTGACACTTTAGCTAAAATATTAAAAAAACAAGAAGTACCTCTTTACGTGATTTGGGGAGAAAAAGATGCCAGTGTAGGGGTTTATTTAGAAGATAGAATGAAAATATTGAGATCTATTAATCCTCGGGTCAGGTTTCATGTAGAATTCAACATTGGTCATTGGATAATGTATGAAAATAAAGATTTGTTTAATAATATATTAAATAATATTATTCAAGATTAAATCCATTTTTTTTAAGCCAATTTTTAAAATGGCTTCTTTCTGGAACCGATAATTGTCTGCTAATATTCTCAGACCATGTCCCCTTTTTTGCAACTCCATAAAGGTCAATGTGACGTTGCTTCTTCTCTGGAATTGGATCTTTTTTAAAAACTTTTGCATCATATTTATTTATTTTATGAATTAAATCTTTTTCACTATATTTGTTTAAATGTGTTACAATATCTTGGGATAATCTAATTGAAATTTTTGATTTTTGATTAGGCCAACCAATAGCAAGTCCTGCAATGGGGAAAACTCCTTTAGGTAATTCACAAATTACTTTAACCTCTTCAATTATGTTTCTAATCATACTAATTGGGCAGACTCCCAGACCTATGGATTCTGCCGCACATATTGTTGATTGCATTGCTAAAGCAGCATCAATTACGCTATTTATAAATGTATCAACATTGTTGTTTTTATGATCATATCCTCTGTCATTAGTTATTTTTATATTTCTTCTTATATCAGCAAGATATAATAAAAAAATTGGTGCCGTCAGTGCCCACTTAGTGTTTCCTATTAAATCAGAAATTTCATTTTTAATATTTTGATCTTGAATTACTAAAATTGAGTATTGTTGAAGGTTTGATTTTGACGGAGCACTTTGTGATGCAGCTAAAAGTAAAGTTAGAAGTTCTTTTGATATTGGCTTGTTTAAAAACTTTCTGATACTTCTTCTTGATAAAATTGACTTAAGAATTGCTGTTTCTTGAATTTTTGAAAAATCTAAATCAATTTTCTCAGCATATCTATCTACAATTAATTTTGAAAATTTCATTACGATTTATACTTTCTTGTAAATTAAATACCTTATGTTAATACTATTGTATCAAAAATTTAAGAGGTTTTCTGATGCTTAATCTAAAAGATAAAATTGCAGTGGTTTCTGGATGTGGCTCTTCAGGCAGTGGTTTTGGCAATGGTCGTGCAATTTCGACCCTTTTAGCTCGTCAGGGTGCAAAAGTTTTTGGTACAGATATAAATGAAGAAGCAGGACAAAATACTAGTAATTTTATTAAAGAAGAAGGTAACGAATTTACCTTTAATAAAGTTAACATGACTAATGAAGAGGAAGTAGAAGAGTTTTTCAAAAAAATTGAAAAAGAACAAAAAAAAGTCGATATTTTAGTTAATGTTGTTGGTCAATCTGAGCCGGGAGGACCAGTAGAAATCGACAGTACTACATGGCAAAAACAATTTACTTTGAATTTAGATACAGCTTATTTTTGTATTAAATTTACAATACCAATCATGGAAAAAATTTCAGGTGGATCCATTGTAAACATATCATCTGTTGCAGGATTAAGATATATAGGAAAACCTCAAGTAGGTTATAGCGCATCAAAAGCCGCTCTTATACAAATGACAAAAACAACAGCTGTAATTGAAGCAAAAAAAAATATTCGTCTGAATTGTGTTGTTCCAGGTTTAATGCATACTCCTTTAGTAGAAAGGTTAGCAAAAAAATATGCTGATGGTGATTATGAAGGATTTGTGAAACGAAGACATGATCAAGTACCAATAGGGAGAATGGGAGAATCATGGGATGTAGCTCATGCTGTTTTATTTTTATGCTCAGACGAAGCTAAATATATTACTGGGACTGAAATAATTGTTGATGGTGGACTGACTGCAGCAACACCATAAATAAGTTTTTGAATTACATGTAAATTCAAGATTTTTTAATGTTTATTTTAGACTATTAAGCCTAATCATGCGTAAAAAATTTAAAAGATTATTTATATTCTTCTAGCATATTGGGGAGGAACCTCGATATCATGATTAAGAATTTTAGCTGCATCCCATACCCATCTTGGATTAGATAAAAAAGCTCTTGCCATCGCTACCATATCAGCGTCTTGATTAATGACAATATTATTAGCTTCATATGGATCTCTAATCATTCCAACTGTTCTAACAATCATATCAGTATCTTTTTTTATTCTTTTTGCAAGATGAACTTGATAGTGGGGTCCTAATGGTATTTTAGGATTCGGTGTATTTCCTCCACTAGAGACACAAACATAATGACATCCGATTTTTTCTAATTCTTTTGCAAAGATTAGAGCTTCATCCTCATTAATTCCATTATTTTCCCAATCAGTTCCAGTAATTCTCATACCAAGAGGGAAATCTTTAGGAAGTATATTTTTAACTGAAGAGAAAACTTCTAGTGGAAATCTCATTCTATTTTCTAAACTTCCCCCATATTTATCTTTACGTTTATTTGAAATTGGAGATAAAAACTGATGAAGCAAGTAACCGTGTGTTCCATGAATTTCTATTAAATCAAATCCAATTTCAACAGCCTTTAGTGAAGCAGAAATAAATTGTTTTTTAACTCTTTCTATATCAGATAATTTCATTTCTTCAGGAACATGCCAGTTTTCTTGAAAAGGTATTGGAGAGGGCGATATGGTTTTCCAAGGTTTTTCCCCTTTTGCAAGAGTACTTCTTCCTTCCCAAGGCCTCTGGGTAGAACCTTTTCTTCCAGCATGAGCTAATTGAATTCCAAAACATGACTTATTGGAAGCAACTGATTTTGCTAATTGAAGATTTTTTTTTAAAGAAACAATACATTTATTATCATATATTCCAACACAGTTATGTGTAATTCTTCCAATCTTCTCCACTGCAGTTGCTTCAACCATTATTAAACCAGCTGCTGAATAACCTAATTGCATAAGATGCTGAGTATGCCAATCAGTCATTACTCCATTAATTGCAGAATATTGACACATAGGAGCAACAACAATCCTGTTTGAAACTTTTAAACTTCCTATTTTAATTGGAGAAAAAATCATAATTATCTATATATAAATTTTTAATTAAAACTATTGATCCAAGTATCTATTAATCTTCGTGCGATTGAGTCCACTCTTGGTAATTTAAAACCTCCACTAATAGATGGATGTTGTAAAGACTTTAATTCATTAATTGAAAACCACTGAGCATCCTCAATTTCATTATAATCAATTGTCATTTGATCGTTTATTGCTTCTGCAAAAAAACCTAGCATAAGTGAAGCGGGGAACGGCCAAGGTTGTGAGTTAAAATATTTAATATTCTTTACCTTTATTCCTACCTCTTCAAAAACCTCTCTTTCAAGTGCCTGTTCAAGATTTTCTCCTGGTTCTACAAAACCAGCTAAAGTGCTATACATACAATTAGGAAATTTAGGAGACCTCCCTAATAGAACTTTGTCTTGAAAAGAAATAAGCGTAATTATCGCAGGATCAGTTCTTGGAAAATGACTTTTACCACATTTATTGTTAGAACATTTCATTACAAAACCTCCTTCTTTTGAATTATTTTGAAACCCGCATGAACCGCAAAATTTGTGGGTCTTTTGCCAAAAAAACATTCCATTAGAAAGAGCTAAGAATGAAGCTTCTATATCATCTAGAATTGGACCGTATTTTCTCAAATCATCAATGATAATGTTGTTTTCGTTTAACCAAAAATCAAATTTTTGATTAGTATAACTTAAATCTATACCAAAATAATTTAAGGCATTAGCTACACCTAAAAAAATTGTGTTTTCTATTCCCTCAGGAAAAAAATCATGAAGTTGTATTTGATTAAAAAAAATAGGCTTTATGTTTTCATTAACACTCATAAATAGATTTTTTCCATGATAATATGGAACAAATTTGGTATTTTTTTCAGTAGTTATACGATTGAGTAATTTGTCATTATTTCTGTAGTCTCCATGACGATTTATGGCAGAGCTAGCATAAAAGGGTTGGATCATATTTTACCTCAGGAATTGCTTTAATTATTTATAGAAAATGATTCTCTACTTTTGTATGTTTTGTTATATAGATTTCAAAATCTATTCTAAAAATATATATTTTTCAATTGGTTATATTTTTCTATTGCTGATCCTTTTTGTAAAGGAGATTATTGTTATTTTTGAAGGATAAATTATGATAAAGATTAGTAGAATTTCTTCGCCGTTAAAGGATAAGGTAAAGAATTTAGAAACCTGCTCTCAATTAGATGGCGATGGAATTTTTGAAGGTAAATACAAAACAACAGGATCAATATTAATAAGAAATAAATTTATTGGTGAACTCTCTGCTGATCAAATAATAGTTGACGAAAATGGAGTGTTTGAAGGTACTCTCAAGTCCTCAGAGTTAATTATAAGTGGCAATGTTAGTGGTAAGATAAACACTGATAGTGTTGTGATCATGGAAAATGGAGTTTTATCAGGTGATATTCTCTACAAACAAATAGCTGTGTTTGAAGGTGGAATCATAAATGTTGCTGGCATGAAGCGGATAGAAAACAAAGATGAGAAAGTTGTAGATATCTTACATAAAGTTGTTGAATAAGTTAATTAAGTTTTAACAATAAACTCTAATCCAGCCATAGATCCTACATAAAGATTAGGCTTTGTCTTTTTAAGCTTAATGATAGAATCTGAAACCTCTATATCTATTCCATTTGGGAAAATTCTTATTATTCTACCATTGCTTTTAGTGTCGTTGTCTGTACAAGTTACTGTCACTTTTTGGTCTAAATGCATTATTTCTCCCCTTCAATTATACAGAATATTTTTTTAAATCCTCTAATTTTACTACTGAAATGGTTGCTATGTTAGTGCTTCTTAAAATTACTTTAGGCGCATTTCCAGCTTCAAATGCCTCTTTCCATCTTAAAGCGCAGAGGCACCAACGATCCCCCTCTCTTAAACCTTTAAAGTTATATTCAGGTATAGGGGCACTTAAGTCATTCCCAACTGATTTTGAAAAAGTTAAAAAAGTTTCAGTCATTATGCAACAAACAGTGTGTAATCCGAAATCGTCTGGGCCAGTATTACAACAATTATCTCTATAAAATCCAGTTACAATTCCATTTTTATTTTGAGATGAACTACATGCTTCAAGTTCGCTACCAAGAACATTAAGTTGTTTGTTATTCCACCCTCTTTTATATAGTCCATCCATTTATTTCTCCAACTTTATAAGTTTATCTGATTCAGTTTCTATAATATTTTCTAATTTTGTCAAAAATTCTTGCTTTGACAACCCTGGCTTTATTTCTGGAAGAATCTGGATAGTAACAGATTTGGATCTAAGTCTATTAGGATACTTTAAAAAACTATTTTTGGGCCATAGTAATCCTGCATTATGAGCCACAGGAACAACAGGAACTTTGGCTTGGGAATATAAGAAAAAAACTCCTGGTAGATATGGCTTGTCTTTTGAAGAAATTCCAGGATTTACTCTTGTGCCTTGAGGGAAAATCATCATAGATCTATTTTCTTTAACTGCTTTTTTTGCATTTCTACCCATTTTTCTTAGTGCATTTAAACCCTGATCCCTCGTTATAGGAATAGCCCCTGCTCTTAAAAAATATAATCCAATCACAGGCAAAAAAATTAGAGCTTTTTTTAAAATTATTGATGGCATCGAAAACAGATGAGTGCAAAAAACAGTTTCCCAAGCTGATTGATGTTTAATTGCATATATAACAACTCGATCTTTTGATGGGATTTGTCCTATAATTTTTATTTCAGTATTTAACCACCATTTCATTCCTTTAGTCATTAAAGAACACCAAATTTTATTTACAAAGATAACTATTCTTCTTGGAAATAAGAGACATGGAAGGCATATCGTTACTAATATACTCGTACCTAAATAGAATTGTATATTGAATAAAAGAGATCTTAAAAATATCATTCTCTGTTACCCTAGTATTTTAAATTTCATTCTTATACATTGTAAAATAATGTATACCTTTTGATGTGCTTTTAATTGAAATTTCATAACCTTCATTTTCTGAAAAATGAGTAAAGTCTATAGGGCTAGCAGGGTCATCTGAAATAAATGTTACTTTTTTTCCATTTATCAAATTCTTCAATACTCTTTTTGCCTTTAAAACAGGAAGAGGACATTTTAATCCAATAAAATCATGTTCTTCTATCAAAAAAAGCTCCTTAAAATAAGCTTACCTAAAAAATAAGTTATACATATTTATTAACCTAATCCAATTTAATTTTCTTGAATGAGATGAATCTTAATTGTAATAGATAGATTATGACTATTTGGGGGAAAATTATTGGTGGTACAACTGGATTTGCGTTAGGTGGCCCAATAGGAGCGCTTCTAGGCGGTGTGGCAGGACATGCTCTTGATAAATTTAAAATAAAACAAAAGCTACCAGAAAAACTCGCATTAAAACAAATTGGATTTACCATTGGTGTAATTGTTCTTTCTGCTAAAATGGCCAAAGCTGACGGTAAAGTCACTAAAAGTGAAATAAAAGCATTCAAAGAAAAAATAAACGTTCCAGATAATGAAATAAAAAATGTTGCAAGACTTTGGGATCAAGCAAAAGAAACAACAGATGGTTTTGAAGTTTACGCAAAACAAATATCTAATCTATTAGAAAAAAACTCATCTGTATTAGAAGAACTTCTTAACTTACTGGTGATAATAGCAGAAGCAGATGGTAAAATAACGAACCAAGAAAAAATTTATCTGAAAGAGGTTAGCAATATTTTTGGTTTTTCAGATCAAGATTTTGAGAGAATTTGTTATTCAAAACTGAATAATTTTATAGATCCATACCAAACGCTAGGTGTTTCAAAAAATGCGCAATTAGAAGAAATTAAAAATAGGTGGAAAACTCTTGCAATGAAACATCATCCTGACAGATTAATTGCTCAAGGTGTCCCTCAAGATATAATAGAAACAAATACATATAGACTAAAAGAAATAAATAATGCATGGGATTTAATTAAAAATAAAAAGTATGATTTAAATGCCTAAAACTTTAATTACCTTTCAAGATTTTAAAATGTCTCAATCAAATAGAGTTTTATTAGAGAATATAAATATCTCAATTCATCAATTTGATAGAATTGTTTTGGTAGGGCAAAATGGATGCGGTAAAAGCTCATTATTAAGCCTCTTAAAAAATAAAGAAGAATGTGATTCTGGTAGTATTTGGATTGCACCTAACATGAAAATAGACTTTTTGGAACAAGATCCTCCTGAGCCTTCTATTAATAATCTTTTAGAATTTTTGTCTCAAGACAATCAACATCCTAACTTGTCTAGAACAAAAGAAATTATTGAAGAATTAAATCTAAAAAAAATTAATTTAAAAAATAAATTATCAGGAGGTGAAATTCGTAAAATTTATCTTGCGAAATTAATTCTCAGTGAATCAGAATTATTACTATTAGATGAACCAACCAACCACCTTGACCTGCCAACTATAGATTGGTTAGAAAAAAAGCTTTTATCTTTGAATAAAACTATAATCATAGTAAGCCATGACCAAGAATTTCTAAAAAAAATTTCTACAAAAACTTTTTGGATACATCAAGCCCAAATTTTAAAAAGAGAAGGTCCTTATAGTAACTTTCAAAGTTGGACTAATGAAGTGATAGAAGTTGAAAAAATGAAATCTCATAAATTAAAACAAAAAATAAAATCTGAAAAAAAATGGGCTGTTGAAGGAATATCAGCACGAAGAAAAAGAAATATAGGGCGATTAAGAGATTTGGAAAAACTGTCTAAAAATTATGAAAGCACAACTGCAATAGTAAAAAAACCATTAAATATAATTCTTAATAAAACAAATGAATCTGCACTAAATATAATTGAAACATACGATTTGTCTTTTTCTTATAATATAAAAAATGAGAATGAAAATATTTTCTCCAAGTTAAACTTAAAAATCAGAAGAGATGATCGCATTGGAATAATAGGTGCAAATGGTTCAGGGAAAAGTACTTTAGTTAAAATTTTACAGGGAATATACCCTCCCAAAAACGGGAAAATTAAATTTGGTGCAAATGTAAATGTTAAATATTTTGATCAAAATAAACAAAGCATAAATCTAAACAAAACACCATGGAGCACACTTGCAGAAAATGGAGACTATTTAGATTTCATGGGTGATAAGATACATGTCTTATCATATTTAAAAAAATTTCTATTTGATGAAAAAAAATCTTTGCAGAGCAACTTAACACTTTCTGGCGGGGAAAAAGTAAGATTATCACTAGCTAAATTATTTTTAAATAAACATAACTTTTTAATTTTAGATGAACCTACTAATGACTTAGATTTTGATACTCTTAATTTATTAGAAACATCAATTAAAAACTATGATGGTACTGTATTAATAATAAGCCATGACAGATTTTTTTTAGATAACACTGTAGAAAAACTTATTGTATTTGAAAACAACAATAGAATTTTAAAGCATGAAGGCAATTTCTCAGACTATTATGAGAAATTTGGACTAGAAAAATTAAAAATAATCAATGATCCAGTTAAAACTAAAATTTCAAATAAGAAAATAATATCTAAAAAGTTTAATACAAAGAAAATGAGCTATAAAGATACTTATAATTTGGAGATGTTACCCTTAAAAATTGAAAAATTAGAAAAAGAGCTCAAAGAGCATGAAACTATTTTAAATGATACAGATTTATTTAAAAATAACAGAAAAGCCTTTGATAAAGCAGTTATTGAAATAACAAATCTTAAAAAAATGATTTCTGAAACTGAAAATAAATGGCTTGAACTACAAATTTTAAATGACGATATAAATATCCCATAAAATTAAAGTTTGTATTGACCTAAAATTTAAAACTTATATCTTTATTTTGTCAGAGAGCTATGTAGTTGCTTTTTAAAGAGGAAAGTCCGGGCTCTATAGGAATAAGGTGCTGGATAACCTCCAGCAGGGGCAACCCTAGGGAAAGTGCCGCAGAAAATATACCGCCAATTTGGTAAGGGTGAAAAGGTGTGGTAAGAGCACACCGCATTTTTAGTAATAAAAATGGCATGGCAAACCCCACCTAGAGCAAGACCAAATAGAAGAAACTTGTTTTGAATTTCTACAAAGTTTCTTGGGTAGGTCGCTAGAAAAATTTGGTAACAAATTTTCAAGATTAATAACTACAATCATAATTTTTTGATACAAAACCCGGCTTATCGCTCTCTGACACAATTAATAAATAAATAAATTTGCTTAAATATTACTATAGAATGGTTAATATTTCCCATTGACTACCACAATATCCCATGTTATCCCATTAAATTATTAATTATTGCTAAGGCAACTTTATTTGGAATTAAAAGTTTGGAATTTATGCATTTTTATTATTTTTAATTTAGGATATTAAAATCAATGTTTTTATCAACCTCACATAATAAGATTGATTTAAAATGTAGAGTATCTATTCCAGCGTCATTTCGAGTTAATTTAGAAAAAACAAATGAAAGTTTAATTTTATTTAAAAGCCTTCAATTTAAATGCATAGAAGGAACCACCTCAACTCGAATGCAAACATATATAAATGCTATAGACGAGTTAGACGCTTTATCTGACAATGCATTTCTTTTAAGGATGATGATGGCAGATTCCTTTGAAATCAAATTTGATATAAATGGTAGAGTAGTCATTCCAGATACTCTCATGAACTTTGCAGAACTCTCAAATAAGGCTGTTTTTATGGGTATTGGAGAATCATTTTATATTTGGTCTCCCTCAGAGTATGAAAATCAATATATGAAATCTAAGCAAATTTTAAGAGAAAAAGGTCCGCCTAAATTAATTTTAAAAAAAAATTGAGTAAGCACTATTAAAATGAATGATAAAGTTTTACATATTCCAGTTTTGCTTGATGAGGTAATAAACGCACTATCTTTAACAAAAAACGAGATTTATGTTGATGCAACTTTTGGTTTGGGAGGATATACCAAAGCTATTTTAAGCAATCAAAATTGTAAAGTTGTTGCAATTGATAGAGATCCTAATGCTAAAGCTCATGCAGATGTTTTAAAAAGAAGTTATGCAGATAGATTTTATTTTAAAAAAGGGAAATTTTCTGAACTAGGTACATTTTTAAAAGAACTTAAAATATACAAAGTTGCAGGAGTTGTTTTTGATCTTGGTGTCTCAAGTCCTCAATTAGATACCCAAGATAGAGGTTTTTCTTTCAAGTTAGATGGCCCTCTTGATATGAGAATGTCATCTGAAGGCCCAACTGCAGAGGAATTTTTAAACGAAGTTGAAGAAGTAACTCTTGCCAATATAATTTATGAACTTGGAGACGAGGTGTATTCAAGAAGAATAGCTAAAAATATTATACATCAAAGATCAATTAATAAAATTAAAACGACAGGTCAACTTGCTGATATAGTAAGAAATGCCATACCCAAAAAGAAAAGTAAAATAGATCTAGCTACAAAAACGTTTCAAGCAATTCGTATATATTTAAATGACGAAATCAAAGAATTAGAAGAAGGATTAATAGCTGCAGAAAAAGTTTTATTACCAGAAGGTAGATTAGTTGTAGTTTCTTTCCATTCAATTGAAGACAAGATTGTAAAGAATTTCTTTCACAAATGTTTACGAAACAATTCCTTTTCAAGACATTTACCTGAGCGTCCAAAAGAAAATCCAAGTTTTGAAATATTAACAAAAAAACCTATTCTACCATCTGCAAAAGAGATTTGCATAAATAAAAGATCTAGATCTGCAAAATTACGAATTGCAAAACGTACACATTTTTCATCTATATTTGGAGAAATAGCATGATAAAGTATACATCTTCTTTGATTTTTTTTGTAATACTTTTTGCAGGGGTCTCGCTTTACCAAATCAAACATTTCATTACAAAAAAAGAAATAGAGCTCACACAAATTAAAAATAATATAAAGAGTGCTCAGTCAAATATAAATATTTTGAAAGCTGAGCTTAGTTATCTAAAACGTCCTGATAGAATAGAAAAAATTGCTTTAGATAAATTAGAGCTTAGAGAAGTTTTACCAACAGATATATGGAATTTAAATGATCTTGTAAGTGCAACTAGTACCTTCAGTAATGGTGAAAAAAAATGAAAATATTTGATTTTTTTAATCTAGATGTAAGAAAACAAAATCAATCCAAATTTCGTAAAATCAAATTATTAATTTGTAGTGTGATGTTAATAATGTCTTTTACTATTATTGGCTATAGAACAATATCACTTGCTAGCATAAACAAAAACAATGTTTCAAATAAAGTCTATGCAGAAATAGAAAATGAATCTATCCCAAAAAGTTTAAGAGGTAATATTTACGATAGAAATAATAAAATTCTAGCCACTACAATTAACACATTAAGTCTTAATGTAAATCCACAGGAAATTTTGAATATAGATCAAACAATTGCTAAACTAATAAAAATCTTTCCTCAATTAGAAGAAAAAGTTTTATATAAAAAATTAAATAGTAATAAAAAATTTATTAATTTGTTAAAAGAAATATCTCCTAGAGAATATGTGAGTCTGTTAAATGCAGGAATAGAGGGTTTAAAAATTGAAACTAAAAATAAAAGAATTTATCCTAATAACACACTAGCTGCTCATATTCTTGGCGCAACAGATATAGATGGCAATGGAATTGCCGGCATAGAGAAAAAGTTTGATAGTCAACTTCAAGATGGCAGCAATGTAACTCTTTCTATTCATAGTGGTATTCAGCATATAACTAGAACATTATTATTAGATCAAATAAAAAAATTTAAAGCAGAAGGCGGTGCTGGAATAATAATGAATGCAAAAAATGGTGAAGTGTTTTCTATAGTTTCACTTCCAGATTATAATGCGAATAATTACAACTCAATATTAAATTATAAACTTTTCAATAAAGCTACTAAAGGCATATATGAACTGGGGTCAACTTTAAAGTTAATTACGGCTGCTATTGCGTTTGATAGTAACTTAATAAATGAAAATGATGTTTTTGACGTCTCAAAACCATTAAAAGTTTCTTCTAGAATTATAAACGACTTTCATCCTCTAAATTATGCTATTAATATTCCAGAAGTAATTGTTCATTCAAGTAACATTGGTTCAGCAAAAATAGCTGAAAAATTTGGATCATCAACCCAATTAAAATATCTTAAATCACTCGGTTTATTAAGTATTCTTTCACTAGAAATACCTGAGTTAGGTAAACCTCAAGTGCTAATAGATAAAAAAGTTTTAAGCACAATGACAATTTCATATGGTCATGGAATCTCAATCACACCTATGCATCTAGCATCTGCAACCGCGACTATTGTTAATAGTGGAGCAAAGGTAAATCCAACATTGATAAAAGGAAAAACTGAGAAAAAAAACGAGGTTATTATTTCAAATAAAACTTCATTAAAAATGAAAAGTATTATGAGGCTGGTTGTAAGTAATAAATATGGCACTGCAAAAAAAGCAGAAGCACCCGGTTATCTAATTGGAGGGAAAACAGGCACAGCTGAAAAAATTAAGCCGTCTGGAGGATATTCTAAAAAAGAGAATATTGTAGCATTTACTGGTGCATTTCCAATGAATGATCCTGAATTTATAATAACTATCATGATTGACAATCCAAAAGGTCAAAAATTTTCCTTTGGGCATAGAACTGCTGGCTGGGTTGTTGCTCCTATTGTAAAAAAATTAGTAACAAGAGTCGCTCCAATTTTAGGAGTAAACCCTCAATTAGAAAGTTCATCAAAATTCTCTAATAACCTCTTAAATTACAAGATAAGGGGTAAAAATCACGGAGCAAATTTATAAAATGTTATTAAAAGATCTTATATCAAAGAATAAAATTTTATTTGATTTGCTTAAAAATATTCCAGAAAAAATACTAAATCACAATGTGAATGGAATCTCAGGAAATAGTAAAAATGTCAGAGATGACTATGTTTTCGTTGCAATCAAAGGTATCCAGTTCAATGGATCAGATTTTATAAATGAAGCAAAAGAAAATGGTGCTTTCCTTATAATTACAGACAAATCTGAAGATAAAACTGTGATATCTACAAATGAAATATCAACAAGACTTGTTTATACCATACTTCTCGCTTCTTTTTACAATAAACAACCTAAAGAAATTATTGGAGTAACGGGCACTAATGGTAAAACCTCAACTGTTGAATTTTGTAGACAGTTATGGGTTCAAGCAGGATGGAAAGCGGCATCAATGGGTACCCTTGGTATAAAAATTGAGAATGGACTAAACAAAAGTTTTCTTAAATCTCCAAAACAAAATCTTACCACTTTTGATCCTGGTGAATTATACAAAGAATTATGTTCATTAGAACATCAGGAAATTTCACACTTAGCTCTAGAAGCATCATCCCATGGTCTAGATCAATTTAGACTTGATAGTGTAAAATTTACAGGTGCAATTTTCACAAACTTATCACACGATCATCTTGATTATCACAAAAATATTGAAAATTATTTTCATTGTAAAAAAAGACTTTTTACTGAGATACTTCAAAAAAATTCCTCTATAGCTATTAATATTGATGATGATTTCGGTAAAAGACTTTTTAATGAAATTAAAAACAACAGGCATATTATTGTAACATTTGGGAAAAGCTCTGATGCAGATGTTAAAATAATTTCAAAAAAACAAAATGATCAAAATATTGATTTAGTTTTAGGGTATAAGAATAAAATTTATAATTCTACTATTGGAATGATTGGAGAATTTCAATTATATAACGTAGTCGCTGCTGCTTCTATTTGCATTGCATTAGGAATTGATGAAAATCTTATATTTAAATCAATAAGTTACCTAAAACCTGCACGTGGAAGAATGGAAATAATTTCATCCACACATAATAACTCAATGATTATAATTGATTATGCGCACACTCCAGACGCTTTGCGATATGTTTTAAATTCAATTAGAGAAATAGCTAAAGAAAAAATAATTACCTTATTTGGTTGTGGTGGTGATCGGGATAAAGAAAAAAGAAAATCTATGGGAGAGCTTGCAAAAGAGTTTTCTGATTTAGTAATAGTTACTGATGATAATCCCAGATCTGAGTCTCCATCAAATATTAGAAAAGATATTTTAAAGGGCTGTCCAAATGCAAAGGAGATTCCGGATAGAAATAAAGCTATTAATTATGCTATTTCAAAATTACAGAAAAATGATTTTTTACTTATTGCTGGCAAAGGTCATGAAACTTCTCAAACAATTGGAATAGAAACACTTCCTTTTGATGACTATACAGTTGCAAAGGAAACTATCAAGAATATTGAAAAATCAAGGGAAACTGACTAATGCCGTTATGGACAAAAAAAGACTTAATGTCTGCTTGTAAAGCATCAGATCCAACTTTAAATTTTCTTAATAGTTTTGAGAATATTGATGGAATAAGCATAGATGACAGAACTATTAAAAAAGGGGAATTATTTATAGCCCTCATTGGAGAAAATTTTGATGGTCACAATTTTGTTGAATCTGCAATATCAAAAGGTGCCTGCGGAGTTTTAGTGTCAAATATTGGATTAGCTATAAAGTATAACGGATTATTTGTAATTGATACAAAAGAAGCATTAATTAATATTGGTAAATTTGCTAGAAACCGGTTTAATGGAACTACTATTGGAATTACTGGTAGTAGCGGCAAAACTAGTACTAATTACTTTTTATCAAATGCATTAAATCAATTTGGTAAAACTCACAAAACATTTGGGAATAACAATAATTTAATTGGACTTTCTTTAACATTGTCCAGATTACCCCATGATTTTAATTTTTGTGTTCTGGAGTTAGGAATGAATAATAGTGGTGAAATCAGAGAATTAACCAACATTGCCAAGCCTAATATTGCTGTAATCACTAATGTATCAAACTCTCATATACAAAATTTTAAAAATGAAAAAGAAATTGCTAGAGCAAAAAGTGAGATTTTCTTTGGGTTAGAAAAAGATGGTGTTGCAATTATAAACTCAGATAACGTTTGGAAAGATTTTTTAATTACTGAAGCAAAAAAAGTTAACGCTAAAATACATCTATTTGGTTACTCTAAAATTTCAAATACTCAAATTATAAAATTAGTTGCCGAAAATGAAGGATCAACAATTTGTTATGATAAAATAAAGAAATGGCATTTGAAATATTTAAATACAACGCAAGCTGAAAACGTAATTGCATCTATTTCTGTAATTAAGGAATTAAAACTCCCAACCAATAAAGTCACAAAAGTTTTAAGTAACTTAAAGCCTTTATCTGGTAGAGGTGAAAAACTTATAATTAATTTTGATAATGAACAAAAGACAATAATAATTGACGATAGTTATAATGCTAATCCTGCATCAATGAAGGCTGCTCTTTACAATTTTAATAATTTGAGAAAAAAACATCCTGAATTTGAAGCAGTGGTGATAATTGGCGATATGCGTGAGTTAGGCAATAGTGCAACAAAAATGCATTTAAATCTTGTCCCAATATTAAAAGAAATAAATCCAAGTTTGATTTTAACGTTAGGAAAATACACAAAAAAAATAAATGAAAAGTTAAATTTAACTATAAAATGTCATTCATATGTTGAAATCAGTGAATTAATCAAGGACATAAAACAAATTATAAGACCTAATCAAATAGTTCTTTTAAAGGGTTCAAATGAGACTGGTTTATGGAAACTTGTACCAATTTTTAAAGATATTATTCAAGAGAACGCCAATGCTGCCTGATCTTTTATTAAATTATACTGACTTTTTTCAACCGTTTAATTTGTTTAACTATATCTCTTTTAGAACAATTGGCGCTCTCTTAACCGCATTATTAATAAGCTTTATTTTTGGTCCAAGTATTATATCTCTTTTGAAAAAAACCCAAAAAAAAGGGCAACCAATTCGAACTGACGGTCCAAAAAGTCATATCCTTTTCAAAGCGGGTACACCTACTATGGGAGGTTTATTGATACTATTAGCATTTTCTATTTCAACAATTTTGTGGGCTAGATTGGATAATCTATATATATGGATTGTACTGTTAGTAGCCATACTTTTTGGTGTAATTGGTCTTCTAGATGATTGGTTAAAAGTATCAAGAATGAATAGCAGTGGTTTAAAAAGCTATCAAAAAATTATTCCCCAGCTTTTTATAGCTTTTTTTGCAGCTTGGATGATTTCAGAAAGTACTTCAGAAAGTTTACAAAACACATTATCAATTCCCTTTTTAAAAGATAGTATCTTATATTTAGGAATTTTTTATATCCCATTTACAATCTTGGTCATTGTGGGTTCATCTAACGCTGTAAATTTGACTGATGGGCTAGATGGGTTAGCAATTGTGCCAGTAATGATAGCAGCAGGTTCATTTGCAGTAATAGCATATGTAGTAGGAAATATTAATTTCTCCAATTATTTACAATTGAACTATGTTCCAGGTGTTGGTGAAATAACAGTTTTACTAGGTGCAATTATAGGATCAGGACTAGGTTTCTTATGGTTTAATGCACCACCTGCAATGGTTTTTATGGGCGATACCGGTTCATTATCCCTAGGTGGAGTAATTGGTGTAACTGCATCAGCATCAAGACATGAATTGGTATTGATCATAATTGGAGGTCTTTTTGTATTAGAGACAGTGTCTGTAATTGTTCAAATTTTGTCATTTAAACTTACAGGTAAAAGAATATTTAGAATGGCACCATTACACCATCATTTTGAACAAAAAGGATGGGCAGAATCTACAATAGTAATAAGGTTTTGGATTATTGCTGTAATTTTGGCTTTAATCGGCATTTCTTCACTTAAACTAAGGTAATAAATTGATAAGTATTAGTTGTTATGAAAACAAAGATGTTGGGATTTTAGGAGCTGGATTATCGGGTATGGCTGCAGCTAAAATTCTTGTAAGTTCAAAAGCAAATATATTTATCTTTGATGATAAAAAAGAAAAGCCTGATTTTATTAATGATAATTGTTGGATAAATTACAAACTTTGGCCATGGGGAAGCTTAACTGCATTAGTTGTAAGTCCAGGCATACCAATCAATGCAAAAAACAAACATCTAGCTATTAAACTTGCAATAAAAAATAAAATTAAAATCATAAATGAAATTGATTTATTTTTTCAAACTAAACCAGAAGCTAAAATAATTGGAATAACTGGTACTAATGGTAAATCGACAACAGTTGCGTTATTATTTCATATATTAAAATATAATAACATTAAATGTGTTATTGGTGGAAACTATGGCTTTCCTGCATGTGAAATTAAAGACCCTGGAAAGAATGGTATTATAATTCTAGAATTATCTAGTTATCAATTAGATGGCGCAAAAAAGTTAAGCCTAGATCTAGCTACAATAACAAATATAACTAAAGATCATCTGGATTACCACGAAACTTTTAAAAATTATAAATTTTCAAAGCTTAAAATCATAAATTTTTTAAAAGAAAACGGAACATTCATTTTAGACGCTAACAACAAACTTCTAAATGAAACAATAACTCAGAAAAATTTCAAATCTATAAATATAATTAAAATTAAAAAAAATGAAACTTGCAATTATGTTAATGATAATGACTACTTACAAGGAGCTCATAATGCATCTAATAGCTCTATAGCTGTATCAATAGCTAAGCATCTTAATATAAACCCTAAAAAAATTAGCTTAGCCTTAAATAATTTTATAGGTTTACCCCACAGGATGGAACCTTTGTATACTTCAGATAGAATTAAAATAATAAATGACAGTAAATCTACCAATGGAGAATCTACTGCTGCCGCTCTAAAATCTTTCGATAATATTTTTTGGATTGCAGGAGGTCAACCTAAATCTGATGGTATTGGTGAGGCTAAAAATTTTTTAGATAAAGTAAAAGAAGTTTTTTTAATCGGTAAATCAACTGACTTTTTTTGTAAAGAAATTTTCAAATATAAAAAAGATTTACAAATACATAATTGTTTATCATTAGAAAAAGCAACCAAACTTGCTTTTAAAAAAGCTGCAATTTCTAATTTAAAAAACTATGTGATTTTATTGTCTCCATCTGCAGCTAGTTTTGATCAATATATTAACTTTGAGGATAGAGGAAATAAATTTAAAGAAATAGTTAATCAACAACTGAAAGAAGGTTTAATAACATGAACATTACTCGTTCAGACAGATCTAACCTTGCACTTTGGTGGTGGACAATAGATAGATATTTATTAACTTCATTTTTTATATTAATGATGTTTGGAATATTTTTAGTAATGGCATCAAGCCAACATCTAGCAGAAAATTTAAATATTTCTTCACATCATTTTACGATAAGACACATTCTATATGGTGCCTTAAGCATTCCAATAATAATTTTCTTTTCGATATTAAATGAAAGACAAACAAAAATGATATGCATATTAGGTATAACAATTACAACCTTACTACTTTTTGTTGTTTTATTTGATGGAGAGAAAATAAAAGGAGCGCAAAGATGGTTTTTCATTGGCGGTTTAAGTTTTCAACCAAGTGAAATAGGAAAACCATTATATGTAGTTTTTAATGCCTGGCTGTTATCTTTATGGGTTCAAAAAACTCAATTTTCTGGATGGATGTGGTCAATTGCATCAATAATTCTAATTTCATCATTATTATTATTACAGCCTGACTTAGGAATGACTATTATAATGTTGTTTACATGGGGTTTCCAGTTATTTATTACAGGAATACCATTAATTATTATTATATGCCTAATTATGGCTTTCCCAATATTTATGATTTTTTCATATCAACATTTTGATCATGTTAAAATAAGAATAGATAATTTCCTTGAAGGTAAAACGTATCAGATATCCAAATCTTTACAATCATTTGAGTCTGGTGGTTTTTGGGGGAAAGGTCCTGGTGAGGGATTTTATAAAAAATCTTTGCCAGATGCACACTCAGATTTTGTTTTTGCAGTGGCTGCCGAGGAATATGGCGCATTAATTTGTAGTGTTATAATTATAATATATGCCCTTATAATCATAAGATCATTTTACTATACAATGTATAATAATAATCTTTTTTATGTTTTAGCTTTAGGAGGCCTTGCTTTCCAATTAGGTTTTCAATCTTTGATCCACATGGCTAGTAATACAGACCTTATTCCTACTAAAGGAATGACATTACCATTTTTATCTTATGGTGGCTCGTCTTTGTTAGCCTCTGCCATAACAGCAGGAATAATTTTATCTTTAACTAAAAAAAGCAAGCCCCTAGATCCACTCAGAAAAGAAATTTATGACATATAATAATTTAAAAAATTGCAAAAGAAAAAAAGTTCTAATGTTTGTTGCTGGTGGAACAGGAGGCCATATATATCCGTCATTGTCTCTAATTACCAAAATGAAAGATTTTAATTTTCTTATTTTTACTGATGAAAGAGGACGTGGATATTACGAAAATTATTTTATAAAAACTAAACTAAATTATAAGATTTTCTGTAATAAAGTCACAAGTCCTAGTAATAAAAAAATAATAAATAAAATAATTGCATTATTTCAACTTTTCGCGTCCTTAGTAAAATCATTATCTATTTTGGCAGTTCAAAAGCCAGATATGGCCATTGGTTTTGGAGGTTATCCTACTGTAGCTCCAATGTTAGCAGCTAAGTTTTTTTCCATTCCATCAATAATACACGAACAAAATGCAATAATTGGAAGAGGTAACAAATTACTAAGTAAAATCACAAATAAATTAGCTTTATCATTTGTAAAAACTAAAAAGATTGAAAATATTAAAAATATTATTTTTACCGGTAACCCAGTTAGAACAGAGTTTGAAGAAATTGGTAATAATTATCTTTATCAACAAACTTCTAAGAAATCTTTCACTATCTTAATCTACGGCGGCAGTCTTGGTGCTTCCTATTTTTCTAAAGAATTAACTTCTGTAATATGCTCACTTCCAGAAGAAATTAAAAAGAGTATCAAGATTATACAGCAGGTAAGAATAGAAGATTTAGAAAATGTAAGAAATAATTATAAGACACACAAAATAGATGCAGAAGTCTCGACCTTTTTTCAAAATATTTTCAAAAAGTTTCAACTTTCACACTTAATAATTACTCGTTCAGGAGGATCATCAGTCGCTGAAATATTAGCCTCTTGTAGGCCTGCGATTTTTATTCCGTTACCAAATTCATTTGAAAATCATCAATTTGAAAATGCAAAATTTTTTGAAATAAATAAATGTGGATGGATTTTTGATCAAATTAAAAATAGTGAAAACGATTTACATAATTTAATAAAAGATATTTTCAAAAATCAAAAAAAACTTATTTCTACAAGTAAAAAACTTAGAGATTTATCCAATAAATTATCAAATTTAAGAAAAGGAAAAACACCTTCAGACACACTGTCAGATTTAATTCTAGAAATGACACAAGATTCAAATAATGAAATGAGAATTTTATGTTAAAAAGTCCCGAAAATCTTGGAATTATTCACTTCATTGGTATTGGAGGAATTGGCATGAGCGGAATCGCAGAGATTTTACATCAATCTGGATATTATGTTCAAGGAAGTGATATAAATGAGAGCAATAATACCAATAGACTACAAAAGCTAGGTATTAAAGTCTATATCGGGCAAAAAAAAATAAATGTAAATAATGCTAAAATAATAGTTATTTCAACTGCAATTTCTGAAACAAATGAAGAATATGTTGCTGCAAAAAAGATGTTTCTCCCAATTGTGCATAGATCTGAAATGTTAGGTGAATTAATGCGTTTAAAGCAATCAATTGCTATAGCAGGAACTCATGGAAAAACTACAACTACATCCTTAATAGCTAAAATGGTTGAAGAAAATGGAATGGACCCAACCATCATAAATGGAGGTATTATTTCTTCACTAAATAGTAATGCACGACTTGGTAATGGCGAATGGATGGTTGTAGAAGCAGATGAAAGTGATGGTAGTTTTGCAAAATTAAATCCAACAGCTGCAATTATTACTAATATTGATTTAGAGCATTTAGATTATCATAAAAACGAGGATAATTTAGAAAACGCATTTTACAATTTTGTTTCATCGATACCATTTTATGGTTTTGTTTGTTTATGCATTGATAATCATCGAACACAAAAGTTGATATCAAAGTTAGAAAACAAAAAAGTTATAACTTATGGAGTATCCGCTAATGCAGATGTAAGAGCATCTAATATATCTTATGAAAATGATAAAATGAAATTTTCTTTAAATATTAGAAATAATAAAGAATTTGGAGAAAGTATTCATGAAATAGAATTTTCTATGATTGGAATGCATAATGTTCAAAATGCATTAGCAACAATTGCAACAGGAATAGAATTAAAAATTCCACTTACGAAAATTAAAAATACATTAAAAAATTTTACTGGAGTACAGAGAAGATTTCAAAAAGTAGGGAATTATAAAAATACATCAATTATAGATGATTATGGACATCATCCTGTTGAAATAAATTCAGCATTATCTGCCGCTAGACTATTAACACCTGAAACCAAAATAATAGCTATTTTCCAGCCCCACCGATATAGCAGACTAAGGGACTTGTTTGACGAATTCTGCAGCTCTTTTAACAATGCTGACACTGTTTTACTCCTCGATGTTTACGCAGCAGGGGAAAACCCAATTAAAAATTTCGATAGTAGTAACTTAGAAAAAGGATTGACCAAGTATGGACATAAAAATGTTTTGTACATAAATGATCAAAATCTTTTAGCAAAAAAAATATTAAATATCATAAAACCTGACGATTTAATAATTTGCCTTGGAGCTGGGTCCATAACGAAAATTGCTAATAATTTAGAAGAAAAATTAAAAAATGAAGATAGATCAATTTAAAGATAATTTTGCTGACAATATATATACTAAACAAAAACTAGCAAAATATGCTTGGTTTGGTGTAGGTGGTAACGCAGAAATTCTTTATATTCCAGAAAAAGAAAAATCTTTAGAGAAATTTTTAAAAGCAAAACCAAGTGATTGTAAGATTTTCACAATGGGTGCTGGATCTAATTTGCTGATAAGGGATAATGGCATTGATGGTGTTACACTAATTACAAGTAAACTTAATAAAATCAGTATTGATAAAGACGGCATAATAACAGCTAATTGTGGTGCCTTTGACGCTGAAGTAGCACGCTTTGCAAGAGATCATAGTAGAACTGGACTTGAGTTTTTGATTGGAATTCCTGGTACAGTTGGTGGTGGAATTAAAATGAATTCAGGGGCTTTTGGCTCTGAATTTAAAGACGTTATAATAGATGTAAAAGCCATAAATCATAATGGGGAATATAAAATATTTTCTAATGAAGATTTAGATATGAAGTATAGAAAAATTGGGCTTAAAGATGAGTGGATATTTTTGTCTGCTCGTTTTAGAACATCAGTTAATAATGAAAAAAACATACAAGATAAAATGAAAAAAATTATTCATTCTAGAAAAAGTGCTCAACCAATTGGAGTTAAAACAGGAGGAAGCACTTTTAAAAATCCAGTAGGTAAAAAAGCTTGGAAACTAATTGATCAAGCTGGATGTAGAGGCTGGAAAAATGGAGATGCCATGATATCAGAAAAACATTGTAACTTTATTATTAATCTTAAAAACGCAAATGCCCATCAAATTGAAGAATTAGGAGAAAATGTAAAACAAAAAGTTTTTGAAAATACTGGGATTGAACTAAACTGGGAAATAGAAAGAGTAGGTAATAGATGAAAACCTACGAAAACTTGCACGTTTTATTATTGAAAGGTGGAGATGGCTTTGAAAGAGAAGTTTCACTAAATACTGCAATAGAATGTGCGAAGGCAATAAAACAAATTGGGTGCAAAATTACAGAAGTTGATATAGCTGAAAGCAATATTTCTAGTTTAGCTAAAATTAATGCTGACATATGTTTTAATGCATTGCATGGAGATTATGGAGAAGATGGTTCAATACAAGGCTTTTTGAACCTATTAAAAATACCATATACACATTCTGGTGTTGCTACCTCGTCTATTGCAATGAATAAGATAAATTTTAAAAGAATTATAACCGAAGCAACTATGTTTTCTAACGATCCAATTTACTTTCCAAAAACATTACAAATAAAAAATAATGGGAAGTATTTAGAAGTCGATTATGATAATACTTTTGTAGTAAAACCAATCAAAGGAGGTAGTTCAGTTGGAGTTAATATAATTAAAAAAGGAAACAAAATTCCTTATTTTAATGAATTAAATAGTAAGCAATTAATGGCAGAAACATTTGTAGGTTCTAAAGAATTAACTGTTACAGTTCTAAAAGAAAATCCTTTATGCGTCACAGAAATCACAACTTTAAATGATAAAGAATTCTATAATTACAAAGCAAAATATGATAAAAATGGCTCAAGTCATAAAATTCCTGCAGACATTCCAAAGGTCATTTATAAAAAGGCACTCTCATGGGCTTTAAAGGCACATCAGATTATTGGCTGCAGAGGAATTTCACGTACAGATTTTAGATACGATCAAAATAATGAAACATTGTATATGCTTGAACTCAACACTCAGCCAGGAATGACACAGACATCGTTGAGTCCAGAACAAGCTGCTTATTGCGGTATCAATATAAATGATGTGATAAAGATCCTCTTAGAGGAGGCTAGCTACGAATGCTAATATCAAATATCTACAAAACTAACTTTATAAACTATAAGAAAAAGAGAACTATTTTAGAAAATGTTCATAAAAAATTAATTTTTATAATTTTATTTTTATTTATTACAAGTTTTTATTTTCTAACTAAAACAAACAACATTTTCACTGAAACAAAATTTAATTTTTTAAATAAAATTTTAATAAACAATGGTTTTATAATTAAAAATATTGAAATATCAGGTGTAAAGCATCTTAATAAAAATGACATCATTAAAATTATCAATGCTTACAATGATCTGAATATTTTTAACGTAAATATTAAAAATATTTATAAAGAAATTAAAAATAATACTTGGATAAAAAAAGCATCTATAGAAATTATTTATCCTAACACTATTAAAATATTATTAACTGAAAAGAAACCGATTGCTATATGGCAAAATAGATATGGGAATAGTTTAATCACTAAATCTGGTGATGTAATATTTGAAAAGAATTTAGAGGAATTCAAGAATTATCTACCCATCGTCATTGGACAAAATGCACATAAAAATGCTCACTCAATTTTAAATATATTAGGTATTAATAAAGATTTTGTTAAAAACATCTGGTCTCTTACATATGTAAATGAAAGAAGATGGGACGTTCATTTTAACCAAGGTCTTACAATTAAATTGCCAAGTGAAAGTATAGCAAAGGCATGGGAAAAGGTTTTGTACCTTGATAAAAAATTTAACATATTAAACCTTGACCTTACAGAATTAGACCTCAGAAACTCGAGTCAAATTCTTGGTAAAATTAACATAGATAAAAATCTAATTTATATGAAGAAAAACTAATGACAGTTATGAATAGTATAAATGAATCTAAAAATATATTAACTGTGTTAGACATCGGTAATAGTAAAGTATCATGTTTGATTGGAACTCCCGTAAAGAATAATAATGTTCAGGTAAAGGCTCTTGGTTTTGGACAACATGCTTCTCTAGGAATTTCAAATGGTCAAATAACTGACATGAAAGAAATTGCAAATTCAATTGCTAGAGCGGTTGAAGGCGCTGAATCCATGGCAGGATTTAATATAAGTAAAGTAATCTGCAATCTTTCAGGTGGAAGGCCAATTACAAAAATTTTTAGAAATAAATTAAAAATAGAAAATGGAAGAGTTGAAAAAAATGATATTTTAAAAATAATTAAATTTAAAAACACTTATCAAATTGATGACTACCAAATATTGTCTTCATCAGTAATTAAATATTATCTTGATAATAGTGCCAGTGTAGACAACCCTATAGGAATATTCACAGACACTCTTACTACCGAAATGAACTTTACTTACGGGCAAAAATCCGTAATTAAAAATCTGTCAAGTGCAATAAATTTATGCCACTTATCTGTTGAAAAATTCTTTATAAACCCTGAAGCATCAGGCGCATCAACATTACTAGAAGATGAAAAAAACAATGGAGCTGTGATAATAGATCTTGGGGCAAACATAACAAGTGTTGGAGTTTTTTTAAATAATAAAATAATTTTTTCAGACTTTATACCAATTGGTGGTTTGCACATTACTAGTGATATAGTAAAAGGCTTAGGAACAAAATCAGAGGATGCAGAAAAAGTAAAAATTTTACATGGATCTACTCTTTCTCACGAAACTGATGAATATATAAATCTTGACATCCCAGTTATATCTGATCAAGGCGATCTCATTACACAAAAGATACCAAAAGCCATGGTAACTGCAATAATAAAACCTAGAGTTGAAGAAATATTTGAACTTATTCACGAACGATTGACCCGCATAAAACTTAACGCGAATTATATTAATAAGGTTATTTTGTGTGGTGGTGGAGCAAATCTTGGTAATATAAGAGAGTTTGCCACGAATTACTTTAAATCTAATGTAAGAATTGGAAGGCCTATCGGTTTAATTGACTTGCCAGAAATTGTTCAAACACCCTCTTTTGCTTGTTTAACAGGCTTACTTATTAAAAGTTTAGAAAAAGAAAAAAATTTCAACTTACGAAAAATGGAAGGAGGAATATTAAAATATTTTGGAAAATTAGGTAATTGGTTTGATCAGAACTTATAAATTAACTCTAATAATAACTTACTAAAGGAGAAAAAAATGACTCTCAATATTACAATACCAGAAAACATAAACGACACAAAACCAAAAATATCTGTGATTGGAATTGGAGGAGCTGGAGGTAATGCAGTAAACACTATGATTAGTGAAAAAATAGAAAATATAGATTTTTTAGTTGCAAATACCGATGGTCAAGCTTTGTCAAGAAGTCTCACACCCAAACAAATACAACTTGGCAAGAGTATAACTTTAGGACTTGGAGCAGGATCTGATGCAGAAACTGGTAAAAAAGCTGCAGAAGAATCAATTCAAGAAATAATTGCTGAATTAAGTGATGTTAATATGCTATTCATTACTACTGGTATGGGTGGAGGAACTGGTTCAGGAGCGGCTCCAGTGATAGCTAAAGCAGCTAGAGAAAAAGGGATATTAACAGTTGCTGTAGTAACTAAACCTTTTGATTTTGAGGGCAAAAAACGAATGGATGTAGCAAATAAGTGTCTGTCTTTGTTAAAAGAAAATGTAGATACATTAATAGTAATCCCAAATCAAAATCTTTTTAAAATAGCTAATGAAAAAACTACTTTTGCTGAAGCATTTAAAATGGCTGATGACGTTCTCTATCAAGGTATTTGTGGTATAACAAATTTAATTACTAATCCTGGGATGATTAATTTAGATTTTGCTGACATTAAAACTGTAATGGCGAACATGGGAAATGCTATGATGGGGACAGGTGAAAGTTCAGGAGAAAATAGAGCTAAAAATGCAGCACAAGCCGCCCTTAACAATCCACTTCTTGATGATACAAATATTAAAGGTGCAAGATCAATTTTATTAAATATTCAAGGCGGCCCTGATATGGCATTATTTGAGGTTGATGAAGCAGCAAGTAAAATTAGAAATGAAGTAGATGAAAATGCAAATATTATTTTTGGATCATCTATTGACAATAATCTTGAAGGAATAATAAAAGTATCAGTAGTTGCAACTGGCATTAATAGATATGAAAATCAAAATGATTTTGAAAATGAAATAGATAAAGATCAGCTCATTTCAAAAAATGAAAATTTGGGTTTAGAAACAGAGAATTCTGAATATAAAACAGAAAAAGATTCTATCCACGACCATTTAGAAGTTTTAGAAAAAAGTAGTATTGATCAAATTGACTTAGTATCTGAGATTAACAAGTTAGATGTTAAACAAGAAAATAAGCCTAGTGTGGATGAGAATGCTCCTAACCTCAACTTAAATAATGAAGAACTTAAATCAATTTTCGACAACAAACCTGAAAATCAATTTACTCAACCTAAGCCTCAATCTTTGTTGAATCGTGTTTCATCTTTTTTTGGTAAAAATGAGATAAATAATATTAAATTAGATCCAAATTTAAATCTACAAAAAGGTCAAATAGTTGAAAAAGAGTTGGAGAAAATCAAAGAGATCTTTAATTCTAATCAAGAAGATCAAAATTTACAAAACAAACATAAAAATGAAATAAATTTTGATTTGAACAAAAATAATGAAATATCCGAAAGTAAAAGTAATAACTTTGATCTCTTTCACCATGAAGATCAAACCATAATTGACAAACATCAGATTGACCTAACTGAAATTGAACGAGAGGATGAAGATATAGACGAAAAAGTACTAGAAATTCCTGCTTTTTTAAGAAGGCAAGCAAATTAATGTAAATTGAAATATTTAGTAATTATATGTGATTTGTATTTAATAATAAAGAGTTATAAATATACTCTATAGGAAATAAATATGAATTATATTAATACAACAACATCTAATATTTTATTACAAAAAACTATTAAGAAAAAAATACATTTTTCCGGTGTTGGTGTTCATAGTGGTAGAGCTGTATCAATGAGTATAGAACCTGCTGAATGTAACACTGGAATTGTTTTTGAAAGAACTGATTTAAAAAATAATAACTTTATCAAAGCTGTAATTGATAATGTGATCGATTCTAGATTATGCACAAAAATAGCTAACTCTAGCGGAAATTTTGTTGCAACCATTGAGCACTTAATGGCTGCATTAAGCGCATTGGGTATAGATAATGCTATTGTTAAAATTAACTCTTCAGAATTACCCGCATTAGATGGAAGCTCTAACGAGTATGTAAAAAAAATTCTAGTTTCTGGCATTAAAGCCTTGAATAAAAGAAAGAAAATTTTTAAGATTTTAAAAAAAGTGAAAGTAAAAAGTGGAGATAGATTTATTTCAATCACTCCATCCACTACATTATCAATTAATATTTCTATTAATTACCCAGATACCATAATTGGACACTCAGAATATTTTTATACACATACACAAGATAATTTCATCAATGATTTGTCAAAAGCTAGAACCTATACACTTTATGAAGATATCGAAAAAATGAGAACCGCAGGACTTGCTATTGGAGGTAATTTAAATAACGCTATTGTAGTTGATAAATATAAAATATTAAATCCAGAGGGATTAAGATTAGAAAAAGAATTTGTAAAACATAAAGCTCTAGACTGTATTGGTGATTTTTATTTGTTAGGTATGCAATTAGTTGGAAATATCGATTGTTTTGCCCCTGGTCACAATTTAAACCAACAACTTATTAGAGAAATACTAAAAAATAAAAAAAATTACAGCATTGAAGATATAATCCCTGAAAATAACAATGATAAATTTCTTGATTTAATTGATAATAACAACGCCGCAACTAATATAACTTGCGTTGCATAATAATTTGTAAGAAATACCCCATTAATTTTAATATACAAACCTTATTTTTCATAATAAAATTGTTTTAGTATATAAGATTAGAAAAAATCATGATAGAGCTTAGAAAAAAAAATTTAATCATATTCAAAATATTTTTCCTAATATTTATATTATCAAATTGTACCAATACTAAATCCAATAACAAAATAACTCAATCGTCAGATATAGAACTATACTCAAAAGGTTTAACTTCATTTAAAAAAGGTAATTTTAGTACAGCAACATTAGAATTTGACGATGTTTTTTTAAATTATCCTTTTTCTTCTTTATCATCAAAATCAGAAATAATGTCGGCCTATTCGTTGTATCAAAAAAATGATATCAAAAAAGCAGTTGCAAAATTAAGTTCTTTTATAGAGATGAATCCAAAAGGAGAATTGACAGAATATGCTCACTATTTATTGGCCATGTGTTACTATGCACAGGTTTCTAGTGAAGATAAAGATCCAAGCACATCAATTAAATCATTGAAATATTTCAAATTAATTATCACTAAATATCCTAATACAGTTTACGCTAAAGATGCAAAATTAAAAATACAATTATTAGAAAATACACTTGCAAAAAATGAATTAAATGTAGGAAAATTTTATTTAAGAAAAAGTGCACCAGGAAGTTCAATCAAACGATTTAAATCTATACTACAAAATTATCAAAATACTTCTGTTATACCAGAAACGCTATATAGATTAAGTGAAGCTTTGCTTATGCTTGGGTTAAAAGACGAAGCTACTAAAAGTAATGCATTACTTGATTATAATTTCCCTAAGAATGATTGGACAAAATTAAGTAAAACTTTATTGAAAAATGAATCTGGACTAAATCAACAAAAAGATAATAAATTTTCAATTATAAATTATTTCAAAGATTTTTTTTAATAAGAAATGCTTAAAGAATTAATTGTAAAAAATATTGTTCTTATAGAGTCAATTAAAATAGAATTCAAAAAAGGACTTTCAGTTTTAACAGGTGAAACTGGAACTGGTAAGTCAATTTTACTTGATAGCTTGGGTCTAATTGTTGGTAACAGAGTTGATTTTAACCTAATTAGACATGGCGAAAATGATGCCTCTGTAACTGCAATATTTCAAATCAATGAAAAGCATCCAGTAATTAAAGTTATACAAAAATATAATATAGAATTAGAAGATGAGCTAATAATTAGACGTCAGATCAAAGCGGATGGAAAATCAAAATGTTTAGTTAATGATACAATTATAACAAGAAATGCACTTATAGAGATAACTGACTATTTAATTGAAATTCAAGGTCAATTTGAAGATAGAGGTCTTTTAGATATAAAAACCCATTTATCACTATTAGATGATTTTTCTAATCACAATAAGTTAATTGACGATACTAAAATTTCATTTAATGAGATGAAAAAATTTAAAAATTTGATCAATGAGACAGAAAAGAAGGAAAAAGAATTAAGTGATGATAGTGAATGGATAAAGGATTCATTGGATCAACTAAATATATTAAATCCTAAAAATGGTGAAGAAACAGATTTAAACCAAACCAAGCAGCTATTAAGCAATCGTGAAAAAATTTATAATACAATAATTAGAGCTAAATCTATTATAGAAGACGAAAATGGATTAGAAGATTTAATTAATAAATTGTTAAAAGAATTTGAAGATCTCAAATTTTACAAGCAACCTAATTTAGATGAAGCAATTGACTCTATTTATAGAACTAAAATAGAAATTGAAGAATTAAAGATATTTGCAAATAGAAAAAGTACAGACTTAAATGAAAAGACAGACAACTTAGAATCGATTGACGATCGACTTCACGAATTACGTTCACAAGCAAGAAAACATAAGTGCGAAGTTGATGACTTGATAAAAATAAAAATAGAATTAGAGAAAAATTTAGAAGAACTTAATATAAACAGCTCTAACTTAAATGAACTTAGAGAGAAGTACAAAAACGCTAAAGAAAATTTTAGATTAAATAGTAAATTATTGTCAGAGAGCAGACAAAGATCAGCAACTAATTTATCAAAAAAAATAAATGAGGAACTACCTTACTTAAAATTAGAAAATGCAAATTTTGAAATTAAATTTGAAGAAATTGATTTTGAAGATTCTTCTATTGATGGGATTGATAAAGTGATATTTTTTGCCTCAACAAATACTGGGATGGATAAAAAGCCAATTAACAAAATTGCATCTGGTGGTGAACTTTCTAGATTTTTACTTGCTATTAAAGTTGTACTTGAAACTGAGATACAAAATAGAACAATTATTTTTGATGAAATTGACTCAGGGATTGGCGGTTCGGCTGCAAACGCTGTTGGTCTAAGGTTGGCAAAACTAGGAAAGACATATCAAACAATGGTGGTAACACATTCTCCACAAGTAACTTCAAAAGGTCACAATCATTATCTAATAGAAAAACAAGATATTCAAAATAAAACTATTTCTAAAGTTACTGAATTAAACATTAATCAAAGAGTTGAAGAAATAGCAAGAATGGTTTCTGGACAAACCATAACAAATGAAGCTAGAGAAGCAGCCCAGAAACTATTAGATAATTAACCTAATGGATACAAAAATTTTCAATAAATTAAACCAATTAAAAAATAAAATCGATTTTCACGATAATAAATACCATTCTGAGGATAATCCTGAAATTTCAGATTTTGAATATGATAAACTTTGTCGAGAATATGATACTCTAATTAGTGAAAATCCAGGATTTAAGTTTTTGGAACGCAAAACTGTTGGCTCACAAATCTCCAATCAATTCCAAAAGTATAATCATAGAAAACCAATGACTTCACTTACTAACGCGTTTTCTTTCGAAGACATAAATGATTTCATTCAGAGAACTCTAAAATTTTTAAATTTAAAAAAAGATTTTCGGATTGATTTTATGTGTGAACCAAAAATTGATGGTCTTTCAATATCACTTCTTTATGTAAATGGAAATTTATTTAATGCTGTGACTAGAGGAGATGGTAAGATAGGCGAAATAGTAACTGATAACGTCAAGACCATTAAAGATATACCACATAAATTAAAAGGTAATTATCCAAACCTCATAGAGATAAGAGGTGAAATCTTTATGAAAAAAGCTAATTTTGAAGAACTTAACGAGTCACAAATAGAAAAAAATGGGAAAGTTTTTGCTAATTCAAGAAATGCTGCAGCAGGATCCATACGACAAAAAGACATAAATATTTTAAAAGAACGTAAGTTAAATTTTTATGCCTTCTCCGTAGGTGAATATACAAATGATTTTAATATTAAAACTCAGTTTGATCTTTTAAAAAAATTTGAACAAATGGGTGTCAACACAAACCAAGAAAACTTTAGAGCAAGTAGAATTGAAGATATAAAAAAATTCTACTCTTTGATGGTATCTAAAAGAAATGAGTTAGATTATGAAATTGATGGTCTCGTATACAAGGTGAATGATAGAATTTTACAAGAAAGGTTAGGAAATTTGTCCAGGTCACCAAGATGGGCGATTGCGCACAAACTTCCCCCTGAAATAGTAGAAACTATACTTTTAAATATAGAAACACAAGTTGGCAGAACTGGCGCTCTTACACCAGTTGGTAAATTAAAACCTGTAAAAGTTGGGGGGGTACTAGTTTCAAATGTAACACTACATAACGAAGACGAAATTTCAAGAAAAGATATTAGAATAGGAGACATTGTTAAAATTCAACGTGCTGGAGATGTTATTCCGCAAGTTACTGAAGTAATTAAAGAAAAAAGACAAAATAATTCTAAAGTTTACGTTCCACCTAATTTCTGTCCATCATGTGGAGGCAAAACATATAAACCAAAAAATGAAGCAATTAGAAGATGTCTTTCTGGGGTCAATTGCCCTTCTCAAACAGTTGAAAAATTAAAGCATTTTGTTTCCAAAAATGCTTTTAATATTGAAGGTTTAGGGGACAAATTAATAGTCGTGCTCTTCAAAGAAAATATCATAAATGATTTTAGTGATATTTTTAAAATTTATAAACATAAAGAATTATTAGAAAAACGTGAAGGTTTAGGAAAATTATCTGTTTCTAACCTTTTGAATTCCATTGAGTCAAAGAAGAGAATTCCACTAGATAAATTAATTTATGCTCTAGGGATCAAACAAATTGGTGAAAATAACGCTAAATTATTGGCTTTAAATTATAATTCTTTTGAAAATTTTTGTAGTGAAATGGAAAAAGCTAATAATAAATTATCTGATTCATTCCAAAAGCTTGTCTCAATTGATCAAATTGGTGAGAATATTGCTGAGGATATAATCTTATTTTTTAATACATCCTCTAATCTTATAATGTTAAAAGAACTCTTGAATTATATAAGAATTGAAAATGTTGAACAAAAATTAATTAATTCACCCTATAAGGACAAAATAGTAGTATTGACTGGTACTTTAGATACCATGAGCCGTGATGAGGCAAAACAAAAACTAAACAAGTTAGGAGCAAAAGTAAGTAGCTCTGTTTCTAAAAATACAGATTATGTAATTGTTGGTGACCAACCTGGATCCAAAGCAAAAAAAGCAAAAGAATTAAACATCCCTATAGTAAATGAAAATGAGTGGATTGAAATAATAAAATCAATTGACGTTTAAATTTTTGTAGTTTTTGTTTTCAAGAATAAAAGTAATTCTTTATCATCTTTGTCAATTAATTTTGATAAATCTTGATATACTTTCTCATGATAATTATTAATCCAATTTATCTCAAAAGATGATAACATACGCTTATTAATTAGATTTAATTCTAAAGGAACTCTGGTTAAATTTTCAAAACATAAAAAATTTTTATTAGCCTTTTCTTTTACAAATTCTAAGTTTTCAATCCTAATACCGTACACACCTTTTTTATAATATCCTGGCTCATTTGAAATCACCATGCCTGACTCAATATAACATTCAGATGTTTTAGAAATTGAAATTGGTCCTTCATGCACACTTAAAACATGACCTACACCATGTCCTGTTCCGTGAGCATAATCTTTACCATCAGACCATAGTGCTACTCTACCTAGAGTATCTAATTCCCTTCCTTTAGTACCTACAGGGAAGGAAGCAGATGCAATTGCAATGTGCCCTTTTAAAACTAAAGTATAATCATCCAACATTTGCGATTTAGCTTTCCCAACTAGAAGAGTACGAGTTATATCAGTAGTTCCATCTAAATAATGAGCACCTGTATCAATTAAATACAGACTACTTTTATCAATTTTTTTATTAGAGGAATTACTTGCCTTATAATGAATAATTGCACCATTCTCTTCAAATGCTGAAATTGTAGCAAAGCTCTCACAAATGAATGTTTTATCCAGAGAACGAATATCAAAAAGTTTCTGAGACAAGCAGATCTCAGTAAGTTTGTTTGAATTAACATTTTTTTCAAACCAAAACAAGAATTTCAATATAGCTAAACCGTCTTTTAAATGAGCATTTTTAAATCCACTTAATTCTAAAGGATTTTTTATGGCTTTAAACTTATCTACTGGGCAATTGATAAATTGGTATGGTAAATAATTTTCCTTTAAAACTTGATAAATTTTTAAAGGTAAAAAATTTGGATCAATAAGAAATTTTTTATTTTTTAAATTTAATAACAAATTAGAAAATTCATCTAAGTTATAAATTTTTATTTGCTTATTTTTACAAAAATATTTCCTAAGCATATGATTTTTTGTAAAAATAAAAACTTCTCCAGTTTTTGAAATAACACAAAAAGACCTTATGACTGGGCTATACTTTAAATCTGCACCTCTAATATTGAGCAACCATGAAAGACCAGCAGGATTAAATAAGATATAAAAATCACAATTATTCTTTTTTATTATTTTTTTAAGACGGTTAAATTTTGAAGAAGCAGGTTCACCATTAATTTGATGAGAAATTTCAAAGATTTTATTTTTAACAATGAAATTTTTTTTAACCCATATTTCATCAATTAAGTTTTTATCAACAAGTTCAAATTTTATTTTTGAAACTTTAAGTAAACTTTTTAATAATTCATATTGCTTTAGTGTTAACAGCCAAGGATCAATTCCAATATTTTTTATTTTTTTTTCATTTTTCTTTAAAAACAAACAAGTATCTTTAAAACCACCTATCAAACAATCAAAATATTTTGGATCAACTTCTTTTTTTAATTGGAGTTCATAACGACCGTCACTAAATAAAACTGATTTTACTTCTGCATTAGCGGATATTATTGCATGACCTGCAGAACCAGAGAAATTTGTAATATATTTTAAACGCTCCTCATCTTCTGGAACTTCTTCACCAGAATACATATCAGCTCTTGGAACTAATAGTGCATCTAGTTTTTTTAACTTCATACTATTTATTAGTAATTTTAAATTTGTACTCAAACTTTACTCTTTAATTAAAATTGACGTCTCATTATTACTGTTCCCCACCCATTTATAATAATCTTTTTTCTCAATTTAAACCCAAACATTTTATATCTATTAACAATATTTGTTATTTGATTACTCAAAAGCCCTGATAAAACTATAAATGAATTTGGTTTTGAGATAAATTTAAGCCTAGGCGCTAAACTTGTTAGAGGACCAAAAAGAATATTAGCAAAAATTAAATCATAATATTTTTTTTTGTTGAAATTTTTCATTGTGTTTGATTTAGAAAGCAAGATTTGTCTGCTAATAATATTATTTAATATAAGATTTTGTTTTGTTAGTTTTAATGCATTTATATCTATATCAACAAAGGTAATTTTATTATTTTTAAAAATTTTTTTTGATGCTATTCCAAGAATTCCAGTTCCACAACCGTAATCTAATACAGATTTTGGATTATAAATTTTAGATAAATAAGTTAAGGAATTTAAGCAACTCTTTGTAGTTTCATGAGATCCAGTTCCAAATGCAACGGACGCATCTATTTTTATTGGTATTTTATTTTCAGAACATTCTTGTTTAATATGAGAACCATAAATATAAAAGTTATCAATATTTATAGACGGAAATGATGATCTATTTTCTTTAAGCCAATCTTTATTAATAATTTTGGATATGTAAATTTTATTTAAAAAATTTTTATCATTATTTTTTTTATTATGAACATAAAATTCATTTAGTTTAAATTGTTTAGCAAGGAAATTAAGTTTAGTTTTTATGATTTTTTTGTCAGGTTTAATATTAAAAATAATTTCTAATATCCAGTATTTATTTAGATGAAACTCACCTAATTTGTTCGTTGATAAATTATAAGACTTATCTATCTCATATTTACTATTCAAATCTTTATCCTGAAATAAACTAGATGACATATATCCATCAAAATTTTCAAAATATTCAGAAAATAATTCTTTGAACTTATCCTTTACAATAATTCTGATTGACCATAAATTCATAACTATGTGTATTATTCTATTATTTTAATAAAACTAGATACTACTTTCTTTTCACCAGCTTTATCAAAATTTATATTCAGTTTGTCTCCATCTGAGGAAATAATAAGACCCATACCAAATTTTTGATGAAAAACTCTTTGACCTACATTAAGGTTTAAATTAGGGTCAGTTAGGCTCTTCTCAAATTGAGAATTTTTATAAACATTGAGACTTTTGATGCCGTTCTGTCTTGCTCTAATAAATCCTGGCCCATATGAGGAATTGTTTGATGGTAAGTCAAAATCAATTTGATTATAGCTAGATACATCTGCTCCAAGATTACCCTCTATATTTTCATTAATAATATTTTTTGGCAATTCACTTATAAATCTTGACGGAATTGATCCTTGCCATAAACCATGAATTTGTCTATTTGCCGCAAAGGTTATAAAAAGTCTTTTTTTTGCTCGCGTAATTCCAACATAAGCTAACCTTCTTTCTTCTTCCAAACCTGACAAGCCTAATTCATCAATAGATCTCTGACTTGGGAACATACCTTCTTCCCATCCAGGTAGAAAAACAGCATCAAATTCGAGTCCTTTAGCAGCATGTAAAGTCATTAGAGAAACTTCACCTGCCTCAGCTTCATTATCCCCATCCATAACTAACGATATATGCTCTAAAAATCCTGATAAATTATCAAAACCACTCATAGCATTAATCAACTCTTTTAAATTTTCTAATCTACCTTCGCCTTCGATCGAATTTTCATTTTGCCAGTGACCTATATACCCAGATTCTTCGAGTACTTTTAAAGCCAAGTCTGTATGAGAAATCTCTTTGTTATGATTATTCCAATCAATAAATTGATTTATTAAATTTTGTAATGTTCTTTTTACATTTGGTCTTAACTCATCAGTCAACAACAATTCTTGAGAAGCTGAAAAAAAAGAAATATTATTATTTTTTGCATATGAATGAATTAAGCTAGTTGTACTTGTTCCTAATCCTCGTTTTGGAACATTTATTATTCTTTCTAGCGCTAAATCATCGTTAGGTTGCTGGACAACTCTCAAATAAGCTAAAGCATCTCTTATTTCTAAACGTTCGTAGAATTTTGCTCCAATTACTTTATATGGAATACCGATATCTACAAATCTTTCTTCAAAATATCTAGTTTGGTGCCCTGCTCTAACTAAAACAGCTATCTGATCATATCTAAAGCCAAGTGAATGTAAGTTTTCAATTTCTAAACTGGTTATTTTAGCTTCTTCAACACCATCCCAGACAGAAATTAAATTAATTTTGTCTCCATCCCCAGAAGAAGTTTTAAGTTTTTTACTTAATCTTTCTTTATTATTGGCAATTATACTGTTGGCAGCTTCTAATATTCGGCCAGTTGATCTGTAATTTTCTTCTAATTTTATTACCTTAGCTGAAGTATAATCCTTTTCAAATTTTAAAATATTTCCAACTTGTGCTCCACGCCAACCATAAATAGATTGATCATCATCCCCTACACAACAAATATTTTGAGATTTATTTGCAAATAATTTAAGCCATAAATATTGAATAGTATTTGTATCTTGATATTCATCAACTAGAAAAAATAAAATTTTAGATTGATATTTTTGTAATATGTCTGAATGTTCCGTAAATATGATTAAATTATATAACAGTAAATCGCCAAAATCAGCAGAATTTAAAGTTACCAATCTTGATTGGTAAGATTTATATATGTTTATTGCTTTACCATTAGCAAAGAAATCATTATCAGATTGATTTATGTCATTAGGTTTATAACCTTTATCTTTCCAAGTACTAATTAAATTAGACATTGCTTTTGGAGTAAACTTTTTAATATCAATGTTTTGATCAATCATTATTTGTTTTAGAAGCCTAATCTGATCATCTGGAGTTATAATTGTATAATTTGAATTTAAACCTACAACTTCTGAATTTTCTCGTAATATTCTAGCAGCTATTGAATGGAAGGTACCTAACCATACCGAGTTTGCTGATGGCCCAATTAAACTTTCAAGTCTGATTCTCATTTCTTTTGCAGCTTTATTAGTAAAAGTTACTGCAAGAATATTCCATGGCTTAGTCTTATTACTATATAATAAGTTTGCTAGTCTTGCAGTAAGAACTCTGGTTTTTCCTGTTCCTGCGCCAGAAAGTACTAATAAAGGACCATCAAGATATTTCACAGCCTCTTTTTGAGTATCGTTAAGGTCTGTAAATGCTTGATGATTATAAAATTGGGTCATAATTTTTATATTTTATTATAAAGAATTTAAGAAAAACACTTACATATTTTTAACATATTTGTGGTTTAACTTGTACAAATTTAATAAATTAATAATAATAAAATAATGATTAGATTGATTAACGTGTGTTCATTACATGACTAAAAAATATAAATTTTTATTTGTAAAATTCATAGCAGCTTTATTTATTTTAAATGGGTGCTCAAATTCTACCAAGTTTGCATCTGAAAACAGAGATCCATTCGAAAAAACAAATAGGAATGTATTTCAATTTAATAAATATGTAGATCAGAAAATCATGTCACCAATAAGCAAAACTTATGTCAAAAAAGTTCCTGCAAAAATCAGAACAAGTGTTAGTAATCATCTTCAATGGATGGACACGCCTAGTACTATAATTAACAGCGCTCTACAAACAGATATGGAAAATACGATTTTAGCATCAGCTAAGTTTCTTTTAAATGGCCTTACACTAGGTTTTTATGATCTAGACAAAGGAGAAACTGTTATTAAAAAGAGAGATTTTGGATCAACCCTTGCTCGGTTAAATGTTTCAGAAGGACCCTTTTTGATGGTGCCCTTAATTGGACCAAAAACAACTAGGGATTTAACTGGAACTATCCTAGACAGACAAAATATGGCAACTTTATCTTCTAATTCAATTGATGATTTGAGCTTAGCTGAAGTTCCTATTAATATAATTGACAAGAGAAGTAAAATGTCTAAAACACTCGACAACATTTATCTTTCAGCTGATCCTTATGTCAAAGTTAGATCATTTTACCTACAAAATAGGCGTAATGAAATTTATAGTGAAAAATATATTGAGAATAAAAATAACAATTTGGATGCAGAATTTGAAAAGCTTTTGGATTAGAAAAAAAATAAGCAAGTTTTTAAGTTATACGTTTTTAATTTTTATGATTTTTAACGTTAATATTACTAAATCTTTATCCGATAATTTGAAAATGGGTGAATCTACTATTCAACAAATGATTTTAGAGGCTCAAGAACATGCTATTGACACTATAAAACTAGAACCAAATGAGAGATCCTTAAAAATTGAATTATTAATAAAAAAATATATTAATCTTGATTTTATGAGCAAAGCCACAACTGGGTCTTTTTGGAAAAAGGCCTCAGAAATACAGAAAGAAAAGTATAAAGCTGCTTTACTAAAACAAATAGTCATTACTATTGAAGATCATTTTAACACTCTAGCAACATTATCTTATAAACCAATAAAATCTGAAAGACGTGGTAAAAAACTAATTTATGTAAGAGGATTAATTGAAGATCCTAATAAGAAAAAACCTGATATAAATCTTTTGTGGAAATTAGCTGCGAATAAAAATGGATCATTTCTAATTCTTGATTTAGAAATAGAAGGCATATCTTTAGTAAGCTCACAAAAAGCCGAAGCTGTATCTATTTTGAGGAAAAATAGAGGCAACTTTGACATATTATTGAACAAAATGACTAGAGATAATTAATTTATCTTAATATAGGTTTATATTTTATTCGTTTTGGATTAAGCGCCTCATCACCTAATCTTCTTTTTTTGTCTAACTCATAATCTTGATAATTTCCTTCAAACCACTCTACATGACTACCACCCTCAAAAGCGAGAATATGTGTAGCAAGTTTGTTTAGAAACCATCTATCATGTGAAATTACAACTACACATCCTGAAAAATCAAGAATTGCTTCTTCTAATGCTCTTAATGTATCTACATCAAGGTCGTTAGTCGGTTCATCCAAAAGTAAAACATTCCCTGGGTCTTTTAACATCTTAGCTAGATGCACTCTATTTCTTTCTCCACCAGACAATTGACTTACAATTTTTTGTTGGTCAGATCCCTTGAAATTAAATTGGCCAACATAAGCTCTACTTTGAATAGTCTTTTTACCAATTTGTATTTCGTCTAG
This sequence comes from uncultured SAR116 cluster alpha proteobacterium, assembly GCA_902619805.1. GTDB lineage: Bacteria > Pseudomonadota > Alphaproteobacteria > Puniceispirillales > Marisalimonadaceae > Marisalimonas. The sequence goes on along the minus strand of CACNGC010000003.1, from coordinate 18,854 downwards.
TCCATCACAAATAGACTGCCATACGTTTTGGTCTGGTTTTAAATCGTCCCTTGATTGGTCAACATAGTTTAAACTTACAGTTTCTCCAATTGAGATTTCTCCGTTGTTTGGCTCCACTTCATTAGTTATTAATCTAAATAGAGTAGTCTTACCTGCACCATTTGCTCCAATAACACCTATAATTCCTCCTGGAGGAAGTTTAAAACTAAGATTATCTATTAACAATTTGTCATCAAAGGACTTGCTGACATTTTTAAAAGTTATTACATCATTACCAAGTCTGGGTGCGGGTGGTATTACAAGGTTTCCAGTATTAATTTCTTTTTTCTGTTCTTTGGAGACGAGTTCTTCATAAGAAGTTATTCTAGCCTTTGATTTCGCCTGCCTTGCTCTAGGTGCTGACTTTATCCACTCTAATTCTTCGTTAATTTTTCTTTTTCTTGCTTCTTCTGCTTTTCCTTCAAGTTCAAGTCGTTTTTGCTTTTGCTCTAGCCAGCCAGAATAATTACCTTTAAAAGGAATACCTTCTCCACGGTCTAATTCTAAAATCCAGCCAGCAACTTCATCTAAAAAATATCTATCATGAGTAATGGTTACAACAGTACCTGGAAAATCATGAAGAAATCTTTGTAACCACGCTACAGAAAGAGCATCTAAATGATTAGTTGGTTCATCCAACAACAAAAAATCTGGATTTGATAAAAGTAATTGAGCTAAAGCAACTCTTCTTTTTTCACCACCAGACAAATGATCTATTTTTGCTTCTGCTGGAGGTAGACTCAATGCATCCATGGCTATCTCTGCTTTTCTATCCAAATCCCATGCATCCATATTATCAATTTGTTCCTGCAACTCACCTTGCTTTGTAATAACTTGATCCATTTCATCTTCAGTTAAATTCTCTGAAAACTTTAGAGAAATAGCATTAAAATCATCAACAAGTTGTTTTGCTTCAGCCATTCCTTCCATTACATTTTCATAAACATTCAAGCTATTGTTTAATTCTGGTTCTTGAGCAAGATAGCCTACTTTTATTCCATCAGCTAATTTTGCCTCTCCATTATATTCTCTATCAACACCTGCCATAATTTTTAACAGAGTTGATTTACCCGATCCATTACCCCCCAGAACTCCTATTTTGGCTCCAGGTAAGAAAGATAAACTCATATCTTTAATTACTTGTTTCCCCCCAGGGTAAACCTTACTTAATTTATACATTGAATAGATATATTGTGGGTTATTCATATGATCACCTCAGGCTTATATTTTTATTAATAAAATAACTAGTATTCAAAGTTTTTTTCGCTTAAATAAACATACAATTTATATTATAATTTCTCATTTATACAATATGTTAGTATGGTATCTTTATGATTAATAATTTCCCTATATGGCTCGTTGCTATTGATTACTTTTTAGCATGCTTAATGGTAATTTTATTAATTAATTTTATATTAAATTTGTTTTTAAGTGAAGCTAGTAATTTTATTTTGTATCGCTTTATAACTAAACTTGCTAATCCAATTATTAATATTACAAATAAAATTACACCTAGTTTTATTGTCCAACCATTGATACCAATGTACATAGCTTGGCTAATTTTTATGATTAGAATATATTTTTTACCATTACTTTTAGGATACTCTTATATAGGAAAATTTGCATTTGTATTTGAAAAAGACATAATTACTCAAGTTAAATCAATAATTCTGAGTATAGCTATTAATTTAAATTATGGAATTTAATTAAAATAAGTTTTCAATCGATTGATAATTTCATCTATCTGACTTGAAGTTGTTTCAAAAGATGTTACAAATCTAACCACTAAATGATCTTTATCAATTTTATTCCATAAATTTGGAATTATATTTAACTTGAGAATATTTTGATATGATAAATCAGTCATCTTTACAAAAACTTCATTTCCCTGAGTTGGATATAAGAATTTAAAATCATTAAATTCAGATAATTGATTCCTTAGGTATAAAGCATTTTCATTAGCTGACTTAGCTAATTCCAACCACAAATCATCTTTAAACCATGCATTTAACTGAGCAGAGATAAATCTAGTTTTTGGAATTACGTGTCCAGTCTGCTTAATAATCTTTTGAGCTTCACTTGCTAATGTTTTATTAAAAAATATTATTAATTCTGCTGCCATAGCACCATTTTTTGTTGCACCTAGTGACAGACAATCAACTCCAACTTTCCATGTGGCTTGTGCGGGAGATATTAATTCTTGGTAGACTAATGCATTTGAAAATCTAGCTCCATCCATATGAAGATAGAGGTTATTTTTTTTGCAAATTTTGCTTATCGCTTCTATTTCATCTAGTGAATATAAAGTTCCATTTTCAGCTAATTGTGTAATTGAAACACCAGATATTAAAGAGCTTGATTTGCGTTTAAAGTTTATTTCATCAATTTTGTTTTGAAAATCTTGAGCTTTTATACGTCCTAGAGAATTTGAAATAGTTAGTAATTTGCCACCACCAGAAAAAAACTCTGGCGCTCCTCCTTCATCTTTGTTGATATGTGCATCACTATGACAAATAACACTTCCATAAGACCTCATAAAAGATGATAATGCTAGAGAATTTGAGGCTGTACCAGAGACCATAGGGATGATTTCTAAATCACTTTTTTCAAAAATATTTTTAACAACATTTTTACACTCCTCTGTGATAGTATCATTACCATAAGGAAATGTTTTTATATGTGAAACTTCTGCAACTGCATCTAATATTTGTGGAGCAATACCAGAAGTTGTGTCAGTTCCAATTAGAATTTTTTCTTCATACATTATAAATTCTTATTTTACTTATTAATCTTGAAACTATTTTGACCCTTTTTAATAGTAACAATAGATTTAATATTTTTTGTTTTAACGTCTAATATTACTAAAGTGTTTTTACCCTTGTAAAGATATCGTAATAATATTTCATTATTAGTGCCTAAAGATGAAGAGATCAACTGTGCTTCATTTGGTTCATTGAAATCAAATTTATTTGTATTCTCTTTATTATCTTCGAGGATTTTATTTATAGCAGTAGTATTATTAACTTTATTATATTTTTTTCCTAATCCCCAAAATAGAAAAATTAATCCAATAATAATTAATAATCCTAAAATTATAGCAATAATTTTTATAACCTTTATATTAGAAACTACAAAAGAAGTTTTTTCTGTTTTTGGGTCAAACGTATTAGACATGACAGTTCCTATTAAAATTCTACTTGTTGTAAAAGACTTCAATTTACCTTTTGAAAGGCTTGATACATGGGTTACTGAAGCTATTAAAGTAAGTGACTCCACAAAACAACTATTAAATAAAAATAACTTATCAATTTCTAGAAGTAGAGTTAAAAATTTAATAGAAAATCAACATCTGAAAGTAGATGGTAATACAGTGAATAATCCTTCATTTAAGATTCAAAATTGTGAAATTGTTGAAATTCAATTACCAAAACTCAGTGAAGCTATACCTTTACCTGAAAATATTAAATTAAATATTCTATATGAAGATGAATTTATTATTGTTATTAACAAAAACTCCGGCATTGTAGTTCACCCAGCACCTGGTTCTCCTAATGGAACCCTAGTTAATGCTCTTCTTTATCATTGTGGTGAAAATTTAAAAGGAATTGGAGGTGTAAGAAGACCAGGTATAGTACATAGACTAGATAAAAATACTAGCGGTGTAATGGTCATTGCAAAAACAGAATTAGCGCATTCAAATCTAAGTAAAATTTTTTTTAATCATGATTTAGATAGAAGATATAATGCTGTTGTATGGGGACAACCTATAAATCTAGGTATTATTGAAAAACCTATTGGAAGATCTCCATTAAATAGAAAAAAAATGGCTGTTGTAGACAAAGGAAAAATAGCTATTACAAAATGGAAAGTTTTAGATATTTTTACCCCTTTTGCTAGTTTAATTGAGTGTAAACTTGAAACTGGGAGAACTCATCAAATTCGAGTTCATATGTCATATCTAGGTCATGGGATAATTGGTGATGATTTATATGGGAAGCCAATATCACAAAAAAATTTTAAAAATTCACACCTAAAAGAAAAAAATAAGTTAATCAAATCTTTTAATAGACAAGCATTGCACGCATCAAAACTTTGTTTTCATCATCCAATTAGTGATAAATATTTAGAATTTTCTAGCCCATTACCTAGAGACATTTCTGTACTTATTGAGCAACTAAAGGTATAAATTCTTTATTTTTATAAATACTTTAATTAAGAACATAAAGATGCTATATAAATTTAGTTAAAATAATATATTTGAAGTTTTGGAGAAATAATTGAGTAATGTAGATAACATGAACCTGTCTTTAGTTTCACCAGACAACAATTTAGGTAGATACTTAGATCATATTAAAAAATTTCCAATGCTTGAAGCAGGCGAAGAATATTTACTTGCAAAAGATTGGCTTGAAAAACAAGATACTAAAGCTGCTCATAAACTTGTTACTAGCCATCTTAGGCTCGTAGCAAAAATAGCAATGGGATACAGAGGATACGGTCTTCCGATTGCTGATCTTATAGCAGAAGGTAATATTGGCATGATGCATGCTGTTAAAAAATTTGATCCAGAAAAGGGTTTTAGGTTAGCAACATATGCGATGTGGTGGATTAAAGCAGCTATCCAAGAATTTGTGCTCAGAAGTTGGTCTCAAGTTAAAATTGGGACAACTGCAAGTCAAAAAAAATTATTTTTTAATTTAAGAAAAATAAAAGGCAAAATTAATGCTTTAGAAGATGGTGATCTTACACCTAACCAAGTTAATCACATTGCCAAAACACTCGACGTTTCTGAAGATGATGTTGTTAGTATGAATAGAAGAATGTTGGGTGGCGATCATTCTCTTAATTCACAAATAAATCGTCAAGATGGAGAAGAAGCTGAGTGGCAAGATATGCTCACAGACGAAAGAGACAATCAAGAAACTCAATATGTTAATCATCAAGAAAAAAATATCAGAAGTAAAATGATGTTAGAAGCACTTGATTATTTAAAACCTAGAGAAAAAGATATTATAATTAAAAGAAGATTGACTGAAAATCCTAAAACATTAGAAGATTTATCTCAAGAATACAAAGTTAGTAGAGAAAGAATAAGACAAATTGAGACTAGAGCGTTTGAAAAACTTCAAACGGTTGTAAAATCTAAAGCTAGAGAGCTGAAGTTAATTGAATTAAATGATGACTAACTTGGATTAAAAGGATCTTTGATATGAATAGTATCAGATCTTTCTGGACTGGTTGATATTAAAATTATTGGACATTTTACGAGCTCTTCTATTCTTTTTATGTAAATTTTAGCCTCTTCGGGTAGATCATTTATATTCTTTACACCGACTATACCTTTCTTCCATCCTTTAAGGATTTCATATATGGGTTTTATCTGCTTTTGTTCTTTTTCTGCTGAAGGTAAGAAATTGATATTTTTGCCATCCAGAGAATATCCAGTACAAATCTTAATTTCATCAAATTCATCTAAAACGTCTAATTTAGTTAAAGCAATACCTTTAATACTAGATAAAGATACAGCTTGTTTAACTAGAACTGAATCAAACCACCCGCATCGTCTTTGTCTACCAGTAACAGTTCCAAATTCATGTCCTTTTTTACCTAATAATATTCCATCTTTACCATTATCTTCTGTAGGAAAAGGACCTGATCCAACTCTTGTGGTGTAAGCTTTAGTTATACCTAACGTGTAGTCTATATCTGTTGGTCCCAAACCTGACCCCATGCCTGCCTGTGAAGCGGTGGTATTGCTACTAGTTACAAAAGGGTAAGTACCATGATCTACATCTAGAAAAGTACCTTGAGCCCCTTCAAATAGGATATTAGATGCAGGTTGGTTATATCTGTTAATTAAAAGCCAAGAAGGCTGAACGTAGGATTTTAAGGTTTGCCCTAAATCCCAAATGTTTTCCAAAATATCTTCTGGGTCAAGTTGTTTTTCACCCATTGCTCTTAACCATATATTATGAAAGTCATATAATTTTGAAAGTTTAGAAGATAATTCAACTTTATCAAAAAGATCACATATTCTTACACCTCTTCTACCAACTTTATCCTCATAAGAAGGACCAATACCTCTTCCCGTAGTTCCAATCTTTTCAGTATTTTTGTTATTTTCTCTTAATTTATCTATCACTTGATGTATAGGTAGAATCAAAAAAGCAGATTCTGAAATAATTAAATTTTCAGAAGATATTTTAATATTTTGATTTTTTAATTCATCAATTTCTTTTTTTAAATGAAAAGGATCTATTACAACTCCATTACCAATCAAAACAATTGTATTTTTTCTAACAATTCCACTTGGTAACAAAGATAATTTAAAAATCTTTTTATCAACAACTAAAGTATGTCCTGCGTTATGTCCACCTTGAAACCGAACAACTAAGTTAGCTTTTTCTGACAACCAATCAACAATTTTACCTTTACCTTCATCACCCCATTGCGTTCCAATAACAACTACATTACTCATTAAACATTCCTTAAATTTCTTATTATTTAACTAAGTTTCTAATTTGACGATCTTTTTATTTTCCCAAATAAATTGACATTTTAGATTAAAAGCATCTTTTTTTAAATCGGAGGTTAAGTTATTTCCAAAAACAACTCTATAACCTTTGTTTATAATGTAATCTGCGTCATTTATATTAAGATAAGGCACATACACTATACTTTTATCTATGCTAGATTTTGAATTAGAATAAATTTTTTCAGTATAAATTGTACATCCAATTGCTGTTTCATCATTTAAAGTTTTGTACCTTCCACCTTTAGCAATTTCTCCTTTTAAATTTTCAGAAAAAATTGTAAAAGATAAACCAGTATGATAATTAAATCCTCTGTTCTCAAGTGGATCAATTGAAATCTTGATAGATGAATCATTCTTATAAACTATATCAATTACTTTTAAATAATAGTCTCTTACATCATTAACAAAACCTTCTAATTTTAATTTACGTAAAAAGTTAGTAGCAAATGAATAATCACCAGAAGCTTCCATAAGATCTAGTACAATTTTAGAATACTTAAATTTAAACTTTTTTAGACTTTTTTTATCTCTTAAATCTATTGCTTTGTTAATTTCTTCTTTTACAGGAGATGAAAGATCTCTTAAAAAAAACTCTCTTAAAAATGGTAAGTTTATATCAATTGTTATATTTTCAATATTAATTGATTTAAGTGCTTTTAAACAAATGAGAATAATTTCAGCATCACAAAATTCATTCTCTAATCCAATTAATTCTGCACCAACTTGTGTCTTTTGACGCTCGGTATTAAAACTATCCCCTTTTACTCTTAAAACATCTCCAGAATAAGATAATCTAAGTGGACGTGTTAGGTGAGATAATCTTGTAGAGGCTATTCTAGATATTTGAGCTGTTAAATCTGATCTTAATGCCATCATTTTTTGTGATAAAGGATCCATAATTCTAAAAGTAGAATCCTTTAGCACTGTTCCAGGTCCGTCAGATAATAGAGTTTCTTCATATTCAACTAGGGGAGGTTTTACTCTTAGGTAGCCATAATTAGAAAACACATCTAGCAAATTTTCAATTTTTTTTGCTTGAACTTGAGCTTTGGGATAAAGAACGTCACTTAATCCAGCAGGTAATAGTCCTTTTTGAATTTGTGAACTGGTCATTCCTAGTACCTAAATTGTAAAATAACTTTTTATATACTAAAGTTATAAATGTATCTAATAAATCTTTAAAAGAAATACTATTTATTTACCTTCAAAATTAATTGAATTTACCCTTGCAACTTGGGGTAAATTTCTTATTTCAGATATAATTTTCTCATCAATCTTTCCATCTATCTCAACTAATGCTATTGCTTCTCCTCCTACATTACGACGCCCTAAATGGAAAGAGGCGATGTTAATGTTATTATTTCCTAGTTTATTACCCAAATCACCAATGAAACCTGGTTTATCATAATTTCTTAGATATAAAGCATTTTTTGGAAATTCTGATTCAATTGAAATTCCTTGAATATTTATAATTCTTGGTTTGTTACCAGCAATTAAAGTGCCTGTAATCGTTCTTTCACCATTGTCATGTTTGATAGTAATTTTAAGCAAAGTTTCATAATCACATCTTCTTTCATGCTTAATTGTTGATAAGTTTATACCTCTACTAGAAGCAATTGACGTTGAGCTTATATCGTTAACAGCAGCAGAAGAAGGTTCCAAAATGCCTACTAATAAGCTTGACATTAAAGGTACGTCAAGAAGGTTTGATGCTTTACCTTCTAGTTCTAATTTTACACTTAATATACCCTCTTGTGTAACTTGTCCTAAAAATGATCCCATTAGATAGGCTAACCTAACATAAGGTTTAAGGATTGGTGCTTCCTCTGCAGATACACTAGGATAGTTGAGAGCATTTACCACAGCTCCTGTATTAAGATAATCTGACATTTGTTGAGCTATTTGAATAGCAACGTTTTCTTGTGCTTCAATTGTAGCTGCACCTAAATGTGGGGTTGCTACAAAATTAGGAGCATCAAACAAAATATTTTCTTTAGCAGGCTCTTCTATAAAAACATCAAAAGCCGCACCTGCCAAATGTCCTGTTTCAAGTGCTGCTCTACAAGCCACCTCGTCTACAAGACCTCCTCTAGCACAGTTAATGATCCTCGATCCTTTTTTCATTATGCTAATTGCTTCGGATGAAATTATATTTTTAGTGTCTTCAGTAAGAGGTGTATGCAATGATATAATATCAGAGTACTTAAGTAAGTATTCCAAATCTACTTTTTCAATTCCTAATTCAGATGCTTTTTCTTGTATAAGGAATGGATCATACGCCAATACCTTCATCTTTAGACCTAAGGCTCTACTTGCTACAATAGATCCAATATTTCCACAACCAATTAAACCTAAATACTTACCATTTATTTCAGTACCATTAAATTTAGATTTTTCCCATTTACCTAATTTAGTAGAACTGTCAGCCTGCGGGATCATCCTAACAAGTGACATCATAAGGGCTATGGCATGCTCAGCTGTAGTAACAGCATTCCCAAAGGGTGTATTCATTACAATTACACCATTTTTAGTGGCCGATAATTTATCAATATTGTCAGTTCCAATACCAGCACGACCTACAATTTTTAAATTTTTAGCATTCTCAAAGACCTCTTCAGTAACCTTTGTAGCCGATCTTATTGCAAGTCCATCGTATTTATTAATTTCTTTTAGCAAATCCTCATGACTTAAGGCTGGATTGTATATTGTCTCAATTTTATTTTTTTTAAAAATATCAACTGCAGACTCACTTAATTTATCACTTATTAAAACTTTTGGCATTTTCTGACTCTCAATTTATATTTAAATATCTAGATCTCTTAATGATTTGTTGTAGGCCCAATCTAACCAAGGTAATAATTTTTTTATGTCGTCATTATCAACTGTAGGCCCTCCCCAAATCCTTAATCCAGGAGGAGCAGATCTATAACTACCAATATCAAATGCTACATTGTTTTCTTCTAACAACTTTATTATATTTTTTTCGATAAGATTTTTTATTTCAATAGATTTTGTATTAAGCTTAGAATCTATGAGTTTTAAACATATTGATGTGTTTGATAAATTATTTAGGTCCTCACATAAGAAATCGGCCCAAGTTGATGAAGATACCCAGTCTTTAATTATATTTAAATTATCTTTTGACCTTCTTATTAACTCTTCTAGCCCCCCTATTCCTTCAGACCAAATCAGTACATCCAAAAAATCTTCAACACACATCATAGAAGGAGTGTTTATTGTTGAACCTGAAAAAATATCTAAATTTATCTTATTATTTTTTTTTAATTGAAATAATTTTGGTATTGGCCAATTAGGATTGTATGTGTTTATTCTATCAATGGCCTTTGGAGAAAGAATAATCATACCATGGCCAGCTTCACCTCCAAGAGATTTTTGCCACGAAAATGTACCTACATCCAATTTTGACCAATCAATGTCCATCGCAAAGGCAGCTGAAGTTGCATCACATATTGTTAAACCATCACGTGAATTTTTTATCCAATCTCCATTAGGAACACATACACCCGCAGTAGTACCATTCCAATTAAATACTATATCACCTTTGAAATCAAAATCATTTAAGTTAGGTAATTTTCCATAATCTACCTTTATAATATTGAGATTTTTTAATTTTAATTGTAATTCAATATCTTTAGCCCAGTCTGCACCAAAACTATCCCAGACTAACATTGTAACTGGTTTTGAACCTAAAAGGTTCCACATAGCTATTTCTATAGCACCAGTATCAGAACCAGGAACAATACCTAGTAAATAATCATCTGGAATATTTAATATAGACTTAGAAAGCTCAATTACTTCTTTTAATTTATTTTTACAAACTTTATGTCTGTGGGATCTGCCAAGTGAGCTTTGTTTTAATACGTCTAAAGACCATCCAGGTCTTTTTGCGCAAGGTCCAGATGAAAATTGTGGACGAAACGGCTTGACTAATGGTCTTGTCATATTAACCTCATAATAATAATATTGCTTGTTGGGAAGCAATAGCCCAAAGTCTTAATAAAGGTTATTTTCTAAAAGTCAATATAATTAAAGGATCCTTAAAATTAATGCTTAAGCTCTTCGATTTATCTGGCAAAAATGATTTAAGATTTAGTCCTCCATGCTGGAATGTAAAGTTATGTCTTATTCTTAACAATATAGAATTTGTAACTATTCCTGTAAGATTTACTGATAAGGATAAAATTTCATTTTCTAAACAAAAACTAGTTCCTATCTTAGATTACAAAGAGGGCTTTGTGAGTGATTCATGGAATATAATTATTTGGTTAAACGAAAATTATCCTGAGAAAAAAATTTTTATAAATAATTCATCAAAAAATTTTTCATATTTTTTATATTTATGGACTTCCAGACAATTATTACCAATCTTATTTAAAATAATTGCACATGATATACCAAATGTTTTAGAAGGAGATGATGTTGATTATTATATAAAGACTAGAGAAGAAAGAATTAATGGACCAATTAAAAAATTTGTACCATTTATTTCATCCTCTATTGAAGAGTTTAGAAAATTAATTGATCCAATAAGAAAAATAATAATTAATAATGGTTACATATCTGGTGAGAACCCTGGAATAGAGGATTGTATTTTTTTTGGTAATTTAAAATGGGTAGATGTTTGCAGTTCGTGCAAATTGTTAGATGATGAAGATCCTATATATAAATGGTATAAAAATTTGCTTAAATTAGCAAATCGACAAATTACTTAATATTAAATGAATGATTTATTGGACCATGTCCTGCACCAAACGTTGGTGAAGTCATTATAGCTTGATTTACATAAAAATGTGCATTTCGAAAAGCTTCTTTAATCTCAAGTGATTTTGCTAATCCAGCAGTTAATGCTGAGGCCATTGTACAGCCAGTACCATGAGTGTTATTAGTTATAATTTTTTTTGTGTCTATTTGGTCTATAACATCTGTCCCAATTAATAAGTCTGACATAATTGGTGCATCCATATGTCCTCCTTTTAAGACAACAAAATTGGCGCCAAGATTAATTATTTTTTTTGCAGCAGTTTTCATATCGGTCAAATTATTAATTTTAATGTCTGTTAATATTTCTGCCTCAGGAATATTTGGTGTTAAAACAGGATTAGTGTTTTTTATAAAAGTTTTTAATGAATTTACCGCATCTTCTTTAAGCAATCTATGTCCACCTTTAGCTACCATTACTGGATCAAGAACTATACTTATTTTTTTGTTACCTATTATTTTATTATGTTTAAGAGCCTCATACACCCCATTTATCAACTCTGTATTATGCATCATTCCAATTTTAATTGCATTGGCCCCAATATCAGATAAACAACAATTAATTTGTTTTTCAACAAAATCTAAAGGTACCTCAAAAATATCTGTAACGCCTCTAGTGTTTTGTTCTGTAAGTGCCGTTATTGCTGTCATGCCATAAATACCAAAAGATGTAAGTGTTTTTAAATCAGCCTGAATTCCAGCTCCCCCACTAGGATCAGAACCAGCAATTACTAGAACAGTTTTTGATAAATTACTTACTCTATTTATTGTCATTTTCTTTGATTATAGCTTTGGAAATAATTTCTATAATAGATTTTAAAAGGTTTAAATCAGTGCACTCAACCATGACTCTTATTAAATCCTCTGTTCCAGAAGGGCGCAATAAAATCCTTCCTTTTTTTCCTAATTCTTCCTGATGTTTTTCAACCAAGCTAATTATATTTTTATTTAACAAAACACTTTTATTAATATTTTTAAGATTCTTTAAGGATTGAGGTATTGGTTGAAACGGTCTTAAAAATTCAGAAGCTTTTGATCTAGAATTTTTAAGAAGAGACAATATTTTAATTGCGGTTAGCAATCCATCACCTGTTTTAGCAAAATCACTGAGTAATATATGTCCTGATGGTTCCCCTCCAAGTTTGGAATTAGATTTAATCATTTTATCCAAAATATAACGATCACCTACATTTGTTCTGTGAAGATGTATTTTAAGTTTATTTAAATAATTTTCTAATCCTAAATTAGACATTAGAGTACCAACAACCTGATTATCAATCAATTCATTGTTATTTTGCATCTCTCTAGCTAATACTGCAATTATTTGATCACCATTGATGATTTCACCATTTTCGTCTGAAAAAATTACTCTATCTGCATCTCCATCAAGAGCAATACCTAAATCTGCTCCCTCTAGCTTTGTGATTTTCGCCATATTTTCTGGATAAATTGCGCCACAATCTAAATTTATATTTTTACCATTAGGTTCTGCTCCAATAATTACAGCATCAACTCCAAGTTCAAATAACACTTCGGGACCAACTTTGTATGATGCACCATTGGAACAATCTAATACTACCTTCATGGAGGATAAATCTTCTCGTTTAGGTAATATTTGTTTTACAAATTCAGAATATCTTCCTATCGCATCTTCCATTCTTCGTGCTCTACCCAAGTTTTCTGACTTTGCTAGGATAGGACCTCTAACCATTCTTGATTGAATTTCATTTTCAACTTCATCATTTAATTTAAATCCATCAGCACCAAATAATTTTAATCCATTATCTTGATATGGATTATGTGAAGCAGAAATCATTACTCCTAAGTCACATCTTAGGACCCTTGTTAAATGAGCAATAGCTGGTGTGGGAAGTGGACCAGTAGTAATAGAATCTAAACCTACAGAAGTAAAACCGGCAACAAGTGCAGGTTCTAGCATGTATCCAGATAATCGAGTATCCTTACCAATTAATACTCTTGATCTTTTGGTTCCTGCCCTTCCATAAAAATATTCACCTGCTGCCATAGCTAAATTTACAGCCATTAAAGCAGTAACCTTATCTTTATTTACTGTACCTCTAATACCATCTGTACCAAATAATCTTACATTACTATTAAATGTTGTTTGGATCATGTTTATCCTATAAATATAAATACTTTTGACATATAAAAGCTTGGTTTGTCTCAAATACATCATGCGTTCTTAATATTTGAACTCCACACATGTTTGCATGAATAGCAAATGCTAACGAGCCACTCAACCTTTTACTTGGACTTATGTCTTTTTTATTTTTCCCACGAAATTTATAATCCTTCATAGTAAGCTCACTAATAAGTGATTTTCTACTTGCTCCAATTAAAATTGGAACACCTAAGCAATGAAAAAGTGGTAGATATTTAAAAATATTTAAGTTGTCAGATAAAGTTTTTCCAAATCCAATTCCTGGATCAATAACAATATTTGATTTTTTTACACCTGCCTCAATTAAGTCTGAAATTTTTTTGGAAAAAAAATTATAAATATCAGTAGGAGCAAAACTATATTTAGGATCTATTTGCATATTAATTGGTTCATTTTGCATATGCATTATTATTATTGGCATATTTGTTTTTTGAATAAATTCGATTTTATTTCTCTCTTTAAATGCTGTAATGTCATTTAAAATATCTACACCAATTTTATAACATGTTTTCATTGTTGATAAATTTCGTGAATCTAGTGAAATAAAAGTGTCTACTTTACAATTTTTAAGATATTTTATTGGATCAATAACTCTATTTATTTCTTCTACACTCGAAATTTTTTCTGCTCCAGGTCTACTTGATTCTCCTCCAATATCAATAATAGAAGCTCCATTATTGATCATTTCATAAAAATATTTTTTGAGTTTATTAAGATTATCAATTTGACTGTTTTTGTAAAAACTATCTGGTGTAATATTTATTACACCCATTATGTTTGGTTTTGACATATCAAGTTTTGCGAAAGGAGGTCTCTTATTAACTAAATTGCTTATTTGAAATTCAGCTTCAATTAGAGAAGTTTTGCTGTGTTTTTTTGCAACTTTCAACAATTCTTGGGTAGACATTTGAACTTCAATCAAATGATCTTTTTTTTTTTGAAGTACCCTTAAGTTCTTAAAACATCTCCAACCACCTGCTAACCATAAACCATCTAAAACCTCGGAGGGTGAACTAAGAATTGGACTTATAAAAGTTTCAGCTGATCTACAATATGGTGGTGCTAATAAATATCTTGTTTTTTTGACAAAAGCCATACATTAACCTTAGAAATAATATTTTATCAATTATCTATTTCATTCGTAACAATTGTCTGCTTTGCAGAAGTGGTAGAGGGTATACCAGCTGTTTTTTTTGGTTTTTTTGCCTTAGGTGCTTCATCTTTATCTTCAGATTTCTTTATAGAAATATTTAGTCCTTTACATAAATCTCTGATTTGATCCCCATCTAATGTTTCATATTCAAGCAATGCTTCAGCTACTCTTTTCAACTGCTTAGAATATTTCTTTAACATCTTTTGAGCGTCTAAGTATACAGAATCTGCTATTTTCCTAATTTCTTCATCTACAATAGATGCAGTATTATCTGATAAATTTTTTTGTTGAGAAACTGATCTACCAAGAAATACCTCTTGTTCATTAGCTTCGTAAGCCAAAAATCCTAGTTTGTCAGAAAGGCCCCATTCTGTAACCATTCTCCTAGCTATATCAGAAACCATTTTAATATCAGAACTTGCGCCAGTAGTTACTTTTTCTTTACCGAAAATCATTTCTTCTGCTATCCTGCCACCACAAGCAACTCTAAGATCAGCATAGAGTTTATCTTTAGCCATTGAAACTCTATCACCTTCCGGTAATCTCATAACCATTCCAAGTGCCCTTCCTCGAGGTATGATTGTAGCTTTATGTATTGGGTCACTTGCTGGTGAGTATGCAGCTACTACAGCATGACCAGCTTCGTGATAAGCTGTCAGCTTTCTTTCTTCTTCTGTCATTACCATAGATCTTCTTTCAGAACCCATCATAACTTTATCTTTAGCTTCTTCAAATTCGACCATACTAACATTATTTCTGCCTTTTCTTGCTGATAATAAAGCAGCCTCATTAACTAAGTTTGCTAGGTCAGCACCAGAAAAACCAGGTGTACCTCGTGCTATTATTTTTGGCACAACGTCGGAAGAAAGTGGTACTTTTTTCATATGCACCTTTAGTATTTTTTCTCTACCAATCATATCAGGGTTTGGTACTACAACTTGGCGATCAAATCGACCAGGTCTTAATAAAGCAGGATCTAACACATCCGGTCTGTTTGTTGCCGCAACTAAAATTACGCCCTCATTTGTTTCAAAACCATCCATTTCAACCAAAAGTTGATTAAGTGTTTGCTCCCTTTCATCATTACCACCACCCAATCCAGCACCTCTATGTCTACCCATTGCATCTATTTCATCAATAAATATTATACATGGTGAATTTTTCTTCCCTTGTTCAAACATATCTCTAACTCTAGAAGCACCAACTCCAACAAACATTTCAACAAAATCTGAACCTGATATGGTAAAAAAAGGAACACCTGCTTCACCAGCAACAGCTTTTGCTAGTAATGTTTTTCCGGTACCAGGTGGACCAACAAGTAAAACGCCCTTAGGAATTTTCCCACCAAGTTTTTGGAATCTACTAGGGTCTCTCAAAAATTCTACAACTTCTTCTAACTCTGCTTTAGCTTCATCAATTCCTGCAACATCTTTGAACGTTATTTTGTCTCTATGTTCAGTAAGAAGTTTAGCTTTAGATTTTCCAAAACCCATTGCTCCTTTAGCACCACCTTGCATTTGTTTCATAAAAAAGATCCAAACACCTATAAATAAAAGCATTGGGAACCATGAAATTAAAATTGATAAAATTCCAGGCATACTGCTTTCATCAGGTTCTGAAGTTACTTTTATTCCCTTTTCAGACAACTTATTAGCTAATTCTTCTTCTTTTGGAATAAATGAATAAAAAGGAACACCACTACTCGAAGCACCAAATATTTTATCACCTTGAATACTTACTTCTCTGACTTCTCCAGCATTTACTCTTGCTAAAAAATCGGAATAAGCAATCACATTACCTTGAGTTTTCGACGATCCACCTTGAAAAACATTAAAGATTGCAACTAAAACAAGTGATATTATAACCCAAACTGCTATATTTTTTCCAAAATTATTCATTTCCATCCTTTTTAATTAAAAAGTTGTTATACCAAAATTCTGTTGAGTAGGTAAAGACTAAAACAATCATTTTCAGCAACATTTATTTTTGGATATTGGCTAATGATATTTAAATGGGGTTTAATAGTCTTGCCTTCAAGGGTTTCCAAGTAAGGAATTGTATTATTTATCCAATAACCATATTTATAAAATGGACTTTTATTATCTATTTTTACTAAATCACTATTATTACACCTCACAAGCTTTCCAGCGAGTGAACTTATTATTAAAAACCTTCCATCAAATATATAGTGTTTATTTTGTTGTATTTTTAAGCCAAAATTTAAATTTCTATTTTCTCTTATAAAGAAAAGATAACCTTGGTTGAGAAAAATATTTACATTTCCAAGACTTTTCTTTTTAAATTTTTCTGCAAACAAAAAAGATATGAGATCAGATGTTTTTTTTCTTTTTGGAGCGTATTCATTTCCTCCAACAGTTTGGATGATTTTCCCGACTATTCTTAAAGCAAATAAAAATGATTTTTCAAAAATATTTCTTAAACTTGCATGATCTACTCTTACAGCTCCACCTTCATGAATTATTATGTTTTTATTAGACCAACTATTAAAAAAATAATCAGTTTTTTTTAATAAATTAGAATTTAAATTACTAAAGTGATTCAAATCATAAGTGACGTTATGCCATATATTTTTTTTTATATGATTTAGATAAAATCTAGTTTTTACTCTTTCGAATTTATTATTATTATTTGAACTATCTTCGAAATAAAAAATTTTTTTATTTCTCACATAATCCTTAATCTGTTTTTTTCTAAAAGGCAAAAGTGGCCTAATTATAAAAATACCATTCCATGAGGTTATTTCATTCATTCCTGTAAGTCCATCTAAAGCAGACCCTCTTGTAATACGCATAAACAACGTTTCTGCTTGATCATCAAAATGATGCCCCAAAATTAAATTTGCTGATAATTCTAAGCATTTTTGAAACAAAATATTCCTTCTTTGCTTCCTAGCCCAATTTTGAATATTACCATTAGGCTTAAATGAATTAATTTTTTTTATTTGGGTATTAAAACCAAGATTTTGAGAAATTTTCTTAACTTTTTTTGCTTCATTTTCAGATTCATCTCTAAGGTTATGGTCTATAATTATTGGTATACAATTTATTGGAACATTTCTGTTATCGTCTATGAAATTTTTAATTAAATGTAATAAAGCCATAGAGTCTATGCCTCCAGATAAACCGAGTATAAACTTATTATTACTATTAAGACTTTTTATTAATATATTAAAATGATCATCAAAATTTGGGATCATCCAGTATTACACTGCTTTTTATTTTTTAGTATGTTAATTCTTTTTACAAATTTTTCAGAAGGATTAACCATAAATTCTAGTGATTGTCTAAGAATATCACATAGTTGATCTTTTGGAGCAAAATTAACAGCAGATTCTGCAATTAATAATGTTGTTTCTTGAAATCTAGGATCATTTGGAAAAATGCTGTTAAACTCAGCCAAAGCAATAGCAGCTTCTTCATATTTCTTTTGTGCGAAATAAACCCTACCTAGCCAATATTGCGCATCGGCAGATTTATCACTTTCTTTGTGTATTTTTAAAAATTCTTTAAAAGCTTTTTCAGCATTCTGGAAATCAAGCTGACTTGCTAGATCTAGGGCATAATTAAAATTTTCTTCTGCAGTTCCTTTTGGTAAAGAAGGATCGGTGTCCATTTTATTCTTTTGATTATTAATATCCGTATCTGAAGAGGTGTCTTTATTATCATTTTCCTTAATAAAACCTAATACATTTTCTGTTTTTGAATATAAACTTTCCTGTTTTATTTCAGGTTTTTTTACAGTCTTATATTCTTTTTTGTTTGTTGAATTTAAAACATTTTTAGAATCATCTTTTTTTTGAATTGAAGACAATTCTAAATGACGTTCAATTCTTTTTACTGCAAAATCTAAGTTATATGCTAAGTTTGTTATGTTTTTAATGTTAATTTCTAATAATCTTAATTTCTGATTAATATTATTTATCTGATTTTCAATTAATTTTGAATTAACGTTAGATTTATTTAAATTGGATTGCTCTTCTAAAGATCCAATTAACTTTTTTAGATTATCCTCTATACTTGAAATTTTATCTTGTTGAAGTTTTACAATTTCTTGCAGACCATCGATTGATTGGGAAAATACCAAATTTGATGACAAAAAAAATAAAAAATAAACGAGTACTTTTAATGATTTAAACATCAATATAC
>CACNGC010000002.1 GCA_902619805.1 uncultured SAR116 cluster alpha proteobacterium | reverse complement strand
TAGCTGCGACACTGAAAGGTAACCTTCCAACATCTAGCACACATCGTTTACGGCGTGGACTACCAGGGTATCTAATCCTGTTTGCTCCCCACGCTTTCGCTCCTCAGCGTCAGAAAATAGCCAGAAAGTCGCTTTCGCCACTGGTGTTCTTCCCAATATCTACGAATTTCACCTCTACACTGGGAGTTCCACTTTCCTCTCTATCTCTCTAGCTTGCTAGTATTAAACGCAGTTCCCAGGTTGAGCCCGGGGATTTCACGTCTAACTGTTCAAGCAGCCTGCGAGCCCTTTACGCCCAATAATTCCGAATAACGCTCGCCCCCTTCGTATTACCGCGGCTGCTGGCACGAAGTTAGCCGGGGCTTCTTCTACGGCTACCGTCATCATCTTCACCGTTGAAAGTGCTTTACAACCCTAGGGCCTTCGTCACACACGCGGCATTGCTGGATCAGAGTTGCCTCCATTGTCCAATATTCCCCACTGCTGCCTCCCGTAGGAGTCTGGGCCGTGTCTCAGTCCCAGTGTGGCTGATCATCCTCTCAGACCAGCTACTGATCGTAGCCTTGGTAAGCCATTACCTTACCAACAAGCTAATCAGACGCGGGCCCCTCTTTCAGCGGCTGACCTTTCCCCCGGAGGGCGTATACGGTATTAGCGTTCGTTTCCAAACGTTGTCCCGTACTAAAAGGTAGGTTCCCACGCGTTACTCACCCGTGCGCCACTAGATCCGAAAATCTCGTTCGACTTGCATGTGTTAGGCATGCCGCCAGCGTTCATTCTGAGCCAGGATCAAACTCTTAGGTTTGATGGGTATGAATTAAAAATTCAACCGAAAAGGTAATCATACCTTCACACTCAAGTTACTGACAAACAAATAAATTTGTTTACATTATTATGGTAAATTGCGCGATTCAGTAGACGACCATATATATTTTGTACAAAACACATAACCGCCGTCTGTGAATCTCTTCTTAATTAACAATATCAAACAGATAACTCCAAACAAGGAGATTTCGATTAATTTCAATCGAATGGGGTTTATACTCAGCATATTATCATATGTCAAACTTAAAAGACAAAAATAATGCAAAAATTTAACTTTTTTTTTTTAATAACTTTTTTAATAAAAATATTACTCAAAATGCAATGCAGAAATTGTATTCTTGACTTTTTAAAAATATAAAGTCAATATCGCCCACATTATGAAAAAAGTATTTAAAAATATATCGTTAGACCATTTTCTTCCTGTATTAGGTTCGTTTTTAATATTGCTTTTTAGTTTTGATATTAATGATGCATATTCAACACAAATAAAAAACAATACAAAAAACATTCCTGTCAAACGACCATTAAACCTCTTTAATCTTGAAGAATCAGCAGACACAATTTTTAATTTAGTACAGAAAATTGGCGCAAAACCAGTTGCCAATATAAAAAAAACACGACTTAAAAAAAACGAGAATCTGAGCATAGCATTAAAAAGAATTAATTTTGAAAATTATCACATCAGTAAAATCATAAACACAATTGGTGAACTCAATAATGGACATAAAATACTTAGTTCTCTTCCTGTTGGAATGACAATACATTACTCTAATCCGTCAAGTATTACTGGAGGAGCTCTAAAATTAAACTATACCAAAACTAAAGACATTTTTGTGTGGCAAGATATAAATAATAAA
Source organism: uncultured SAR116 cluster alpha proteobacterium (assembly GCA_902619805.1). Taxonomy (GTDB): domain Bacteria; phylum Pseudomonadota; class Alphaproteobacteria; order Puniceispirillales; family Marisalimonadaceae; genus Marisalimonas. The sequence continues at coordinate 264,995 of CACNGC010000002.1, read as the reverse complement.
TATAATTCACAAGTGTTTTTGAGACCTTCAAGAATGGAAGAAACACTAATTAAAGGTGTAATTAAGAGCAATTTATATATTTCTGCTCTTGAATCAGGAATGCCTGAAAACACTTTGTTAGAAATGATAAGTTTACTTGGCTTCTCAATAGATTTTCAAAGAGAAATCCGTTCAGGAGACAGTTTTGAAGTTTTATTCACAAAAAAAATTGATGCTTTAAGTAATTTAGTTACTGAAACAAAGCCAATAAAATATGTCTCTATAAATTTATCAGGAAATAAGTTAAATTTTTTCAATTACAAAGATAAATTCGGCTTACCACAATACTATGACGAAAATGGAAATTCTTCAAAAAGAACAATAATGAAAACACCAATAAATGGCGCAAAGTTATCGAGTAGGTATGGAAACAGAAAACATCCTATCTTAGGATACACAAAAATGCATAGAGGACTTGATTTTGCAGCACCGTCTGGAACACCAGTTTTTGCTGCTGGAGATGGAGTTATAGAAAAAGCAGGATGGAATGGGTCATATGGTAAATATATTAGAATTAGGCATACAGGAACATATAAAACTGCCTATGCACACTTATCTGGATTTCATAAAAATGTTAGGATTGGGAAAAGAGTTTTACAGGGTAAAATAATTGGCTATGTTGGAACTACTGGCAGATCAACTGGGCCACATTTGCATTATGAAGTGATAAAAAATAACATTCAAGTAAATCCAATGAGAATAAAATTACCTGCAAGAAAAAATATTTCAAAGACTGATATTGAGAATTATAAAAAACATATTGAAAAGATAATTAACCTAAAATTTGCTCTTGAAAAATCAAATCGAAATAATAAAGTAGCAATAAATAATCACAATATCTAAAAAAAATTAATTTTAAATTAATTACTCTATGATTATATCAATTTTGTTATCAATTATATCTATAAATAGTGTTTCACCATCTTTTACTTCATTAGTTATTATTAATTCGCTTATTTTATCCTCAATAACATTCCTAATTTCTCTTTTAATTGGCCTAGCTCCATATTCTGGATCATAGCCGGTTAAGGCTAGTAGATCGTTAACTTTTGAGGTCCATTTAACATATATGTTATTATTAGACAGTCTTTTCCTTAGGTGATTTAATTGTATTTCAACAATTTTACCAATATGAGATTTTCCTAATTTTGAGAAAAATAAAATTTCGTCTAATCTATTAATAAATTCAGGGCTTAGTATTGATTTGACTGAACTCATAATGTCTTTTTTTATAAAATTGTTTTTTTCACTTTTCAAACTAAAATCTATATCAGACTTAAAGTGTTGTGTCCCGATATTACTTGTAATTATGATAATTGTGTTTGTAAAATCAACTGTCTTTCCGTGACTATCTGTTAACCTACCATCATCCATTACTTGTAAGAGTAAATTTAAAACATCTAAATGGGCTTTTTCAATTTCATCAAAAAGTATTACTCTATAAGGTCTGCGCCTAACCGCTTCAGTTAAAACGCCTCCTTCATCATAGCCAATATAACCAGGAGGAGCGCCAATTAGTCTTGATATGGAATGTTTTTCCATATATTCAGACATATCTATTCTTATCAAAGAGTCTGTTTCATTAAATAAAAATTTAGCTAAAGATTTAGCAGTTTCTGTTTTGCCAATTCCAGTAGATCCTAAAAACATGAATGTTCCTAAAGGACTAGATGGATCACTTAAGCCTGCTCTTGAACGAACAATTGTTCTTGAAATAGCGGATAGCACATGATCTTGACCCACAATAGATTTTTTTAATTCATCTTCTATTTTTAGCAATTTTGTGCGTTCATACTCCATCATTTTTTCAACTGGTATTCCTGTCCATTTAGACACAACGGACGCAACATCTTCTTCCGAAACTATTGTGTTTAAGAGACTATCTGTATTTTCAGTTTTAGAAATATTATTTTCTAAATTTGGAATTATCTGATATGAAAGTTCACCAGCTTTTTCCCAATTCCCATTTCTTTTCTCAATCTCCAATTGGTTTTTTGCATTTTCTAGATTAATTTTCTTCTGTTGCTCTTCTTCAAGAGTTCTTTTGCTTAACTTCCATATTTCATTTTGCTCTTTAGATGTTGCCTTTAATTCTTTTAATTCATCTTCAACTTTTGACAATCTATCATCTGATATTTTATTATTTTCCTTCTTTAGAACTTTTTTCTCTATTTCTAATTGCATAATTCTTCTATCTATCTCATCAAGTGAATCAGGTTTGGAGTCAATTTCAATTCTTTTTCTACTAGCTGCCTCATCTATAAGATCAATTGCTTTGTCTGGTAAAAATCTATCGTTAATATATCTTGAGGATAAAGTAACAGATGCTGAAAGTGCTTTATCTGTAATAGTTATGCCATGAAATAACTCATATTTTTCTTTAAGACCTCTCATCATTGATATGGAGTTTTCTATATCTGGTTCGTCTATATAAACTTGCTGAAAACGTCTTTCTAATGCCTTGTCCTTTTCAATATAATTTCTATATTCATCCAAAGTGGTTGCCCCAACACAGTGAAGTTCACCTCTCGCCAAAGCAGGTTTCAACATATTAGAAGCATCAAGTGAGCCATCTGCACCGCCAGCCCCAACAAGTGTATGGAGCTCATCAATAAATAAAATAATTTTATCTTTTTCTTTTTCAACTTCGTTTAATAAAGATTTTAACCTTTCTTCAAAATCGCCTCGAAATTTAGAACCTGCTAAAATACTTGCTAAATCAAGAGAATATATTTCTTTAGATTTCAATTTCTCAGGCACATCTTTATTTGCTACCCTTATTGCTAATCCCTCAACAACGGCGGTCTTTCCAACACCAGGCTCTCCAATTAAAACTGGATTATTTTTTGTTCTTCTGGATAAAACCTGTATTAGCCTTCTTATTTCTTCATCTCTTCCAATAACAGGGTCTAATTGCCCCTTAGAGGCCTTAATTGTTAAGTTGACAGCAAATCTGTTTAATGTGTCAAAACCTGATTCAGCATTATCATTCATAGCTTTTTTACCCTTCCTAAATTTCTTGATTTCTTCTAGAAGTGAGTTGTAATTAATATTATATTTTGATAAAATTTCTTTTGTTTGGTCATTTATAATAGTAAACGACAACAATAATATTTCTTGAGTTATTATCTGATCGTCAAACTCTTTCATCAACATTTTTGACGTGTTTATTAGAGACAAAATACTTTTATCAATTTTCTGAGTACGACTTAAATGCTTCTTCTTTTTTAATAATTCAAATATATTTAACCTTAAGTCATATACATTATAAGTTAAGGCACCTAAGATATCATTAATATATTTTTCTGAATCCTCTAATATTATGCATAATACATGTAAGGATGTAGCATCTGTTTCATATTTACTAGCTAAGCTAAATGCTGAGCTAAATATTTTCTTTGATCTATCTGAAAATTCATTAATTAAATTATCTATTTTAAAGACCTATACCTGATTTACACTTATATATGTGTTAATTATTTGAGGTTATTTCAATATAAAATAAGAAAAATGTTAGTGCAGGTTTTGAGTTAAGAGTGCATATAATATGTCAAATTAAACTAATAAGTTATCACCTTCGGTTTTATCATTTTTTATATCATTAATTTCATTTCCTTCATTTTTATCGTCAACTGAAGAAAGTTCTTCTTCTCTTATTTGAAAACCTCTCTTACGCCTTGAGGTTTTTTTTGAAATTTTGTCATTGTCTTCTAATTCTAAATCTGATGAGTTGTTTGGTGATAAATTTAGTTCAGTTTTTATTCTTATATCTTTGTTTTCATTATTTAGTTCTATTTCTTTTTGAAGCCTATAATAGTGATCAGCAAATTGTAGAAAAGACTCTGCTAATATTCTATCGTCAGAAGAAGATGCATCTGATGCTAAAGATTTATATTTCTCATTTAGTTGTGACACTGAACCTCTTTGACGACCATCTGGTCCGGAGCTTTCAATCACAGTATTTTTATTAAGGTTACCATTTAAGTTACCATTGTTAAAATTTCTACGATTTGATCCACGATTTTGGCGTCGACGTCCATTATTTTGCTGTCTCATAATTTTCCTAAAATTTACGCTAATTAATTTTTTGTTTACACAATGCTTTTTTGTAATTGGTTAAGAGTCCTCATTTCAACCTATGGACTCAATTAATATAAAATTTAAGGTTTGGATATAAAAAATAATTAGTAGAATAATTATATAAAGTTTTTTCTTCCAAGCCAAGCACAAAAAAAAATTATTTAATACCAAATATTATTACCCTTGTCACTCCTGACAAGTCTTTTTTATATTCTTTTGGAAACAAACCATGTTTAATAGCTATTTTTGTAACATCATTTTCTTGACCTTTGCCTATTTCAAAGAAAATTTTCCCATTCGATTTAATTATATTGGACAAATTAAAAAAAATAGATCTGTATGAATCAAGCCCGTCTTTTCCACCATCCAATGCGATAAACGGATCGTATTTTTTTACCTCTTTTGTTAATGTCTTAATATCGTTAGTTGGAATATAAGGAGGATTTGAAATAACAATATCATATTTCATATTATTTTCAATTTTCATTAATTGTTTACCCCAATCTCTAAAATTCCAGTCTAAATTTATATACTTTGATCTTTCTAACAAATCAAAATTTTGTGCATTTTTTTTAGCTATTTCTAAAGACTTTTTGGATGTATCAAAAAACGAAACCTGTGAACAAGAATATTCGTCTAAAAGTGATAGACCCAAACAACCAGTACCAGAACCAAGATCAATAATTTTTAAAAATTCTAATTTTTCTGGATAACACTCAATTACGGCTTCAATTAACGTTTCAGAGTCAGACCTTGGATCTAATGTCGTATCATTAAGTTCAAATTCTTTTTTCCAAAAACTCCTTTTATTAATAATTCTTGAAATAGGCTTACCACTTAATCTTTGTTGAACTAAATTTTTAAATTTTTTCATCTCCTTTTCTGAAATATAAATATTTTGGTGATTATATATTGTTTCATATCTATCTAAAGATTCAGAAAGTAACAGCCTGCAGTCTAAATTTGCAGTATCAATACCAATTTTCTTCAGTTTTAAAATCTCAGGCTCAATAAGAGTATAAACATCAGTGTTTTTATAAGTCATTTGAAGCTAATTTTAACATTCTATCTTCAACTATCAAAGCGTCGATTAAATCATCAAGAGCCTCACCACTTAGGATTTTTTCTAATTTATGTAGTGTTAAATTTATTCTGTGGTCAGTTACTCTTCCTTGTGGAAAATTATAAGTCCTTATCCTTTCTGACCTATCACCAGTACCAACTTGATCTTTTCTTGCTGAAGATCTCTCATCTTGTTGTTTTTGTCTTTCTAATTCATACAAACGTGATTGAAGAATTTTCATGGCTTTTGCTCTATTTTTATGTTGAGACTTTTCATCCTGTTGACTTACAACAATTCCAGATGGAATATGAGTTATTCTAACGGCTGAATCTGTAGTATTTACTGATTGCCCCCCTGGCCCACTTGACCTAAAAACATCTACTCTTAAATCTTTTTCTTCAATGAATATTTCTAAATCTTCAGCCTCTGGAAGAACTGCAACTGTTGCTGCAGATGTATGAATTCTGCCACTTGTTTCAGTGGTTGGAACTCTTTGAACCCTATGAACTCCTGATTCAAATTTCAATCTGCCAAATACGCCATTTCCTATGATATTTGCTTGTGCCTCTTTATAGCCACCTACACTTGTTTCTGATACCTCCATTATGTCAAATTTCCATTTATTCTTAATAGATAACTTTTCATACATAGAAAAAAGATTTGAAGCAAACAAGCCTGCCTCATCTCCACCCGTTCCAGCTCGAACCTCCAAAATTACATTTCTTGTATCATCCTTATCCCTAGGTAATAGTGAAAATTGAATTTCTCTTTCAAGATTGCTAATTGTTACTTTTAAAGAATTAAATTCATTTGTTGCAATCTCTTTGATATCTGCATCGGCATTTTTATCATTTAAAATTTCACCCAAATCCAAAATTTCTTTTACTAAATGTTCTTTTTTATTAGCCAAATCTGTTATTATTTTTATTTCAGATAATTCTTTTGATAAATTAGCCAATTCAGATGGTTTTAAATTAGAAGAATTCACAAGTATATTCTCAATTTCCTTTTCTCTAATCATAATTTTAGAGATATTATTTTCCAAACTCAAAATTTACTCCAAATATATTTTAATTTTTTAATTTTATTATTATCTGATCTAAATTTAATAATTCCTCAAAACCAGATGTTAAATCTTTAAATTTAAAATTGTTTTTATCAATTTCTTCTTTACCTAATATTATTGCATATGAGGCTTTTATTTTGTTAGCTCTCTTAAATTTTTTTGAAAAATTACCTGTATAGATAATTTCTGATTTAATACCTTCTTGAGTTAATTTTTTCATAATTGGAAGCAACAAATAATTAATATTTTCGCATTGACCTACCAAGACTACATCAATTGCATTAACAAATTCACTTTGTACCATTAATGCTAATCTTTCTATGCCCGCAGCCCAGCCGACACCAGGAACATCTGGGCCGCCTAACATTTTTGATAAACCATCATACCTTCCACCAGCTAACACAGTTCCTTGTGTACCAAGTTCATTAGTTGTAAACTCAAACGCTGTATGACAATAATAGTCAAGCCCTCTAACAAGATTTTTCTCAATTTTATATTTTATATTTAAGTGATCTAAACCTTTGCAAACATCTTCAAATCTTGTTTTAGAATCAATATCTAGATATTCAAGTATATTAGGGGCATTTTGGATAATCTTTTGATCTCCCTCATTTTTAGAATCAAGTATCCTTAGAGGATTAATCGAAAGCCTTCTAAGACTATCTTTGGACAATTTAGATTGATAATCCCTTAAATAGTTTACAAGAGAATCTCGATAGTTTTTTCTACTCTCAAAGTCACCGAGGGAATTAATTTTTAAGGTGATTTTATCTAGAATATTTAATTTATCTAAAAAGTCATGCCCTAAAGATATTATCTCTATATCGGCCATGGGGGTACTTAAACCAAGACATTCAACACCAAGTTGCTTAAATTGTCTAAGCCTTCCTTTTTGAGGTCTTTCATACCTAAACATTGGTCCATAATAAGAAAAACGCTGAGGTAAATCTTGAATCAAACCTGCATTTAAAAACGCTCGTACAACCCCCGAAGTTCCTTCAGGCCTTAACATAAGTTCATCTTTACTTCTATCTTTGAAGATATAATTTTCTTTTGTAACAATATCACTTGACTTTCCAAGCGGCTTTGTAAAAACTTCAGAAAATTCAAATATTGGTGTTTCTATTTGTGAATAATTGTACTTGTCTGAGATTTCTAATCCAGCATTTACAACTATATTATGTTTATGCAATTCGTAAGGTAACAAATCATGTACGCCTCTTACTGTCCTTAATTTTTGCATAATGAGCCTATATGATTAAAAATTACTAAATTGAGTTATTTTTTCTTTGTTCAATTTCTTTTTGAACAAAGTTTACTATATAATCAGCAACATTTTCATTTCTAATTATATGATCTGTTATACCATTTACATAAATTTGATGAGTACCTTTTCCACCACCAGTCAAGCCAATATCTGTTTCTTTTGCTTCTCCAGGTCCATTTACAACACAACCGATTATTGAAACTGTAATTGACTCAGAGATATGCTCAAGTCTTTGTTCAACTTCTTGTACAGTTTTTATTACATCAAATTGCTGTCTTGCACATGAAGGACAAGAAATAACAGTCACACCTCTTCTTCTAAGTCCTAATGATTTTAGCAACTCATATCCAACTTTCACTTCTTCTGATGGAGGAGCGGATAATGAAACTCTTATAGTATCTCCAATACCTGCCCATAATAAATTTCCTAATCCTATGGACGATTTTACAGTTCCAGATCTTAGGCTCCCTGCCTCAGTAATACCTATATGCAAAGGACAATCTTCTATTTCAGCTAATTGATTATAAGCAGCAACTGCCAAAAAGACATCAGATGCTTTTACACTAATTTTATACTCATAAAAATCGTATTTTTTTAAAATGCGCACATGATTTAAAGCAGACTCTACAAGAGCTTCTGGCGTTGGCTCACCATACTTATCTAAAATATTTTTTTCTAAAGAACCTGCATTAACTCCGATTCTAATGGAAGTATTATTTTGTTTTGCAGCGTTGATAACCTCTTTTATTTTCTCTGAATTACCAATGTTTCCAGGATTAATTCTTAAGCATGCAGCACCAGCATCCGCAGCCTCAACTGCCCTCATGTAATGAAAATGTATATCAGCAACTACAGGAACAGGTGATAATTTGATTATTTCTTTTAGAGCTAGAGTTGATTCTTTGTCAGGGCAGGAAATACGTATAATATCAACACCAGCTTCTACTGTAGAGTTGATTTGCTCTAATGTAGCATCAATATCAGTTGTTTTGGTATTAGTCATAGTTTGGACTGTAATAGGGGCGTCACCTCCAACAAAAACATTCCCAACTTTGATTTTTCTTGATTTTCTTCGTTCTATTTGCCTATAAGGCCTAATGTTCATTATTATATCCTTAAACTTTAGAATTTTTAAAAGTTAAATCGATTTATGAATGAATTTAATCAAGTATTTGTTTATTTGAAAAAGTCTTAATATTTAATGGTCGTGCAGTAATAATTTCGCCAACTTCACCCAATTTGGGTACTATAACATTTCCTTGTGATAGAGACAGAGCACCGGCATTGCCAGTATTAAATGTCAATCCATTTATATTGGGAACAACATATGTTTCACCTGGTCTCATCAGCCTCGTCATAAGAATGTTACCATCGACATCTTCTATTTCCACCCAACTATTTCCTATAGCTTTGAGGACCATTTCTGTACTTGGGTCTCTTTCATTAGCAGTGGCAGATAATTCAGTATTTTTTATAGTTATGCTTTCAACTTGATCGTCTTTTAAATTTGTTTTGCGGTTCACTTCTTGAACTTTTTTTTCATCATCATTTCTTTTTGAAGAGAGCAAATCATTAGAAAAATTTTCTTCAATAATAACATAACTATTATTGTCGATTTCAGAAATCTTTGAAGACATTTCTACTATTTTTTTATCTGAAACCTCTTCTATTTTATTACTTCTATCGCTATAATACCAACCAGTATAAGACAAAATAGCAATAAAAACTGAAACAACTGCCCCGATAGGAATAAAGTTGTTTTTATTCAATTCAGGAGTAAGAAATTTGTATTCTTCCTTAAATGAATTTAATTCTAAACTTTCTTTGAATTCTTTAACAAGTAAATCGCCATCTAAGTCTAATAAACGTGCGTAAGATCTGACAAATCCAACTTTGTAGGCTAGCCCTGGTAAATCAATATGTTCACCGTTTTCGAAATCTTTTATAATTTTAACTCTAACTTTCAACAAAGCTCCGGCTTGTTCTTGCGTTAAACCTTTGTTTAATCTTGCATCAAGACACAACTTACCAACAGTTGATGAATCAACATGATCAAATGCTTCATTAATTGCATCTGATACTAAAATATCAACATTTTTATCTTTATCCGAAAATGAATTATTTTTTTTTGTTTCATTTTTTAAAGACATTAGCCCTCCTTATGATGCAATACTTTATAATGAGTCACATTTTAAATCAACATTTGTTTTAACGGCATAAATCTTAAAAAATTTACTGACTATTTACTAAACATCTAAACCAAAAGCTGAATGTAGTGACCTCATTGCAAGTTCAAAATAGTCTGATGATATAAGAACTGAAATTTTAATTTCACTAGTTGAGATAACATGAATGTTAATTTGATTATTAGCTAATGTTTCAAACATAGTTTTTGCTATGCCTGACTGAGTTCTCATAGCGTTCCCTACAACTGAGATTTTAACTACGTTCGTATCTGTAATAAATTTCTTGAAACCAATCTTTTTTTGTATTTTTTTTATTGTACTTTCAGCTATAATCAGATCAGTTTCTGGAATTGTAAAAGTTATATCAGTTGCTTCTTGATTTATAGAAGAAGATTGAACAATCATATCAACATTAATTGAATGTTTTGCCAGAGCACCAAAAATTTCTGCTGCCTGGCCTGGTTGGTCTGGAACACCCGACAATGTTATTTTAGCCTCATTTAAGCTATGAGCGATACCACTTATTTCAGTTTTTTCCATATTTTTTTCCTCTTTAATTATGGAAGTTCCAGGCAAATCTTCAAAACTACTAAGAACTCTCAATTTTACATTATATTTCATAGCTAATGCTACAGATCTAGTTTGAAGGACTTTAGCTCCCTGAGAGGCTAATTCTAACATTTCTTCATATGTAATTAAATCAAGTTTTTTCGCACTTTTCACTATCCTTGGATCTGTAGTATAAACTCCATCCACATCAGTATAAATATCACAACGCTCAGCTGAAAAAGCTGCAGCTATTGCAACTGCAGAAGTATCTGAGCCACCTCTTCCTAAAGTTGTTATCCTATTTTCATTTGATATGCCTTGAAATCCTGATATTACTGCAACTTGATTTTTTTTAAAAAAGTCTAGTATGTTGTCTGTTTTAATCTCTTCTATTAGAGCTTTAGCATGTGATTTATCAGATATTATTGGTACCTGCCAACCTAACCAAGAGCGAGCTTTGATATTCAAATTATTTAGGGCAGTTGCTAATAATGCTGAAGTAACTTGTTCACCTGTAGATAAAACGACATCATATTCCGAGTAAGAGGGAGTTTCTGACGTAGTTTTGACTAAATCTATTAAATCATTTGTGACACCTGACATCGCAGAAACTACAACAATAACTTTGTTACCCTGATTGACTTCGTCCTTAACTTTTGAAGCAATTTTTTTTATTTGAGAAACATTTGCAACAGAGGTCCCCCCAAATTTCAATACCACAAGTTTCAAATTTCTGTTATCCTTATACATTTAATATCAATAGAGTTATAATTATAATGACTAATACCGTAGACAAAAAAGAAATAGAACAATTTTCTTCATTAAGCAACAAATGGTGGGATTTGTCAGGTCCTTTTTCAGCTTTACATAAAATGTCAAATGTCAGAATTGAGTTTATAAAACAGAATGCAACCAGAATTTTTAAAAAAGATAAAAAAAATGTCAATTTTCTTAATGGTATAAATTGTTTAGATATTGGTTGTGGCGGTGGCATCTTGTCTGAGAAATTAAAAAGGTTGGGTGCAAATGTTACAGGAATTGACGCTTCAAAAAGCTCAATAGAAATTGCCCAAGAGCATGCAAAAAAAAGTCGATTAGAAATAAATTACAAATGTATTACGACAAGTAAACTTCTAGAGATTAAAGAACAAAAAGATCTAAATAAATTTGATTTGGTAATTGCCTCTGAAGTAATTGAACATGTATATGATAGAAAAACATTTCTATCTGATATTTCTAATTTATGTCGTCCTGGTGGATTGGTAGTATTTACTACAATTAACAACTCTTTTTTAGGTACATTATTCGGAAAATATTTTGCAGAGAATGTTTTAAAAATACTTCCTGTGGGGACTCACGAGGTAGAAAAGTTTGTTTCTCCAGAAAATTTAGCAATAGAAGCTGAGAAGCATGGTATAATATTGGATAATTTTACAGGTTTTTCACCAACATTTAGATTTAAAAATATTATTAACAAGGAGTTTGGAAATTTCAAACTTTCATCTAACATGCAGATTAATTATGGTGCAGCAGGAATAAAATTATAATTTAATGATCCTCAGATATCCAAGGAATATTAATGACATCAATTCCTTCATCTCTTAATTCCTTTATTTCTTTATTTGTTCCATGGCCATGTATTGGCTTTTCTTTAATTTTTCCATCTTTCATAGAACGAACCTGAGAAACGAACTCATTGCCTACAAAGGTGGAGTTTTTTTGTACTTCTTTTTTTAGAGTTCTTAAAAGAGTTGAGATATTGTCTGAATCTACATTACCTAAGAAGGTCTCATTCTTTTTAGAATTTTTAAATAGTTTATCTTTAATATCTGAAGTTTTGTTTTTATTAGTTTTTAGACTTGGTGTAGTTAATAATTTTTCAACTTTGTCGCTACCACAAATTGGACAATTAATTAGTCTTTGTAGTTTCTGTTTTTCATAAGCATCAATACTTTTAAACCAACCATCAAATTCTTTTTCGTCGGAACAAATTTTTGATCTACACTTTAATTGATATTTAATCATTACTCTTAATATTTACCATGACAATGCTTATACTTCTTTCCAGAATCACACAAGGGACATATAGCGTTTCTTGGAATTTTCTTATTTGAAAACTCTATTGGATCCTTGTGATCTTCCTTTTCTTTATTTTCTTCTTGTTTTATTTCTATGAGTGACAAAACTGATGTAATTGTTTTTCTTAATTTATCAAGCATCTCTTCAAACAATTCAAAAGATTCTCTTTTATATTCGTTTAATGGATCCTTTTGTGCATAAGCTCTTAAGCCTATAGATTGTCTCATTTGATCTAACATAAGCAAATGATCTTTCCACCCTTGATCTAATACTTGTAGTAAAAGAGTTTTTTCTGCCTGTCTAAAGACTTCAACCCCAAATTTAACCGCTCTCTCTGCCATATATTTGTCAGATAATTCAGTAAGTCGGCTTATAAATTCTTTTTCAATTATTCCATCTTCTTTAACCCACTCATCAATTTGGACCGTAATACCTAAATAGTTTTTAACATCTGCAGATAACCTTTCTACATCCCATTCATCGTGATAACTTTGATCAGGTATAGATTGATAAACAATTGTTTCTATCACTTCATGACGCATGTCCGTTATCATTGTACTTATATCATCTGATCTCATTATATCTTTTCTTTGATCAAAAATTACTTTTCTTTGATCATTCATGACATCATCAAACTTAAGAAGTTGCTTTCTTATCTCAAAATTATGAGCCTCAACTTTAGCTTGAGCTTTTTCAACTGCCTTATTAATCCAAGGATGAATAATAGCTTCACCCTTTTCCAATCCAAGTTTACCTAACATTGTTTCAAGTCTCTCAGATCCAAATATTCTCATCAAATCATCTTGAAGTGATAATAAAAACTTAGATCTTCCTGGATCACCTTGTCTTCCAGTTCTACCTCTCAATTGATTATCAATCCTTCGACTCTCGTGGCGTTCAGTTCCTATTACATATAAACCTCCTGCAGCAAGAGCTATGTTTTTCTTTTCCTCGATATCAATTTTTAAATCATTAACCTCCTTGTTTTCGCCTGCAAATGATTTAATTTCTTTTACTTGTCTAATTTCTAAATTTCCACCTAATTGAATATCAGTTCCTCTACCTGCCATATTGGTAGCTATTGTAACAGCCCCTGGCATCCCAGCATAACCAATAATTTGAGCCTCTTGCTCATGAAATTTTGCATTCAGTACTTCGTGTTTAATTTTTTTAGCATTTAACAATTTTGATAATATTTCTGACTTTTCAATTGATACTGTTCCTACTAAAACAGGCTGATTATTTTTTTGACAACGCTCGATTAATTTAATTACAGCTTCGTCTCGTTCTTCATTAGTCTTATAAATTTCATCATTTTTGTCTTCTCTAGCTATTTTCAAATTAGTAGGGACTTCAATAACTTGAAGGTTGTAAATTTCAGAAAATTCACCTTCTTCTGTTAGGGCAGTTCCTGTCATTCCTGCTAATTTAGGGTACATTCTGAAATAATTCTGAAAAGTTACGCTGGCTAAGGTTTGGTTTTCTGGCTGTACAGAAACATTTTCTTTGGCTTCAATTGCCTGATGCTGTCCTTCTCCAAAACGTCTACCTTCCATAGCACGTCCTGTAAATTCATCAATAATAATAACATTATCGTTCTTGACCATATAATGAGTATTTTTTTTGAATAATTTATGAGCTCTCAATGCTTGATTAATGTGGTGTAATAAGGAAACATTTTTAACATCAAACAGGTTTCCTTCTTTAATAATGTTATCTGCCATTAATGCTTTTTCTATGTTTTCAATACCAGTATCAGTTAGATTACACGTTCTTTGCTTCTCATCTAATTCATAATCATTTTCGTTTAACGATGGGATGAATTTATCAATTGATTTATACAAAATTGAAGAGTCTTCTGATTGTCCAGAAATAACAAGTGGGGTTCTAGCTTCATCAATTAAGATAGAATCAACTTCATCTACAATAGCAAAATTAAATGGACGCTGAACCATGTCAGCTAGATTATATTTCATATTATCACGAAGATAGTCGAATCCAAATTCATTATTAGTTCCATAAGTAATATCGGCATTATAGGCAATTCTTCTTTGCTCATCGTCCATTTCTGATATAATACAACCAACAGTCATTCCCAAGAAATTGTATATTTGACCCATCCACTCTGAATCTCTTCTAGCTAAATAATCATTAACAGTAACTACATGAACACCTTTACCTTCTAGAGCATTTAAATAACATGCTAAAGTGGCAACTAAGGTTTTACCTTCACCAGTTTTCATTTCAGCTATTTTACCCTCATGCAGAACCATTCCACCAGTCAATTGAACATCAAAGTGCCTTTGTCTTAATGTTCTTTTCGAAGCCTCTCTAACGGTCGCAAACGCTTCTGGCAAAATATTTTTTAAATTTTCGTTTTTTGTTAATCTATCTTTAAAAATTTGTGTCTTTAACTTTAATTGTTCATCTAACAAATCAGAAAACTCGTTTTCTAAGTTGTTAATTTGATCAATTATAGGTTTATATTTCTTAATCTGTCTCTCATTAGAAGAACCAAAAAGTCTAGACGTAAGTTTACTTAACATGTAAAAGTGCTCCAATTATTTACAGAAATCTTCAATAAAATCTAAAATAACAATAAATTTTAAACATCATTCCTTGTGTTGACTCAAAAAAACCTGTAAAAAAATAATCTTATAATTGGATTATACCAAAATGTCTTGCTTAAAAATCATTTTTATTCTTACAAATTTTTTTTTAGCTATTACTTTACCAATTGCAAATGCTAAAGAACCTAGACAAGTCACTGTAGCAACAGTTGATAATCATATTATTACAGCACAAGATGTGCTTAATGCAACTAACAGATTGCCAAAAAAAATCAAAGAAAAATCTCTTTCTGAAATATACCCAAACGTCGTAAATGAACTAATTAATCAGCACTTAATCACTCAACAAGCTTACAAAGATAAATTAGATCAGCAAAAAGAGGTTATTGAAATATTAAAGAAAAATAAAGATCAAATAATGGCAAAATACTGGCTTAACAATTTTCTTGCAAACAACACATCTGAAGAAAAAATTCAGGATTTCTATACAAAATACCTAGAGAACTTTAAAACTTTTAAAGAGTTTAATGCTAGCCATATCTTGGTAAAAGAAGAAAATGAAGCATTGCAGATAATAGAAAAACTAAAAATTAAATCAGAATTCTCAAAACTTGCAAAATATTATTCTATTGGACCCTCAAAAAAAAATGGAGGTAGTTTGGGTTGGTTTAGATCTGGTCAAATGGTAGAAGAATTTGAAAAGGCAGTGTTAAAATTAAAAAAAGGAGAAACAACAAAAAAACCAGTTAAAACTAAATTTGGTTATCATATAATAATGTTGAATGATATTAGAGGTTCTCAACCAAAAAAAATTAATGATATTAGGAAACAAATTGTGAATAGAATAAAACAAAATTCTTTATCAAACCTTGAAAAACAACTCAGAAAAAATAAAAGTATAAAAATTTTAGATTTTAAAAAAGTTGTTCAAGAAATAAATAATTAATATCAATTTAAATTGCACTATGAAAAAAGAAAGTATAAAGAATCATCTGTTGAAAGACATAAAAGTTTCAACCATATACTCTGGCATTAAAAAGACACAAAATAATGAAGACGATCTTCTTTTAATAGAATTTAAAAAAAAATCAGCTATTTCTGGAGTTTTTACCCAATCCTTAACCTCTAGTGCTTCTGTAAATCAATGCAAAAAAAATCTTACCAAATACAAAGAACCTTTAGTAAGGGCAATTTTAGTAAATTCAGGTAACGCAAATGCATTTACAGGGAAACTAGGTGAGGAAACAGTTTTAAAAATTTCAAAATATCTTTCAGCAAAATTAAATTGTAGTATTGATCAAATATACACAGCCTCTACTGGTGTTATTGGAGAACAATTAGATCCTGATGCAGTAATAAGAAGTATAAAATTAATGACTCCACTAAAAAATCCAGATTGGATAAAAGCTGCCACTGCTATCAAAACTACTGATACATTTACAAAAGTAAGTAAGAGAGTGTGTAAAATTGATGATGCTGAAATTGAAATTGTAGGAATAGCTAAAGGTTCGGGTATGATTGCACCAAATATGTCAACAATGTTAGGTTTTATTTTTACAAACGCTAACATATCATCGGATACTCTTCAAAAATTAATTATATCCAGTAATGAGATAAGTTTTAATTCTATAACTGTAGATAGCGATACATCAACAAGTGACACTGTTTTATTAGCAGCCACAAAAACAGCAAATCACAAACCAATTAATAATTTTAAAGACACCCGCTTAATTGAATTTAAAGAAAATTTATTTAGCTTGATGTTAGAGCTTGCTAAATTAATTATTAAGGATGGTGAAGGTGCATCAAAATTTATAACTATTAAAGTTACAGGCGCCAAGTCAAAAAAATCAGCAAAAATAATAGCATTTTCTATAGCAAATTCACCTTTGGTTAAAACTGCAATTGCTGGAGAGGACGCAAATTGGGGTAGAATAATTATGGCTATTGGGAAATCAGGTCAACCAGCAAATAGAGATAAAATCAAAATTTATATTGGCGATGAACAAGTAACACAAAATGGAATGGTTTGTGAAAACTATTCAGAATTACGAGCAACAGAACATTTAAAACAAGATAATATTTTTCTTGAGATTGATATTGGAGTAGGCAAGTCAAGTTCTACTGTATATACGTGTGACTTAACCCATAAATACATAGATATAAATGCCGATTACAGATCATAAAAATTTTAAAATTGTAGTTTCATTAGCATTAATTAATGATGCTGATGAAATTTTATTGTCAAAAAGACCCAAAAATAAACATTTAGCAGGTTTTTGGGAATTTCCAGGTGGAAAAGTTGAAACTGGTGAGGTGCCAGAAATTGCGCTAATAAGAGAAATAAAAGAAGAACTTGATATTAACATAAACAACAAATGTGTTGCACCTTTGTCTTTTAGTGAATTTAGTTATAAAGAATTTCAGTTGCTTTTGCTCTTATATGTATGCAGAAGATGGGAGGGCAAGCCAAAATCTATGGAAAACAATGAAATTATCTGGGTTAAACCAAATATGCTAAGAAAATATAAAATGCCTCCAGCTGATGATGCCCTGATTTTTTGCATACAAGACTTATTTTCATAAATTTTTGAGGATTATAATGAATAAAAATATAATAATTTATACCAGTTTACTATGTGGGTTTTGTTATCGTGCTAAATCTCTTTTAAAAAAGAAAAATATTCCTTTTGAAGAAATAGATATTGATTTAGATTATTCCAAGAGAAATGAAATGATAAAAAAATCTGGTGGCAGAACTTCTGTACCCCAAATATTTTTTAAAGATCAACATATTGGTGGATGTGACGATTTATATAAGTTAGAAGAAGATAATGGCCTAGAAAATTTTGTTAAATAATATGAACCGTAAATTGTCAATTGCCTGTCTCCAATACTCATCTGCGGAGAATGAAAAGCATACACTAGAAACAATAAAAGATTTAATTGATAAAGCACTTAATGATGAAGCAGAATTGATCACTTTACCCGAATGCGCCACTTCACTTCAAAAGAATTCTTTTTTAACTAATAAATTGGCTAAAACCGAAGATGAAAACTTTAGCCTACAAATTTTAAGAGAAATAGCTAAGCTTAATTCAATCTTTATTTTAATTGGCTCTTTACCCATAAAAGTAGATGATAAGTTAGTAAATAGATCTTTTTTAGTTGGACCTAAAGGAGATATTTTATACAAATATGATAAAATTCACTTATATGATGTAAATTTACCTAATGGCGATGTTTATAGAGAATCTGATACTTACAAAAGTGGAAATAAAGCAATTATTGCAGAAATTAAAAAAAATAAAATTAAAATTGGTTTGACTATTTGTTACGATTTGCGCTTTCCCCATCTATATCAAGATTTAGCAGTAAATGGTGCTGAAATAATTGTTGTACCATCTGCCTTTTCAAATTTAACTGGTCCGGTTCATTGGCATACTTTGCTTAAGGCCAGAGCCATAGAAACTGGTGCATTCATTATTGCACCTGCTCAAGCTGGTTATCACGAATGTGGGAGAACTAGTTATGGACATTCTTTGATTGTATCTCCATGGGGAGAGGTTTTAAAAGATGCAAAAGAGGAAATTGGAATAATTCATGCTAATATTAATCTAGATGAAGTAATGAAAGCGAGAATAGCTATACCTGCATTAAATTCAAAAAAAGATTATTTAACCAATTTCTAAATATTTTTTTTCTTTTAGTTTAATTAATTCATCTTTACTCAGAACCATCAGTTCATTCAATTTTTTTTCTATGACATCACCAATACTTTTTATTGTAATTATTGGATCTCTGTGTGCACCTCCAATAGGTTCTGGAATTATCTCATCAATAATTTTGAATTTTTCCATATCTTGTGCAGTCAATTTCAAAGCCTCCGCTGCTTGATCTGCATGATCAGAACTTCTCCATAAAATTGAAGAGCATCCTTCTGGAGAAATAACAGAGTAAATTGCATGTTCTAACATAAGTGTAGTATTTGCAACAGCCAAAGCAACTGCTCCTCCAGAGCCACCTTCGCCTGTAATTACTGAAATAGAAGGAACAGTAATCTCCAGGCTCTTTTGCAAACATTTCGCAATGGCTTCAGCTTGACCTCTTTGTTCAGCACCTTTTCCAGGATAAGCACCTGCTGTATCAACAAACATTAAGACTGGAATTGAAAAATCATTAGCTAATTGCATTAATCTTTGTGCTTTTCTATAGCCTTCAGGCCTAGCCATACCAAAATTTTTATGGATTCTATCTTGAGTGTTTTTACCTTTATCTATACCTATAGCAATTACACTCTTTCCTCTAAAACGAGCTATACCGCCAGTTAAAGCGTTATCTTCAGCGAAATTTCTATCACCTGACAAAGAAATATAATCTTGAAATAAACTGTTAATAATATCTTGAAAATGTGGCCTTTCAGGATGTCTAGATACTAAAACTTTTTGCCAAGGACTTAATTGTGAATAGGTTGATTTTAACTTTTCTGATACACTTGCTTGTAATTTACCAATTTCGTCTGCAATATTAATATCACTACCAGAAGACAAATGACGAAGCTCTTCTATTTTTCCTTCAAGATCTGCAATTTGTTTCTCAAATGCTAAAAAATGTTTAATCATATTTAAAGGCTTTCTTTTTTCTTTAGGTTTATTCTATTTAATGGATGAATGTCATTTACAAGACCTGACAATCTTTTTGATTGGACTTTTGTATAAATCTCAGTAGTACTAATATCAGCGTGACCAAGAAGTTTTTGTAAAGACCTCAAATCTGCACCACGATTTAACATATGAGTTGCAAAACTATGCCTGATTTTATGCGGAGAAATCTGTTCACTATTCATGTTTATACTTTTTGATAATTCCGACAAGTTCATATATACAGATTGTCTGGTAATATGTCCAACACCATTATTACCTGGGAAAACGTACTTATTTTTTAAAAATTTTTCTATAGAGGACCTATGTAACAACCACATCTCTATCATCTTTTTTGATTCTTTATTAAAAGCAACATATCTATAAATGCCGCCCTTGCCTTTAATCTGAAGTAAATCTTTTATTCTAATAAAATCTGACAATGGCAAAGATACTAGTTCAGAAACTCTCATACCAGTAGAATATAGAATTTCTAAAATAGTTAAAATACGCAGAAATTTTATTTTCTTTGTAGGATTATTTTGTTCAACATTTTTAAGATTATTTTTGGCTTCTGATAGCAATAAAGTCAAATGGCCCTCTGACAAAGATTTTGGTAAATTTTTAATCTTTTTGAAACTTTCTAAGTTGCTTAATGGATTTATTTTTATATATCCCTCAGCTTTTAGAACATCATAAAATTGCTTAAACGAAGATAATTTTCTGCTTAAGGAACTAGGCTTATAATATTTGCTTTGCAAAAAAAAGAATAAATCACGAAAGTTTTTTTCGTTTGCTCTAAAGCAGTCAATATTTTTATTTTTAAACCAATCAAAAGCTAAACTAATATCTTTGTTATAAGCTGTTTTTGTGTTTTGAGATAATCCTTTTTCGAGGCAAATAATTCCTAAGATTCTATTGATGAGTTCTGGTGTTGGTTGATTTATATTTCTCATTATTAAACTTTAAAGATTTACAATTTTGGACGTCATTATTTCTTGTGTAATTATTTTAGATAAATTTTCAAATCCAATTGAATTTAGTGAATTTCTTATTGTAATTAAACTATCCAAATCAAAATCAATCAATGGATTATCCCCTATTAATCTTGCTATCAATAAAATAGTTAGAGTTTTATTATTATTTTTTGCAGATTCTTTAATTAATTTAGATAAAAGAAATCTTTTAAAGTTATAATTACTTTCCCATTTCAAATATTTATCTTCTTTTAAATCAATTTCTTTTATATCTCTCAAATGATTCATCCAGTTTATTGAATTTGGCTCTATCATTCCAGCTTTTTCAATTATTGGTATTAATGGCCAAGCCTTTTCTTTTGAAATTAAATTAAAATCCCAAATTTGACCTTCTACTAATGATATAATATTAGCAAAATTATTGTTTGGATACAAATCTGGATTGGACGCAATTTTAAGTCGTTCAATTGTTTGATTTAAATCTTGTGGTAAAGAGGAATTGTCAATCTCATTTAAAAGATTTAAATATAACCCTATAACATCATTGAATCTTCCGTTATTAGTTTCTGATTTTATCATTTTTAAGATTGAATGTACTTTTTTAATTTCATCTTTAATATTGATTATACTTAGCCAAACGTTAGCTCTATTGTAACCATTTGGTTCTTTCAAAAATTCAGAAAAAGACTTATCAAAATCAATACTTCCATCGGCTACGGATTTATAATTTTCAATTATTTGATCAACTGATACAAAGCTGTAATTTAATTGCTTATCTAATAGAGAGGCTCTCGCTTTTGGTGTTAAATAATTAAGTGATAATAAAGAGTCTGTATATTCAATCCCTAGGTGTGCAATATAACTTGCTTTTATTGGCATCTTAAGAGTGTCCATCATTACTATATGTAATGGTTGTATTTTGTTTTTTTTATTTTCAATGTTTGTTTCGTTAACCTTATTGTAGATAGATTGAAATAACTCTTCAAAAATTTCATCATTAAAACCTCTGGATTTTATCAAATCCAGCATAAACTCTGATTGATCTCTTTTTCCCTCAATAGACAAACAGAAAATTCGAGCCATTTGCCAAAAATTTTTAAGATTAGATTTTGATTCTACATTAATGAATTCACAAGCTTTTTTATCTTTTCTATTAATTAACTCGTATTCAATTTGCCACTTTCTCCATATATCCCAACGATTGCCCTTGGGCAATTGTAAGACTAATTTATATAAATAATTACTTTGTCCACTATTTTTAATTTTAAATAATCTGGTTTCCAAAAGTTTCAAAATTTGATTTGAATCACCTTCTGGTGGGACGGAAGCGCTTATGTAAAGATCATTTAGAAATACTTGAAAATGTTTACTTGCTAAATTATCTGGAATATAATTTAAATGCTCAATAATTTCTTCTACTTTCAAATTGTTCCAGATATTTAAACCCATTAAATTATTTAATTCCGTTTTTATACCGAGGGAGCCCAAAGATGGTTTTGCAAGCTTACTTACTTTAATTTCATTATTAACATTATTTGAGGAAACTTCTTTGTTAAAATCGTTAGTCTGAGCAAAACAAAGTTTTAATTGAAGACAAAAAAACAAAATGTAATGACTTAAAAAGAATAAACAATTCTTATTTAATAAATTATTACTATTTAATTTTTTCATCGTTAACGTCTAAAATTTTTGTTTCCAATTTATCAGGTGCTGGTATATCTAAGTAAGTTACTACTAGAAATCCACCCAGAGCAATAAGACTTGATACAATTAAAAAAAATTTATATTTTCTCATCATAATCCTTACTTTTCATAAATACCTATAAAATGTGGCGAGTTTTTGACTATAAATAAATATATTATTTACCATATTTATCAGAAAAGTTTCTAAAAATATGATGTTTGATGAATATTAATATGATATTTGATATATATGTTAAATTTTAAAGAAATAAAACCCTACCATGAAAAGGTTACTTTGATTGGAATGATGGGTACAGGGAAATCTAAAATTGGACGTAAAATAGCAAAAATTTTAAAATTCAATTTTTTTGATGTAGATCATATGGTTGAAAAAGAATTCAATATGACAATTAAAGAACTTTTTCAAAAACATGGTGAGATTTTTTTTAGAAAAATTGAAAAAGAAACAATTAGTAATTTAATTTTGAAAATTAATAAAAACAAAGAGAAAGTAATAATAAGTCTTGGTGGTGGTGGATTTGACAACGAAGATACAAGAAAGTTACTGTTAGATAATACAAACGTAATTTGGTTAAACACTCCTTTAGATGTTTTAGTTAAAAGAATTGGAGATGGGTCAAAAAGACCTATGATAAAAGGAAGTACTAGAGAGTCAATAATTCAACTTTTGGATATAAGAACAAAATATTATTCTCTTTGTCACAATGAAATTAATACTGATAAACTTAACCAAAATCAAGTGATTGAGAAGTTAATATATATAATATATAATCAAATTAATATTGCAATAAAATGAAACCTAACATAATTAACGTTTCGCTAAACGATAAATTTAAAAATATTTCATATCCAATTTTTATTGGTAATAATTTATTATCAAATTGTGAAGAAATTCTGAAAAGATTTATATCAGAAAGAAAAGTCATTTTAATACATGATAGTTTTTTTTCTTTAAATAACGAAAATAATGAGCAATTTATTTTATTTGTTGAAATAATAAAAAAATTAACTGAGTCATTAAATTTGATTAGCATTCCAGGAGGTGACAAATCCAAAAATATATCTCAGTTAGAATATATAGTTGAGGAATCGTTATCATTTAAAATAGATAGAGGTAGTTTAATTATTGCTTTTGGCGGCGGAGTCATTGGTGATATAGCTGGTTTTGCTGCTTCAATACTTCTAAGAGGTATAGATTTTATTCAGATACCAACTACCCTATTAGCTCAAGTAGATAGCTCTGTAGGCGGTAAGACTGGTATTAATAGTAGTAAAAGTAAAAACTTGATAGGTTCCTTCCATCAACCAATTGCAGTTATGGCAGACATAGATATACTTAAGACATTACCTAGAAGAGAATTTTTAGCTGGCTTGGTTGAAGTTATCAAGTATGGTCTGATTTACGACGTTGAATTTTACAATACTTTAGAAAAAAATTACAAAGATATTCTAAATTATGACCATTTGATGTTAAACGAAATAATTAGAAAATCTTGTGAAATAAAATCTTGCATAATAAAAAATGATGAAAAGGAAAATGGTAAAAGAGCACTTTTAAACCTTGGACATACCTTTGGTCATGCTATTGAGTCATTTGGGAAATATGATGGAACAATTATTCACGGTGAAGCGGTATCAATAGGAATTTGCTTAGCATTCAAGCTTTCAAGTAAAATGGGTTATTGCCCTAATATTGAAACAGAGAGAGTAATAACTTTTTTTAAGAAGTTAAATCTACCTACCTCTTTACAAGAGTTTAGAAATTTTACTATTACAACATCAAAAATGTTAAGAAAATTCAAATATGATAAAAAAAATAAAAATAATCAGTTCACATTTATACTTAATAAAAAAATTGGAAAATCTTTTATAAAAAATAATATGGATAAAAAAATTCTAACTAAATTCTTAGATGATGAGATATAATGCCAGACATATTCATATTTTTATGTAACATACTTTTCTTAATTATTTTATCAGGTTTTTTTTCAAGTTCTGAAACTGCTTTAACAGCCGTTTCAGAAGCTAGAATCCATGAGTTAGCTCTTCAAGGAAATAAAAAAGCAATAACCATTGAGAGTATCTTAGCTAAAAAAGAAAAAATGATTAGTACCATATTAATAGGTAATAATTTAGTTAATATTATAGCCTCAGTATATGCAACAAGCTTTGCTATAATCTACTTTGGAGAATTTGATTTAATTTTAGTAACTATACTATTAACAATTGTTTTAGTAATTTTTGCAGAAGTTATTCCTAAAACTTATGCTTTTAGCCATGCTGATCAAGTTGCTTTAACTGTTGCTCCAATAATTAACTTTTTTATATTTTTATTAACACCCGCCACATTTATTACAGAACATTTCGCAAAATTTGTTTCTGGGCCAGTAATTAATGATGAAGAAGCAAAAACTGAAGAACTGAGAGGGATGATCAGATTGCATGCTGGTAATGAAAGTCGTGGCAAAGAGCGTGGGAAAATGATGTCCAGTATGCTTGATATGGATGAAGTTACTATAGAAGCTGTTATGACTCACAGAGGGGCAGTTACAATGATAGATTCTAAAGAAGATCCTGAACTAATTTTTAAGGTTATAGGGGAAAGTCCATATACTAGAATACCAATTTATTCGGGTAATCCTGATAATATAATCGGTATTTTACATGCAAAAGAATTGTTTAGAAATTTAAGAAGAAGAAACTTTAAAAATATAAATTCCATAAATTTGTCTGAATTAATGATACAGCCATATTTTGCTCCGGAAACAACATTATTATTAGACCAGTTAGAAATTTTTAAAACTAGAAGAGAGCACTTTGCAGTGGTAGTTGATGAATATGGTGATTTTAGAGGAATTGTTACACTTGAAGATATTATAGAAGAGATAGTAGGTGAAATTGATGATGAAACTGATTTAAATGTTAAGGGCCTAAAACCTCAGCCAGACGGATCCTTTATAGTTGATGGTTCTGTCACAATTAGAGATATTAACCGTTCACTGGGTTGGTCACTACCAGATCAAAATGCAAATACTATCGCAGGTTTAGTCTTATACGAGTCAAAAACAATACCAGAACCTGGTCAAGAGTTTAGATTTTTTGATATTAGATTCCGAATACTTCAAAAAAAATCAAATTTTATCTCTCAATTAAGATTATGGAATGAAATCGGAATAAATAAAAATAAAAGTTAAGTATTTTTATATTCTTCTATAGTATAAGTTTTAATTATTACTGAATGAAGATCTGATAAAAATTCTTTTCTTAAGCTTTGATTAACCATTCTATGTCTTTCTATCCTGTTTAAATATTTAAACTTTTCTGAAACAATTATAATTTCAAAGTGACTTTCTACATCTTCTTTAAAGTTTTGATGCCCCCTATGTTGTTCAGAGACGTCTATAACAGAAAAAAATTCTGGTTCATAATTTTTTAAGATTAAATTTTCAATATTAGTTTTTCTTTTCAATAGGATCTCTTTTATTAAAAATTTTTAAAAAAATAATTACTACCTTGCATGGATTACTACATAATTCTATAATTAAAATAAAGAATTAAATTTATGTTGCATACTAATCAAAAAGAAAAACAAGAAAGAACTTGCTCTAATCCTAAATGCAACGAATTAGGGGTATTTCCTGCACCTAAATCAAGGAATCAACTTAGAGAATATTTATACTTCTGTATAAATTGTATTAGGGAATTTAATAAATCTTGGAATTATTTTGAAGGATTAAACGAACAAGAATTAGAAGTTGAGATAAGAAAATCAGTTACTTGGGATCGACCAAGTTGGAAGTTTGGGACAAAAAGTATTAATTATGATTTTGAGAAAGCTTTTAATACTTTTGAAAATAATAAAATCACAAGAGAAAAAAAAATATTAAATAAAAAGTTAGAAGATGCTCTAAGAGTATTAGGCTTAAGTCATGAGGCAAGTATTAAGGAAGTAAAAACAAAATATAAATTTTTAGCAAAAAAATGGCATCCTGATGTACAAAATGAAAATCAATCAAAAATTAATAAAGATAAATTTATTGATATAACAAATGCTTATAAAATTATTCTAGAATCTTTTACGAAACCAGCAAAAAACTGAAATAAATATTTTTGGAGATTATAATATGAACGAAGTTAGTTTAACTAACAACATGGACTTTAATTCTGAAACTTTTTCATCTTCTCAAACATTAGTTATTGATCCAGAGAAAACCTTTGGTTTCAAAACAAATATGAAAATTGTTGGATTTAATGAGAAAACTAAATTTGTACCTGAAATCGATGAATCTTATTTGTTTGATGAAACTACTACAAAAGCAATACTTGCTGGATTTTGCTATAATAGAAGAGTTATGATCCAAGGTTATCATGGTACTGGTAAATCAACGCATATCGAACAAGTTGCTGCAAGATTAAATTGGCCATGTGTAAGAGTTAATTTAGATAGTCACATAAGCCGTTTAGATCTGGTAGGGAAAGATGCAATTGTTTTAGAAAATGGAAAGCAAGTAACTGAATTTAGAGAAGGTGTCCTTCCTTGGGCCCTGCAGAACCCTGTTGCAATTGTATTTGATGAATATGATGCTGGAAGAGCTGACGTAATGTTTGTTATTCAAAGGGTCTTGGAGGTTTCAGGAAAACTAACTTTACTAGATAATAATCGAGTTATAAATCCCCATCAAAATTTTAGATTGTTTGCAACTGCCAATACAGTTGGACTCGGTGACACCACAGGTTTATATCATGGAACACAACAGATAAATCAAGGTCAAATGGATAGATGGTCTATAGTTTCAACTTTAAATTATTTACCAACTGAAGCGGAAGAAGAGATTGTTTTATCTAAAGTTCCTAATTTTAATACTAAGGATGGAAAAGATACTATAAAACACATGGTTTCAATAGCTAATTTAACAAGAAATGGATTCATGTCTGGCGATCTTTCTACTGTAATGTCTCCTAGGACAGTTATAACATGGGCAGAAAACACAAATATAATTGAAGATATTGATTTAGCTTTCAAACTAACTTTTTTTAACAAATGCGATGAAATGGAGAGACCAATTTTGTCAGAATATTATCAAAGATGTTTTGGAAGAGAATTAATTAAAGTTGAAAAAAGTATAGACGCTTAAAATTAAAATGAGCAAGAATTCTGAAGACACTCAATTCCAAAATGCTACTGCCTCTACTTTAAAAGCAATTTCTGGAAACATGATTGAAGAAAGGGAAATAAAGTTTTCTGGATCTACAGGTTATTTGTCGTCTAAAGAGGTTAGATTGCCAATAATATCAAAAGAATTAGATGATACAGAATTATTTAAATTAAGAGGTGAAGCAGATAAAATTGCCCTTAAGATTAAGTACCATGATCCTGTTTTACATAATAAATATATACCATCTTCAGATTTATCATCACAAATTTTTCAGTTAGCAGAGGAATCTAGAATTGAAGCTGTTGGATCCAAGAATCTTCTAGGTATTAAGAAAAATTTACAAAATTTAGTTGTTGAAAAATTTAAAGAAACAATTCTACCTGTTCCGGGTGGAGACGATAAGGAAGCGTTAGTAAATGCTTTGCACTTAGTAATAAGAGAAAAAATTACTGGCTCTAACTCCCCTCCAAACACATCTATTTCTCTGGAGAAATGGCGACCTTGGATTAATAACAAAATTGGGAATCTTCTAAACCAACTTGCAGAAAATACTACTAATCAAGAAGTTTTTGCAAAATATACAAATGAATTGTTATCAGCATTACATTCGGATATTGGAGAAAGAGATCCTAATAATGATGGTGAAAACGAAGATACTGAAGACAACAATCCTGACGAGAATGAAGAAAATGATTCATCTGCAGAAAGTGAAAGTGATAATGATGAAGATGCCGGATTAGATAGTAGTAGCGATTCTCAAGACAATGATCAAGAAATACAAGGTGAAACTCAAGATGCCGATGCTAATAATGAAGATGGAGAGAGTGAGGGTGAAATCGTTCCTAATCCTTTATCAGGGGATAACATAGGTAAAAATAATATTAATTATAATTATAAAGTGTTTTCTACTAAGTACGACGAAATTGTCAATGCCACAGAGTTATGTGAAGAAGACGAACTTAGCCGGCTAAGAGGGACACTTGATAAACAACTTGAAAATCTTCAAGGTGCTATAGCTAGATTGGCTAATAAACTTCAAAGAAAATTACAAGCTAAACAAAATAGATCCTGGAACTTTGATCTTGAAGAAGGGATGTTAGACGCATCAAAATTAGCTAGAGTAATTACTCAACCATTATTCCCACTTTCTTATAAACAAGAAAAAGATATGAAATTTAGAGATACTATAGTGACTTTGCTAATAGATAATTCTGGGTCAATGAGGGGGAGGCCTATAACCATTGCAGCAATTTGCGCTGACATTATGGCTAGAACACTTGAAAGATGTGGAGTCAAAGTTGAAATCTTGGGTTTCACCACAAAAGCCTGGAAAGGCGGCCAATCAAGAGAACAATGGATAAATGATGGTAAACCAACTTACCCTGGAAGATTAAATGACTTAAGGCATATCATTTATAAACCAGCTGACTCTCCATGGAGAAGAGCAAAAAATTCACTTGGATTAATGCTAAGAGAGGGAATTTTAAAGGAAAACATAGATGGTGAGGCATTAATCTGGGCACACGAGCGTTTATTAGGTAGAGTAGAAGATAGAAAAATTCTCATGGTCATAAGTGATGGTGCACCTGTTGATGACACTACACTTTCTTCTAATAGTGGTAACTACCTAGAACTTCATCTTAAACAAGTAATCTCATTTATAGAAAACAGATCTACTGTAGAATTAGTTGCAATTGGCATTGGTCACGACGTTACCCGTTATTATGATAAAGCGGTTACCCTTACTGATGCTGAACAATTGGGTGGAGCTGTAACTGAACAGCTAGCTGACTTATTCAATGAAGAATGATATTGAGAAGAGCTAATTTCTTTTTTTAAATTTTTTAATAGATTTTTTAATTGCAACAGCTTGAGGTGCTAAAACTCTGTTACTAGTTTTAGATAAGTAATCGTCTAAACCACCATTTTTTTCAACAGACTTTAAAGCTCTCACAGATACTTTCATACTGATGAATTTATCTAGGGCTTTACTAAAAAATTTAACATTTTGAAGATTAGGTAAAAATTTTCTTTTGGTTTTATTTTTTGCATGGCTAACGTTATTGCCACTCATAACATTTTTACCTGAAATTTCACAAACTCTAGACATTATATACCTCAAAATTAACCTTTCGATTTATAAGATAGCAAGCCTCAAAGGTCAAGTTAAATGGTAAAAGAATCTAACTTTTATAATTTTTAAAACCATTAATTGCAACACTCATAGCTTCTTTGGGATTATCAATAACACCAACTATATCAATAATATTTTCTATTTTATCTCTTTTCATTAATTTCAATATGCCACTTATTATTTGATTTGCAACTAAAGGTCCTTCAAATGTTAGAGAAGAATATAACTGGACTAAATGTGCTCCACATAAAATTTTTACATATGCAGTTTTACTGTCTGATACTCCACCAGCTGCAATTAAAAATAATTTATAATTATTATTTTTAATTATTTTATTTGCTTGTGACAAAATATCTGTAGATTTTTTAAATAATGGTTTCCCAGACAAGCCTCCTAATTCTTTAGATTTTTTTGATTTTAGATTTCTTTCTCTATCTAACGTCGTATTGGAGATGATCAAACCAAAAATTTTTTGCGAATGAGCTGTTTCAATAATAGATTTCAATGTCTGATAATTTATATCTGGAGCAATCTTCAAAAAAATTGGCAATTTTTTATTAAAAGTTTTGGATGTGGCAATCCCATCCTTAACAAAATTTATAACTTTTTCTAAATTCTCCTTATTTTGAAACTCTCTTAAATTTGGTGTGTTAGGTGAAGAAACATTTATAGAAATATAGTCGGCAAACTTTGATAAATTTTTGGCAAGTACTTTGTAATCACTAAACCTGTCCTCACTATCTTTGTTGGGGCCAATATTAATTCCAACAAGAAAACTACTTCCTATTGGGAATTTTTTTCTATAATCTTCTAATTTTTTACTTGCCTGTAACATTCCTAAATTGTTAAAACCATTTCTATTTATTATAGCTCTATCTTTTTCAAGCCTGAAAACTCTTGGTTTTGGATTTCCATATTGAGGCATTGGGGTAATAGTACCAACTTCAGTGAAACCAAAGTTCAAAAAATGTATTTTGTTTATTACTTCTGCATTTTTATCAAAACCAGCGGCAACACCAATAAAATTTTTAAAAATCAAATTACCAATGTTTATAGGAATTCCAATTTTATTTAATCTTGGATGCAAACCAAGTTTAAAGAATTTAATAGTTATTTTATGAGCAATTTCTGGATCAAGTCTTCTTACAAAAAAAGTAATAAATTTCCAAATCATTGAGTCTATTCTTTAACTAAGTTGCCTAGAATAACGTTTTCTAATAATTTTTTTGTTGGTTCAATCCCATAGAGTTTTATGAAACTTCCCATTCTAGGTCCTTCAGATTGTCCTAGAACAGTCTCGTACAGACCTTTAAACCATTCCCGTAAATTTTCATATTCAAGTTTTTTCCCAATTGCAAATACTATAGCTTGAATATCATCAGAGGAGGCTTCATTGTTTAATGTTGATAAAGTATTTATTAATTCTGTAATGCCTTTTTTCTCTTTTTCATTTGGAAGCCTATACTTCTTTTGAGGTTCTATCTTCTCTTTATAATAATTAACAGCTAGATCAATTAAATCACCTAATTCTTTAGTTCTTTTTGAATTAGGTGAGTAACTCTTGACATATCCCCATACTATATCTGGATCACTGGCATAACATACGGACACTAAATTTAACAATAATGTATAAGTAACAGGAAGGTCATTAGATTTTGGTGAACCTTTATGTAAATGCCATACTGGATTATCAATTTTTCCAGGAGTGTCTTGTTCAGAATATTTTTTCAGATGCGAAAAATATTCATCAGTGGTTTTAGGTATAACATCAAAAAAAAGTCTCTTAGCTCTTTTAGGATTTGTATACATAAACAGACTTAGAGATTCAGGTGAACCATATCTCAACCACTCCTCTATAGATAAACCATTACCTTTGGATTTTGAAATCTTTTCACCATTATTATCTAGAAAAAGTTCGTAGGAAAAGCCTGATGGAGGTGTCCCTCCAAGGACTCTCAATATTTTGCTAGATAAAATTACACTTTCAGATAAGTCTTTGCCTGACATCTCATAATCTACACCTAGAGCAAACCAACGCATTGCCCAATCACACTTCCACTGCAACTTACATGATCCACCAAGAATAGAGACAGTTACTAATTCTTTAGTATCTTCGTCAATATAACTTACAGTATTGTTTTTAGTATTGATTGAAGTGATATTAATTTGCAAAACTTTACCAGATTTTGGACAGACTGGAAGAAATGGGCTGTAAGTTTTTTTACGATTTTCGCTCAAAGTAGGCAAAATTATGTTTTTTATTTTTTCATAATTTAATAAAATCTTTTTGAGTGTCTCATCAAATCTACCGCTTTTATAGCATTCTGTAGCTGAAACAAATTCATACTCAAAATTAAAGTAATCTAAAAATTCTTGTAATTTATGATTATTATGATCACCAAAACTATTAAATTTTTCAAAAGGATCGGGAACACTGGTTAAGGGATGTTCAATAAATTTTTTAAGTAAATCTTTGTTAGGAACATTTTCCGGAATTTTACGTAAGCCATCCATGTCGTCTGAAAAACATATTAACTTTGTGTTTCTATCAGTTAAAACTTCAAATGCGTTACGTACAATATTAGTCCTCGCAACTTCACCAAATGTTCCAATATGAGGAAGTCCTGAAGGCCCGTATCCAGTCTCAAATAGAACAGGGGTATTGTTATCCCTGGGAGCAGAACTCTCAATTTTATCCAATCTATCTCTTAAATTTCTAGCTTCAACAAAAGGCCAAGCATTTGATTTCTCTGCAAATTTTTTAATTTCTGATTTTTCCATAACTTAATTTCAAATAATGTTTTTTATTGCTATATGAGTTAATAATACTAAGCAACAAATAATCAAATAATTAACAAAAAAAACACCCCTAACTAATTTAGCTAGAGGTGTTAAAATAATAAAATAGAGCAGAATTACATCATGCCTGGCATGCCACCCATGCCGCCCATGCCACCCATGCCGCCCATGCCGCCCATGTCTGGCATACCACCACCGCCACCTGCTGGTGGTTCAGGCTTGTCAGCTACCATAGCTTCTGTAGTTATCAATAAACCAGCTACAGATGCTGCATTTTGTAGAGCTGATCTTACGACTTTAGTTGGATCTATAACTCCAGCTTTAACTAAGTCTGTAAATTCATTAGTTTGAGCATTGAAGCCATAGTTTGCATCAGTTGATTCAAGCAATTTACCTACTATGACAGCACCATCCTGACCAGCATTGTCAGCTATTTGCTTCGCAGGTGCCTTAAGTGCTCTTCTAACAATATCAACTCCCATTTTTTGGTCTGAGTTTTCAAATTTAACTTTATCTAAAGCTGCAATCGCTTTAACAAAAACAACTCCACCACCAGGTACAATGCCTTCTTCAACAGCAGCTCTCGTAGCATGCATTGCATCATCTACACGATCCTTGCGTTCTTTAACTTCAACTTCAGTAGCTCCACCAACTTTAATTACGGCAACTCCACCTGCTAATTTAGCTAATCTTTCTTGAAGTTTTTCTTTATCATAGTCAGAGGTTGTTTCTTCGATCTGGGCTCTAATTTGGTTACATCTAGCACCAATATCATCTTTAGAACCAGCACCATCAATAATAGTAGTCTCTTCTTTTGTGACTTCTACACGTTTTGCTGTACCAAGCATTTCTAGTGTAACATTATCTAACTTAATACCGAGATCTTCAGAAATCAGGTCGCCTTTTGTTAAAATTGCAATATCTTCTAACATTGCTTTTCTTCTATCGCCGAAACCTGGAGCTTTTACAGCAGCTATTTTTAATCCACCTCTTAACTTATTTACTACAAGAGTCGCTAATGCCTCACCTTCAACATCTTCAGCTATTATTAAAAGAGGCTTACCAGATTGAACAACTTTTTCTAATATAGGTAACATTTCCTGAAGGTTTGCTAATTTCTTTTCAAATAATAGTATGTATGGATCATCCATTACTACTTTCATTTTATCAGCGTCAGTAATGAAGTAGGGTGATAAGTATCCTCTGTCAAATTGCATTCCTTCTACAACGTCTAACTCGGTTGCAAGTGTTTTAGCTTCTTCAACAGTTATAACGCCCTCATTACCAACTTTGTCCATTGCCTTTGCTATCATGTCACCAATCTCAGCTTCGCCATTTGCTGATAAAGTACCAACTTGTGCAACTTCTTCATTAGTAGAAATTTTACTTGTTCTTGTTTCTAAGTCAGCAACCACAGCTTCAATTGCTAAATCAATTCCTCTTTTTAGATCCATAGGATTTAAACCAGCAGCTACTGCTTTAGAACCTTCTTTTACTATAGCTTGAGCTAAAACAGTTGCAGTGGTAGTACCGTCACCTGCTACATCATTAGCTTTTGAGGCAACTTCTCTAACCATCTGAGCGCCCATGTTTTGAAATTTTTCTTTTAGTTCAATTTCTTTAGCAACAGTAACACCATCCTTTGTAATTCTTGGAGCACCAAAAGATTTATCAATAACAACATTTCTACCTTTTGGGCCTAAAGTAACTTTTACGGCTTCAGCTAGTATATCTACACCTTCTAACATTTGTGCTCTAGCATTAGCACCGAATTTGACTTCTTTAGCAGCCATTTTTTTTTCCTTTCAATTTATAAAGTAATTATTATTTATTAAGGAGAATAATTAACCCATTATTCCCATGATATCGCTTTCTTTCATGATCAAAAGATCTTTACCATCAAGCTTAACTTCCGTACCGGACCATTTTCCAAAAAGTACAACATCACCTTCTTTTACATCCAAAGGTTGAATCTTTCCAGTCTCGTCACGTGCACCAGAGCCCGCTGCAATAATCTTACCTTGCATAGGCTTTTCCTGTGCTGAATCCGGAATTATTATTCCACTAGCTGTTTTTTCCTCTGCTTCAAGACGTTCAACAACAACTCTATCGTGAAGTGGCCTAAACTTCATGCCTTTTCTCCCTTATTTAAAATGTTAAAGTTAAACAATAAATACATTATTGATGAAGCTTAAATAATGTACTTGAAAAGAACTTTCAAGATAAAATAAAAAAATTATTTAAAATATTGCTTTTATAAAAAAACTTCACATATTAATAAATAAAAATTTAAAATAAATGACTTCTTTCCAAAATCAAAAATATATTAATCTATGGCTATATATTACCATCTCAATGGTAATATTAATGATCATAATTGGTGGTATTACTAGATTGACAGACTCTGGTTTATCAATGGTTGAATGGAGACCAATTTGGGGGTTCTTACCTCCCATTAGCGATGAAGAATGGAAAAGAGTATTCTCACTTTATATGAGTTCACCAGAATATATTTTTAAAAATCAAGGAATGAGCATCATAGAATTCAAAAAAATATTTTTTTGGGAATACTTTCACAGATTGTGGGGAAGGTTAATTGGAATAGTTTTTATTATTCCATTAATTATTTTTTATTTTTTTTATAAAATTCCCAATTCAATTTTATTAAAATTATTGGCTATTTTGTTTTTAGGATGTTTACAAGCAATAATAGGCTGGTGGATGGTAAAATCTGGTCTCGTAAATGATCCTACCGTCTCACAATATCGTTTGGCTGTTCATTTATCTAATGCATTGTTAATATTATTCCTTTTAATTTGGACTTTATTGGAGTTTAAGAATGGTCACTCTAAAATTAAATTAGACTTCAGTTTCATAATTTTTTGTTTTTTATTTACAACGATTATTGCTGGTGCATTTGTTGCTGGAATGGACGCTGGTTTAATGTACAACGAATACCCTTTAATGGGGTATAGATTGATTCCAGAAAATTATGGTGAATATGGTATTTTAGATCCATTTGAAAATCCTGCGTCAGCTCAGTTTCATCACAGACATGTAGCTTTATTCACTACAATTTGCGTACTGATATATTGCTATAGAAACTTTACACAAAGTAGTGATGGAATTGTTAAGAAATACTCCTTGTTTATGAGTGCAATAATATGTTTCCAATTTTTCTTAGGTATATTTACCTTAATTAATATGGTTCCAATATTCTTAGGAGCAGTTCATCAAACTGGAGCTGTTATTTTATTTATATCTCTTACAATTATAATGCATAGATTAAATAGAACAAAAATTAATTGAGTTTAGTTTTTTTGTCTAGTTTAATGCCTAATTCCTTAATTTGAAGATCATTTATTTCGTTTGGAGCGTTCATCATCAAATCTTCTGCTTTACCAGTCATTGGAAATAAAATTACTTCTCTTATATTTGGTTCATCAGCTAATAACATTACAATTCGATCAATACCTGGAGCTATACCTCCATGAGGAGGTGCACCAAATTTAAAAGCATTAATCATGGCTGGAAATTTGTTGTCAACAGCCTCAGATTTATGACCTGCAATCTCAAAAGCTTTATACATTATTTCTGGGACATGATTTCTTATAGCACCAGATGAAAGTTCAATTCCATTGCAAACTAAATCATATTGATATGCAAGAATGTCTAATGGATTTTCATTCAACAATGCTTCCATACCACCTTGTGGCATAGAAAAAGGATTATGAGAAAATTCTATTTTGCCAGTATTTTCGTCTTTTTCAAACATAGGATAATCTACAATCCAACAAAATTTAAATATATTTTTTTCAATTAATTCTCTATCTGTTGCAATTTTTACTCTAGCTTTCCCTGCTAAATTTGCTGCTTCACTTTCTGATGCACAAGAAAAGAACAGAGCATCTCCATCATTAAGGTTAAATAAGGTCTTCATTTCAAGAGATTTTTCAATTCCCAATGCATTTGCAATTGGTCCTTTAGCAGAGTTTTCACTAAAAATAATATATCCCATTCCAGGCGCACCCTCTCCTTGGGCCCAACTATTCATTCTATCAGCAACTGAGCGTGAACCACAATTTGGACCAGGAACAGCTCTTACTACAGATCCATTTTTAATTGATTTTGCAAAAATAGTAAAACCAGAATTTCTAAAAATTTCTGTTACATCTTGAATCTCAAGAGCAAATCTCAAGTCAGGTTTGTCATTTCCATATTTCAACATTGAATCTTTATAAGTAATTTTTGGGAAAATCTCATCAATGCTTTTGTCTGAATATTTTTTAAAAACTTCTTTAATCACGGGCTCTACAGCTTGAAAAACGTCTTCTTGTTCAACATATGACATTTCTAAATCAAGCTGATAAAATTCTCCAGGCGATCTGTCAGCTCTACTATCTTCATCCCTAAAACATGGCGCTATTTGAAAATATTTATCAAAACCAGACACCATTATGAGTTGTTTAAATTGCTGAGGAGCTTGTGGCAATGCATAAAACTTCCCTTTATTAAGTCTAGAGGGAACTAAAAAATCTCTTGCACCTTCTGGACTAGAAGCAGTTAAAATTGGTGTTTGAAATTCTAAAAATCCTAACTCTAACATTTTATTTCTAATAGTTTGAATAACATTAGATCTTAAAACAATATTTTCATGAGGCCTACTTCTTCTTAGATCTAAATATCTGAATTTCAATCTAGTTTCTTCACCATAATCTTCATCTGAATTAACTTGCAAAGGTAATGCTTTTGATTGTGAAATAATTTCCAAGTCAGACAAATTAATTTCTATTCTACCTGTTGGTAAATTATCATTGATAGTTTCATCAGATCGTTCCACAACATTTCCTGAAATAGTTATTACACTTTCTAAAGGCAAACTTTCAAAAATAGAAAAATTCTTATTTGATGAATCAACAACGACTTGAGTTAATCCATAATGATCTCTAAGGTCTATGAATATTAGTTGTCCATGATCCCTTTTTCTATGAACCCAGCCTGATAACTTTACCTGGTCGTTCACGTTTTCAATTCTTAATTCATTACATTTATGTGTTCTGTATTTATGCATTTAAAAATTCCTATAAATTAGAATTAAATTTGTTATGAGATCTGTTTTTAATTTCTTTCATAATCTCTAAGGCCTTTTTATTATCTATCTGTGGCCAAATAGCAATCTCGTCAGAAGAACGAAGACATCCTAAACATAAATTACTTTTAGGATCAATTGAGCAAACTCCAATACAAGGACTAATTTTATTCATTTGCCCCATTTCACATCCTTTTTTATTTATTATTTTCTTTTATAGCTTGCGCAAGCATTTCTAAAAGATCAGAAATACCTGACTCACCGCTGGTTGCGCTTATCAAATTATTATCTCTAACCGTTGGTTTATCAATAATTTCTGCACCAGCGGCAATTAAAAGAGCACTATCCGCATCTGATGCGGCAACTTTTCTGCCTTTCGCAGCATCTATAGTTGTAAGTAAACTTGTAGAAACACCCGCTAGAGCAACTGGTTCGTTTTCTCTTAGAAAAGCCCTTAAAATTCTTCTTACATGAAGGTCATTGCTCAAAGTTTCAATTTGATTTGCTCCACCTGGCACAATTAAAGCATCAAAATCTATAGCCAATGTCTCAGAAACTGGTTGATCAACAGGATAAGATAATCCCCATTTCTCTGATGCCCAACCATTAGTCGTTCCAATATCTCGAGAAATTATAGTGTAAGAACCTTCAGCAGCTAAAATTGTTTTCTGTATTATTAAAAATTGTTCTTCATTAAAACCACTTGCTACCATCACAGCAATTTTTTTACCTTTAAACGCTGATGTATTAGACAAAATGCACTCCTAATTTTTTGTTTTAAATTCTATAGAAGATTTAGATTAGCTTATCAAGTAATCTAGTTAAAATTAAATTTGCCACTTCATAGTTTTTCTATTTATGAAGGCAACAGTGAAAAATAATAAGGTTGGAAACAATATTTGGAAAAATGTTGCAATGCCCAGATCTTCTTTAGAACCACTCAAAGCTAAATTTAGAGCCTCGACCGTCAAAGTTGTAACTCTGCCCGCTCCTATAAAATAAACAGGTACGTACAAAGCAAAAGAAACTATCATGCCTATAGCGAATGAAGTCATTAGAGAAGGTAAGACTAGTGGTATTTTTATCTTAAACAACCTAACTATTCTGTTTTTTCCTAGACTAGAAGCTACTTTTATATAATCAGTTTTAACTTCTCTCATAGCTGGAGCAAGTATGATAAAACAATATGGTAAGACATAAAATAATTGAACAAATATAAGTGGTATTAAGAAACTACTAAAATTAAAAAATATTATAAAACTCTGTATTCCAATTAAAAAAGAAATTTGGGGAATAAATAAAGGAGTAAATATAATCCATTCAAATTGAGTTTTTGTTATTTTTAAATAGTCTAATAATTCAACCCACAAAATTATCAACGATATAGACAGTAATGAAACCATCAAAGGAATAAAAATAGAAATTAAAATCAATGATTTATTCTGATAATAAAAATTTAAAAAATTTTCTATGTTTAAATCATTTGGAAAAAAATTTGGAAAGTACCAATTTTCACTAAATCCCCACAAAATAGAACAAATTATACCCATAAAAGATAATAAAAATAAAATTATATTAAAACATAAAATAGTAATTTTCAAAAATTCTAATTTAAATGAAGTGATTTTTATAAAAAAAATATAAAAGAATTTTAATTTAATTATTTTCTCAAAAAAAATCCAAACTATAAGTAAAATTATAATTATAAATAATTGAATTAGAGATAAATTTGAAGCTATGAAGAATGAATCTATATCTGAAGATTGAAAGATTTGCAAAATTCGTACTGATAAAGTGGAAGGAGTTGATGGTGCCAAAAGTAAAGACATATCAACCACTGATGACGAAAATGCAATGATTATAAATATAACAAGTCTAATTTTTTTGTAAATGATTGGAAATATTAATATAAACCAAGTAGAAAAACTCGAATGCTGAAGTGATTTGCCCATATCAAAAAATTTCGATGAAGAAAACTCTCTCAAAGCTGATAAAGACACCAAGATTAGGAATGGAATTTCTTTTAAAATAAGGCCTAATATTAAAAAAAAACCATATTCATCTGGAAATAAATAAGAGTTTGGAGGTCTATCAAAACCTGTTAACCAAGGTGAAACAGACCTTAATAATAATCCACTTGGAGACAAAAGAAAAATTAAACCAATAGCCATTGTAATATGCGGTAGAGCAATTAAAGGTGATATGATGATTTTTAGATAATTATAAAATTTATTTTTAAAAAAATATAAAAGAATAACTTGAGAAAAAAATAACGCTAAAGCAGTTGAAACTAAACCAGTAAATATCGACAATAATATTGACTTAGATATCCCTGGAATATTCATTGATATATAAAAATAATTTAAGCTAAGTTCACCTTTTCCTAAAGTTGGTAAATAATTAAATGATGGTAAAAAAAAGCCTAAAAAACCAAACAATATGGGTAGAGTGATAATTATTCCAATAAAGACTATTGAAACTTTGGAAAGGAGCCGGCAAAACTTATTTACCATTTATGACCTAATTATTTGAGCCATATTTTTCTATCCACCCTTCTTCTATGATTTTAACCCAGGAGGGATGTGGCTCCTCCAGTTTCATTGTTAACTCTTCATTTGAAAGTGTTGCAAGACCTCTTGGAAGAGAAGTAAATTTATTTTTCCAATTTTTATCTAATTTTGCTACTGAAATAACACTTGGGTCACCCCAAAAGGTCTTGTCTTGTTTTTTTAATTGAGCTTCCGGTGATATAAGGAAATTGACAAAGATTTTAGCAGCAGTTTTTTTATCAGAGTTATATGGAATTGCTAGAAAATGGACGTTAGCAAGAGTTCCATCTTTGTGTATGAAACTTCTTATAGTGTTAGGTAACTTTCCTTCAGAAATTGCATTTGAAGCGTGTGCTATATTAAAGGCCATTCCAATGTCAATTTCTCTTTCTGCAACTAATTCTGTTAAAGCTAAATAATTAGGGGGGTAAATTTTGCCTTCTCTCCACAAATATGGAGTTGTCTTATCTAACCATTTCCATAATGGGCTAAGAGCATCTTTGTGTTTATTAATAATATACTCTGATTTCAACAAGCTTTTATTATCTATCAACTCAATTAAAATTTGTTTTAAAAAACTAGTCCCCGTAAAATCTGGTGGCTGAGGAAAAGTAAACCTACCCTTGTTTCTGATTATATAATCTTTTAATTCAGATGCTGATCTTGGAGGTGATTTAATGTATTTACTATCGTAATAAAAATTTAACTGTGATACTCCCCAAGGCATTTCCATACCTTCTGTGGGAACTCCAAAATCATTTAACAAACTAGGGTTATTTTCAAAATCTAAATACTTAGAATTTGGTAAGTCTCTAATCCAATTTTCAGAAAAAAGCATATTATTTTTCTTCATAACTGAAAAATTTTCTCCATTAATCCATAATAAGTCGACAGCACCATTATTGTCTTTTTTAACATTTTTTTCTGATAAAATTCTTGCTACTACATTAGCAGTATCAGTTACTTTTACGTGTTTAACTGTTATGTTATATCTTTTTTTAACTTTATCTGAAGCCCATTTGATATATGAGTTAATATTCTTGGCGCCACCCCATGCATGAAAAAAAATTGTTTGCCCAGAAACTCTGTTAGCTTTTATGTCCCAATCATTCTTTTTTTCTGTGGCATTAGTGTAAGTACTAATTATAAAAAAAACACTAATAAAAAAACACCTTAAAACTATTTTAGCTAAATTATCTGCTAATTTTAAATACATTTAGATTTACCTCAAAGTTTGTTCTTGAATAGACAAATATTGATATTAGATATATTAATATCAATGATAGTTATTATCTCCAAAATACTCAACATATAAATAGTTATGTAATTATGAACGCTCTCTTGATCTTGATAAATGAAATTATAACACTCTATTTATATACATTATTTGTATATGTTATAATGAGTCTTCTAATCCAATTTCAAATGATTAATAGCTATAACAAAATTATTAATACAATTTTTAGAGCATTAATATCTTTGCACGAACCTTTATTAGGAAAAATTAGACAGTATATACCATCACTTTCAGGAATAGATTTATCTCCTGTAATTGTTATTCTTTTATTGAGCTTTTTAAAAAACTTAATTCAAGATTATAGATTAGGATTATAAATTAATTAATGACGATTATAAATAAAATAATTGATGGAAAAATGTATGCTGAAAAACTGTTAAAAGAAATTCACCCTCTAAGCAAAGAATTTTTACATAATTTTAATCGTAAGCCATGCCTTACTGTCATACTAGTTGGGGACAATCCCGCAAGTAAAATATACGTAAAAAATAAAATCTTGGTAGCCAAAAAAATTGATATAGAAACTAGAGAAATCTTACTTAGTTCTGATATTACAGAAGATGAATTAATAAAGCATATCTCAATACTAAATAAAGATCAAAATGTGGATGGAATTCTTGTTCAGCTTCCACTTCCAAAACATATTTCAGAAAAGAAGATCATTGATTTGATTAGTCCATTAAAAGATGTTGATGGATTTCACCCAAAAAATTTTGGTAAACTTTTCATGGGGGACCCAAAATTTATTCCATGCACACCCTTAGGCTGTCTTTATATGTTGAAGCAGGAAATTGAAGATATAAAAGGGAAAAACGCTGTTATAATTGGGAGATCAAACATTGTTGGAAAACCAATGGCTTCACTCTTACTATCTTCAGACTGCTCAGTGACAATAACTCATTCAAAAAGCAAAAACATTGAAGAATATACTAGAAAAGCAGACATCTTAATTGTAGCGGTGGGTATTCCTGAAATGATTGATGAAAAATTTATTAAACCAGGCGCGATTGTAATAGATGTTGGAATTAATAGATTAGAATCTAAAAATAATGATAATTCTAGTAATAAGGGAGTACTTGTTGGTGATGTCAAATTTGAAAAAGTTTTAAAAATTGCCAAAAAAATTACCCCCGTTCCCGGAGGAGTTGGGCCAATGACAATTGCATGCTTAATGCATAATACTGTTAAGGCCGCCTATATTAATAAAAAAAATGATTTTATTAACGTCTTAGAAGGAATTTTATAATGGATTGGTTAAACATTACTTTATTTCTTTCTATGATATTAGTGGTTGTTATTCTTGCCTGGGGCTTGATAACAATGGCTAGAGGTGGAGAATACAACAAGTCACATAGCAATATTTTAATGAGATACAGAATAATTTTTCAAGCGATAGCAATATTAATTTTTATATGCTTATTAATATATAAGAGATATTACAATGGTTAAATTAAATAAAATTTATACACGAACGGGTGACGATGGATCAACTGGGTTAACCGATGGAACAAGAGTTCCAAAGCACTCACCTAGACCACAAGCATATGGTTCAGTTGATGAATTAAATTCCTCCTTGGGAATGGTATACTTTTGCTTAAACAAAGAAAATTCAAACTTACTTCATATTGAAATTAAAAATTTAATCAGAGAAATTCAGAATGATTTATTTGATTTAGGTGCAGATTTAGCAACACCAATATCGAAAGAAAAAGAAAAGTATCCAGCACTTAGAATTAAAAAGGGACAAATTGATAAAATAGAAAATAAAATAGACTATTATAATAAGTCATTAAAACCTCTTAATTCTTTCATTTTACCAGGTGGGTCAGAAGCTTCTACTTTACTACACCAGTCAAGAACAATAGCTAGAAGAGCTGAAAGAGACACTAGTTTACTTTCAAGCATAGAAGATATAAATATACAATCTTTAATTTACTTGAATAGATTGTCTGATTTATTATTTGTATTATGCAGAGTTTTAAACGAATATGGATTAAAGGATGTATTATGGATACCAGGTTTGAATCAAAAATAATTTATTTACGGAAGGGAGTTTAGTTTGAAAATTTTAGTGCCTGTTAAAAGAGTGGTAGACTATAACGTAAAAGTCAGAGTTAAAAATGATAATTCTGGTGTTGAATTAGAAAACGTTAAAATGTCTATGAACCCTTTTGACGAGATAGCTGTTGAAGAGGCTTTAAGATTAAAAGAAAAAGGAATAGCAAATGAGGTTGTAGCTATATCTATCGGTGCATCTCAGGTTCAAGAAACTATAAGAAATGCTCTTGCAATGGGTGCAGATTCAGGGATTTTTGTTGAATCCAACAATAATCTTGAACCACTTAACATAGCAAAAATTATTTCGTCTATTGCTAAAAAAGAAAATATCGATTTGATGATTTTAGGTAAGCAAGCAATAGATGATGATATGAATGCTACTGGTCAGATGATTGCAGGCTTATTAAATTGGCCTCAAGCTACTTTTGCAAGCAAAGTGGAAATTTCAGGAAAAACAGCCAAGGTTAGCCGCGAAGTTGACGGTGGAATTGAAAATATTGAAATTTCATTACCTGCAGTTATTAGCACTGACTTACGATTAAATGAACCCAGATATGCTAGCCTTCCAAACATTATGAAAGCTAAGAAAAAGCCAATTAGTGAAATTAAGATTGAAGATCTAAACATAGAAATAAAAAAACATTTAAGTATTTTAAAAGTTGAAGAACCTGCTAAACGTCAATCAGGGATTATGTTAAAAACTGTAGATGAATTAGTTGATAAATTAAAAAATGAAGCAAAAGTAATATAAGAAACTGAAGGAATATAAAATGAAAGTACTTGCGATAGCTGAACATAATAACCATGAACTTTTACCTGCTACTTTACATACTGTAAACGCAGCCAAACAAATTGGCGATACTGACTTGTTAGTTGTCGGTCATAATTGCCAAGAGGTTATTGACAATGCAAGAAAAATTGATGGTCTCAATCAAGTTCTTTATTGTAATGATGAAATGTACAAAAATTCAATAGCAGAAAATTTATCTGTCCTTATTAAATCTACAGCACAAAATTATTCTCACATTTTATTTTCAAATACAGCTAATGGAAAAAATACAGCTCCTCGTCTAGCTGCTTTGCTAGATGTTATGATTGTTCCAGATATAATTGAAATAATAGATGAAAATACTTTTAAAAGACCAATTTACGCTGGTAATGCCATAGCCACTTGCAAGAGCGAAGATGCATGTAAAGTTATTACTGTCAGAACTACTGCATTTGAAAAAGCTTCATTGAATGAAAATCAAGTTGAAGCTGTATCTATTAAAGTTGAGAAAAATACTGAATCAACAAAATATATTAATTCAGAACTTTCACAAAATGAAAGACCTGAATTAACTGCTGCTGATATTGTAGTTTCAGGTGGAAGAGGTCTTGGATCATCTGAAAACTTTCAAGTTCTGGAAAAATTGGCAGATAAACTAGGAGCAGCAATGGGGGCAAGCAGAGCTGCAGTTGATGCTGGCTATGTTCCCAACGATTGGCAA
Organism: uncultured SAR116 cluster alpha proteobacterium; assembly: GCA_902619805.1. GTDB lineage: Bacteria > Pseudomonadota > Alphaproteobacteria > Puniceispirillales > Marisalimonadaceae > Marisalimonas. The sequence continues at coordinate 220,203 of CACNGC010000002.1, read as the reverse complement.
GTAGGCCAAACTGGAAAAGTGGTTGCCCCAAATTTATATATAGCTGCTGGAATTTCTGGAGCAATACAGCATCTAGCAGGCATGAAAGATAGTAAGGTGATTGTAGCAATAAATAAAGACGAAGAGGCTCCTATATTTTCTGTATCCGACTATGGGCTTGCTGATGATTTATTTAAAACTGTGCCAGAAATGGAGAAACTAATAAAATAAGCTTTTTATCTTATTTATTATTGCATCTTCTCCCCATTTTAAAATTCCCTCATGTTTTGAAATTATGTAACCATTTTGATTAACTATTATTGTAGTAGGAATTCCTCTCAATTTTAATGCTTTAAAAATTTTCATTTCTTTATCAAAGAATTGTTCTAAATTTGAAGCACCATTATTAGATAAAAATTTTAGTTGATCTTTAATATCTTTTTTATCAATTGATATAGTAAAAACATCTATATTGTATTTTTTAATTTTGGATTTTAATAAACTTAAATCAGGCAGCTCTTCTTTACATGGAACACACCAAGTGGCCCAAAAATTAATTACATAACCTTTTTTCTTCAAATCCTGATTAAATTTTAATATTAAAGGCTTTTCTTTATTATCCAGAACCTTCAAAGTTGGGAATTTTATTTTATCACTTATTTCATCTAGATATTCGACAGCATAAGTATTCCCAGACAAAATTGTGAGAAATAATATTATTATTATTTTTTTATTAAAATTTGATATAAGCATGTTAAGTAATACTTTAGATTAATAATTTCTTAGTATTTAATATAGATAATAAAATGAAAAAAAGTAGTTTAGATAAACAAAAAAATAATAAAATTTGGGGTGGAAGATTTTCTACATCTCCTAGCGAGTTAATGGAGGAATTTAATTCATCGATTCAATTTGATCAGATTCTTTATATCGAGGACATTGAAGGATCAATAGCACATTCAGAAATGTTATCTAAACAAAATATTATTTCTAAAAAAGAGTTTTTGTCTATTAAGTCTGGTTTAGAACAAATAAAAAAAGAAATATACAACAAAGAGTTTAATTTCTCAACTAAACTAGAAGATATACATATGAATATTGAAAATAGATTAGTGGAAATAATAGGAGATGCTGGTAAAAAATTACATACTGCTAGATCAAGGAATGATCAAGTCGCAACTGATATCAAATTATGGCTTAGGAAAAAAATTGATGAAATAGAATTAAGTCTGAAAAATTTGCAAGGTACACTTATTAAAAAATCCGAAATATATCATGATCTTCTTATGCCTGGCTATACGCATCTTCAAGTCGGTCAACCCGTTACATTTGGACATCATCTATTAGCTTACGTGGAGATGTTTGGTAGAGATAGGGGAAGATTACTTGACTGTAGAAAAAGAATGAATGAGTTACCTTTGGGTTCTGCTGCTTTGGCAGGTACTAGTTATCCAATAGACAGACACTTTGTAGCAAACAAACTTGGCTTTAGCAAACCTACTGAAAATTCAATGGATGCTGTTGCTGATAGAGATTTTGCAATTGAATTTATGTCTGCATCATCGCTAATAGCTATACATTTATCTAGGCTTGCTGAAGAATTAGTTATTTGGTCGTCTGACAGGTTTAATTTTGTTAAATTACCAGAAAACTTTACAACTGGTTCTAGTATTATGCCTCAAAAAAGAAATCCAGATGCAGCTGAATTAATAAGAGCTAAACCTGGTAGAATATTTGGTAACTTACTTAGTTTAATGACAGTTCTGAAAGGGCTACCAATGACATACGGCAAAGATATGCAAGAAGATAAAGAGCCAATAATTGATACTGCTAAAAATATTGAACTATGCATTTTAAATATGGAGGGTATGATTGGAGATATAGAACCTATTCCTGAAACGATGATGGAGGCACTTCAAAAAGGTTTCCCAACTGCTACAGACTTAGCAGATTACCTAGTAAAAAATCTTGAAATACCCTTCCGAGAAGCTCATCATTTAACAGGTAAAATAGTTTTGTTAGCTGAGACAAAAATGACTTCTTTAGAAAATTTAACCTTAGAGGATATCCAAGGTGTTGTTCCTAATGCAGATTTAAAAATATTAGAAGTTTTAAAGATTAAAAACTCTGTATCAAGTAGAACATCTTATGGTGGAACAGCGCCGAAAAATGTTTTAAAAGCTATTAAAAATGCTAAAAAAAGATTTTTAAAGGAATAATAAAGAATGAATTTCAAAATCATACTTCTAGTTGTTATATTTTTATCGTCTATTTCTTCGTATGGTTGTGGAAGAAAAGATCCACCTATAAAACCTCCACAATTTATTACAAAAAATTAGATTTATTATGTTCCCTTCAGGTTTTTACAGAGATGAAAATGGTGAACTTAATGTTCAAGGCATTAAAATAGATGCTCTTACTGCGAAGTATGGTACACCATTATTTATATACGATACAGGCTTAATGAAAGAAAGATACGAACTTTTTCTAAATACTGTTAAAAATGTCAAAGGAAATATTCACTATGCTGTAAAAGCAAATGATTCAGTGAACATAATAAAATTTTTTGGAAAATTAGGTGCTGGGGCTGACATAGTATCTATAGGTGAATTTCACAAATGTATTGCGGCTGGAATTACACCAGAAAAAATAATTTTTTCTGGTGTTGGCAAAGATAAAAATGAGATTGAAACAGCAATAAGAAATAATATTTTACAATTTAATATTGAATCAGAAGAAGAACTTGATGATATCTATGAAATTGCTTCAAAGCTCAAGCTAACAGCAAATATTTGTTTAAGGATAAATCCTGACATTGCGCCAAATACTCACAAAAAAATCTCAACTGGAGAAAAAGAAACTAAATTTGGAATTGATAATGAAGATATACTCTCAATCTATGAAAAATTGCACAAATTAAAATATATAAATCCAGTTGGTTTAGGTGTTCACATTGGATCCCAGATTTTTGATTTCAATTTCTTTGACAAAGCTTACTTAAATCTTAAAACTGTTGCTGACAAACTTAAAAGCAATGGATTTAAAGTTCCTACTTTAGATTTAGGGGGTGGTATCGGGATATATTATGATCAAAATAAAAATCCTGATTTTGACACTTATAAAAAAGTTATTTCTGATTTATTTCTAGATTCTGAGTATAAGCTCAGCTTTGAACCAGGAAGAAGCTTAATAGCGGAAGCTGGCATTTTAGTCACAAAAGTTATAAGAAACAAAAAAAATAAAGATAAAAATTTTATTGTAATTGACGTAGCAATGAATAATTTAATAAGACCAACTTTATATGACGCATACCATAAAATTGAACCTGTTAAAGAAATTCCAGGTAAAGAAATTATTGCAGATATTGTTGGGCCAATTTGTGAAACTGGAGATTTTATTGCTCTTAATAGAAAAATTACTGAAGTTAGTAATAATGATAAATTAATAATAAGAACTACAGGCGCATATGCATCTGTAATGAAATCCAATTATAATGCGAGAGTAGATGCAGTAGAAATTTTGATATATAATGGTGAATCATATAAGTTAAAAAAAACTGATACTATCCTAGATATAATATCGAAAGAAAAGATAATAGATTTTATTTAATATTAAAATAACTTTTTTAACAGCGTTGCTTTAACAGTTACATTGTCTTTTTGATTTTGAATATTGACTCTTACTAATTTGTTAAAACTTATTTCAGAGTTTGGAAAGATAATTTTATCTTCTAATATTAATATTTTTTCCATAATAATTTTTCTATCTTCTCTTACTCCTAAGATTTTAATTCGAGGTACTAACATTGGTCTTTTTGATATGTTTTTTATAGCGCCAGTAAATCTTATTTCTTGTTCTTGAACTTTAGCAATGAAATTGGTCAAGTTTAAATTTTTGGTGTCGGCCAAAATAGGCATATCAATTTTTGTAAACAAAGAATTAATTTTTTCAATATAAGTTTGTGTATGATTTGGGAAATAAAAAAAACTATAACTTAATAGTGTTGAACGAAAGAATATCGCTAAAAATAATATTAAACATAAAGCAATAACAAAAAGTGGTAAAATGTTAAACTTATTATTTTTCTTTTTTTCATTGGCTTTTTTTGTTTTTTCTATTTTGTTTTTATTATTCTCATTAAGTTTAGATAATGATAATTCAGAAGCAATTTCTGCAACAGTTTTATTTTTTTGATCTAGTACAGGATTAGGTGTTTTAGCTAAGATTTTTGATTTATCTTCCACTATTGATTTTATAGAGGCTAATTCTTGTTTAACTTTTTCAGTTTTATTTGTATTTTCAATTTGATTTTCTTTTGAGGTTGAGGATAAAACCCATTTTTGATTGCAAACTCCACATTTTAGCCATCGTATATTGTTCGTTAAAATACTTTCATTCACTTCAAATATCGTTCCACATGATTTGCACTTTTCATGCATTTAAAAATTCCTTACGAAATTATTGAAATAAACGTTTATAGTATACTAACATAACTTTTATTGCCAACATGTTTAAGTCAAATTGAATTGAGTTTTTATGTTATTCAGAATTTCTAAAATTTTTTTTATTCTTTTTATGATGTCAACGTTTATTCTTTTTTTCATTAAATTAAATAATTTCAAGGAAAATATCTTATCTTTCACAAAATATAATAAAAAAGAAAGTCCTAATATTGTAATATTGACTGGTGGAACCAACAGGATTAAAGATGGTTTAAAAATTATAAAAGATTTTAGAAAATCAAAAAAAAGCAATTATAAAATTCTAGTAAGTGGTACGGGCATAGGCTTTACCAAAAATAGTCTAAAAAATCAATTAGGATCAAATTTTGATCCTAAGTTAATTCAATGCTGCATTGACCTCGACAAGGTTTCCAAAAATACTATTACTAATGCCAGTGAAACTTTTAAATGGACACAGAAAAACGATATAAAAGAATTCATACTAATTACAAGTAATTATCATATGCCACGTGCTTACCTTGAGTTCAAGAATATTATGCCAAATTTAAAAATTCATAAATATGGAATTACACCTAAAAATCATGATATTGAAAATTGGCTTAATTCATATCAAACTTTTGGTTTAGTTTTTACAGAATATTGTAAATATATTGTTGCAAACTTAAGGATAAAATTTTTTGGCTAATAATTTATTTCTTATATTTGACCTGCTTCAATTATTTTTTTACGAATCGATCTTGTTCTCGAAAAAAAAGAATGCAATTTTTGACCTTGTTTTTTTCTTATTGCCTTTTGAAGATCTGATAAGTCTTCATTAAACCTTTGTAACATTTCTAGCACAGCTTCAGAATTATTTAAAAAAACATCCCTCCACATAATTGGATCTGAAGCGGCGATTCTAGTAAAGTCTCTAAAGCCTGAAGCAGAAAATTTAATTACATCATTCTTTAAATCACTTTCCAAATCAGAAGCAGTTCCAACAATAGTATACGCAATCAAGTGTGGTAGATGTGAAGTGATAGCAAGTATTTTGTCGTGATATTCTGCACTTACAGTTTCAACAATAGAACCTAAATTTTCAAAAAAGTTTGCAAGTTTTTTTGTTTGACCTGTTTCCTTATCATTTACTATCAACCAATATCTATTTTCAAATAATGAGCTAAATCCAGATTTAGGTCCAGAGTATTCTGTTCCAGCTAGTGGATGTGATGGAATAAAATTAACTCTAGTTGGAATGTAAGGATTAACGTCGTTTATGACAGAATTTTTTGTGGATCCAGTATCAGTAACTATGGCACCTTCTTTTAATGAGGACGTAATTGATTTTGCTACCGATTTCATAGAACCAACTGGTACTGCAAGTATCACTAAATCAGCATCTTTTACTGCATCATTAATTTCATCACAAACAAAAGTGGCTATTTTCATTTCTGATACAATCTCTCTATGTTCCGAATTTACATCATATGCAAATGTTGTAACTCTTTCTTTTAGTTTTGTATTAATTGCATGTAAAATAGAGGTTCCAATTAAACCTAACCCAATAATAGAAATTTTTTTAAAATCTGATTTCATCTTTATTTATTAAAAAAACTTTTCAATTCATTTATAAATTTTATATTTTCTTCTTTAGTACCTATAGAAACTCTTAGATAAGTTGATAAGCCATAAACTTTCATTCCCCTAACTAATATTCCTTTTGAAGCCAAAAATCTTTCTGCATTCTCTGCGCTATACTCAAGCTCAACAGGAAACTTTATTAATAGAAAATTAGTAATTGAACTCTTAAAATCCAAGTTAAGTAATTTCAATTCTTTTTCTAACCAAGACATCCATTTGAGATTATGTTGAACAGATTTTTTTTGAAACTCTAAATCTTCTAAGGCTGCAACACCTGCCATAATAGCAGCAGCATTTACACTAAACGGACCACGTACTTTCATAAGGTTTTCAATAATATTTTCTGAAGCATAACCCCAGCCTAATCTAAGAGAGGCTAAACCATGTAATTTTGAAAATGTTCTTAACATTATCACATTTTCATATTTTCCTGCTAGTTCACTACCATCTATATAATCATCATTAATAACATATTCTGAATAAGCAGCGTCATAAACTAAAAGAATATTTTTTGGAATTGATTCGTGTAGTCTAAGAACTTCTTTCTTAGTTATAAATGTACCTGTGGGATTGTTAGGGTTAGCTAAAAAAATTAACTTAGTTTTCTTACTTATCTTTGAAAGAATGTTATCAACACTAGCTGTATGATTTACATCATTAGCTATAACACCTATGGCACCAGCTATGGAAATGGCTTGAGGAAATTGAAGAAATCCAAATTCTGTATATATTGCTTCATCATTATAATTTAAAAAAGTTTGAGCAACAATTGATATTAATTCATCTGAACCATTACCTAAAATAATTTTTTTCTTATTAAGTGAATATCTATTAGATATTGCGCTTACTAATTCATCACTTACCTGTGGCGGATATCTGTTTAGATCGTTAGAAAAAATTTTAAGAGCTTGAATAGCATTCAAAGATGCACCCAACGCGCTTTCATTTGCAGATAATCTAATTAGATTATTTATTTTACTTTTACCAAAATTTGGTTTGTAGGTATTTAATTTTTCAATATTTGATTTTGGAGTAGGGAAATCCATGAATTGTCCTAAGCGTCTTCTTTTTTTAATTTTACAATGCTATAATCTTTTTGATTAATATCCTTATAAAGTGGTACATTTGCAATAACATCGAAATTAACTCTCATTTCTGTTTGTTTTGTTAGTTTATTAATACTTTGGCTATCAATAAATCCAAGTTCTATGTCTTGTTTTTCTAATGAAGCAAGTAAACTGACAACGCTTGAAAAATAAGTAGTTTTAAAATAATTTCCGAAATGAGCTAAATAAGCAGATTTAATTTCGTCGTCATTCCCAGCAACACCAATTTTAATGATTTTCTGCATTGACAAATTAGAGGAAATAATTTGACGCCAAACTTTTTCAACTAAAAATTTATCTAAGCCTAAATTTACTAATTTCTTAATTAAAACTTCTTCTCTTTTTGGATCAAATGGGAAGCTGCCTTTTTTAGCATCCATAATCTTAGAGGCCAAGGATTGCCTATCTATTATTAATTGGCATAAATTTTTGTCAATCTCATCAATTCTAGACCTAAGTTCATTTAATTCTATATTATTCATATTTCGCCTTTTCTTTAAGTACATATATATACTTTAATAAAATAAAATAAACTTTTTGATAAAATTAATTTTTATAATACGATAATTTTTAATAGTCATTTAATAATTTTTCAATTTCCAAAGGACTCAAATGCTAAAAATCTTCATTATTAATGCTTTATCAGATAATTATATTTATTTATTACGAAATGAACATAAAAATATAACAAGCGTGATAGATCCAGGAGAAGCGGAACCAGTAATAAATTTTTTAAATAATAAGAGATGGCATTTAGACGAGGTTATTAATACTCACCATCATCATGATCATGTTGGGGGAAATAGAGAGCTTTTAGATATTTATAAATCAACGTTAATAGCTCCTTTTTATGAAAAAAACCGTATTTCAAATATTGATATTCTTGTTTCAGACAATGAAACCATCAATATTACAGGTATACCTACAAAAGTATTTCATACACCAGGTCATACATTAGGTCATGTATGTTTTTATATGCCGGATGAGAAATGTTTGTTTTCAGGAGATACTTTATTTTATTTAGGTTGTGGTCGAGTTTTTGAAGGTACTATGGATCAAATGTGGTCAAGTTTAATGAAACTTAAATCTTTGCCAGATAATACATCTGTATATTGTGGTCACGAATATACTTTATCTAATATGAAATTCGCTAATAATATTGATACTAGCAATGCTTTATTAAATAGAATAAGCTTAGAAATTAAAAATAAAAGAGAAAAAGGATTACCAACTGTTCCATTTAATTTGGGAGTAGAAAAAAAAATTAATCCATTTTTAAGAGCAGACGATGATAATTTTATAAAATCAGTTGGTTTAAATAACAATAATTCTTCTGAATCTTTTGCAGAGATTAGGCTTAAAAAGGATAGTTTTTAAATATTTGATAACTCGTAAGCAACTTCACAATCATTAAAAATATTAGGTTTAGAGATGTTTACTTTTGCACCAATAACATAACTATTTATCATCAAAGTTGAATGTATCTTTTCTACTAGCACTTCTAGTAACTGGAAATGTTGACTTTGGATAATGTCAATCAGACATTTTCTAAATTGACTATAATCCTGCGTCGATTCTAGGTTATCCTGTTTTGGCTCAGAATCATTTGAAAGTAGTAATTCTACATTTACTATTAATTTTTGTTTATTTTTTTTTTCGTATTCATAAACACCAACCGATGCTTGTATAATTAAGTTATTTATAAGTATTTTTCTATTTCTTACCTTCATGCTAATATTCTTATTATAATCCAACATCTCTTCTTGGAGGAGCAAGATGCGCTCCACCATCAAGAACCATTACATGTCCAGTCATAGATTTAGTATTTATAATGAGTTGAATTGCATTTAAAATTTCTTCAACTGTACTGGATGACTTCAACAAGTTTTTTTTATGAGATTTTTCAAAAGCTTTTTGATCTTGTCCTGGCGCTAACAAAGTTATACCAGGTGCTATACCATTCACTCTTAAAAAAGAGGCATAGGTAAGTGCTGACATTTTTGTAAGACCATACATTGCTTGTTTTGATAATGTGTAAGTATAATAATCTGGATTTAATCCAAAAATTTTTGCATCGAGAATATTTATTACAAAGCCTTGAGAGCTATTTTCCTGTTTTTTCATCTTCGTAGTGTATTTAGCTAATGCTTTAGTTAAAAGTGTAGGAGCAATAAAGTTCACTGACATGTGACGATGAAGCTCTTCCACTCTAAAACTATTCCCATTATCATAATTAAAATAACCCGCATTATTAATTAATCCAACCCACTTTGAATCTTGTGCTTCAATTTCTTTTACTAATTTTTCAATATCTGAAATACAAGTTAAATCAGCTTGATGTGTGCTTACATTTCCACCAATTTTAAATAAATAATGTGCTGTTTCTTCAGCCAATGTTTTTGATTTATTGTAATGAATAGCTATTTTCCAGTTCTTCTTTGTTAAATCAATAGCTATAAATTTTCCTAATCTTTTTGCTGAAGCTGTAACGAGTATTGTTTTATTTTTAATTTCCAAACTTATTTTTCCTTTTGCAGAACAGAATATGAAGTATCTCTAATTGATTTTAAATAGCCATTAAAAGATTTATCTTGCAATGATTTTCTGAGACCTAAATTTTGCCAAGACTGGTTATTAAAACTTTTGGGAGGATTGAATTTATTTATAACTCTAAGTGGCGCCATTCCTGTTACCAAAACTTCATCACTTAATAAAGCTGCTTCTTCTATAGAATGTGTGACCATTAACACAGTAAGGGAATTTTTTTTAATTATTGAAACAAGTTCAGTTGAAATAATCTCTCTACTTAAATTATCTAGGGCCGCAAATGGTTCATCTAACAACAATAAACTAGGACAAAAAAGCAATGCTCTCGCAATTGCAACCCTTTGTAATAAACCTCCTGATAATTTATGAGGAAAGTATGAAGAAAACTCACCTAACCCAATATTTTTTATAAGTTTATCTATATTTTTATAGTTTGTTTTTTTATTATTAGAGTTAGCTAATATAATATTATCATAAACACTTAACCAGGGCATTAAGGAAGGATTTTGTTGAATTAAAGTTATCTGGTCGATTACTCTAATCAAAGTCTTATTTTCAAACTTTATTTCTCCTTTTTCAGGTACCATTAACCCAGCTATTAACTTTAACAAGCTCGATTTTCCTGTGCCTGAAGGGCCAATAATACTAGTAAATTTACCTTTTTTAATTTTACAATTAAAATTATCCAAGATAATGTTTTTATTATTTTTTTCATAATATGAGAAAGATATGTTTTTTAAAATTAAATCATTTATTTGATCTGTATTCATATCTTATGGAGCCTCGACAATATAATCTGGAGAAATTTTAGTTTTTTTAATTATACTACCTACGTTTGTGTTTTTTAATAAACCAAATTTTGTCATTAAAATAGATTTCAATCCATAACTATTAGCACCTAAAATATCTGTATGCAAAGTGTCTCCAACCATACCTATTCTAGATAAAGGAATATGTCTTCCAGACAGCTCATTTAGTCTATTTATAGCCAGTTCAAAAATTATTGGGAAAGGTTTTCCTAACCAAAAAGGGAGATGAATGCCTTTTTTTATTAGATGCGATATATAATATGCGGCCTCCATACTAAATTTTTTTTCATGTGGAGCAACTAAATCCGGATTAGCTACAAATAAAGGTCTTGGATTAGCTTTTAAAGAATTAAACAAAATTTCTTGCCATACAGTATCCCATTGGAGTGTTCCTAGTAATATAAATGAATTCATTTCATCAAACATATCTAGGTCTTGTTCAAGTTCAAAACTGCTAAGGTTGGGTATGTTAAAATTATTACCAACATTACCCAAAACACCCAAAGGACCTTCAGGTTGATTAAATGACAAAAATATTTCAGCTGTTTCTCTGCTTGAGATTATCTCATCATTTGAAAATTCTAATCCTAATGAAGCAAGTTGATCTCTTTTTTTAAATGAATTATTACTTGCACCATTGGTTACAACAAGAAGAGTAATATTTTTTTGTCTAGCTTTTTCTAGTGTTTCAATGATTCCAGGAATTAGGGTAGAACCAACATTTAATACGCCAAACGCATCCAATAATAAAGCTTCAAAATTATCTAAAATATTTTCTAATCTGGGGGCTAAAATTATGTCTTGATTATTTTCTTGATATTTTGGAAAAAAATCTCGCATACTTTCATAAATATTTATGACAGAGTCTGCATTGATATCTTTGACTGATGGAATTATAAATTTTTTATCAAATTGAAATTTTTCTAATACAAATTCAGATTTTATATTTAAATTTTTCATTTTATTTTAAATCCTCTAAATTATAACTATTTTTGAAAGGATAAAAATGTCAAAAAAAGTGATAATAATAGGTTCAGGAATAGCAGGAATTTCTTCATCATTAAAGCTAAAATCTTATGGTATAAATTCAATCATTCTAGATAAAGGTAATTTTATAGGTGGAAGAATAAGCACTAGAGAAGTAAAGATCGGTTCTAGTTCAAATTATTTTTTTCATGGTGCCCAATTTTTTACTGCCAAAACACATGAATTTAAAAAAATTATTAGTACCGGAGTTAATGGAAAATATATAAAAGAATTTGGAAATTTTGATCCTAAAAGATATAGGGGAAACAAAACAATGAGAGATTTTTTGCTAAATCTATCAAAAAAATTACACATCCAACAAAAAGTGAAAATTATTGGAATTAAATCAGATAATAATAAAATTAAAGTTCTTGATAATAAAATAAAAGAATGGATAAGTTACGATGGTGTCATTTCAACACTTCCAGCACCTCAAAACTGTGAATTATTAAATCAATTTCCTTCATTACAGAAAACTCTCAATACAGGATCATATCACGCATGCATAGCACTTATGTTTACTTTTGATGAAATTCCACAAGGTCTAAAAACTTATTATGATTTTTATAAAAAACCAGGAATATTGAGTTGGATGGCCTCTGGTAGCAACCTAAATGTTTGGACTGCTCATACCAATGAAAAATTTTCAGATTTAAATTATCATAAAAACAAAAATTTTTTGACAGAAAAAATAATGTCTTCAATAAAACAGTTTTTTTCTAGCTCAAAGATAAAGTTTCATGGTTTACATGTTTGGAGATATGCTAAGGTAGCAAAAAAGTGCTTAGGACCTCAGATTGATCCAAAATACCCAGTTGCAATTGCAGGAGATTTTTTGGAGGGGCCAAATGTTGAGGCTGCGTTTATTTCAGGAAATAAAGCAGCTAATTTAATTTTTAATAGATTAAAGTAAATTGATTGTTTCATTTATTTTTAGAGAAAGAATAAATATGATTAAAATAAAAACCTCAGTTATAAAACTTGTAGAAAATGCTAAGAAACAAATAAATAATTTAGAAGTAGGCGATGCTATTAAAATGCATTCCAACAAAACTAACTTATTCATTGACGTAAGGGATATAAGAGAAATTCAAAAATCTGGTCGCATATTTGGAGCAAAACATGTTCCAAGATGTATGTTAGAGTTTTGGATAGATCCTGAGAGCCCATATCATAAAAATTTTTTTAATGATAATTATCATTTCATTTTTTATTGTGCATCTGACTGGAGATCGGCACTCGCCACACTTTCAGCAATGGAAATTGGGCTTTTAAACACCTCTCATCTAGTTGGGGGTTTTAATAAATGGTTAGAAGAAAAAGGTCCAATCGAAAATCCAAGATAATTTATTATAATTGTTTTTCAAATAAGAAAGTTATTAATATTAATAATATAATACCAATAATTTTTGTATTACTCTGGTCTTCAGCATTTATTACTAGCAAAATAATAGTTGATAATGCCCCACCTTTTCTTTCGCTTTCAATAAGATTTGGGATAGTTGCTTCATTATTTTTCCTATTTTTTATTTTTTTTTCAAAAGACAAATATATTTCTTTTAAGGCTTTCAAAAATGCATCAATTAGCGGGTTATTATTTCATGGCTTATATTTAGGTGGAGTTTTTTTTGCTTTATCTAGAGGTATATCAGCTACCCTTATAGCGTTAATGGTATCATTACAACCTATTTTAACATCATTTCTAGCAAAAATTTATTTGAATGAAACTTTAACTAAATTTCAGTGGCTTGGAATTATTTTAGGATTTAGTGGTGCATTGATAATTATAATTTCTGATCTAATTGATGGTCTGACCATAGTTGCCTTTTTTGCTGGAATAGTTGGACTAGTTTCTTCTTCACTAGGTATTATCTGGCAAAAAAAAATAGGATCCGATTTGTCTTTGTCTGGAAATAATTTTTTGCAAGCATTAAGCGCCGCAATTTTTCATCTTGTATTAGCACTTTGCTTTGAAAAATTTTTTATAAATTTTTCAAATGATTTTATTTTAGCCATGTCATGGCAAATATTTGCTGTTTCACTTGGTGCATTTTTAATTTTGATGTATTTACTAGCAAAGAATAAAGCAAATGAAACAGCTACTTTATTTTTTTTAGTACCTCCTATATCTGCTTTACTTGCTTTTTTAATATTAGAAGAAACATTCACTTCTTTTGACTTTTTGGGTTTGTCTCTTTCATGTCTAGGTGTATTTATGGTTTCAAAAAAGCAAATAAAAATTTAAAGAGTTTACACTATTGTTTTTATTTTAAAACATTGTTAGTCTAAGTTTATCAAAGTCTTTTTGTGTGAGAGTGTTATTTATAACCGCCGAAGGAGCAACCACCCCGGAAACTCTCAGGCACCCGAAACACAAAAAGTTGATAATCTGGAGAGTGATGATTTTATCATCCACCGAAGGGGTAAGCCAATTTTGGTCAATCTTTCAGGTTCCGTGACAGATGGGGTAATATTTAATTTACAAAAACTTTGTCACGGAGTTTATTATGAAAAATATAGCAATCGTAGGAGCAGGCATAACTGGGATAACCACTGCTTACCAACTCTTAGAAAGAGGGTATATTGTATCTGTTTTTGATAAAAACCGTTATGCAGCTATGGAAACAAGTTTCGCAAATGGTGGTCAATTATCTGCTTGCAACGCTGAAGTATGGAATAGTTGGTCAACAATAGGAAAAGGTATTCAATGGATGTTAAAAAAAGATGCACCTTTGCTATTCAACCCAAAACTAAACTTTCATAAAATTAGCTGGATAATGGATTTTATATGTAATATTCCAAACCACAAAAAAAATACAATTTTAACCGCTAAAATGGCTATCAATAGTAGAGATGAGTTCAAAAGGATACTAAAAAAAGAAAATATTGAACTAGATCTTGAAGAGAAAGGTATCATGCATTTATGTGAGTGTGATGCATCATTAAAACATGGTAGAGAAGTTAATAAATGGCTTTTGGAGGCTGGATTAGATAGAAAAGAAATTTCTATAGATGAAATGTTGTCTATTGAACCAACTCTAAATCTTAAGAATTTTATTGGTGGATTTTATACAAAAAGCGATATGTCTGGTGACATTCATAAATTTACAAAATTACTTGCTGATGCTTGTGAAAGGAAAGGTGTAAAATTTTTTTACGAAACAGAAATTGTTGATGTTAATCATGACAAAAAACAACCAATACTTACCTTTAATCAATCAAATGAAATTCAGAAACAAAATTATGACGGGATTGTTGTTTGTGCTGGTGTTAACAGTAAATTTATAGCAAATAACTTGGGTGACAAAATCAATATATATCCTGTAAAAGGGTATTCTATTACAATATTGCTTGATGATAAAGAAAGCATAGAAAATGCTCCTTATGTGTCTTTACTAGATGATAAAGCTAAAATTGTTTCGAGTAGATTAGGAAAAAATAGATTTAGAGTTGCTGGTACCGCTGAGTTTAATGGTTATAACAAAGACATAAGGGCTGATAGAATTAATCCTCTTATTAAGTGGTGTAATAAGCTTTTTCCTAAAGTGTCTACCGAACACGCTATTCCATGGGCTGGTTTAAGACCTATGACACCAAGTATGGTACCAAAAGTTGGAAGTGGAAAGTTACCCGGTGTATTTTACAACACTGGTCACGGACACCTTGGATGGACACTAAGCGCATTCACTTCTCAACAAATTTCAGACCATATCATGAGAAAGGATAATGTCTTAAATTAATTTATATATCTAAATTACTAACTTTTAGTGCATTATCTTGAATAAATGTTTTTCTATGCTCGACAGCTTCACCCATCAATGTTGAAAAAGTTTCTTCTGCATCACCCTCATTTTCGACCTTAACTTGAAGTAAAAATCTTGCATTTGGGTCAAGTGTTGTTTCCCAAAGTTGAACTGGATTCATTTCACCTAATCCTTTATATCTGTTTACTTGAGATCCTTTTTTACCAATATCAGTTATCCTAGTAGCTAAATCAAGTGGACCTTTTATTTCATAATTTTCTTCATTAGAAGTAAAAATACACTTCTCAGAAAAATAATTATTTAAAAAATCTTTTGCATTATCTAGAGCTTTTATTTCATCAGAATTTAAATCATCCTCACTCATAATAAAAACATCCATAACACCTCTATTTATTCTCGAAATTTCAATTAATTTTTTTTCATCATTATTTTTTTTATAGGTATATTTTGAAGACCATACATTATTAGAATTAGCAAAAACTTGATTTAATCTTTGACTAATTTTTGTTAAATTATTTTCATCCTCAAAAATCTTTTGATTTAAAACTCCTAAAATAGCCAGTTGAGACAAAATTTGTGGGAAACCTAATTTTTTTGCGACATTTTCTATGATCCTCTTTACGCTTATGCATTTCTCAACTGAAATCTTCAAGTCTTCACCATATATTGTCTCATTTTTTCCTAATGATAAAGAGACACCTTTAATACCTGATTCAATTAGGTAATCATCTAAAGCAAGTTGATCTTTCAAATATACTTCAGATTTACCTTGTTTAGCTCTAAATAGAGGTGGTTGAGCTATATATAAATATCCAGCATCTACAAGTGGTCTCATATGTCGGAAGAAAAATGTCAAAAGTAATGTTCTTATATGACTTCCGTCAACATCTGCATCAGTCATAATAATTATTTTATGATATCTTGCTTTTTCAACATCAATCTCAGAGTTACCAACTCCTGCTCCAATAGCGGTAATTAATGTACCAATTTCTGCTGATGATAACATTTTGTCTATTCTAGCTCGTTCTACATTTAAAATTTTTCCTCTTAAAGGCAATATTGCTTGATTAGATCTATCTCTTCCTTGCTTTGCAGAACCTCCAGCAGAATCACCTTCTACTAAAAATATTTCAGATTTTGCTGGATCTTTTTCCTGACAGTCAGCTAATTTCCCAGGTAAACTAGCAATATCCATAACACCTTTTCTTCTCGTAAGTTCGCGTGCCCTTTTTGCTGCCTCACGTGCACTTGCTGCTTCGTACGCTTTAGCAACTATTTTCTTAGCTTCTGTTGGGTGTTCATCAAACCACTGATTTAATGATTCTGAAACGAGTTGTTCTACAACTGGACGTACTTCACTAGATACTAATTTATCTTTTGTTTGACTAGAAAACTTAGGGTCAGGTATCTTTAGAGACAAAACGGTTGTTAAACCTTCTCTACAATCTTCTCCAGACAATTGGATCTTTTCTTTCTTTGCTATACCAGAACTAATAGAATAATTATTAATTACCCTCGTTAAAGCAGCTCTGAAGCCCGCTAAGTGTGTTCCACCATCTCTTTGAGGAATATTATTTGTAAAACAAAGAGTAGTCTCATGATAACCATCTGTCCACTCAAGAGAAATATCAACTGTAATACCGTCTTTTTCATGCGTCGTGGCTATTACATCATGTATTGCATTTCTAGATCTATTTAGATAATCAGTATATGCTTTGAGGCCACCTTCATAAAAAAAAGAAACCTTTTTATCTTCTCTATCTCTTTGATCTATTAATTCAATATGCACACCACTATTTAAAAATGCTAATTCTCGAATTCTATGTTCTAATGTTGAATAATCAAAAATACATTTTGAAAAAGTTTCTTGACTTGGTTTAAAGTTAATTTCGGTACCTGTTTTGTTTTTTTCTTTTCCAGTTACCATAAGACGGTCTTTTGCTACACCATTTTGAAAAAAAATTTCATGCACTTGATCATTTCTGTAAATTTTTAGACTCAAATTTTCTGATAAAGCATTTACTACTGAAATACCCACTCCATGCAAACCTCCTGAAACTTTATATGAGTTATTATCAAATTTACCTCCAGCATGTAGTTGAGTCATTATTACTTCAGCTGCTGAAATTCCTTCTTCAGGATGAATATCAACTGGAATCCCTCTACCATTATCACTAATGGTAACAGATCCATCACTCAGCAACTTAACCTGAATAAGATCACAATGACCTGCTAGAGCTTCGTCAATTGAATTATCTAAAACTTCATATACCATATGATGTAATCCAGAACCATCGTCAGTATCACCTATATACATTCCAGGTCTTTTTCTTACAGCATCTAAACCCTTTAAAACTTTTATTGACTCTGCGTCATACTCATTATTATTTAAATCTAAATTATTTTCAGACATTTAAATATCTCCATATCTAAAGTGATAGTTACCATCAAAATTTTCCTTAATATTTTGAAGATTTATTTTGTCAATAAAACTTGGGTATCCCGCAAAAGCATCTTTGCTGGTGCTTGTAAACCATGATTGAGCATTATGTCTCGACACCTCTAAAAATAACGCTTTTCTATGCTTATTGTCTAAGTGCTCAATAATGTCATCTAATAATAAGATTGGTGCCATATTAAATTTATCATTTAGCAACCTAGCATGGGATAAGATGATTGATATTAATATAAGTTTTTGTTCTCCAGTAGAGGAGATATCTAAATTTTTATTATCGATTCTATTAAAAATTTCTATTAAGGAATTATTAGGCCCAGGTACAAATAAGTCGTAATTAAATCTTGATTTTTTTAATTCTGACTTTACGTAATCCTCAACTTCTAAAGCAGGTTTTTCCTCAAGTAATTTTTCAATTTTCCCATTAATTATAATGCTAACAGCAGGAAAATGCTTAGTTAAATGATTATTTTTAAATTCAATTTTATATAAATTTTCAAGTTCTTCTAATAAGTCTAATCTTCTAGCAATAATAGAAACTGATAATTCAGAAATTTGTGATTCTATAGTATCCAACCATTTCTCATCACTATTGGGTTGCATCAAAATTTTATTTCTTTGTCTAAATAATTTATCGTATTTATATACTCTGTTTAAATGTAAGCTATCTATTGACATAGTAAGTCTGTCAATAAAACGTCTTTTTTCATTCATACTTGATAAGATCAAAACACAAAGTTGAGGCGTAATCCATGATATATTTAAAATTTCTCCTAAAGAACTCAATGGTGTATAGTTTGAATTAAGCTTAGCAATTCTTGATTTATTAGTTCCAGTTTTTTTTAAGCCTGTGCCAATATTAAATTTACCGTTTGGACTTACGAAATCTACATTAATGCCCCATGTTTTGAGAGAATTATCACATATTTTTTCTTGATTCAAAAAATTTTCTATATTTGCTTTTCTTAAGCCTTTACCTTGATTTAATAAAGAAATAGCTTCTAAAATATTTGTTTTACCAGAGCCATTTCCACCATATATTAATATAGAATTGTTTTTTAAATTGAGATTTAAATTTTTGTGATTTCTAAAATTTTTAAGACTAATTTTTTTAATATAAAAACTTTTAGAATCTTTTTTGTTAGTAAAGTTCTCCTTGAAACTTAAAATATTATTGTTCATTTTTTTCCTAGATTTCTGATTTAAATCTGACAGAAAATCAAACTCTCATAGGCATTAAAACAAAAATTACCCCATCTTGATCAGGATCTGTAATTAATGCTGGTGAGGCAGAGTCTGACAATAAAATTTGAATTTCTTTACCTTGTATTTGAGATGTTATATCCAAAAGGTATTTTGAATTAAATCCAATTTCTAAATTATCGTAGCTATAGTCAATTTCTAAATCTTCTGATGCATTTCCAAGATCGTGACTGTTTACATTTAAAGACAATAGATTATTACTTAGTGAAAGTTTTACTGCTCTTGATTTTTCTAATGAAACAGTAGAAACTCTGTCGATTGCTTTTGAAAACACTTGGTTTGAAACTACAAGTTTGTTAAGATTTTCTTTTGGAATAACTCTTTGATAATCTGGAAAGGAGCCATCAATTAATTTTGTTGTAAGAATAGAGTTTGGAAATACAAATTGAGCCTTAGTGTTTGAAATAATAACTTTAATTTTACCGTCAGTACCGTCAGTTAACTTTCTAATTTCACCTACAGCTTTTCTTGGCAAGATGATGCCTGGCATGTTAGAAGCTCCTTCGGGAAGAGGTATTTCTGCCTGAGCTAATCTATGTCCATCAGTAGCAACAGCTCTTAATTTTTGATTATCTGAATCAGGAACATGCAAAAAAATACCATTTAAATAGTATCTTGTTTCCTCTAACGAAATTGCGAATTTTGTATTATCAATTAAGTTGGCAAGATCTATTGATTGCACGTTAAATTCATGGTCTTGTTCAATATTTGTCATAATTGGATAATCATCTACAGGTAAAGTTGGAAGAATAAATTTAGACTTACCTGCTGAGACTTCTACATTTAATTCTTTAAGCTCAACTTTAACCTCGGAACCGTCGGGAAGTTTTCTTATAATATCATATAATGTATGTGCAGATAATGTTACTTTTCCTTGACTTGATACTATACAAGATGTTTCTTCTACGATATCCATATCCATGTCAGTAGCAGTAAATGAGACTTTTGATGAATTAGTTTCTATTAGCACATTAGATAAAATAGGAATAGTGTTTCTTCTTTCTACCACAGAATAAACATGACCTAGTGGTTTTAAAAGATTGTTTCTATCTATAGTAAAATTCATAATCGAACCTCAATTACTTTATAAAATAATAAAATTTTCAATTATTTATAACATGTTTAAAGCTGTTTCAGCAAGCAATTACATCGAAGAAATCTTTGATTAATAAAGAATAATTTATAGTGTAAAAATGATTTCTTTTAACTCAAAAATATGTTTTTTTAATTTTTGATCAATTTCAAGCATTGACTCAATTTTTTTAACAGCATGCATGATTGTCGTATGATCTTTACCACCAAAAGCTCTTCCAATTTCAGGGTAAGAGTAACTTGTTAGCCCCTTAGAAAGATACATTGCTATTTGTCTAGGTCTAGCAATATTTATAGATCTTCTAGAAGAAGTCATGTCAGACAAAGCAAGGTTATAATAAGATGAAACTTTTTTCTGTATATTTTCTATAGAAATATTTTTTACACGTAAAGAAATTAGATCAGATAATAAGTTTGTAGAATTTTCTATATTAATTTTTTTACCTGTTAATTCATAATTTGCCCAAATACGATTTAATGCACCTTCTAATTCTCTGATATTTTTTACTATTTTATTGGCTACAAACTGAAGTACATCAATTGGAACATTGATGTTTAATACTTCTACTTTTTTTTTCAATATTTCTAATCTCAATTCATAATTAGTTGGAAGAAAATCTACAACAAGACCACCTGATAATCTAGATTTGAGCCTTTCATCTAAAGATAATAAATCTACTGGAGATTTATTAGATGAAATTATTATTTGTTTACCTTGGTTAATTAATTCATTAAAAGTATAAAAAAATTCCTCTTGAGTTGACTCCTTGCCACCTATGAATTGGATATCATCAATCAATAAAATATCAATAGATCGAAATTGATCTTTGAATTTAATTGTCTCTTTTAATCTAATTGATTTTATAAATTGGTACATAAACCTTTCGGCAGACATCATTACAATTTTTAAATTAGGAATATTTGCTTTTAAGTCTATTGAAATTGCATTCAGTAAATGTGTTTTTCCCATTCCTACATCACCATGAATAAATAATGGGTTATAAGTTAGAGAATTTTTTTCGCATATTCTTTTAGATGCGGCATATGGCATTTGATTAGCTTCACCCACTACAAAATTATCGAAACTAAATTTAGAGTTTGTTTTCATTGATACGCTATCAATAAACGATAAATCATTATAGTTAATTTCTTGATCTATTTTATCTTTTATAACTTTGTTTTTTATAGAGATATTATCTTTATTTTCAAAAGAGGCTGTATGGAATTGGATTTTTTTTAAAGAGTTAAATGCTCTAGAAGCTTCAAAAAAAATTGTTTCGTAATATTGATTTTCTGCTCTGTTAGAAATTATATGAGAGTCTGTTGAAAGGTGAAGTATACCTTTCTCATATTTTTCAAACTTAAGAGGATTAATCCAAGCTTTCCAAAAGATTTCTTTTATATTTTTGGATATCAAATTTTTAATCTCTTCCCATTGGTTTTTCTGAGCGAAAAACATCTCATTAGAAGCATTTGTATTTTTGTTGTTTTTACTTTTTAAATTAGAATTAATTTCAACATCCGACATTTTTTCAAAATCCTATTTTAAAAGGTAATGTATAACCAGATTATTCTTGAAAATATAAAAATGATTAACTAACTAAAATATATATTTATAAAAACCAATCGCAAGATTTGAGGTAATAATAAAATAAAAAAATATATTGATTTTTAATTATCTATAAAAAAGATAAATAAAACAGTTGATTAAATTTTTTAGGAATATTTAAATTAATTAATAAAATTAAATAAATATTCGATTAATGAAATAAAAAACTTAAGATTATTTTATAAAAATTAATCGTACTTCTTTGAATTTATTATGATTCTCTTAAATGATAATTTAGATTTATAATTACTTTATAATTTATTTTAATTTGTTATTTGAATGAAAATTTCATAAATACCAAAGTTTTTATTTTTCCAAATAAAGCGAATCGTTGAGTTGATTATTCTTAAAAAAAAAGAGGCAAATGCCTCTTTAATTAAAATAGATTATAGAAAAGGTTTATGCTATTTTTTTTATTCTAGAAGAAAGTCTAGATAATTTTCTAGACATTGTGTTTTTTTTAAAAACACCTTTTGAAACTGACCTGTGCATTTCTGGTTGAGCAATTTTGAGAGCTTCTTCAGCTAATGCTTTATCAGATTTATCTATAGCTATTTCAACTTTTTTTATAAAAGATCTAACCCTATTTTTTCTGATCTTATTTACAATTTCCATTCTAACGTTTCTTCTAATTCTTTTTTTTGCAGATGCATGATTAGCCATAATAAAACCTTTCAAATTTTTATATGGATTAAATTTTTCTTCATAAATTGTCAAGTTAATAAACATATATATTTATTTTATTGAAATGCTACCTTTGACAGTTGCTACAATAATACGTTGATCGATTATTAATATTTATTAAAACTATCACGTTATTGCATTTATTACATTTAGATTTGTTCTTTCCATAAACGTTAAGTTTTTGTACAAAATATCCAAGTTTTCCGTCTGGTTGCAAGTGATTTCTAATTGATGTTCCACCAACATTAATTGATTTTTTTAAAATAAATTTTGTTGCAACTATTATGGATTTTAGATGTTCTTTATTAAGCTTATCCACAGTTCGTAAAGGACTAATATTGGCTTTATATAAAATCTCATTAGCATAGATGTTACCTATACCAGCTATAATACTTTGATCCATTAAAAAATTTTTGACACACTTTGATTTATTATAAATTTTTTTTTGTAGATATTCTATAGTAAAGTCCTTTTCAAATGGTTCTACGCCTAATTTTTTAAGTAAAAAGTGATTTTTAATTTTGCTAACATGAAAAAAATCAATATACCCAAATCTTCTTGGATCATTATAAACAATTGTAAAATAATTATTATCTTCAGTTTCTATATTAATTTTAACGTGATCATGCTTAATTACCTTATATTCCCCAGATAAAATCTTTATTGTTCCACTCATTCCTAAATGAAACAATAATATATGTGCTTTCGAAGTTGGAATTAAAATATACTTCCCTCTTCTAAATGGTTTTTTTAAAATTTTTTCTTTTAAATCCAATTCTAAATTATCTTTTATAGTCCATCTTAAGTCTTTTCTAAATATCTTAATATTACTCACTTTGGAATTATTTAAAATTTTAGATAAAGCTAAACATACTGTCTCAACCTCTGGCAATTCAGGCATTTTTGTCCTTTTTCTTCTATCTTTAAATTAATTTAAAAAGTATATTAATCTTAATTAAAATTTACATTTAATATATTGTCTAGGTTAATAATGGTAGATGAAAATCAAAATAATGTTGACTTTGGTTACAAGTCTGTAAAAAAAAGTGATAAACAAAAATTGGTTAATTATGTATTCAATTCTGTTGCTCAAAAATACGACCTAATGAATGATATAACAAGTTTAGGTATTCATAGAAGTTGGAAAAATGATTTAATTAATTGGTTAGCTCCTCAAGGGAATCAAAATTTAGCAGATATTGCGGGGGGGACTGGTGATATCGCTAATAAATTCATAAATGCAGGAGGTAACTCAGCTCACATTTTCGATATAAATAAAGAGATGATCGAAGTAAGTAAAAAAAAGTATAATAATATTCGAAATTTAGAGTGGACTATTGCAAGTGCAGAGGATATTCCAGCTTCAGATAATTCATTTGAAAGAGCAACCATGAGTTTTGGTTTAAGAAATATTACAAATAGAAATAAATCACTACAAGAAATTTACCGTATTCTAAAGCCTGGAGGAAGATTTATATGTTTAGAATTTAGCCATCTGGAAAATGATTTTTTAAAGAAATTTTATGATTTATGGTCTTTTAAAATTATGCCATTAATAGGAGATAAAGTTACTGGTAATAAGGAAGCCTACACATATTTAGTTGAGTCTATAAGAAAATTTCCTAATCAAGATGAGCTTACTCAAATGTTTTCTCAAGTTGGATTTTCTAGAATAAAATACAGAAACTTATCAAACGGAATAGTTGCTCTACATAGTGGCTGGAAAATCTAAATGCAGATAAAGAGAAAGCTAGAATTCCCGCTATGGAAAATACCATATTTTTTAATTAAAAGTTTTTTAGTATTTAATAAAATAATTAGAACTGGCATTTTAGCTCTTCTAATTGAAAACAAATATTTTAATAAACAAATAGAGTTAATTTTAAAAATTTTAAATTTTATTTTTGGAAACAATAATCAGAAAGAAATTGGAAAAAAACTTTCTAATGTTTTAATAAACTTGGGACCTGGATATATAAAATTGGGACAGGCTTTATCAACAAGACCTGATATTCTAGGTAAAAAAACATGTGATGAACTTAAAATATTACAAGGTAAATTGAAACCTTTTTCAAATTCTATTTCGCGAAAAATTATTCAAAATGAAAATAAAAAGTTTCTTCAAGAAAGTTTAGCTTTTTTTAATGATAATCCCATTGCAAGCGCATCTGTTGCTCAAATCCACACAGGTATCCTTAAAAATGGAGAGAAAGTAGCAATAAAAATATTAAAGCCAAAAATACATAAAGAATTGTTTAGAGACTTCACTTTTTTTTATTGGATTACAAAATTTTTAGAATTTTGTATTCCCACTATCAAAAGACTCAAACTTCCAAAAAATGTAGAGGTATTGTCAGAAGTTTCTTTGAATGAACTTGATTTAACATTAGAAGCTTCTGCTGCCGATGAACTTGCTGAAAATTTTAAAGATCATCTTAATTATAGAGTTCCCAAAATTTACTGGCAATTTACAACAAAAAACATGCTTGTTCTGGAATTTATAGACGGGATTAGAATTGATGATTTAGACTCCCTTAAAGCTTCTAAACATAATGTCAAAAAATTAACAGAAATAGGCACAGAAGTTTTTTTCCTTCAAGTTTTCCGAGATGGTTTCTTTCATGGGGATATGCATCCCGGAAATATTCTAATTGATAAGGAAGGAGCACTAGTACCTATTGATTTTGGTATTATGGGAAGACTATCAAATAATGATAGGCAATTTCTAGCATTATTACTTTCTTATCTTTTAAATAAAAATTATAAGAAAGTTGTTGAAATACATGATGAAGCAAATATGTTAGGTAAAGAGATTTCTCATGATCATCTCTCTCAAGCAATAAGAGCAATTTCTACACCTATTTTAAATAAACCTATTGGAGAAGTGTCTTTAGCTAAATTACTGGGTCAAATACTGAATTTATCAAAAAAGTTTAATATTGAAGTACAACCACAATTTACACTATTACAAAAAAATATGTTAATGGCTGAAGGAACAACCAGACAAATAAATCCAAATATAAATATGTGGGAATTATCCAGACCATTAATACATAAATGGATTACTGATACACACGATCCATTTAAGGTCTTAGAAGAATGGTATCATAAAAACAAGATAGCCCTACTCAAAATTCCTGAAATAATTAAGAAGATTGACGAAATTTTATCAAAAAAATGAAATATTTCATTTATTTTTCATATTTTTCATTTATTGTAATCTTTTTATTATAATTATGAAGTTTTTCTTATGAATAAAATCTCACAGCTTATTTCTTTACTTGGCGGAACAGGCGCTGTTGCAGAAAAATTAAAAATTAAACCCTCTGCAATTTCAAATTGGAAAAAGCTTAATAAAATACCAAGTAACAAACGTAAAGATGTTTTAGAACTGGGTTCATATCTAAATATAAACATTGAACATTTTTTACCTACACAAAAATTGCATAATTTTAAATTTAAAATTTTGTTAATTATTAGTGGAGGTATAGCATCATATAAATCTCTTGAAATCATTAGATTGATTAAAAAAACTGATATCGAGCTTGATGTTGTTATGACTAAATCAGCTCAGAAATTTATCACACCTTTGTTAGTAACAAGCTTAAATGAAAAAAAATGTTATATTGATTTATTTTCTATTGAAGATGAGACAAAAATGAACCACATAAATTTAGCTAGAAGTCCAGATATAATTCTAGTAGCTCCTGCAACTGCAAATATAATGGCAAAACTAGCAAATGGATTAGCTGATGATTTAGCAAGCACTATTTTGCTTGCTTCTTTTTCAAAAATAATTCTAGCTCCTTCAATGAACCCTGTTATGTGGAATAACTTGGCAACACGCGATAATTATAAAAAACTATTAGAAAGAGGTATAGAATTTATAGAGCCAGATACAGGTGATATGGCATGTGGCGAGAGCGGGAAAGGAAGATTTCCAGAACCAAGGGCAATATTTGAATTTATTTTATCATACATGCGAGAAAATCAAAAACTCTCTAATCAGTTTCAAGATATTTCAATTATAATTACAGCAGGGCCGACAATAGAAGCAATTGACCCAATAAGGTTTGTAAGTAATAAATCATCAGGGAAACAAGGTTTTGAAATTGCTTCTGAATTGACAAAAAGAGGAGCAAAAGTAACTCTGATTACTGGACCTGTAAATATTCCTTTTCCGAATTGTGAAAATGTAATAAAAGTTAAAACTGCTCAGGAAATGTTAGATAACGTAACTCAACAACTCCCTGCTGATATTTTAATATGTTGTGCAGCAGTGGCAGATTGGAGATTAATACCCAAAACATCCACAAATAATAAAATTGACACAAATAATAAAATTAAAAAAACTAAAGAAAAATTGTTATTCGAAGCCATAAAAAACCCCGATATTTTAGAAACAATTGCTAAAAGCAAATTAAGGCCGAAGATCGTAATTGGATTTTCAGCAGAAACAAGTAATATCAAAAATAATTCCTATTCTAAATTAATATCTAAAAATGTTGATTTAATAATTGCTAATGATGTCAGCAATAACAAGGTTTTTGGAGAAGACTTTAATAAAGTATTTCTAATTTATAAAAATAATTATGAGCAATGGGAAAAACAAAGCAAAAAATCAGTAGCTTACCATTTAGTTAATAGAATTAATGATCTTTTAATTAATTACAACAAAAGAGCTGTTAATGCTTAATGATGACGATCTTAATAGATATGCAAGACAGGTAATCATTCCTAACTTTAATGAGGAAGGTCAAGAAAGATTACTTAACACCAATTGTTTAATTGTTGGAGCTGGCGGTTTAGGTTGTCCAGTAGCACTTTACGCTTCTGCAGCAGGATTTGGACATATAGAGATATACGATCAAGATATTATTGAAATTAGTAACCTAAATAGACAAATTGCTCATAAAAATAATCATATCGGTAATAGTAAAGCAGAAAATTTAGTACAAGAGTGTCTAAAAATAAATCCAAACATTTCCATTATTTCTAAAAAAAAGATTTTTGATGACTCTATAGATGTTAGTAATTTTGATTTGATTTTTGATTGTTGTGACAATCCCGATACTAAATATATTTTAAATTCTTTATCACACAAGTGCAAAAAAATTTTAATTTCTGGTTCCGCTGTGCAAATGGAGGGTCAATTAGCCATCTGGAAAAGTGGATTAAACAAAAATTACCCTTGTTATGAATGTGTTTTTCCAAGAACTAATGAAAAATCTCCAATTACAAATTGTAGAGAGGCTGGAATAATTGGACCCGTTACAGGCTTAATTGGAAGTATGCAAGTTAATGAGGCCATAAAAGAAATAGCTCTAAAAAATTATCAATCTACAGCAGGAAATTTATTTTTATATGATGCGCTAACTCTAAATCTAGATAAAATCAGACTTATAAAGAACAACCAGTGTCCTATGTGTTCAAAGTAAATAACATGAATATTTATATTTTTAACTATAAAATAATTTTGTATGCTTCAACCTTTATGATAATCAGTTTTATTGTATCTTCAGAAAACGCTTTATCAAAAACAAATGAACTCAAAGTATCAATTAATGGGAGTGGTTTAAAAATACCAAGAATGGTTTCATTAAAAAATTCATTAACCTACATGAGATCTGGGCCAGGAAAAGAGTTCCCAGTAAAATTCGAATTAAAACAAAAAGGTTATCCTCTACAAGTTGTTGCTGAATTCAATAATTGGAGAAAAGTAGTAACATTTAGTAAAATTTCAGGTTGGGTACATACACAATTATTGTCTTCATTAAGAACTGGATTAATTACTAAAACTACTTTTTTAAAAAGAACACCATCTAGTTCGAGTAATTCTTTAGCCAAACTTTTGCCTAATTTATTGATTAATGTAAAGAAATGTCAAAAAAAATGGTGTAAAGTTGAGATAGTTAAGAAAAAAAAATTTATAGGTTGGGTTCAAAAAGAAACTGTTTGGGGTTCAACAAAATATTAATTTTATAATTGTTTAATTTGTTGTATTTTATGATTGTAATAATTTAATTAATTATTTTGAAGGTACTAAATTTTGGCTTTATTTAAAGATTCATTTAATTATCAAGAATTGATTGACTGTGCAAAAGGAAAGCTTGCAGGAGTAGATTTTCCCAAATTACCCTTGCCTCCTATGTTGATGTTTGATGAAGTGACAAGCATCAAAGAAACTGGAGGTGCTTACAATAAAGGCACAGCACATGCTCAATTTAAAATTACACCAGATAAATGGTTTTTTCCTTGTCATTTTGAAAGTGATCCTGTTATGCCTGGATGTTTAGGAATGGATGCATTATGGCAACTATTAGGTTTTTCTTTAGGCAATATGGGTGGTAGAGGAAAAGGAAGGGCTATATCAGTTGGAGAAGTGAAATTTACTGGTCAAATTTTACCCATAGCTAAAAAGGTAGAATATTTACTTGATTTTAAACGTATTATCATGAGGAAACTTATTCTTGGAATTGCTGATGGTAGAGTTATCTGTGATGACAAATTAGTTTTTGAAGCATCTGATATTAGAGTTGGGCTTTTTCAAGATTAATTAATACTTAACAAAATAGGATTAGAGATGACTGGTAAAAAAAGAGTGGTAATTACAGGGATGGGAATTGTAAGCTCAATTGGTAATAATATTGAAGAGGTTAAAAATTCCTTAATAAAACAAAAATCAGGAATTGTTAAATCTGATACTTACAAAGAAATGGGCTTTAGAAGTCAAATACACGGTGAAGTAAAGCTAAATCTTGAAGATCATGTTGACAAAAAACAACTTAGGTTTATGGGCGCAGGTGCAGCTTATTCTGTGCTTTCTATGGAACAGGCGATCAAAGACTCAGGATTAACTCCTGAAGAAGTTTCTAATCCCAAAACAGGCCTAATTGCAGGGTCAGGAGGTCCAAGCACTGCTAATATGCTACAATCGTTTGATATTGCGAGGGAAAAAGGACCAAAAAGAGTGGGTCCTTTCATGGTTCCAAGATGCATGAGCTCAACTGTATCGGCATGTATTGCAACTTTTTTTAAAATAAAAGGTATTAATTTTTCTATAACTTCTGCTTGTTCTACTTCAGCTCATTGTATAGGTATTGGTGCAGATCAAATTAGATATGGTAATCAAAACATAGTTTTTGCTGGTGGTGGCGAGGAGTTAGACTGGACACTATCTGTCCTTTTTGATGCAATGGGAGCCATGTCTAGCAAGTATAATGAAACACCGGAGTTAGCATCAAGACCTTATGATATAAATCGAGATGGTTTTGTTATTGCTGGTGGTGGAGGTATGCTTGTATTAGAGGAGCTTGAACACGCAAAAGCTAGAGGTGCAAAAATCTATGGTGAAATTGTTGGACATTGTGCTAATTCAGATGGTCATGACATGGTTGCACCAAGCGGTGAAGGCGCAATGAGATGTATGAATGAAGCTCTCAGTGGTATAAATGAAAAAGTTGATTATATAAATGCCCATGGAACTAGTACACCTGTAGGAGACATGCAAGAACTTCATGCCATAAGAGAGGTCTTTAAAGATAAAGAGTATCTTCCTAAACTAACAAGCACAAAGTCTATAACAGGCCATTCTTTAGGAGCAACTGGTGTTCACGAAGCTATTTATACCTTAATTATGATGAACAATAGTTTTATATCTGGTTCCTCAAATATAAGCGACGATGATCCAGAAATTGGATCTATTGAAATACCGAGAAAAACAATAAAAAATGTAGAAATAAATTTGGCATTATCTAATTCCTTTGGTTTTGGTGGAACAAATGCCTGCCTTGCATTTAGAAAATTTAATTAAGAGAAAATATAATGTCTATTATGAATGGTAAAAAAGGTCTAATAATGGGCGTGGCTAATGAACGTTCAATAGCTTGGGGTATTGCAAAAACATTATATGAAAATGGTGCTCAACTAGCTTTTTCATATCAAAACGAAGGTTTTAAGAAAAGACTAATACCATTAATGAACACCATAAAATCAGACAAACATTTTGAATGTGATGTTTCTAAACCTGCAACTGAATTAAATTCTATTGAAAATATGTTTGAAAAACTCTCTAAAGCTTGGAATGAAATTGACTTTGTGGTTCATGCTCTTGCATATTCCGATAAAGAAGAATTAAAAGGAAAGTACGTTAATTGTAGCAGAGAAAATTTTTTAAATTCCCTTGATATTTCTGCGTTCAGTTTTACAAGAATTGCAAAATCATCTTTCCCTCTAATGTCTTTAAAAGGTGGTAGTCTATTGACACTATCTTATCTTGGCGCAGAAAGAACTACACCTAATTATAATGTAATGGGTGTTGCAAAATCAGCATTAGAAGCTTCAATAAAATATTTAGCTATGGATTTGGGTAAGAATAATATTAGAGTAAACGCCCTATCTGCAGGTCCAGTAAAAACCTTGGCTGGGGCTGCTATTTCGGGAGCTAGACATGTATTTAGATATTCAGAAGATGTAGCACCTCTTAAATTTAATCCACAATTAAAAGAAGTTGGTACCGCTGCATTATACTTAACCTCTGAATTATCTTCAGGTGTTACAGGAAACGTTCATCACGTGGATGGTGGATTGCATAGTGTTGCCATTCCTAAGCGAGAAAATTTAGAATAATTTTCAGATTATTTGTTTTTCCATACTGGTTTGCGCTTTTCTGAAAAAGCACCCATACCTTCAATATGATCATCTAGTGCAAAAGTTGAATAAAACAAGGCTCTTTCTGATCGAATACCCTCTTCTAGTGTTGTTTCAAAGGCTACATTTACTGCTTGTTTAGCTAGTTTAGCTAATGGCTTTGATTGATTAGCAATTTTAATTGCTATATCTTTAAGAGAAATATCAAACTCTTCACCTTTAAATACTTTAGCAATCAAGCCACAATTTTCAGCCTCATCTGCAGAAATCATATCTCCAGTAAGTACAGCTAACATAGCTTTCGATTTACCAATTGATCTTGTAAGTCTCTGAGTGCCGCCAGCACCTGGTATTGCACCAATATTAATTTCAGGTTGTCCAAATTTAGCATCATCTCTAGCTATTATAAAGTCACACATCATAGCAAGTTCACAACCTCCTCCTAATGCATAACCTTTTACACCAGCAATAATTGGAGTTTGAATTTTAGGTATATCAAGCCATCCATTTTCAATATATCTGCTTTCAGTTACAGAGGCATAATTAAGTTTAATCATTTCCTTTAAATCCGCACCAGCTGCAAAGGCTTTTTCAGAACCTGTAAGAACAATACAGCCAATTGACGGATCATTATCAAATTTTTCCGCTGCATCTTTAATGGCTAAAATAAATGAAGCTGACAAAGGGTTGAGTTTATTATCATGACTTAACCTTATCCAACCCACACCATTTTCTGACCATGCTTTTATCCATTCAGTTTTAGGAATTACGTTATTCATAATCTGCACCTTTTTTTATTTATCATCTTGATTTACATTTTCAATATCTGCACCAGTCTCTTGATCTACTCTTTTCATTGATAATTTTACTTTTCCTCTATCATCAAAACCAATAACTTTAACTTTAACTGTATCTCCCTCTTTACAAATATCAGTAGTTTTTTCTGTTCTTGCATTTTGTAATTCAGAAATATGAACTAGACCATCTTTTGTTCCAAGAAAATTTACAAAAGCACCAAAATCAACGGTTTTTACAACTTTACCAGTATAAATTACCCCTAATTCAGCTTCCGCAACTATATCGTTTATTTTCTTTAATGCAGCCTCTGAGGAATCATTATCAGAAGCAGCAATTTTTACTGTTCCATCATCTTCAATATCGACTTTAGCACCTGTTGTTTCACATATTTCTCTTATCACCTTTCCACCAGGGCCTATTACATCTCTAATTTTTTCTAGCTTTATTTTTAAGGTTGTTATTTTAGGTGCTGTGTCTGCTAAAACTTCTCTAGAAGAAGTAATTGCTTTACTCATTTCATTTAAGATGTGAATCCTTCCTTCTTTGGCTTGTTCCAAAGCAATTTTCATAATCTCCTTTGTAATAGATGTAATTTTAATATCCATTTGAAGACTAGTAATACCATCAGTGGTTCCAGCAACTTTGAAATCCATATCTCCGAGATGGTCCTCATCACCTAAGATATCTGAAAGAACAGAAAACTCTTTTTTCTCTTTAATTAAACCCATAGCTATACCTGCAACTGGTTTCTTAATTGGAACACCAGCATCCATTAATGCTAAAGAAGTTCCACAAACAGTTGCCATAGAGGAGGATCCATTAGACTCAGTTACTTCAGAAACAATTCTTACAGTATAAGGAAAATCATCGTCTGAAGGCAGTAAAGGATTAACTGCTCTCCATGCTAACTTTCCATGTCCAATTTCTCTTCTACCAGGAGAACCAACTCTTCCAGCCTCTCCAACAGAATAAGGTGGAAAATTATAATGCAACATAAATTTTGACCTGTATTCACCTTCCAGTGCATCAATTATTTGTTCATCCTGACTAGTTCCTAAAGTTGCAACTACTAAAGTCTGTGTTTCTCCTCTAGTAAATAGGGCAGAACCATGAGCCCTAGGTAAAGTTCCAACTTCTGCTACAATTGGTCTAACTGTATTAGTATCTCTACCATCAATTCTTTTTTTTGTTTTAAGAATACTTCCTCTTACTATATCAGCTTCTAAATCTTTTGTTAAGGACGATATTAAGACGTAATCAGAGGTCTCGTCAAATTCTGACAAAATTTCATGTCTTATTTCTGATAATAATTTTGATCTATTACTTTTATCAATTTCTTTGTATGCTTTTTCAAGCTTTTTTCTATATGGTTTTATTAATTTTGAGTATTCGCTTTTTTCAGCAGGCTCTTCAGGTAAAGGTCGTGGTTCTTTCGCAGCAACTTCAGCTAATTCTATTATTGCTTTAATGACATTTCCTATCTCCTCATGACCATAATCAACAGCACCTAACATTATTTCTTCAGAGAGCTCTGTGGCTTCCGATTCAACCATTAATACACCCTCTTTTGTACCAGCGACAACTAAATCAAGACTTTGATCCTTCATTTGTTCAATAGTTGGATTTAAAATATAGTCTTTTCCATCCCATCCAATTCTGCAAGCACCAATAGGACCCATAAAGGGCAATCCAGAAATCGTCAATGCAGCAGATGCACCTATCATGGCAACAATGTCTGGATCATTCTCCATGTCATGTGCAAGAACAGTAGCTATAATTTGTGTTTCATTTTTATAATTTTTATGAAATAAAGGTCTTATAGGTCTATCGATTAATCTTGAAACTAGAGTTTCCTTTTCTGAAGGACGTCCCTCTCTTTTGAAAAATCCTCCAGGAATTCTACCGGCAGCAAAACTTTTTTCTTGATAATTCACTGTCAAAGGGAAAAAATCTATGCCTTGTTTGGCAGATGGAGCGCCAACTGCTGTACATAGGACTGTTGTGCCTCCATATGTAACCATAACTGCTCCATCAGCTTGACGAGCAATCTTACCTGTTTCAAATGTTAGTAATTTACCACCCCATGTGATTTCTTTTCTATAAACTTCAAACATTACACTTCCTCTAACTTTTGATCTTTAAAATATAAATAATTAGGTTTTAAATTATCTTCTTAAACCAAGTTTGTTTATAAGATTTATATATCTATCTTCATTTTTGTTTTTTATGTATTTTAATAAATTTCTTCGTTGTCCAACCATACTTAAAAGACCGCGTCTAGATCCAAAGTCTTTTTTATGTGTTTTTAAATGTTCGGTTAAATTTTTAATTCTTTCAGTTAGTATTGCAACTTGGACATCAGCTGATCCAGAATCAGTTTCGTTACTGCCAAAGTCTTTAATAATTTTACTTGTTTGATTTTTATCAATCGACATCATATTTACCTTTCTATTTAATAATTGATTATACGTTTAGGCTTGACCAATCCATCATCTATTTCAATGAGAGCGACAAGTTTTTTATCGTTTACAGTATAGACTGTTTCAAATTCTTGATAATTTGGATGTTTTTTAATAAAGTTCTTTTTAAAGTTTAATGAATTTAATCTGATTTTTTGTCCTTGCCTAAGCTTCATTGCTTCAGTTTTAGTTAAAAAAAGTGCCGGGATGTCGTCTAGCACTTTTTCAATTGGTATTATTTTTTCTAGAAACGTTGGACTATGTATTATTTCTTCAGAAAAATCTATAAAAATCTTATCTTTTTCATTAAAATTTCCAACAAAATGTCTTCTTAACTTTATGATATGACCTTTTGTGTTTAACTTTTCTGCTAAATCTCTAGCCAATGATCTTATATATGTTCCCTTTCCACATATTACTTCGAACTCAGCAGTATCAATATTTAAGATTTTTTTTAAAGTAAATTCAAGTACTTCAATTTGCCTTGGTTTGTGTCTTACTGATATGTTTTTCCTTGCTAAATTGTAAGAGCGTTCACCGTCAATTTTAATGGCTGAAAAATTTGGAGGTATTTGCTGGATTTTACCAATAAATGAAATTAGAGCATTTTGAATTTCTTCTTTATTTGGTCGTGAGTTTGATTTTTTTATGATCTTTCCTTCACTATCGTCAGTATCTGTTGCCTCACCCCATCTAATTGTAAATGAATATTTTTTTTTTTTATTTTGTATAAAGGAAATTAATTTTGTTGCCTCACCCACAGCTATTGGCAATACACCCGTAGCTAATGGATCCAAAGTTCCGCCGTGTCCAATCTTGTTAAATTTAAAGATTTTAGAAATTTTAGAAATGGCTTGGCGAGAAGTTATTCCACTTTTTTTATCTAGTATTATCCAGCCACTTATTTTATTAGAATTTTTTTTTATCATATAATAAAAATATTTATTTTTTTATTTTATCGAGTATATCATTAATTTTTTTTGCGTACTCAAATGTTTCATCAATCTTAAATATAAGCTTTGGTGTTTGTCTTAGGCTCAGATTGCTTGATATTATTTTTTTTAAACGACCTGTGGCTTTATTTAAACTATTTAAAACATCTAGTTTTTTTTTTCCTCCTAAGGGCATTACATAGACTTTAGCATTTCTTAAGTCTGGACTTACATTAACTTCGGTTATAGTTATATTGTTATTCTCAATATGTTCATCATAAAAACTACTGCGAAGCAGCGCATTTGAAATTAAATGCCTTAATTCTTCACCAACTTTAAGTTGCCTTTGGGACTTTATAGAATTATTTATAGATTTTTTATTAGAATTAAATAAAAAATTATTTACCATTATGTCAATTTTTACCCAACTTTTTTATCGATTGACTCTAAACTTCTTGCAACTTCTTTGACTTCAAAGCATTCCATTACGTCACCTTCTTGGATATCATTGTAATTTTCAAATCCCATTCCACACTCAGTGCCTTCACGCACCTCTTTTACTTCATCTTTAAATCTTCTTAAAGTTTTTAACATTCCTTGATGAATTACAGTGTTGTCTCTAAGCAAACGAAAGCTACAACCTTTTTTTACTATACCCTCAGTAACAAGGCATCCAGCAATCTTGCCAATTTTAGAAACGGAGAATACTTGTTTTATTTCAGTATAACCTATAAAACTCTCCTGTAAATCAGGATCCAACATTCCCGTCAATGCTAATTTTGCATCTTCAATTAATTCATAAATTATAGAATGATACCTAATTTCAACATTATCTCTTCTAGATAATTCTCGAGCTTGCGGTATTGCTCTTACATTAAATGCAAACACAAGTGCAGAGGATGCAGATGCTAGTGTAATATCTGATTCACTTATAGCCCCAACTGCACCAGATAAAACTCTAATACTTACAGTTGAATTACCTATTTTTTCTAATGCAGCTTTAATTGCTTCTAAGGATCCATGTACATCTGTTTTAATAATAACGGGTAATTCAGAAGTTTCTCCTGCCTGAATATTAGCTAACATTTGTTCGACAGAACCTCTAGCAGTCAATTTTGCTTCTTTTAGCTTTGACTTTCTTTGTCTGTAATCTGCAATTTCTCTAGCCCTTGATTCTGACTCAACAACGTGCGCCAAATCACCAGCATCTGGTGTTCCTGATAAACCAAGAACTTCTACGGGCATTGATGGTCCTGCTTTATTTATTCTGTTACCTTCATCATTTAATAAAGCTCTAACT
This sequence comes from uncultured SAR116 cluster alpha proteobacterium, assembly GCA_902619805.1. Classification (GTDB taxonomy): domain Bacteria; phylum Pseudomonadota; class Alphaproteobacteria; order Puniceispirillales; family Marisalimonadaceae; genus Marisalimonas. The sequence continues at coordinate 183,648 of CACNGC010000002.1, read as the reverse complement.
TTTCCAGATTCAGATCCTACAACAATAATATCTCCAACATTTAATGTTCCAGCTTTTACGAGCAATGTCACAACTGAACCTTTGCCTCGTTCAACTTTAGATTCAACAACTACGCCATTAGCATTTATTGTTGGATCACTCTTTAATTCCATTAGATCAGCTTGCAACTCTAGCGCATCAATTAAATCATTCAATCCATTTTTATTTTTAGCAGACACATCAATACATTGAACATCACCGCCCATCTCCTCTGGAATCAAATCATGTTGAAGTAGTTCAGTTCTTACTTTTTGTGGATTAGCTTCAGGTTTATCACATTTGTTAACAGCCACTATTATCGGACAATTTGCGGCTTTAGCGTGCTTAATAGCTTCAATGGTTTGGGGTTTAATACCATCATCAGCTGCAACAACTAAAATAACAATATCTGTTACATTGGCTCCTCTAGCCCTCATTTCTGTAAAAGCTTCGTGCCCAGGAGTATCTATAAAAGAAATCTTGGAATTCGTTTTAGTTGTAATTTGGTATGCCCCTATATGTTGAGTAATCCCGCCAGCCTCTCCATCAGCCACTTTGCTCTCTCTTAAAGCATCTAACAAAGAAGTTTTTCCGTGGTCTACGTGACCCATTATTGTAACAATTGGTGGACGAGAAACTAAATTTTTAGGGTTACTTTCTTCTAAACCAAGATCTAATTCTACATCAGATTCAGAAATTCTTTTTGGCTTATGTCCAAATTCAGTGGTGATTAATTCAGCTGTATCAGAATCAATTACTTCAGTTGCAGTTGCCATAATTCCATTTTTCATCAATTCTCTTACTACATCAGCAGTTTTTTCGGTCATTCTATTAGCTAACTCTGAAACTGTGATTGTATCTGGAATAATAACCTCTCTAAACTGTTTGACTACAGGTGTTTGATCCGCCTGCATTCTAACCTTTTCACGTCTTCTTTTTATTGACGCAAGAGATCTTACTCTGACATTCTCTGAGTCTAAAGCACGAGCAATTGTCATTTTACCCTGTCTTTTTTCTTGAAAACCTCTGTTCCAGCCAGGTTTCTTTAAATTTTCTCTATAAATTTCTTTTTCCTGAACCTTATGACCTGTCCATGATTTATTAGTATTTGGTAATAATTCAGTATCGCCTAGTTTTTGTCTGTCTTTTTCAGCCTGCAGTGCAGCTTCTTCTGCTTTTTTTGCATCTATTTGTAGTTTAAGTTGTTCTTCTTCAATTCTTTTTATCTCAAATATTTCTTCAGTTTCTGCTTTTCTTCTAGCCAACATTTTATCTTTAGGCCCTAAAGATGATGCCGCTTCTGAAGCTTCTAGGGCATTTGCAGCAATACGAGCCTCTTCTAATTTAGCTTTTTCTATCTTTTCAGAAGCAATTATTTCTGCTTCAGCTGCAGTCTTTGCAAGACCCTCTTGTAGCTTTCTACTCCGATGTTGAATTTCTTTGGCGCTCAAACCTGATTTATTTTCTTGAGATGTATTTTCATTTATATTTAGTCGCTTAGAGAGTCTTTTGGTTCTTTTTACTTCGACTTGAACAGTACCTCTGCCTGACCTTGAGTTGGCTGTAATACTATTAGGGGATTTATTTGCTGAAATAGAATTTTTTAATGTTAATTTTCCACCAGAGGAAAGACTTAATTTTTTTCTTTCTCCATTTACTTTATCTTCCATAATAAAAGTTCCTCTAACTATAAATTAATCATCAACTTCATTTTCGGTAAACCAATGTTGTCTGGCTTTCATTATAACTGAACCCGCATCATCCTCATTTATAAAGACCTTATTACCCAAAATACCAAACAGTTCTTCACTATCTAATTCAGCTAATTCATCCAAAGTTTTAATATTATTTTCTGCTAAAGTTAAAATATTTGATTTATTAAGCTCAGAAAAATTATATAAATCATCTTTTACTTTAAGTTCTTTAAGAGCGTTATCAATTCTTTTATTCTCAATTTTTACAAAGTTCTTGGCTCTTTCACTTAACTCTGAGGATAAATGTTCGTCAAAACCTTCGATTGACATTAATTCTTCAAGAGGGGCTTCAGCTATATCGGAAATTGATACGAAACCCTCACTTACCATGAGATGAGCAATAACATCGTCAATATCAAGAGCTTCAATAAAAATCTTACTTCTTTCTGAAAATTCTTCTTGTCTTTTTTCTGATTCTTCTGCTTCAGTTAAAATATCAACAAACCAACCAGTCAATTGTGATGCCAATCTTACATTCTGACCTCTTCTACCTATGGCTAAAGACAATTGATCATCAGGAATAACAACTTCCATTCTATTTGCATCCTCATCCATAACTACTTTTGAGGGAACAGCAGGCGCTAAAGCATTAATTACAAAAGTAACAGGATCATCTGTCCACGGAATTATTTCAATTTTTTCACCCTGTAATTCACTAACTACCGCTTGCACTCTTGATCCTCTCATTCCAACACAAGCACCTACTGGATCAATGCTAGGATCATTAGAAAAAGCTGAAATTTTGGCCCTGCTCCCTGGCTCTCTTGCAACACCTTTTATTTCTATGATTCCATCATAAATTTCTGGTACTTCTTGAGTAAATAAGGCAGCTAAAAAATCATTTGAGGCTCTTGATAAAAATATTTGAGGCCCCTTTGTTTGTTCACTTACCTCTATTATAAAGCACCTTAATCTGTCACCAGGCCTCAATTGTTCTCTTGGAATCATTTGATCTTTTTTAATTATTGCTTCTGCCCTACTTAAATCAATTATGACTGATTGGTTATCAACCCTCTTTATTGTTCCAACAACAATTTCACCCACACGATCTTTATATTCTTGGAATTGTCTTTGACGCTCAGCTTCTCTAACTTTTTGAGAAATAACTTGCTTTGCAGTTTGTGCGGCAATCCTTCCAAAGTCAATTGGTGGGAGTGATTGTCTATAAAATTCTCCAATGCCAACATTTAAATTTCTTCTTTGAGACTCGTTGTACGTCATTTGAGTAGACTCATTTTCAACAATTTCAACAACTTCAGTAAATTGAGCAATATTTATTGATCCATTTTTTCTGTCAATATTTGCTCTTATATCTCTTTCTAAGCCATATTTTGACCTTGCTGCTTTCTCTATTGCTTCTTCCATAGCAGTAATAACTTCTTCTTTGTCAATTGATTTTTCTCTAGACACAGCTTCTGCTACTTGTAAAAGTTCTAATCTTGGTATGGATTTAACTTCCATTTTGCTTCCTTATTTAAATTAGACTAATTAAATTAATTATTTTCTATTGCCCAGTTTGGGTCAATGTTAGCTTTTTCAATTTCTAAAAAATCAAACTTTATTTTATGATTCTCAGTTTCTAGTAAAATTTTACCATTTTTATCAATCCCCTTAAGAAAACCTTTGTAAGTTTTTTTTCCTAAAAATTTTTCTTTTAATACTATTCTTGCCTTATTATATTTAAATGATTCATAGTCATCTATTATAGTTAAAGGTCTTGCCAGTCCCCCAGAAGAAACTTCTAAAACATAAGAAGAACTTATTGGATCATGAACTTCTAAAAAAGTAGATATATGCTTACTTAAAAAAACACAATCTTCAATATTCATTTTTTTATCTTTAATTCGCTCTACCATAATCTGCAATGTTTTTTTTGTGTTAATATTAATAAGCTTAACGCGAATAAGATGATATCCTAAATTCTTTAATCTTAATAACAAAAGGACTCTTATTTGTTCTTCAACCATAAGCTAAAATTCCATAAATAAAAAAAGCGAGTCAAATGACTCACTCTTGGAAATATAATAAATTTTTTTTATGAAAAAATCAATAACTTTGCGTAAACGATAGGATGTATTTATTTTTTTTTAAAAACAAACCAACTAGGTTTTCTTTTTTGATTAATTGATTTAAGTTCGTATTTTGTTTGAAAGCAATCTTTAGGCCTTAAACGCCAATCATTTGAGCTTTTAACTACCCATTCAAATTCTTTATAGTTTTGAAATTTTTCCAACACCCATTTTTTCAATAAATCATGATCTGTAGCAATAGTAACGGTTCCTTGATGTTTTATGATTGGATATATTGTTCTTATAAACTCGTTCTGAATCAACCTTCTGTTTCTATGTTTTTTTTTGGGCCATGGATCAGGAAAAAGTATTTTTATTTCTGAAACACTATCATCAGGAAAAAACTTTAAAATTTTTCTAATATCATCTGGCCAAATAAAAATATTCTTTAGGTTATATTTAAGAATTTTAATCAGACATTTAGCTGTTGTATTTAAAAAAGGATCAGCACCAATATAAAGGAAATTAGAATTTATCTTTGCTGAATTAATTAAGTTTTCACCATCTCCAAAACCAATTTCGAGGACTATGTGCTTTTGATAGTTAAAAATATTAGAAATTTCTTCTTCTTTAATAAAATAGTCTATCCCATATTTTATTGCCAATTGACCAGATTTTGACAATTTTCTACCTCTTCTTCTACCATAAAATTGAGGATTTTCAATTAAACTGTGAATATTCAACTTTACTATATATCTTTCAAAATATCATCAACAAGATCAGTTTTTTCCCAAGAAAAAGAACCAACAACGCTTTCATCTGGAATTCTTCCAAAATGCCCATATGCAGAAGTAGGAACATAAATAGGGTTGTTTAGCTTCAAATGTTCTCGAATTCCTCTTGGGGACATGTCAACTAAATTAATCAGAACTCTTTCTATTTCATTATCGTTAATCTTTCCAGTTCCTTGAGTATTAACGTATAAGGATAATGGTTTAGAAACACCAATTGCATAAGAAATTTGTATTGTACATTTAGATGCAAGGCCAGCCGCAACAACATTTTTAGCTAAGTATCTTGTTAGGTAAGCGGCAGATCTATCAACTTTAGTAGGATCTTTGCCAGAAAAAGCTCCACCACCATGGGGTGATGCTCCACCATAAGTATCTACTATAATTTTTCTTCCAGTAAGCCCAGCATCTCCATCAGGTCCTCCAATTTCAAAAATGCCTGTAGGATTAACATAAAATTCATCCTCTGGACACATCCAACCTTCTGGTAAAACTTTTTTTACCGTTTCTCTTACAATATCTCGGATATCATCTTGTGAACAATTTTTTTTATGCTGTGTAGACACAACAACAGAAGATGCTTTTATAGGTTTATCATCTCTATATTCAAGTGTTATTTGAGATTTACTATCCGGTAACAAAATAGAATTTTTGTCATTATGTCTTATTTTTGCTAATTCTTTTAATATCTTATGGGAATAATAAATTGGAGCTGGCATTAACGCCTTAGTCTCGTTACAAGCATAGCCGAACATTAAACCTTGATCACCTGCGCCTTCATCTTTATTTCCTAATTTATCTACGCCAATAGCAATGTCTGAAGATTGAGAATGAAGATGACTTTCAAAATGCATTTTTTCCCAATGAAATCCTTCTTGCTCATATCCAATATCATAAACTGTTTTCCTTACTAATTTTTCAATTTCATCATTAGTAATATCAATTTCTTTTGGGAGTCTGTATTCACCAGCAATAATTGTCCTATTAGTTGACACCATTGTTTCACATGCAACCCTTGCCTCAGGGTATTTTTTTAACATTAAATCCAAAACAGCGTCTGATATTCTGTCAGAAATTTTATCAGGATGACCTTCTGAAACAGATTCAGAAGTAAAAAAATAATTATTTTTCATTTAGTTTTTTTCCCTTAGTAAAAATATATGTTATGTTTATAACTAATAAAATAAAAATTATAGCAACAAAAATATACTCTCCGTAAATTTTATATAGCGTATTATTTAATGCAGGTATTTGATAAAAAGTTTTTTCTCCCTTATCATCAAGAGGAATTCTACCAATTGTTTCTCCGTAGGGTGAAATATAAGCTGAAACACCAGTATTAGCAACCCTTGCTAGTGGTAAACCAAATTCTACTGCTTTAATTTTAGCGAGAGCTAAATGCTGATATGGCCCAATTGTTTTACCAAACCATGCATCATTTGTAATATTAATCAATAAATTAGTATTTTTAGTGAGTCTTCTAACTATTTCATTTGTAAATAATACTTCATAACAAATTAATGTAACGATATCTTCAAAGGCATAAATAGATGGATTTATTTTTAATTTACCACTTGTAAAATCTTTTGGTGCCAACATTTCTGTCAAAGCACCTAAATATTTTCGAAACGGGATGTATTCTCCAAATGGTACTAATTTTATCTTGTCATAATTATGTATTATATCTCCATTGGAATTTAGAAAAACAAGTGAGTTGAAAACTTTTTTTTCATCAGTTCTCAAAAGACCTAATATCAGTGTTGTATTTTTATTTTTTAATATTTTTTCACTAATATTAGTTAATAATTTTTTTTCTCTGGGGATTGATCCTTCAAAACTAGTTTCTGGCCAAATTATTATTCTATTTTTATTATTTAAACTATTTTGATATTTTATAGACAACTCTATCAAGTTGTTTAAATGCTGCTCTCTATTTTTTAAAATCCATTTATTTTTTTGCTTAATGTTAGGCTGTACAATAGTAACTAATTGATTAGTGTTTTGTAGAAAACTTTTGTTGGAATACCTTAAAATTCCACAAAAAAGTAAAATTGCTATTGGTATTAATAAAATTAATAATAAAGCATTTTTTCCTTTGAAATTTGAGAAAAAAATAAATGGTAAAATACTTAATATTAAAACTATTATGTTTGTTGAGAAACTTCCGACAAATGAAAATACTTGAATTAAATAAACATTTGATGCAAATATCATAGAAGGCATTAACCATGGAAAACCAGTAAATACTTGTGCTCTTAAGTATTCAAATAATGATAAAAAAACAATTATGTACAGAATAGAAAAATTTGTGTTTCTATTAATTAGTTTAGCACAAACACAAGCGCTTCCCCAAAATACTGCCAATAAGCTTGGCAGAAGTATAATAGCAACAGGCATTAAGAAGACATGATAAGTGTCTGCCATAAAAAAAGCTGAACCAATCCAATATAAACCAAATGAAAACCAGCCAAATCCTAAAAACCAGCCCGATAGAAAAATTTTAATTAATGAAGATTGAAAATTTATTCGATAAAGACCAAAACCGATACCAAGAAAAAGCGGAAAAATTGAAAAGGGTGGAATTGAAAATGTTGCGATACCCCCAAAAATATAAAGTAACAAATAATTAAATTTTGGTGAAGCAAGAAACTTGTTCATTTATAAATTTATAATTCTAATTTATTTAAGTATGTCATATTATTTAATCCGGTAATTTTAACTAATATAACTTTTCTTGGATCAGCTTCTAATATTTCGAATTTTAATCCTGAAGGAGAGTACTTGATTACTTCGCCTTTTACCGGCACCCTTCCAGCAATACTTACAATAAAACCTCCTAATGTTTCAATTTCCTCATTTAAATCTTCTTTTCTTATTGATTGAATAAAATTCTCAAGCAGGTCAATAATTATTCTCGCTTCAACAACTATTGACCCATCTTCCATTTTATCTAATCTACATTCTGAGGATAAATCATGTTCGTCTTCAATCTCACCAACAAGCTCTTCAACTAAGTCCTCTATTGTAACTAAGCCATCTATGCCACCATATTCGTCTACAACTAGAGCTAAGTGACGTCTTTTTATTCTCATTTCATACAGCAAATCTAATAAACTAATTGATGGAGAAACAAAGATTGGCCTTTTTAACAAAGTTTTGATATTTTGTTTTTCTTTTAGAAACAAATTAGCTAGTACATCCTTTATATGAAGTATACCTACTATATCGTCTAAACTTTCATTTCTTACCGGGACTCTACTATGGTTTGTTTTGATTAACTGTTTTACTATTTCGTTAAAATCATCAGACATTGCTACAGATACTATATCAACTCTAGGAACCATTACATCTGAAGCGGTTATTCCTCGCAAACCAGCAAGATTTTTTAATAACTCATTTTCATGACTTAATGTTTTTCCATTAGAATCATCTGCATTTATTCTCTTGGCAACAAATTGATCTAGCTCCTGATCAAGATCTTTATTTAAATTTTTAGAATTTATTTTCTTAAAAAAACTTGGAAAGCTGATTTTCATTTATTTAATTCTTTATTATTAATTATAAATTATTTATTTAATTATATGGGTTATCTATTTGAAGATTGCTTAATATTTTTATCTCCAAATTTTCCATTTTTTTTGCCTGTTCTTCTGTTTCATGCTCATAACCTAATAAATGTAAAACTGCATGAATAAACAAATGGATTAAGTGATTTTCAACAGTTTTATTATCTCTTTTTGCTTCTTTTAGAATAGTTTCAATTGAAAAAATTATATCACCTAAAAATAAAGTGTTATTAAAATTACTATTAGAAGTAAAGGAAAGTACATTTGTAGCTGAAAGTTTTTTTCTAAAACAACTATTTAGTTCCATAATTTTTTTATCACCTGAAAAAGAAATTGATATTGAAATTTTTGAATTACTATAAACAAAACCCATTTGTTTAAAAATTTCATTTAAAATTTTATTTAATTTTTCATGAAAACCATTAATTAAAATTTCATCCCATAATGACAAAGTAATCGTAGATTCTACAACAAAATTTTTATTTTTCCATATTCTGTAATCTTGTTCATCTTCTTTCATGAATACTATTTTAAATTTTAATTATTATTGTAGTTATCATATGCTTTAATTATTTTGGCAACAATTGGATGCCTTATAACGTCATCAGCATTCAAAGATATTATCCCAATATCTTTAACTTTACTAAGTATTTTTTTTGATTCATTTAATCCAGAAATTTGACCTTTTGGCAAATCAACTTGACTTAAATCACCATTAATTACCATCCTAGACCCTTCACCAATTCGAGTTAAAACCATTTTCATTTGAATTGATGTGGTGTTTTGTGCCTCATCTACTATGACAAAAGAGTTTGTGAACGTTCTTCCTCTCATAAATGCTAAAGGTGCAATTTCTATTTCTCCAGATTGAATTTTTTTCTCGACTCTATCTGCTGGTATCATTTCATATAATGCATCATATATAGGTCTGAGATAAGGGTCTATTTTTTCTTTCATATCACCTGGCAAAAAACCAAGTCTTTCGCCTGCCTCGACAGCAGGTCTAGTTAAAATAATTTTTTCGATAAGACCTTTTTTCAGCATGTGAATACCTTTTGCAACAGCTAGATAAGACTTTCCAGTTCCAGCAGGTCCAAGTCCAAAAACTAATTCAAAATTATTCAGAGCTTCAAAATATTTTTTTTGACCAATACTCTTAGGGATAATAGTTTTTTTCCAGGTTTCAAATTTCAAATCTTCTTGTTTATCAATGTTTTGATTTAATTTTAGATTAGATGAAATGCCATTAATCATTCTCAACTCAGTTTCAAAATTTGAAAAATCAAACTCAGAAATATCTGATTTTTTAAGAGATAATTTATTGTAAACATTTGAAATAATTAATTTTGCTTTGTTAATATTTTCAGCATTTCCTGAAATATTAAATTGGTTACCAAACAAGTTTATATTTACGTCTATCAACTTTTCTAATTTTGCAAGGTTAATACTATGATGACCCACTAAAACTGCTATTAATGAATTACTAGGAAGTTCGAGTAAAATTTCTTCTTTTTTTATTTTATAATTCAATACATATTATCTTTCGATGTTAACATTATAAATCAGATAGAATATTACCTTTTAAACTATTTTGAAAAGCTTCAGTAATATTTAAATCTATAAATGATCCTATCAAGTCCTTATTTTTAGAACTAAAGTAAACAGACTGATTAAATGGTGATCTTCCAATATATTGATGTTTTTTCTTTCCTTTTTTAAGGACTAATACTTTAATTGAAGAGTTAATAGTTTGTTTATTAAAAGATAATTGTTGAGATCTTAATAATTCTTGAACTTCATACAATCTAGAGTTCTTTATTTCCTCATCTACATGATTAAGAAAAACACTTCCTGGTGTTCCAGGTCTTTTGGAATATTTGAAAGAGTAAGCTTGCGCGTAGTTGACCTGTTGGATTAAACTTAATGTTGACATATGATCCTTTTCGGTTTCTCCAGGAAAACCAACAATAAAATCTCCTGATATTGCAATTTCAGGGTTATATTGTCTAACTTTTTCAATAATTTTTAAATATTCTTTTGCTGTGTGTTTTCTATTCATCATTTTGAGTACTTTGTCTGAACCTGATTGAATAGGTAAATGAAGATAAGGCATTAATTTTTTATTATCCCTATGGCATTTTATTAATTCAATGTCCATATCTAGAGGATGTGAAGTAGTATATCTAATAAATTCAAGCTCATTAATTTTAGCTAATTCGTCTATTAATCTACCAAGACCCCAATTTTGATTATCTAAACCTTTTGAACTCCAAGCATTCACATTTTGTCCTAATAAAGTAATCTCTTTAACACCAACATCTATCAATTTATTTGCTTCATCTATAATTGAAGTTAAAGGTCTCGAATATTCAGCTCCTCTTGTGTAAGGAACAACACAAAAAGTACAAAATTTATCGCATCCTTCTTGAATTGTTAAAAATGCAGAGGGACCTCTTTCTTCAATGTTGATATTTAATTGGTCGAATTTTGGAATAGTAGGGAAGTCAATATTAATTTTTTTATTTTTATTAACTGGATCAACTTTTGCAATTAATTCAGGAAGATTTTGATATGATTGAGGGCCAACAACTATATCAACCCATGGGGAGCGCTTGATAATTTCTTTACCTTGGGCTTGGGCAACACAACCAGCAACAGCTACTATCGATCTTTTTCCATTTTTTTCTTTTCTGGCGTTAATTTTATCTCTTATACGCCCTAACTCAGAATATGTTTTTTCAACTGCCTTTTCACGTATATGGCATGTATTCAAAACTATTAGATCAGCATCATCTTCATTGTCATCTAATTGATAACCGTGAGGTTTTAATAGATCTTTCATCCTATCAGAATCATAAAAATTCATCTGACATCCATGAGTTTTAATAAATAGCTTTTTCATTAATGCTTCATCATAAATTCACGATACTTACTGCCAGTTATAAAGTTATTTTGCAAGTTTTTTTGATAAAGCGCTAGAATAAACTTTTCTTATTTTGTCTTCTAAATGATTACTTAGATCTTTTCTGTTTTCAAAATTTTGGGTATTTACTGGCTCTAAATAAATTAGTTTGGCTTTAATTGACATCAACCCAACTAATTTAGATAAATGTGGCTTAAGATCCATATCTCCATACCAGGCTATCATTGGTCTTAGCCATCTGTTAATAGGAATGCCATTTAAATCTGAGTAAACAATAACTATAGGTTGAATCATAAAACTTTGATTTTCTACTGATGAAAAAGAACTTGATTTGAAATCTAGAACCCTATTTCCATCAGAAGTTGTTCCTTCAGGAAAAACAAAAATCTTCTCGCCAGATGATAGCATATCTAGTATTTTGTTTTTTTGTATAAAACTGTCTGTTTTATTCCTTCTTATAAAAATTGATCTACCTTTCTTGGCTAAAAAACCAAAAAATGGCCAGCTCTCAACTTCGGATTTTGCTACAAATCTCATTGGGAATTTAGATCCCAATATTGGAATATCTAAATAAGATAAATGATTGCTGATAAATAAGTTACTTTTTTTGGATTGGTCTGTTTCACCTACTATTTCGACTTCTATAGACAATAACCATAGTAACATTTTGTGAAATAATACCGGCGACCATTTTTCGATTGATGGTATTATTTTACCAAGTAGCACAGATAAAGTGATTAAGAGAGCGAAAGCAACTGTAAAAAATACAAGTTTTGTGTAAAAAATTAAATTATCTATAAATGATAGATTATTAATTGGACTATAATAAAAATTTTCTTTAGTTACCATATTTTATTAATTTAAATATTTCTTCTTATATTTTTCATCTATATTGTTCGTATTCACAATCACACACAGATCTATTGTATTGAATTTATAGTCAACATAACAATCATGACTGACCTTTCCACCTACTCTTAGATATCCTTTTATAAGTGGTGGCAATTTTACAAAAGTTCTTAAATCATTATTATTTGAATCAATTTCAGTGTAAGCAGGATATATTTTTGAGTCTAAGCTTTTAACTGACAATTCATCTGGTAAAGAAAAATTCTTTCTTAAGTAAGACAATTCATTAGTATACTTCATTACGTCAGTCCCATGAAAACTCGCGCATCCTAATAAGATTTTTATATCATATAATTTTACATACTCAGCAATTGCTTTCCAAAGAAGGTTCATTATGGTTCCATTTCTATAATCTTGATGAACACATGACCTTCCTAATTCAAGTATTTTATTATTTTCGTAAGAATTCAATATCTTAGATAAATCAAATTCTGAGGAAGTGTACAACCCACCACAATGAGCCGCTATATCACCACGAATAAGTCTATAGGTCCCTACAATTTTATTTTTAATACCTTTTCTATTCTTATCTATTACAATAAGATGATCAGCAAATTTATCGACTTTATCATAATCTAATCTTAAAATTTTTTTTGATATTGTTGGTATAGCTTTTTTTTCTTTATAAAACACAGAATACCTAAGAGCTTGAGCTTTTTTTAATTCTGATTTTGTCTCAGCAATCTTGATCACATAATTATCGACTTCAATTTTAGAAAAATTTTTTTTAATTTTTATAGGTTCTAGAGAATGGATTTTTCTTTTAAAGATTGAATTAAATTTTCTTACTTTAATTTCTTCTTTTACAATATTATCTCTTACTTTAGCGATTAACATAAAACACCTACTAGGAAGTTAAAATTTTTCTTATAAATCTCAAGTATTTCATTTTTATGAAAATTCAAATAATAATCTTAATGCATCTATTCTTTGCTTATATATTTTATAGTAAGCTTTTCTTATTCCAATTTTTTTGAAACCATTTTTTAAATAAAAATTTATTGCTTGGGTGTTTTCCACAGATACTTCAAGAAAAATTTTTCTTATATCCTTAAGCTTTTTTATTTTATTAATTAATAAGGATCCATAATTCTTTCTTCGGCATGATTCCATAATACCAATTTGTATTATTTCGATTTCGTCTCTGACATGATAAAAAATTACAAATCCAATAATTTTTTGAGTTGAAATTTTCCAAATTTTAATTGTGTCTTCTTTTAAATAATTTTCAAAATCATTTATAGATGCAGAATTATCAAAAATATCCGTGTTAATTTCAATTAATTTTAATAGATCACCTTTTTTTACTTCCTTTATATTAATCATTTTAAGTTAATTTGTGCAGCTCGAGCATATATTGGTTTAAATTTTTCAAATGCGTAGTTGGTTTTATTGATACTGATTTTATTTGATATTATACATGAAGCAAGTTTTCCAACTCCTAGAGAATCTGGATGTTGTGTTGAGTTGTTAGAAACGTTCAAATTTTTTATTATGTTTTTTGCCATATTAGATTTATGCCCAACAAATAAAACTTCTGTTAAAATTAAATTGTGAATCGCAAAATAATTATTTAATTTTTCAATCTTTATTGTATCGATATTACTTATAGCGACAATTGGTGATAATTTGTTTTTAGTATAGTTAATCTTAAATAACTGCAAAAAAAGATCATCCTTTTTGCTATCAATAGAGCTGATTATATATTTAAGTTTCATAATTTTTGCTTCTTGAATTGCAGACATTGCTAAGCCAGCCAATGAATTTATACCTATACTTTTAATATGACTTTTAGAAACAGTTATACCTAAAGCAGTTGAAATGATAGCACGAATTCCTGTAAAACTACCTGGTCCACAACCAACTGCCAAAAAGGAAATATCATCAAAAGATATTAAGTTATCTTTTAAAAACCTTTTGATTGTTGGCACAATAATTTCAGATAATTCATTCTTAATAGGTATAGATATGTGACTTAAAATACTATTTTTGTTTAATAAAGTAAGTGATAAATCTGATGTACTGGTCTCTATAGCAATAATCATGAAAATCTTTAATCAACAAAAAGAAATATGTAGCAATATCTATATTAATTATATAATAAAGTTATTTGTCTTTGAACTAAATTATTTCACTATTGAGGATTAAATGAATTTACTTCTTGCTTTTTTATTTATTATTATACCTTCTTATTCATTTTCCCAAACTAATGAGACAAGCCAATTTTCAAATGCCAATTATGCTTCTTTTATAATGTATCATAGATTTGGAGATAGTAGATATCCATCGACTAATATTAAAAAACAACAGTTTCTAGAACATATCAACGAATTAATAAAACCTAAATACAACGTTATTAGTATTGAAAAGGCACTTCAAGCAATAAATAATGTTGAACCAACAAAAGATAGGTCTGTAGTCATTACAATTGATGATGCTTACTCTTCAGTATACAAATATGCTTGGCCGATATTTAAAAAATATAATTTGCCTTTTACTTTGTTCGTATCAACAGATGTTATTGATAATAAAACACCTGGATATATGAATTGGGAACAAATCAGAATTTTAAGAGATCATGGAGTTACTATTGGGAGCCAAACTAAGTCACACCCACATATGTTTAAGTTAACAAGAGAAAAAATTATACAAGAACTATCAATTTCAAATAAACGATTTATTGATGAAATTGGGGGGACACCAAAATATTTTGCCTATCCTTATGGAGAATATAATTTAGAAGTTATAGAACAAGTTAAACTACATGGATTTATTGCAGCTTTTGGTCAACATTCAGGAGTTGCACATAAAAGTTTAGGTATGTATGAACTTCCTAGGTTTGCAATGAATGAAAAATATGGCGACATGGATAGATTTTTATTAGCAGTGAACGCATTACCAATGCCAATTTCTGATCTATCACCTAAAAATCCTGTTATTTCAAAAAATCCTCCTTCTTATGGATTTTCATTATCCAACAGAATTGAGCCAAAAAATGCTGTTAGATGCTTTGCAAATAATGGTTTAAAAGCTGATACTAGAAGATTAGGCAAAAACAGAATTGAAATACGATTAAACGGTCCTTTCTTAAAAGGTAGAGGAAGAATAAATTGTACAATGGCAGGAAATGACAACAGATGGCGATGGCTTGGAAGACAATTTATTATTAATTAACATCAGATTAAAAAGTTGCTAAAATAGAATTTTCATACTTACTCAATTGGTTTTTTTCAATCATATTTTTAACTTTAGTAACATACTGAATACCTATTTCAGCATATTTATCTAAAAAATTTGCCATGTCATTTCCAGTAATTTTTTTGCCTGAGTTATATTGTGATGTTCTAAAATTTCTTAACTCTTTGTATGCAGTATGAGTATTTAAATTCAATATATATGAATTAACTGAGTCTAGTAAGCTATCAAAATTTTTCACAGAAAAATTTGCATCTTGATTTCCTTTTGGTTTTATTCCATCAGCATTATTCCATGTCCATTGACCAAAAAGTGCATTTCCTTCTTGAGCAAATCTTGACACTCCCCAACCACTTTCAATTATAGATTGAGCTAAAATTAATGAAATTGGTATGCTATTAATTTTACTCAATAATTCTAATCTTATCTTTCTTAGTTCTGATCTGTTTAAGTTACTAAAATTAATTTTCTTAAAATTATTAACTTTATATTTTTTTGAAAGGCGCTCTATTTGGTAAATGTTGTTTGTGGAAAATGCTATCTTCATTAGTTTTCTTTCCTCTAATACCAATTCATTTCCTCTTAAAGCAAGTGGTAGCAAAATAGCTATAAATGTTAATTTCTTATTATTTGTTTTATATTGATTGATATTTTTTGGAATATAAGGAAAATACATTCTTGGAATAGGAACATCAGTCGTCACATAATTGAGAATAATTTTAGACCAATTGAATACAACATCTTTGTTATTAAATTGATTCGAAGATAAATAGTTATTGTTAGAATAAAATAAACTCAACCTATCAATGCTTTCAACAGGATTGCTAAGGTTGTTTTCAATACCTTTAAAGTTGAATAAAGGTTGTGGCATCTTCCAAAATTTTGGCCCTAAAAAACCTATCAAAAATAATAAAATAATGATAATTAAAGATAAAGCTTCATAGTAACGATTTAGACTCATAATAAAATTTTAGGTTATATTAATAATTAAAATTAAATTTTTTTATAATTCTGCTGCCCTTACTTCAGTGACTTCCGGGATATAGTGTCTAAGCATGTTCTCAATTCCCATTTTCAAAGTAGCTGTGCTAGATGGACATCCAGCACATGCTCCTTTCATCTGCAAAGTAACAACACCTTTTTCAAAAGAACAAAATGTAATATCTCCACCATCCATTGCAACAGCAGGCCTGACACGAGTTTCCAATAAATCTTTTATTTGTTTAATTGTTTCTGAATCTTCAATATTGTTTGATTCAGAGTTTTTATCCTCTGTTTCATTAATTGCTGGAAGACCAGTAGAATAATGTTCCATAATTCCAGTTAATATTGAAGGCTTTAAGTTATTCCAGTCTAATAGTGGATCTTTAGTTACGGATATAAAATCAGTTGCCAAAAAAACTCTGCTAACTCCATCAATTTCGAATAACCTTAAAGCTAATGGTGAATCTGATGCGACATCTTTGCTTGAAAAATCTGCAGTTCCTGTTTTAAGAATGATATTGCCAGGAATAAATTTTAATGTTTCCGGATTTGGTGTATCTTCGGTTTGAATAAACATGATTTACCTCCTGATAATAATATAAGCATTATTTTGTTTATTTCTACAAATTAGCTTTCTAAATTACAAAACCAACTATTTCTTTTACTTGTTTTAATACAGGTTCTGCAATTTTCCTAGCATTGTCTGCACCATTTCTTAATATTTTATCAATTTCTTTACGATCATTTAATAACTTTCTCATTTCAAATGAAATTGGGTTTAAAGTTTCAATGGCCAAATCAATGAGTTTAGGTTTAAAAAAAGAAAAGCCTTGTCCACAAAATTGACTTAAAGTTTGATCAATTGATTGGTTGGATAAGGATGAATAAATATTAATCAAATTTAAGGCTTCAGGTCTTGTGCTGAGTTCTTCTATAGTTTCAGGTAGTGGATGAGGATCAGTTTTAGCTTTTTTGATTTTATTTGAAATTTCTTCTTTAGTGTCAGTCAGGTTTATTCTAGATGCATCAGAAGCATCAGACTTACTCATTTTTTTTGTTCCATCTCTAAGACTCATTACTCGTGTAGCCTGTCCTAAAATCTGTGGCTCTGGCAAAGAAAAAAAGTCTTTTTGACCATCACGAGCAAACATATTATTAAAAGAAGATGCTATGTCTCTAGCTAATTCAATATGTTGTTTTTGATCGTCTCCAACAGGAACATGTGTAGCTTTATAAAGCAATATGTCTGCAGCCATTAAAACTGGATATCCATATAAACCAACAGTAGCGTTTTCTCGATTTTTTCCTGCCTTTTCTTTAAATTGTGTCATTCTATTCAACCATCCTATTCTACATACACAATTGAACATCCAAGCTAATTCTGCATGTTCTTTTACTGAAGATTGGTTAAATACAATAGCTTTTTTAGGATCAATTCCTGATGCAATAATTGCCGCTGTTACTTCATGCGTTGAAGATTTAAGTTTAGATGGCTCTTGAGGAACTGTAATTGCATGTAAATCTACGATTGAGAATATTGAAGAGATGTCTCTTTGTAGATTTACCCAATTTTTTATAGCACCTAAATAATTTCCTAAATGTAAATTACCTGTTGGTTGTATCCCCGAAAAAATTCTTTTTTTACTTAGGTTTAATTTTGAATTAATCATTATATTATTTTGCTTTCTTAAATTTCGTGGATATGAATTCATATAATTCATGAGGAATGAGTTTAAATATTAAAGATATCAAAATATACGTAAAAAAACCAATTACACATAATATTGTTAATACAAAAACTTCATTTAAATTAAAAATTTCTAATATATTTTGAAGTACTTTCATAATTATTATCATTGAAATAGCAACAAGAGTGGTTTTTAGAAAATAAAAAACAACCGAAAACAAATTTAAATCTTCTTCTTTCAATGAAAATTTAGGCTTTGTAATTTTTCCATTTTTTACTAAGAGTGTTATGTATATTGCTGTTCCTATCCAAGATACAATTGATGTAGCTAAAGCAATACCTGCATGATTTAGAAAAATCATTAAAATAAAAGATAAAATAATATTTAAAATTAATAAAGTGATACCAATATACATCGGCGTTTTTGTGTTTCCAGTTGCAAGAAAAGCCGGTTGACAAGACTTCATCATAATAAATGCTGGTATACCTAAAGAATATGCTAAAAAAGCTACTGAAGTTTGTTTTGTTTCATTAATAGTAAATTCACCTCTTTCAAACAAAACTTTTATAAGCAAATCATTATAAAATATAAAAACAAATGCAGCAGGTATCGAAAAAAATAATCCTATTTTTAATGATATTATTAACTCCTTGGAAAATTGTTTGATATCGTTTTGGGCAGTTGCTCTGGATAATGAGGTTAAAAGGCTGGTACCTAATGCAACTCCAATTATTCCTAGAGGTAACTGTGTAACTCTGTCAGCAAAATAAAGATATGAAACTGAACCATATCCTAATAAACTTGCTAATATTGTATCTACCAATAAGTTTATTTGTAAAATACCACCACCAAATGCTGCAGGCAAAAATCTTCTCCATGTTTGTTTAATATGAGAATTAATTAGACTTTCATTATTTTTAGTATCTATTTGTTTTTCTAATTTTTTAGAGTTAAAAATCTTATACTTTTTAATCATTACAATCATAAATATAAGTTGAATAATACCACCTATTACCATCGCTATTCCAAGAGGTAGGGATTTGATTGCCCAATAATCACTTATTGACAAACAACTTAGTATTATAGATGAATTTAAAATTATAGGTGTAAATGATAATATCCAAAATCTTCCTGATACATTGGTTGCCACACCTAACAAGGCGACTGCAGATATTAATGGCATAAAAATCATTGTAATTCTTGTAAGTGTAATAATTTGATTTGTAACTTCCTTATTTTCTATAAAGCCAGGTGCAAGAACACTGACAACAAATGGCATGAATATTTGAAAAAAAATCATTAGTAAAATTAACAACAATGTCACTTTGTAAAAAATTTTTTTAAAGTATTTTATAGCAACATAATCACTATTTTGAGATCTCAGTTTGGAATATATAGGTAAAAAGGATGAAGTAAGCGCTCCTTCTGCTGTAATCCTCCTAAATAAATTTGGTAATTTAAAAGAGATTAAGAATATATCAGAAAAAATTCCAGCGCCTAAAAATGCTGCTATGAATACATCTCTTATGTATCCAGATATACGACTAATGGTAGTGAGCAAAGCTGATTGGGTGAATCCTCTTAAAAAAAAAGATATTTTATTTTTTTTTGGATTACTCATAAGTTTAATTTGTTAAATTTATTTGTTTTAATACTTTTAAGATCGAATACTTTATTTTCTCTATTGTTCTTTCATCATCAACTTTGGAACCAAATGCATTTTTTATATAGAAAATATCAACTACTCTGTCACCATATGTAGAAACATTTGCAGTGTTTATTTGAATGCCTAAACTTGTTAAAGTTTTTGTAATTTTATATAAAACTCCTGGTGCGTTTTTACATTTAATATCCAAAATGGTAAAACTTTCACTTGTTTGATTATCAACTATGATTCTAGTGGGAGCCTTTACAGCCCGAAAACGAGCTGGAATTTCTTCCCATTTAGTATTTAATGCTTTTTCTATGTCAAAATTACCTTCTAAACCAAAAGAAATTGTTTTAATTAACTTATTTCTTAAATAATCTTCTGATATTGGTTTTTTTTCTTTATTTTGAATAAAAAATGTATCTAAAGCATATCCGTCTGATCTCGTGATAATCTTAGCGCTAACAACATCATAACCTGATGCAGCAACTAGACCTGATATAACTGAAAATAGACCATGATGATCTGGCGCGATAACAATTAGTTCTGTTGCTTGTAATTCACTTTCTTTAGATAGATAGATTTTAAACTTTTTTTTGTCATCTAACATTTTTTTAAAAATATGAAAGTGATTAATGAGAGTTTGTAAATTGAATATTTCCCAGTAATTTTTGTAATAGTTCTTTGAGTACCGCTCTATTACTTCATTCTTAATACCATTTTTTAATAAATTGCTCTTAAATAATTCCTGTGTTGTTTCAACGTATTCATATACATATTGAGTAGATATTCTTTTTTGAAGAAGATTTAAGCTTTTTATATACAATTCAGAGATCAGAGAACCTTTCCAATCATTCCATATTTCAGGCCCAACAGCCTTTATGTCTGCTACAGTTAGTACTAATAATAATTTCAATTTTTCAACAGTTTTTACTTTTTCAGCAAAATCTTTAATTGTTTTGGGATCTCCTAATTCGTATCTAAAAGCTGTCTTGCTTAATAATAAATGATGAAGAACTAACCATTTAACAATTTCAGTCTCTTCATTACTTAATCCTAACCTTGGACAAACAGTTGATGCTACAATTGAACCATTAATAGAGTGGTCTCCTTTCTTTCCTTTTGCAATATCGTGAAGTAACATTGCTACAAAAAGGCATCTATAAGAACTTATTTCTTGTATTACTTTGCTAGCAAGTGGAGCAAAATCTTTAAATTTTCCATTTTTCAACGAGTGAAGATTAGAAATTGTAAAAATTGTATGTTCGTCTACTGTATAGGAATGGTACATATCAAATTGCATCAAACAAACAATTTTTTGAAATTCAGGGATAAATTTACCTAATACATTGGATTCATTCATCAGCCTTAGAGTTCTCGTTGAATCTCTGTGGCTTGTTAATATATTTAAAAACATTTGGTTAGCATTAAAATTGCGCCTAACTTCAGAATTGATTAAATTTGTTAAACTTGTCACTAGTCTTAATGTGCTAGGGTGCAAATCTATATTTTTTTGGTGAGAAATATAAAAAAGTTTTATTATGTTCACTGGATTATCGGTGAGTATATTTTTATTTTGTACACATAAACGACCTAATTCAATACTAAATGGGTCTACATTTTCACTTTTTTTAAAACTTAAAAAGCTTAATCTCAAAGGCTTGTTGAACTCTGTTTCAATAGCTGCACAAAAAATTCTTGTTAAATTTCCAACTGTTTTTGTAGCCAGAAAATATCTTTTCATAAATCTTTCAACATCTTTATGAGTAATAGTATTTTTAAAATTCATGCTTTTAGCAATTTCTAACTGCGCATCCATTGCTAATCTATCATCTTCTCTTTGGGCTCTATAATGAAGATGACATCTTACAGAAAGCAAAAAACGTTGTGCTTCAGCAAAAGCTAATGCCTCATTTTTAGATAAAGCACCCATATTAATTAACTTAGAAATAGAATCGACCTTATAAGCAAATTTTAAAATCCAGATTAAAGTTTGAAGATCTCTTAATCCACCCTTGCCATCTTTAACATTAGGTTCAACAACATAACGAGATCCTCCAAATTTTTTATGCCTTAAATCAGACTCTTTTAATTTTGCCTCTACAAAATTTAAAGTTTTAGTATTTGCAATGAAAGAATTAAATTTAGTTTTTAGCAAATCAAAGATGTGTTCATTACCCGCTATGAACCTTTTCTCCAATAAACTTGTCGTTATGGTTAAGTCTAACTTACTTTTTTTTATACAATCTAAAATAGTTCTTGTAGAATGTCCAACTGTGTATCCTAGATCCCACAGTAAATATAGAATTAATTTAACAAGACCTTCTATATTTTTAGTTTCAGTTTTATTCAAATCATCTGGAATAAGAAATAATAAATCTAAGTCAGAATGAGGTGCAAGCTCACCTCTACCATATCCACCAACGGCTATAATTGATAATTTATAATCTAAATTTCCTAAAACATGCTGATGGGTGTTATTTAAAATTTCTCTTAACATGCTATCTATTAAAATTACATTTAAACCAACATTAAGCGACCCATTTGATGTTCTCAAAAATTCCTGTCTTATTTTTTGTTTAAATTGACTTAATTGTTTCTTTAAGTTTGTTAGAAGTAAATCTTTGAAAGTTTTTGAAGCTTTACAATTAATTTTTAGTTTTTTAAATTTATATAGTTTGCTTCCATTATTTTTTGCGTAGGTAACAGGTTCCATACTTTGGAACAAGGTTGAATTGTTATCAATATTTTCTTCTAATCCAAAATTACTAATATTTGATTCAATAACTTTAGATTTATTGAGGAATCCGAATTTATTTTTTAAATTTACTTTTACCAATACTCTGTCTCTTTGATTTGAGTTTATATAAAAAATCAAGAGACTGACGTGGACTTATATCATCAATGTCTATTTTATCAAACTCTTCTAAAAAACTCTCAATTTCTTTTGAATTGACTGTGGCTTCTTCTTTGTTTTTGTTTATCTTTGTCTGATTTTTAGTTTGAAGATCAGATAAAATTTTAGCCGCACTTTCTGTTACAACTGAAGGAATTCCAGCTAATTTTGCAACATGAATTCCATAAGATTTATCTGCCTCTCCATTTAAAATTTTATGCATAAAAATTATTGAATTATTCCATTCTTTAACAGACATTTTATGACATGATAAATTTTTTAGATTTCCTTTTAGAGCCGTTAATTCATGATAATGAGAGGCAAACAATGTTATTGGTTTAATTTTCTCATGCAAAAATTCTAAAACTGACCAAGCAATTGCTAAACCGTCAAACGTAGATGTGCCCCTTCCAATCTCGTCAAGAATTACTAGGGACTTTTCAGTGGATGTATTTAAAATTAGTGATGTTTCAATCATTTCAATCATAAAGGTAGATTGTCCTTTTGCCAAGTCGTCAGACGCGCCCACTCTGGAAAATATTTTATCAAACAAACCTATCTTTGCTTTTTTTGCAGGTACAAACAGACCTGCTTGTGCCATTATTGCTATTAATGCATTTTGTCTTAAATATGTAGATTTTCCAGCCATATTAGGACCGGTTATTAACCATATTAAGTCTTCATTATTTAATTTACAATCATTTGAAATAAAAGATTCTTCCGAAATTCTCATTTGGTGTTCTACAACAGGATGTCTTCCACCAGTAATTTCTAATATCTTATCATTGGAAACAATGGGGCAAATATAATTCCTAGATACTGTCTGATTGGCTACCATAAAAAATATATCTAATTCAGAGATGGAATCTACAATATTTAAAATTTCTTTGCCTTTTTTTAATAATTTTCTAGCAAAATCATTAAAAATTTCTAATTCTATTTTAATTGCTGTTTCATGTGAGTTTAGTATTTGTGTTTCAATATCAACTAGTTCATTAGTTGTAAATCTTGATGCTTGGGCAGTGGTTTGCCTATGAATAAACAAATTGATGTTTCTCATTGATTGATCATGAATAGCTCTTACTTCTATGTGATAGCCAAGCAATCTGTTGTGTTTTATTTTCAATGAATTAATTTTTGTAAGTTCTGAGTACTTCTTTTGAAGTTTCATTATTTGATTTAACTCATTCTTTCTAAGATTTCTTAAGTAATCTAGTTCTGCATTGAAACCATCTGCTATAAATCCACCTTCTTTTGTAACCAAGGGCAAGTCTGATTTTAGAGCTTTTGTAATATGAAAGAAAAGGCTATAATCTATTTTTAGACTATCTAAAATTGAATTAAGCAACTTAGGTTTTAAGTTTCTTTGCTGAAATATAAAATTTTTTGAAATTTCTTTTACATTCAGAAGACCTTTGGAAATCAATGATAGGTCTCTGGGATTACCTCTTAATAAAGAAATCCTTGATAAGGATCTCTCAAGATCTGGTATGCCTTTTAAACTCTCTTGACATTTATCTATATCAATATTATTTCCTAAAATCCAATTTATTACATCATATCTGTCCTGTATGAGATTGATGTCATTAAATGGTTCAATTAGTCTCTGCTTTAGTAATCTTGCGCCACTAGCAGTTTTTGTTTCATCTATGCAAGAAATTAAACTTCCTTCATTATTTCCTGACAAATTTTTAAGAATTTCAAGTGATTTTTGAGTAAAATAATCAATCTCTAAAAAATCATTAATGTTTTCAGACTTAATCATTGAAAGAAATGGTATTTTTCCACATTGAGTTAGTTTTAAGTAAGATAACAAAACTCCAGCAGCAATAATTTCACCATTACTAAAGAAGCCAATACCCTCTAATGAAATGACCGAGTAATATGAACAAATCTGATCAAAGCAAGATTGATAATGAAACAAACTAGGACTTTGTTTTTTTATTATAGGATGCCATTCATCAATTATATAATCCATATCCATGTCATCAGAGATTAATATTTCTGAAAAATCCTTTCGTAACAAAAAATTAGTTAATAATTGTTTTTGATTTGAATTTTTTTCTTTTCCAATAAGTCTTGATTTAAAATGTCCTGTCGAGACATCTACCCATGCAACAGAAATTGAACCATCAATTATTGATATAGCCCCTAAATAATTATTATTTTTTCTTTCTAGTAAATTATCTTCTGTTAAAGTACCTGGTGATATTACTCTTATAACTTCTCTTTTAAGTGGTCCTTTTTTTAAGTTAAGTTTAGCCTCTTCAGCAGTTTCTATTTGTTCACATACAGCAACATTAAAACCTTTTTTAATTAATTTTGGTAAATAATTATCAGCTGAATGAAAAGGAACACCACACATGGGTATATCTTTACCATTCGATTTACCTCTTTTAGTTAAAGCAATATCTAATGCCTCTGAAGCTATAATTGCATCGTCAAAAAATAACTCATAAAAATCTCCCATCCTATAAAACAATAGGGCATCTTTATATTTATTCTTAATATTTAAATATTGCTCCATCATTGGAGTGTGTAAATTTTTCACAATTAAATAATTTTCCTTAAAAAACTAAATGTTATATTATTTATAATCGAAAATTTTTTAATAAAATACAATTTATTAAGATCTTTTGAAAAATTTAAGTTATAATTTAGAATTGAAAAATTTTTAGTTTTTGAGGAAAAAATGTCTACCACAATTAACTACTCTAATAGTAAATCTAACCTAGAAAAAGAGGCCTTGGAATATCACAAAAAAGGTCGCCCTGGAAAACTAGAAATTACACCAACAACACCTCTTATTAGTTCTAACGATTTGTCTTTAGCATATTCCCCTGGCGTTGCTACTCCATGCCTAGAAATTGAAAAAAATCCTGATAATATTTACGATTATACATCAAAAGGGAATATTGTAGCGGTTATTTCTAATGGTACTGCAGTGTTAGGGCTTGGGAACATTGGGGCTGCTGCGTCAAAACCAGTTATGGAAGGAAAATCAGTATTATTTAAAAAATTTGCAGACGTGGATGGAATAGACCTAGAAGTAGATACAGAAGATACAGAAAGATTTGTTGATGCAGTTTCTTTACTCGAACCTAGCTTTGGAGGAATTAATCTAGAAGATATTAAGGCTCCTGATTGTTTTATAATTGAACAAAAATTAAGAGAAAAAATGAATATTCCAGTTTTTCATGATGATCAACATGGGACAGCCATTGTAACCGCAGCTGGAATCATAAATGCTCTTCATTTAACTAATAGAAATATAGAGGATACTAAGTTTGTGAGTAATGGCGCTGGGGCAGCTTCCATAGCTTGTGTTGAACTCTTAAAAGCGATGGGGGCAAAAAATAATAATATTATTTTAGTTGATAGAGATGGCGTATTATATAAAGGTAGACAAAGTAATATGAATCAGTGGAAATCTGGTCATACAGTTGATACCAAATTAAGAACTTTAGAAGATGCTCTAAAAAATGCAGATGTTTTTTTAGGTTTATCAGTTCCTGGATCAGTAACAAAAAAAATGGTAAAAAACATGTCTGAAAAGCCAATAATATTTGCAATGGCTAACCCTATACCTGAAATCATGCCAGAGGATGTTAAAAGCGTAAGATCCGACGCAATTGTAGCTACTGGAAGATCAGATTACCCAAACCAGGTTAATAATGTACTTGGATTTCCATATATTTTTAGAGGTGCTCTTGACGTAAGAGCTACAACAATCAATGAGGAAATGAAAATTGCAGCTGCCAATGCTATAGCTGAATTAGCTAGAGAAGATGTCCCAGATGAAGTAAATGCCGCATACCATGGTGTTCAACTTCACTATGGCAGTGATTATATAATACCAGCTCCTTTTGATCCAAGGCTGATTTCGTCAGTCTCATCTGCTGTTGCTAAAGCAGCAATGGACAGTGGTGTGGCAAAACTACCTATCAAAAATTTAGAGGCATATAAAAGAGAATTAGAAGGTAGAACTAATC
This sequence comes from uncultured SAR116 cluster alpha proteobacterium, assembly GCA_902619805.1. Taxonomy (GTDB): domain Bacteria; phylum Pseudomonadota; class Alphaproteobacteria; order Puniceispirillales; family Marisalimonadaceae; genus Marisalimonas. Next base: position 157,275 of record CACNGC010000002.1, on the reverse strand, counting down.
CTATAGCTTCTATTTTAGAGCCTATTAAAGCTAGAATAAAAGGGAAAAAACAAAGAGTTGTTTTTGCAGAGGGAGAGGAAGAGAAAACTATAAGAGCTGCTCTATCATTTTATAATTCAGGGTTTGGAACACCAATATTAATTGGAAGAGAAAATCGAGTTAGGGAAACAATGGAAAGGGTAAATTTAGAGGGGCTTAATGAGCTTATTATACATAATGCTAGTCTTAGTAAAAACAATCAAAAATACATAGATAATTTATATAAGTTACTTCATAGAGATGGTCATTTAAGAAGAGATTGTCAAAGACTAATTAACCAAGACAGGAACGTATTTGCAGCATCTATGGTATCTGCTGGTGATGCAGATGCCATGGTTACTGGAGTTACTAGACCATTTGGCAGATGCTTTAATGACATTACTAAAGTAATTTCTTCAAAAAATAACCAAAGTTTTTTATCTATGTCTATGATGGTGTCAAAAGAGAGAACTGTTTTTATTGGAGATGTAAATATACATGACACGCCAAACGCAGAACAATTGGCCAATATAGCAACAGGTATTGCTAATACTGTTAAAGATCTTGGTTACAAGCCTCGTGTAGCTTTATTGTCATTCTCTAATTTTGGAAGCTTATCTAGACCTAGTTCAAAAGATTTAAAAGAAGCAGTAAATATACTTGATAAAAAACAAGTTGATTTTGAGTTTGATGGTGAAATGACACCAGAGGTTGCTTTAGATCATGATCTCATAAAAGAAAATTATCCATTCTGTAGACTATCTGGTCCTGCTAACGTTTTAATAATGCCAAGCCTTCTGGCTGCAAATATATCCTTTAAATTATTGCAAAAACTAGGTGGCGGATCTATTTTAGGACCACTTATGATAGGTGGCGAAAAACCTTTCCAAATTGTTCAAATGGGTTCGTCTGTATCAGATATTGTTAACTCTGCATCAATTGCTACCTATAATGCAATTTTTTCAAAATAAATAATATATTATAAAATTGCTTTGAGTGAAATTTTAGGACGAGCTCCGATATGTTTTATGATTTCTGAAGCTGCTTTGTTTCCTAAATATCCACATTTTTCAATTGAGTATTTATTGATAAAACCAAACAAAAAACCAGCAGCAAATAAGTCACCTGCACCAGTTGTATCAACTATTTCTACTACACTTATTGGATCTACAAGATATTCAAGTTTATTTTCAAACACTACAGAGCCTTTTGAACCGAGCGTAATAGCACCTAAATTAACATTGTTTTTTATGTTATTTATGCTTTCTTTCAATTCTGATTGATACAAACTTTTAATTTCTTCTTCATTTGCAAAAATAATGTCAACATAATCGTCAGTTAATTTAAGAAAATCTGCTCTATGTCTATCAACACAAAATAAATCTGACAAGCTCAAAGCTATTTTTTTATCATGAGATTTTGCCAAATTACAACAATAATATATTGCCTCTTTTGCCTCAGGTTGGTCAAATAAATATCCTTCAATATAAATTATACTACTATTAATTATAAATTGTTCGTCAAAAGTTTTCATATTAAATTTGTTACTAGCTCCTAAAAAAGTATTCATGCTTCTCTCTGCATCAGGAGTAACTAAAACAATACTTTTAGAAGTTTTTTCATATAATTGAAGATCTTTATCTTGAAAAAATACACCAGAATTATTTAGATCCTTTGAAAACAAATCCCCAAACTTATCGTTACCAATTTGACCTATAAAGCTACATTTACCTCCAAATGAGTTGTAACCTACTGCTGTATTGGCTGCGCTTCCACCAGAAATAATTGATGGGTTTTGAATATGTTTCAAAATTTTATCACAGGTTTCTTGGTCGACAATTTGCATAGAACCCTTATGTATTTTTAGCTTATGGAGCATTTCATTGCTTGTCTTAGATAAAATATCTACTATAGCGTTACCAATAAAACAAATTTCAACTTTAGAATTTTTCATATTACCTCAAAATGATTTTTTAAATAGACTTCTTTACTAACAATATTTATGAATATGATTTATGAAGTTTATTCTTATTAAATTTACCTTTGGTTTTTTTATAGTTTTTTCTATGAATGCATGCCACACCTTTGAACACCAAAACATTTTTATTCAAAATGTCAACCATAATTCTAATGTAGAGGTGTTAAATAAAAAAAATAAATCCTCAAAATTTACCGTTGAGAAATCTATGAATAACAGCGAAATGGCTCCAATAGAAATGCCTAAACAAACAGAAACAGTTCAAAAGGTAGCTATACAAAAACAAGTGGAAATACCAAATGTTAATAAATTTAGTTTAGAGAAGTTTATAAATTGGAATGAAGAAAAACTTATCAAAACACTTGGTAAAAGTCACTTTGTCAAAGAAGAAGGAAAATTAAAAAATTATCAATATCATTTTGAAGAATGTTTTATAGATGTGTTTTTTCTAAAAAGAAATGGAGTTTATTTAATAAATTATATAGAAAAGAGATCCACAAAATTAAATGGAACTCTTAATGTTAAGGCTTGTGTAGAAGAAATAAAACAAATAATGAATTAATTATATTCATCCACCATTTTCCAGTACATCTGCAAGAGAATATAACCCAGGCTCTGCACTTGCGGCCCAATATGAAGCGCGTAAAGCTCCAGAAGCAAAAATTGACCTGTCTGTAGCTTTATGAGCTAATTCTATTCTCTCTCCAGAGTTACAAAATAATACTGAGTGTTCTCCAACAACATCGCCGCCTCTTAAAACTGCGAAACCTATTTCATCTGATTTTCTTTTTCCAACTAATCCATCACGTGAGATAGATTTTATATTTGACAGTTCTTGTTTTCTTGCGTCTGCAGCCGATTTTCCAAGTAATAATGCAGTCCCTGATGGCGAGTCAACTTTGTGTTTATGATGCATTTCTAAAACTTCAATATCCCAATCAAAGCCTAATGTTTTTGTGGCATTTGAAACTAATTGAGACAACAAAGTTACTCCTATTGAAAAATTAGCGGAATAAATAATGGGTATTTTTTTAGAAAAAGATCGTAATTCATTTTCTTGATCAACATTTAGTCCAGTTGTACCAATTACAATTGCCATATTGTTTTTATAACATTCTTTAGCATGAAACATTGTTGCATCTGGAACAGTAAAATCGATTAATACATTAGAGTTTTGAAACATTGACGAAGGTTCTGCGTTAATTTCCTTGTTAATTTTGCTTTTCCCAGCAAATAAACCAATATCAACACCTACTTCGTCCTCATTAGGTAAACATGTTGCTGATGCTATTTCATATTTAGAACTTTCTAATATTAGGCTTAGTATAGTTTTACCCATCTTGCCGTTACTGCCGGGGATAGAAATAGATATTTTATTCATAGTAATCTCTTTTAGTAATTCAGTGTTTAAGTATACACAGATTTAAAATTACTGAATTAATTTTTTAAATCTACTAGTTTTAGGACTGATTTTTTCTAATCCTAAATCTTTAATTTGATTAAATAACTCTTCTTGTTTTCTTGAGAGACCAACTGGCGTTTCGACATTAATTTGTACATATTGATCGCCTCTAGTTCCACCTCGTAATCCAGGCATACCTTTTCCCTTCAATCTTAAACGAGTACCACTTTGTGTTCCAGCACTTAAATTCATTTTAGCTTTCGACCCATCAATACATGGAACTTGAATGGAATTTCCTAAAACAGCATCAATAAAGTTTACCGGCACCTCGATAAAAGTATCTTTTCCATCTCTTTGAAAAAGAGAGTGATCTTTTATATCAATAAAGATGTACAAATCGCCAGCTGATGAACCTCTTGGACCAGCTTCTCCTTCACCAGAAAGACGAATGCGAGTTCCGTTATCTACACCAGCTGGGACATTCACTGATAGCTTTTTATTTTTATTAACTCGTCCTTGACCTTTACAAGATCTACAAGGATCACCAATAATTTCTCCAGCACCAGAGCAAGCAGCACAAGTCCTTTCTATCGTAAAAAATCCTTGTTGAGCTCTTACTTTTCCATATCCGCCACATTGACCACACTGCTTTGGTTGTGAACCTTTATTAGCTCCGGTTCCGTTACATGATTCACATTTTCCAGGTACTGTTAGGGAAATTTCGACTTGGTCTCCGGAAAAAGCTTGTTCAAGAGAAATAGATAAATCATATCTTAAATCTGAACCAGCAGAAGCAGCTCTTCTTCTTGAATCACTTCCCATACCAAACATATCTTCAAAAATATCTGAAAAACCACCAGTTCCAAAACCCGAAAATCCTCCACCCTGACTTCTACCACCACCTTGTGAGAATGCGGCATGTCCAAACTGATCGTAGGCAGCTTTTTTTTGGGGATCTTTTAAAATCTCATAAGATTCTGATATTTCTTTGAATTTTTCTTCTGCTTTTTTATCACCAGGATTCCTGTCGGGGTGATACTTCATAGCTAGTTTACGATAAGAAGATTTTATTTCACTATCCGACGCAGATTTAGATAAACCAAGTATCTCATAGTAATCACGTGCCATAAATTATGCCTTAAGTTTATCTTTAGTCTATTTACGAAGCATCTTTCTTTTCTTCATTATCTTTGACTTCTTCAAAATCAGCATCCACAACATCTTCTTTACTTTCACCAGTATCATTTGCATTGTCTGCACTCTCAGCATTGTTTGCTTCATTTGCTTTGTAAGCTGCTTCTCCCATCTTCATCATAACTGCTGATAAAGACGATGTTTTTTCTTTTATTATTGAGATATCTTCACCTTCCAAAGCTGTTTTGAGTTCAGCAACAGCATCTTCTACCTCTTTCTTTGTGTTAGCCTCAGCCTTGTCACCTAGATCGGATAGTGATTTTTCAGCTCCATGCATCATTGACTCAGCTTGATTTCTAGCATCGATGGCTTCTCTTTTTTCTTTGTCCGCTTCAGCATTATCCTCGGCTTCTTTTACCATTCTTTCAATTTCATTGTCATCAAGCCCACCAGATGCTTGTATTGTAATGTTATGAGCTTTTCCAGTAGCTTTGTCTTGAGCACTTACGTTAACAATACCATTTGCATCAATATCAAATGTGACTTCTATTTGGGGTACTCCTCTTGGAGCAGGTGCAATACCCTCCAAGTTAAATTCGCCTAGAGATTTATTATCTGAGGCCATCTCCCTTTCGCCCTGAGAAACTCTAATTGTGACAGCTGATTGATTATCCTCAGCAGTTGAAAAAATCTGAGATTTTTTTGAAGGAATGGTTGTGTTTCTGTCAATTAATCTTGTAAACACACCACCCAATGTCTCAATTCCTAATGATAGCGGAGTAACATCCAATAGAAGAACGTCTTTGACGTCACCCATTAAAACCCCGCCCTGTATTGCTGCACCTGAAGCAACAACTTCATCAGGGTTTACACCTCTATGAGGTTCTGTCTTAAAAAATGAGGTTACAGCTTCAACTATTTTTGGCATTCTAGTCATTCCACCGACAAGAATAACCTCGTCAATATCACTAGCATTAACCCCAGCATCCTTCAAGGCAGCTTTGCATGGTTCAATGCTTTTAGTAATGAGATCATCTACAATACTTTCAAATTGTGATCTTGTTAATTTTACATTAAGGTGTTTTGGCCCACTAGCATCAGCTGTTACAAAAGGTAGATTGATATCAGTTTGAGCTGCACTAGAGAGTTCTATTTTAGCTTTTTCGGCAGCCTCTTTCATTCTTTGAAGAGCTAATTTATCAGTCCTTAAGTCAATTCCATTTTCTTTTTTGAATTGTTCAGCTATGTAATCTATTATTCTTTGATCAAAGTCTTCACCGCCTAGAAATGTGTCACCATTTGTTGATTTTACTTCAAAAACACCATCTCCAACTTCTAGGATTGACACATCAAATGTTCCACCGCCTAGATCATAAACTGCAATTGTACCACTTTCTTTTTTGTCAAGACCATAAGCTAAAGCAGCGGCAGTTGGTTCATTTATAATTCTGAGGACCTCTAATCCAGCAATTTTTCCAGCATCCTTTGTTGCTTGTCTTTGTGCATCATTGAAGTAAGCAGGCACTGTAATTACAGCTTTTTCAACTTTTTCTCCAAGAAACGCTTCGGCATCTTCCTTTAGTTTTCGCAAGATAAAGCTAGATACCTCAGAGGGTGCGTAGTCTTGACCATTGGCTTGAACCCATGCATCCCCATTTTTCGCAGATATGATTTTATATGGAACTAATTCAGAAAATTTTTTGGAATATTCATCATTATGTCTTCGCCCTATCAGTCTTTTTATAGCAAATAAAGTGTTTTCAGGATTTGTTACTGCCTGTCTTTTAGCAGGCTGTCCAACTAATCGTTCGTCATCTGTAATGCCTACCATAGATGGTGTTGTTCTGGCACCTTCACTGTTTTCAATAATTTTAGGTGTTTTACCATCCATCACAGATACACATGAATTTGTTGTACCTAAATCGATACCTATAACTTTTGTCATAAATGCGCTCCCTAAATTCAGAATAATTCCTAAGAATTAGTTATTTTAATATTATAATTTTTTTTATATGGGTTAAGTTGTTGAATTTACAAGATTATAAATAAAAATTATTTCTTTTCATTTTCTTTATTATTTTGTTCAGTAGTATCTTCTTCAGATTTTTTTGATATTCCTACCATTGCTGGTCTAACTAGTCTATCATGTAAAATATATCCTTTTTGTGAAACTTCAACTACATATCCTGGTTCCTTTTCATTCGTTGGAACTTCAAACATTGCTTGGTGAAGGTTATAATCAAACTTCTCTCCTAGTGGATTAATTTGTTTTAAACTATGTTTTTCAAATGTGTTTAATATTTCCTTTTCAACAATTTCTAAACCAATGACTAAGTTTTTTATTGGCTCAGATAGTTGTGATTTATCATCGGGAACTGCCTCTAGTGCTCTTTGAAGATTATCAACTGATGAAACTAAATCTCTTATAAAATAAATGTGACTATATTTTTTAGCATCAGCAATCTCTTTAATTGTTCTTTTTCTTAAGTTTTCACTTTCAGCTAAACTTCTTAAGAGTTGATCTTTAAGTTCTTTAATTTCTTTGTTCTGATTTTCAACTGTTTGTTCAACTGAAATATCTTCATCTACATTTTTATCTACATTAACTTCGCCAGTATTTGTTTCTTGGTCAATGTTAGTGTTTTCTTCCAAATAATTTTCATCTTTATTATCTGTTTTTGATGTCACCTTATTTTTAGACAATTTCAGACTCCGAATATATAATAATAAGTTATCAAATAATAAATATTAGGTTGATTTACAAGAGTTAAAAAATTATAAAACTAAAAACAAATTTATATAATTTGCACAAACTATGAATAAATTTAACTAATTATAAGTGCTGATGTTTAAACGACCTTCAAATAGAAATTTCAACGAATTAAGAAATATATCACTCGAAGCAAATTTTTCTCCTTATGCTGAGGGATCATGCTTTGCAAAATTTGGAAATACTCATGTTTTGTGCACTGCTTCAGTTGAAAGTAAATTACCACTATGGATAAGAAATTCTGGTAAAGGATGGATTACTGCAGAATATGGAATGCTGCCAAGATCCACTCATTTTAGAATGGATAGAGAGGTAACTAAAGGAAAGCCTTCAGGGCGGACTCAAGAAATTCAAAGACTAATTGGAAGATCCCTCAGATCAGTTGTTAATTTAGGAAAATTGGCTGAATTTCAGATCAAGGTAGACTGTGATGTAATACAAGCCGACGGAGGTACAAGAACTGCATCTATAACCGGGGCATGGGTAGCCCTTTATCAAGCGATTAACTTTTTACTCAAGTCAGGAAAATTATCAGAAAACCCAATAATAGACCAAGTTGCAGCTATATCCTGTGGTATTTGTGAAAATCAAGAATTAATTGATTTGGACTATGAGGAAGATTCAAGTGCAGAAACTGATGGAAATTTTGTTATGACTTTAAATAATAGAATTGTTGAGATACAGACAACAGCTGAGGAAAAACCATTCAATAAAGAACAATTTCAAAAACTTTTAAATCTGGCAGAAATAGGTACAAAGAATATATTTAAAATTCAAAAGGAAGCTCTAGGTTTAAATTAAATTTTATGAAAAAATATATATTCAATGATAGTAAGATAATTATTGCTAGTCACAATAAAGGTAAGGTGAAAGAGATTGAAGTTATGTTAAAACCTTTAAAAGTTGAGGTTTTATCTGCTAATGATTTTAATTTAAAAGAACCAATTGAAGATGGTTTAACCTTTGAAGAAAACGCTCTAATAAAATCATCTTATGTCAGTAAAAATACAGGAATTCCAAGTTTATCAGATGATAGTGGAATTTGCTTTTGTGATCTAAACAATGAACCAGGTATTTATTCTGCTAGATGGGCAGGAAAAGAAAAAAATTTTAATCTTGCAATGTCTAAAATCAATGATTCTATTAAAAAAATTAAAAATCCAAATTATAACTGTTTTTTTGTTTGTGCTTTATCAGTTAGTTGGCCTAATGGAGAAAATGTAACTGTGTCTGGCAGAATTGATGGTAAATTTTCATGGCCACCAAAAGGTGACTTTGGGTTTGGTTATGATCCAATCTTTAAACCACTGGGATACAATGAAACATTTGCTGAAATGGATCCACAATTTAAACATAGTATAAGTCACAGAGCTCTGGCTTTTAACAAATTAAAAAGCCTATGCTTTCCAAGTTTAGAAAATTGAATAAAAAAAAACAAAATTTACTAAGCTTATATGTTCATTGGCCTTATTGTGAGTCAAAATGTCCATATTGTGATTTTAATTCTCATGTTAATGAAACTATTAATGTAAATGATTGGATTAAATCATATAAAAATCAACTATTAGCTATGAAGGAAGAATTAATTAAAAATGATATTAATTTTAAAAATCTAAATACACTTTTTTTTGGAGGTGGCACTCCTTCATTAATGCCATTAAAAATTATAGAGTTTGTTATAGACATATCCAACGAAATATTTGGGTTTAAGCAGGATATTGAAATAACACTTGAAGCAAATCCAAATTCATATGATAGAAAAAAGTTTATTCAATTTAAACAATTAGGAATTAATAGAATATCGGTTGGAGCACAGTCACTTAATAATAAATATTTAAATTTTTTAGGAAGATTACACAATATAAAAGATGTTAAGATTACATTAACAGATGCATCTGAAATATTTGATAATATTTCTGTAGATTTGATGTATGCTTTTAATGGTCAAAAGATAGACGATTGGATAAGTGAATTAGAAAATTTTCTAAATTTCTTCAATTTGCAACATCTATCTTTATATCAATTAACTATTGAGGAAGGGACAAGATTTTTCAAAGATCATAAAAATGGTAAAATTAAATTGATAGAGAATGATATAGCTGCAAAATTTTATGATATCTCTAACAAAGTACTCAATAATTATAAATTTATAAAATATGAAGTTTCAAACTATGCAAAAAAAGGTTTCAAATGTAAACATAATTTAAATTACTGGAATTCTGAAAATTGGATTGGCGTAGGACCGGGTGCTTATGGAAGATTGTGGTCATTAGGTAAAAATAAAAGTCGAATTGAATACCAAAATTATAAAAATCCCAAGACTTGGTTATTTAAAAATTTGAAGCAACCAGAGTTTGAAAAAATTACTAAATTAAACTCAAAAGTTTCTGACATAGACACACTTACTATGGGGTTAAGGTTATATGATGGCATTAAAGTTTCTAAAATAAATAATTTATCTATTATTAATTTTAAGTCTCTTAAAGAATTACAAAATAAAAAAATAATATCGTTTAAAGACGACACCTTAAAAGTAAACAAGAAACATATGATAAAACTAAATAGTATTTTAGATTATCTAATTAATCCTTAGACTTACTGCATTTTTTAATTTTGGTTAAATTTCCTAAATCCTCTATTTGCATTACTTGAATAGGTTTTTTTACATAACTATTTCTGTCAATAATTAATCCAGTTACTGGGCCTTCAATATTATTAAAATACAGAAGATTTTTTTGTAAATTATTGATATAGTTAATACCTATTATACCTGCATCAAAACCTGCATTAGAAAAATAATCATTAGTACCTCCCCACACAGCCTTCCAAAGGAATTTAAATTGTTCATTTTTCTTACTTAATATTAGAGGAAACCATGATTTTTCTAATGATGGTTCATTTTTAATTTCTTTACTATTAAATGTTTCAGTACCTAAAATTTTCACAAATTTTGAATCTACATTAAAAAAAGCTAATAATGGTGCTATTTCTAGTATGAATTCTTTTTTTCCTCCTATAAGAATGGTTTCAAATTTTGTATGTGTTTCTTCTGTTTCAGAATACTGTAAGTATCTTCTTAAAGTTGAGTAAAGATTTGTTTTATTATTCAAGTTTTCATTTGAAAGAAAAAGTGAGCTATAAGAATTTTTTTCATTTATTGAAATTAAATCTATTGCTTCTCTAGAAATTATTTTCCCATACAAGTTATCAGGAGCTATAATACCAAATTTACTATATCCATGCATTATGGCACACGAAATTACACTTTGTATCTGCTCTTCCGGAGAGAAACCTAAGGACCATACATTGTTTTCCACCATTGCAATGTCATTTGAAAACGTGAGGATTGGAATATTGTCCTTCTTTGCAAATGGCTTAATTTTTATTAATACTTCCCTTGTAAATGGACCAATTATAAATTTCGGTCTTAGTTCATTAAATAAACTTGCAATGAGTCCTTGATCAATAATTTTCCCAGTATCAAAGTAAATTAATTTTATTTCATTGTTACCAAAGTTTAGTATACTTAAATCTAGTGATTTTCTTATTTTATTTCCAAAATTTGAATACTTTCCTGTTAATGGTAGAAAAACTATAATATTTTGATAATTTATAGACTTACTTTTTTCAAAATTATACCTATCCAAAGTGGAAATTTTATCATTGTTTTTTAGATTAATTTCATTATCACTTGAACTTAAATTTTTTTTAAACATTTTTTGAACAGCCGATAATGCCAACCTCGTTTTTTCTTCTTTAATATTATTAGTAATATTTCTACCTTGAAGTAATCTCTCATTTCTAAATTCAAAAATAATATTATTATTTTCTTCTTTTAGTTTAGTGTTATTTTTTTCTGTTATTCTATTTCCTAATATTTCTTTCTTTAAATTGTTTTTATTAAAAAATGTTTTATTTGTTTTTTCTGCTTTATAATTATTTTCAATTATTAATTTACTGTTTTCGTCATTACATCCATTTATCATTAATAATATACAAAGAATTATAATAAGATTATGTTTAATATTATCAAAAAACATAAGAACTCGCTGATAATTTAAATAAATTTAAGGTAATATATTGAAAAAAGTAAGTAAAGAAGAACCAAGACAATATGATAAAAACTTAAATGGCTGTTTATATTTAATTTCTACTCCGATAGGTAATTTTGATGATATTAGCTTAAGAGCAATCAAACTATTAGAGACTGTAGAAATTTTGCTTTGTGAGGATACCAGAAAAACAAAGAAATTACTTTCACATCTCAACATTAGGCGCAAAAACCTTGTTTCGTATAACGACAATAATGCTTCAAACAAGAGACCAGAGATTATTAATAAACTCCTTTCAAAAATAAACATTGGAATGGTAAGTGATGCGGGAACACCATTAATATCTGATCCTGGTTATAAACTTGTCAAAGACTGTCATTTAAATAATATTAAAGTAACTCATGCACCAGGTCCTTCTTCTGTTATTAATGGTTTAATATTATCAGGCCTTCCCACAAATCAATTTTATTTTGGTGGATTTGTTTCTTCGAAAAAAAATTTAAAGAAAAAACAATTTATAGCCACTCAAACATATAACATGACAGGAATATGGTTTGACACTTGTTTGAGAATTAATAATACACTTGCTGTTATGCTAGAAGTTTTTGGAAATAGAAAAATTTCAATTGCAAGAGAACTAACAAAGACCTATGAAGAAATTATTACTAGTGATTTAAATAGTGTCATAAAAATTGTTGATGAAAGAGAAGAAAATAATAACCCTTTAAAAGGAGAAGTTATTTTAATAATTGATGGTTATGTTAAAAAAAAATTTGATATTGAAACATTGAGTGTAATTATAAAAAACAAACTTGAAAGGCTATCTTTTCGTGACACTGTAAAAGAAGTAATTACAGAGACAAAATTACCTCGAAGAGTGATATATAATGAAGCAATAAAGATAAGGAATGATCTACATAGAAAAATTTAACGATGACAATTTTTTTTTTTAATTTAATGTTTTCTTATGAGAAAGGGTTAGGCATGAGAAATTTATTATTTATATCAATTATTACTTTCTTTCTGCAGTCATGTGCTCCAATTGTTGGGACTATTGGAATGGTTTCTTTAGGGGCTGCATCTAAAGAAAAAGGGTTGGGCACATCAATAAACGATAACCTTATTAAAACAAAGATATCTAATCTGATTTATAAACATAATGAAGATTTGATAGCAGATACTAAAGTTTTTGTTAATAATGGTTCAGTTTTATTTACAGGAAAATTAAATAATCCAAATGATAAAATTGAATTCTCGAAGTTAGCTTGGAATATAAAAGGTGTTAAAGAAGTTAATAACGAAATTCAAGTGACTGATATATCTTCTATAAAAAATATTGCAAGAGACATAGCTTCATTAGGCGAAATAAGAGCTCGAATAATGTCAGATATATCAATTAACAGTCTTAATTTTTCAATAGATGTGGTTAACGATAAAGCTTATATTAGCGGTGTTGCAAATGACGAACTTGAGATGAATCTTGTAAAAAGCCATGCTTCAAGTGCAAGATTTATTAAAGAAGTTTACAATTATATTATACTAAATAAAGATACAAGATGAATCGTAAGCTGAACATAGCATTCTTAATGGATCCCTTAGAAACATTGGATCTCAAAGGTGATACAACTTTTGCTCTTGCTTTGGAGGCTCAAAGAAGAAAACATTGCGTAAGTTTTTTTAAACCTGAGGATTTGATATTTAGTAACAATGATGTTTTAGCAAACATCTGTGAATTAGAGTTATCTTCATCAAATAATTTATATGAGTTTAAATATCACGATACTTTTATAAAACCACTATCAAAATATGATGTGATTATGATGAGACAAGATCCTCCCTTTAATATGGCTTATATAAGTGCAACTCATATTCTTGAAAAACTACCAAGTTCAACATTAGTAGTAAACAACCCTTTTGAAGTTAGAAATTCGCCAGAAAAAATCTTTGTTACAAATTTCTCACATTTAATGCCAAAGACATTAATAAGTCGAAACATTGATGCTATCAAAGAATTTAGAAAAAAGTTCAAAAACATAATCATAAAGCCACTTTATGGAAATGGCGGACAAGGTGTATTTCATATTCTTCCTGAAGATGAAAATTTAAATTCAATCTTAGAGATGTTTTTTAGTCAAAATAAAGAACCTTTAATGGTACAAGAATATTTAAAAGATGTAAGGAACGGTGACAAAAGAATTATTTTGTTGAATGGAGAAGCCGTTGGAGCAATAAATAGAATTCCAAAATTAGGTGAAAGTAGATCAAACATGCATGTTGGAGGAAAGCCTGAGAAAACAGAATTAACAAAAAGAGATAGGATTATATGTAACGAAATTTCACCTTCTTTGATAAAAAAAGGACTATATTTTGTTGGAATAGACATAATTGGTGATTATATCACTGAAATAAACGTAACTTCTCCAACTGGGATAAGAGAAATAAAAAATCTAGATTCAATAGCGATTGAGGAAATGTTCTGGGATTTCATAGAGAATAAATTAGAAATCTAGCTTTTAATTCATCATTCTTCCTAAATTTACTCCAGCTAAAAGATGAATATGAAAGTGGGGTACATCTTGATTACCATTGTTTCCTGAATTTGTAATAATTCTAAAACCCTCTACTTCAACTTTATAATGTTCAATAACTGCATTAACCAGTGTCCAAAAACTTTCATGTTCTTTCGTTGAAGCGTTTTTTGTAAAGTCGTGAAAATTAATATAAGGGTTTTTAGGAATTACTAGTGTATGTATTGGTGCTTGAGGGTTAATATCAGAAAAAGCTAAGGCATATTCGTTTTCTAATATTTTATTACAAGGAACTTCAGATCTTAATATTTTGGCAAATATATTGTTTACATCATATAAATTATTCATTTTACTCCTCTATTTTTTTTTTCTTCAATCCCAGATTTTGTCTTTCTAGAAGATAATTCGTTCCAAATTTCACCAGGATCAATACCCAAAGAAACCCAGACAACTAAAACATGATAAATTAAATCTGCAGATTCTTTTATTGCACCTTGTTTATTTTTTTTAATTAAATCTATAATCAGTTCTGATGATTCTTCACCAATTTTTTTTGCTAGTAGTTCAGGATTTTTTATCAAATGCGAGGTATATGATTGTTCTTCACTAGAATTTTTTCTTTGCTTTAAAACACTGTATAATTCTTTTATTGTTTGTTCATTCATTTTGATCGCAATCCCTTACCAGTATCCCATTTTCAAACATTTGTTTTTTAACCGAATGTATTGTATGGATACCATAATGAAAAATTGATGCAGCAAGAACTGCTGATGCTCCAGCTTTTAAAACAACCTCAACCATATCTATTGGTCTTCCAGCTCCACCGGATGCAATTACTGGAACAGAAACATTCTCTGCAATTAATTTTGTAAGTTTTAAATTATAACCTTTTTTTGTTCCATCTGATCCCATTGATGTCAATAAGATTTCACCAGCTCCATTCTTTTCTCCCTGCTTTGCCCATTTAAGAGCATCTAAATTTGTCTTTTTTCTTCCTCCATGAGTAGTTATCTCGTATCCGCTGGGCATATTTATGTTTTCTATCGCATCAATTGCTAAAACAACGCACTGATTTCCAAATTTGTCTGACGATTGTTTTATTAACTTTGGATTATAAACTGCAGATGAATTAATTGATACTTTATCAGCTCCTGAGTTTAATAGATCTCTAAAATCACTAATATTTTTTACACCTCCTCCAACAGTAAGTGGAACAAAGCAAGATTCGGCAGTTTTAGAAATTACATTAAACATTGCTCTTCTTTTTTCATGAGTAGCAGAAATATCTAAGAAACAAATCTCATCAGCACCTATTATGCTATATTTCTTTGCTTGCTCAACTGGATCACCAGCATCTTTTAAATTAATAAAATTTATCCCTTTTACCGTTCTACCATTGTGTACATCTAGACACGCTATAACTCTTGTGGAAAGCATTAGACTTTTGTCTCTTTAATTATTTTTAACGCTTCTGAGAATGAAAATTTTTTATCATATAATGCCCGTCCAACTATTACTCCTTTAACTCCATTTGAAAATTGTTTTGCTAATCTTGAAATATCATTTAATGAAGCAACTCCCCCTGAGGCAATAACTGAATGTGGGATTGATTTGGCAAATTTAGTTGTTTGTTCTAAGCTTACACCTTTTAAACTACCATCTTTAGTTATGTCAGTATAAATAACAGAACTAACAATAGAAGAATTAAGACCTTTAATTAAATCTACAGCAATTATATCGGATTGTTTTTTCCAACCGTGAGAAGCAATCATTCCGTTTCTAACATCTGCACCTACAACTATTTTTTTGAAATATTCTCTGCTGAGTTGGTTAATAAAATTTGGATCTTCAAGTGCTAATGTGCCCAAAATCACTCGATTTACTGAGTTCTTTATCCAAAAATCTATATCATTAATATTTCTTATGCCCCCGCCTAATTGAATTTTCACTCTGTTATGAAGCTTATATAAAATTTTCTCAATTACTCTTTTATTTACATTCTTACCAGTAACTGCACCATCTAAATCTACAATGTGCAACCACTCTGCACCTTGATCAACAAACCACATAGCTTGATCTAACGGGCTATTGTTATAAACTGTGTCTTTTTCCATATTTCCAAAAAGAAGCCTAACACATTTGCCATCTTTTATATCAATGGCAGGATATAATGTGAAAACTTTATCATTCATTATTTTAGTTCTTTATAATAATAGTAACCAGCTATATATTTTCCATCTAATAAAACTGACTTAGGATTAATACCAGACCTAACATATCCAGCCTGTTCATACAATTGAATTGCTCGTAATTGAGTTTCTCTTACTTCTAAATTAATAATTTTAAAACCATCTTGTTTTGCTTTCAATTCAGCTTTTTCAAAAACAGCTTTGGCAAGACCAAATCCTCTTGCCCAAGATGCAAAGAAAAAAGTACTTAATGTGCAAGAATGAGATTGAGCTTCATTATTTTTAGTTGGTTTAATTAGCTGAGCAGAACCTGCCACAACATTATCTAATTTCCCAACAATCAAAATTCTTTCTGGAATAAGCAAAACCCCTTTCCAGTAATCTTGAAGTGTTTTTAGTGATGGCGGTGAAATCCATCCAAAACCTCCCCCAGCTAAAATTGCCTCTTCAGTTGCATCGCATAATTCTTGTAAATCAATTTTACTTAAACTTTTACATAATTCTGCTTTTACATTATATTTTTTAAATTTCTTTTCCATTTAATCTCTTCATGTATTAAAGTCTCCATTTTAGCCAGTTATATATAAATTTTTGTCCAGAATTACCACTCTTTTCTGGGTGAAATTGAACTCCTATATAATTTTCTTTTCCAATTATTGCTGGAATTTTTTGACTGTAGTTAGTGTTAGCTATTATTTGGTCAGTTTGTTTACACTCCAAAGCGTAAGAATGAACAAAATAAAATTGTTCGCTTTCACTGATATTATCTAAAACTGGATGATTATTATACTCGATTTGTAGATTATTCCATCCCATATGTGGAATTTTATATTTCCTACCTAGGTAATCTAAACCTTTTGTTTTAATTTTTTTAAAATAACCGTCAAGCCAACAGAAACCTACAGTTCTTTGTTTTTCTAAGCTAAAATCGACCATAAGTTGCATGCCCACACAAATTCCTAAAAATTTTTTTCTTTTGTTAATAACTTCACTTTTTAATAGTTCTATTAAGCCCTCTATATCTTCTAAACCTTTTTTGCAGTCTGGAAATGACCCAACACCAGGTAAGACCAAGTGATCAGCCTTAGAAATTAAATCTAATTTGTTAGTAACTTGAATATTAAATTTTAATTTATTTTTTTTAACAGAATTTTTAAAAGCGTTTTCTACTGACCTTAAATTACCAGAACCATAATCAATTATAGTTAGGTTCATGTTACATATTTCCAGTTAGAGTTCCTTTTGTAGATGGAACATTGTCTAAGTTTCTAAGATCAAGATTAATTGCATTTCTAAGAGAAATAGCCATAGACTTAAAACATGATTCTATAATATGATGTGTGTTTTGACCATAAATATTTTCAATGTGAAGTGTAAATTCTGCAGATTGCGAAAAAGATTGAAAAAACTCTCTGAATATCTCAGTTTCAATATTTTTTATTGTTATGTTTGGTAGGAAAACATTCCAAACTAACCAAGGACGTCCAGATATGTCAACGCAACATCTTGTTAGACACTCATCCATAGGTAAATAGCTAAAACTGTATCTTTTTATGCCTTGCTTATTACCTAATGCTTCTTTAATTGCCTTGCCAAGTGCCCAACCCACATCTTCCATCGTATGGTGTGAATCAATTTCAAGATCGCCATTACATTTTATATCAATGTCAATTAAGCTATGTTTTGATAGTTGTTGGATCATATGATCAAAGAATGGTAACCCAGTTGTTATTGCATTTTTGCCAATACCATCTAAATTTACACTAACCTTAATCTGAGTTTCATTAGTTTTTCTATCAACAGACGAAACTCTTTGATGAGTTGTTTTAGTCATTTTTTATCCACAATTATTGATAATTTGTTTTGAATCTATTTTTAAGCCTTACTAGTAAAGCACCTTCACCACCAAAATGTTTAGGTGCCACGTTGAAATTTACAAGAAATTTATTGAGAAGATTGTCATTTAACCATTTCGGCACTTCCTCCTTTAAAACTCCTTTGTTATTTTGTCCTTTACCAGTAATAATTAATATATTTCGTATATTTTTTTCATAACAATTAGACATAAATTTATGCAATAATAATTTTGCAGAATAAAGCGTTTGTCCATGAAGATCTAAAATTGTATCTGGTTCTAACTTTTTTTTCTTTAAACTTCTAACACTATTTGATGATTTGTTTCTGATAACATGATTGCTGTTTACTATTTTATTTTTTAATAGGCCATCATTTTTAGGAAATAAAATATAATTTTCTAAGTTGGATACATAATTTTCCCATATTCTTTTATCGTCTTTTGAAATCGAAGTCATAGTTCTAATTACTTTTAGTTTCTATAAGCGTCCAATTAGGATTATTATCATTTACTTTTCTTTCAAAAACCCACTCATCTTTTACGAGGATTTCATTTTCATTATCACCATCGATTATTTTATCATTTTTGTCCAATAACGCTCTAACTTGGAAAGTTTCAAAGATTACATTTAATTTTATAGATGATTTTGTTGTTTTTGCTTTGGTGATTTTATTTTCTTTTATAGATTTCAAGTCAATAATAAGTGTTTCTTGATCACTATTTCTTTCATCAATAGCAGTTTTGAAACTTTTTAGGACAGAGGGCTTGATGAAATCTTTTATGTTTTCTAGATTACCACTTACAAAGCTTTCTAAGACCATTTTAAAAAAATTTTTTGATCCAGAAAGAAAATCATTGATATTGAAATTAGGATCAACATTTAGAATATCATTTAATTCTTTGTTGTTTAGATCATTTTTTTCAGATTTCAGAGAGACAACATTATTAAATTGTTTATCCTGTGTTTTTTCATTTATATTAGATTTCTCAAAACCTGTTTTTGTACCCAAAATATTTTTAAGTCTATAAATCAGAAAAACTGCTATTATTCCAAAAATCAAAATATCAATGTACGGGAGATTGTTCTGCATCTTTTAAGCCATCCTTATTGTATGATGAAACGTATTTTATTATACTTAAAAAAAAGAATAATTAATATTCATTATCACTTATTTCATATATATATATATGAATAACTATTTATTTAGAGAATTATATGAATAATGTAAATATAAATAAAGACGATAGTATTAAATTATTAAAATACTTCATTAAAGACTTATCTTTTGAGAATCCTCAAAATATTGAAGAAAATAATGTTTTCCAAATTAGCAATAGTGATCTTAATTTCAACATGAACGTTTTTTATAGACCTTACAATAATAATAATTTTTTCAGTTTACTACTTAGATTTAATCTTGAATGTTTTTCAAAAGAGAAAAAAAGAAATTTATTTAACCTTGAGTTGGATTATTTTGGTTTTTTTGAAATTTTAAAACAAAAAAATTATGATCAAAAAGAATTAACTGAGAGTGGCACTAAGGTTTTATTTCCTTTTGTCAAAGAAATAGTTGAAGATATAACTAGAAGAGGTGGGAGTTTTCCTGTTTCGTTAAACGAGGTAGACTTCAATTTAATTAAAAACTAATTCTTTATTCTTTTCCATATACTATTCTTTATTGAAAGAACTTTATCCAAATGTAATTTATAATCTATTTCATTTACTTCTAGATTTTTTTTATTTTTTAAATTTTTCCTTTTATTATAATCATTTAAATTAAAAATTTGATCTTCTGGAAGGTTATTATTTTCAGTTTCAATTTCAAAGTCTAGCCTAGACTGTCTTCCTCCTATTAATTCTAAATATACAGAAGCTAGAAGCTTTGCGTCTTTTAAAGCACCGTGAATTTCTCTTCCAGTTAGGTCAATATTGTATTTTCTACAAAGGGAATCTAAGCTGACTGATTGGCCCAGAAATTTTTTCTTAGCTAGAATTAATGTGTCTATAATCATGTCATCGTTCAAAGTTTTCTTATTACATCTAGTTAATTCCGCGTTTATAAAACCAACATCAAATGCAGCATTATGAATTATTATTTTACTATCAGATATATATTCGATAAATTCGTTTGCTATATCCGAGAATTTTAGTTTGTCATTTAAGAATTCTCGACTTAAACCATGAACTTCTTCTGCTCTTTTATCTGAATCCCTTTCTGGGTTTAAATAATAATGAAAAAAACCCCCAGTTGGCAAATGGTTTTCTAGCTCAACTATGCCAATTTCAATTATTCTGTGACCATTTTCGTAGTCTAAACCAGTGGTTTCTGTGTCTATTACTAACTCTCTAGCCATTTTATTTAAAACTAAACTTAATTTTTAATAAATAAAATAAAACTATAAAGAATGTTATTATTTTGCCAAATGATGTATTGATTATAAAAGGTTTTTCTTTTTTTTTCCTTTCAAAACTCCATTGTGCGTTGTTGATAAGCTCAAATTTTTTTTCTGTCATGTTTGGTCTTTTTAAGACTCTTTCTTTTTGAATCTTTTTTGAAGTATTCATTAGAAAAATATAATCACATTCTTTATCTTTTCCTGTCTCATATAATAAGGGAACATCTAGTCCCACTATATTAAAATTTTCAAAATTTTGTAAAAATGTTTTTCTTTCTTTTTCTATAAGCGGGTGAATTATATCTTCAAGTTTTTTTCTTTCTTTCTTATTGTTAAATATTTTATTGCTTAAAATTACTTTATCAATTTTTTTTTGTATTAGATTAGATGACACTGTATCAGGCCATATTTGCAATATCTTTTCTATAACAATTTGATTTTCATCTAGTATTTCCCTTACCTTTTTATCTGAATCGAAAATCGGTATTTTTAATATTTTTAACATTTTAGATACAGTTGTTTTCCCTGTGCCTATTGATCCTGTTATACCGATTATTATCATCTATAATTTTCTTTTAGTGAATAAATTGTTGATAACCGTTACTTTATCTTTGTATATTCGATGTTTGTTTTTCAACAGTTATATTTATCCTTAACTTACTTACATGTTAGTAATTTTGAAATTTAAAAATTAAAATTTGTGAATAACTTTAATTGCTTATATAATTCAATAACATTTTTTTTAATAAAATGTGGATAAAAAATTTAGTTTTTTTTTACTAACAACTTTACAAAAAACAACAACAACATTTTAAAATTAAGTTAAATATTACTATTGTGTCAGATACTTTAATAAATCAAGTTTTTCAAAATAAAAACTCTTCCATTCCAATTTGGTTTTTACGCCAGGCTGGAAGGCACATACCCGAATATTTTCAAATTAGAGAAAATGAAAAAAATTTTATCAATTTTTGTTTAAACGAAGATTTAATTATTAGAAGTACAACCTTACCATTGAAGTATTATGATCTTGATGCTGCTATTATATTTTCTGATATCTTAATGATACCCTGGGCTATGGATAGAAATGTCAAATTTACTAAAAATTTTGGTCCTTCTTTAAAACCTCTGATCCCTAATGAAACTAAATTTCTTAAAAATATATCTCTAAGTTCTAAACTTGAACCTCTTAAAAATTCAATAAGTTTTCTGCGAGATAATTTACCAAAATCTTTAAGTTTAATTGGTTTTGCTGGGGCTCCTTGGACTTTAGCTTGTTATATGATCGAAGGAACGGGAAGTAAAGATTTCATTAACACTAGAAAGGCTCTTTGGAGTTCATTTAAGTGGTTTATGGAACTAATTGAAACTCTTATTATTTATGTTGCTGATAAGTTAGAAATACAAGCTAGAGCTGGGGCCGACATTTTAATGATTTTTGACTCTTGGTCTCATATGATACCTAATAATTTTTTTGATGATTGTGCTATAAATCCAACGGCTAAAATAGTAGATATTTTAAGATCTAGAAAAATATTTGTACCTGTAATTGGATTTCCATTTAAAGCAGGTGCATCTATTGTAAAATATTCTTTTGAAAGTAAAGTTGATTGTATTGCATTGGATTGGTCTGTAAATTTAAGTTGGGCTATAAAGAATCTTAACAAAGAAGTTGCTTTACAAGGTAATCTTGATCCAGCTTCCCTCATTCCGTCTGAAAGTGATTACTTAAGAGAGAATGTATTAACTATTTTAGATAAAATGAAAGATAGAAGATTTATATTTAATGTTGGTCACGGTTTAACTCCAGATTGTAAAATTGATAACGTAAAAGAAGTTATTAGTATTGTAAGAAATTATAACAAGAAAGTTTAATATTTGTTTTATGAAATAATTAAATCTTTTCACCTTATTTCAGTAATATCTTGGATGGTGGGATTATTATATTTACCTAGACTTTTTGTGTATCATAATGATACTGAAAATTTAAGTGAGATGCATAATACTTTTAAAAAAATGGAGTATAGGCTGTTGAATTATATCATGACACCTGCGCTTTTTGTAACTTATTTTTTAGGTTTAGTTTTATTATACGACAATACTTATTTTTTAAGTGAAAATTATTTTTTAATTAAATTATTCTTGGTTTTTTGTCTAACTTTATTTCATTACTATCTATATATTCTTTACAAAGATTTTAAAAAAGGTTATAGATTCAAAAAAACAAAATTTTACAGAATAATAAACGAAATTCCTACATTATTAATGATTTTTATTATTCTATTAATAATAGTCAAACCAAACCTCCAAATAATCTAAATTCCTACTAAAGAGAATTAAATGCATTTAAAAGATCTTAAAGCAAAAAACCCATCAGATTTATTAACCTATGCTGAAAGTTTAGAAATAGAAAACGCAAGCACTTTAAGAAAACAAGATATGATGTTTGCTTGTTTGAAAAAACTAGCAGACAATGAAATAGCTATATATGGAGAAGGAGTACTTGAAGTTTTATCTGATGGATTTGGTTTCTTGAGGTCACCAGAATCTAATTATCTCGCTGGTCCAGATGATATTTATATTTCCCCCAACCAAGTTAGAAAATTTGGACTTCGTACAGGCGATACCGTAGAGGGTCAAATAAGAGCACCTAAAGACGGTGAAAGATATTTTGCATTACTAAAAGTTGAAAATATAAATTTTGAGACACCAGAATCTGTTCGTCATAGAATAAATTTTGATAATTTAACACCTCTTTATCCTCAAGCTAAAATTAATTTCGAAACCGAATTTGATCCAAACAATAAAGATATAACTACCAGAGTTGTAGAAATGGTTGCCCCTATGGGAAAAGGGCAGCGAGGGTTAATTGTCGCACCACCGAGAACAGGTAAGACTATGATGTTACAATCGATAGCTCAAGCTATATCCAAAAATCATCCTGAGATTTATTTGATAGTTTTGTTAATTGATGAAAGACCCGAAGAAGTAACAGATATGCAAAGATCTGTTAATGGAGAAGTTATTAGCTCTACATTTGATGAACCTGCTTCGCGACATGTACAAGTAACAGATATGGTTATTGAAAAGGCAAAAAGATTGGTTGAACATAAACGGGATGTAGTAATTTTATTAGATTCTATTACGAGGTTGGCTAGAGCATATAACACTGTTATACCGTCAAGCGGTAAAGTGTTGACTGGTGGCGTTGATGCAAATGCGCTTCAGAGGCCAAAAAGATTTTTTGGTGCAGCAAGAAATATTGAAGATGGAGGTTCTTTAACTATTATTGCTACTGCACTAGTTGAAACAGGGTCAAGAATGGATGAGGTGATTTTCGAAGAATTTAAAGGTACAGGAAACAGTGAAGTGATACTTGATAGAAAATTGTCAGATAAACGCACTTTTCCAGCCATTGATGTTACTAAGTCAGGTACAAGAAAAGAAGAGCTTTTGGTTGAGAAAGACACATTGTCTAGAATGTGGGTTTTAAGAAGAATTTTGATGCAAATGGGGCCGGTAGACGCTATGGATTTTCTGTCAGATAAACTAAAACAAAGTAAATCTAACGAGGATTTCTTTAGAGCTATGAATAAATAACATGTTTCACGTGAAACATTTTTAAAAAGAGAGAAAATTTGGATACAATCTTTTCCTCGGCTTCAAGTCCACAAAAAAGTGCAATTAAAATTATCAGAGTTTCAGGAAGCGAAACAAAGAAATTACCAAAAATCTTTTCATTTAAACCAACACAACCACGTGTTGCTTCTCTGAGAAAAATTTATGATCAAAATAACAATATTATTGATAATGCTCTAATAATATTCTTTCCTGGCCCAAACACTGTAACTGGTGAGGACATCATAGAACTTCATATTCATGGAAGCTCGGTCATTGAGAAAAAAATATACAATATTCTTTCTAGAATTAAAAGATTTCGAATAGCTGACAGGGGTGAATTTACAAAAAGAGCATTTTTAAATGGAATTTTAGATCTTACTCAAGCAGAGGGTTTAAATGATTTAATAGACTCAGAAACCGAAAATCAATTCAAGATATCTATGTCTCAGTATGAGGGGGCTTTATCTAGCAAAATATATTCATGGAGAGAAGAGGTCATCTGGTTACTCTCAAAGTTAGAGGCTCTTATTGACTTTTCAGACGAAGAACTTCCGATGGAATTAGAACAAACTTTTAACTTTAAAGTATTAAAAATATTAGAAGATATGAAAAATTCTTTGAAATATAGCAGATATGGAGAAAGAATCAGAAATGGGTTTATAATTACTCTAGTAGGCCGTCCTAATGTAGGAAAAAGCTCTCTTATAAATTATTTATCAGATAGAAGGGCCTCCATCGTAACCGATGAAGCTGGAACGACAAGGGATATTATAGAAGTTATTATGGATTTTGAAGGGTTTCCTGTTGTTTTAAATGATACAGCGGGCATTAGAAAAACAAAATCTGAAGTAGAAAAAATTGGAGTTGAGAAAGCCTTAGAAAAAGCAGAATTATCTGATATAATTCTTATTTTGTCTGATAATGAAGATTTTGCTTATCCAGAACTTAAATCAACATGTAAAAAAATTTTAGTACACACAAAATCGGATTTAAAAATATTACCTAATAAAGGTATTCATAATATTTCTGTTAAAGATAATATAGGGATTGACAAACTAACTAACGCAATTGTTAGCCATTTAAAGTCCTTAGCCCCAAAACAAGATGCGTTATTTACAAGAAAAAGGCATATAGAGGCAATAAAAAGATCGATATATGCTTTAAATGATATGCAGAAATTTGATCTAAACATTAATCCCGAAATAGCATCTGAGAATTTAAGAATAGTTGCGAAAGAAATTGGAAGTATGACAAATATCATTGACGTAGATGAAATTTTAGATGATATATTCAGTAGTTTTTGTATTGGTAAATAAATTTTGATAACAAACATAAAAAATTTTGATGTAGTAGTAATTGGAGGGGGGCATGCTGGTGTTGAAGCTGCTTCTGCCTCATCTAGAATGGGCGCTAAAACTGCTTTAATAACTATGAAAATTGAGACTATTGGTGAAATGTCCTGTAATCCAGCCATAGGTGGTTTAGGTAAGGGACACTTAGTTAGAGAAATTGATGCACTTGACGGATTAATGGCTAGGGCAATAGACGTTTCTGGAATTCAATTTAGAATGCTTAATCGCTCTAGAGGACCAGCGGTACATGGACCAAGATCACAGGCAGATCGAAAGTTATACAAAAAAGCTATTTCAAATTTCTTGGAATCTCAAGAAAACTTAACAATCCTAGAGGGAACTGTAAAAGATTTTACAATTGTAGATGATGTTATTAAAAATGTTGTTTTAGACAATGATATATCTATAAAAACCAAATCAGTAGTATTAACAACAGGAACTTTTTTAGGGGGGGTTATACATATTGGAAATGAAAGAATACAAGCAGGCAGAATAGGAGATAAGCCATCAAATCAACTGTCAGAAAAAATTAGAAAATTAAATTTACCAATTGGTAGGCTGAAAACTGGTACACCACCTAGATTGCTTAAATCTAGTATTAATTGGAATAAAGTGGAAATGCAGTCAGCAGACAAGTATCCAATACCTTTCTCATATATGACTAAGAAAATATTAGTTCAACAAATTCAATGTGGCATAACAAGAACTAATTTTAAAACTCATAAAATAATATCTGATAATATAAAATTGTCTCCGGTTTATTCAGGGTCAATTCAAGGGTCTGGTCCAAGATATTGTCCGAGCATAGAAGACAAAGTTAGTAGATTTTTCGAAAAGGATTCTCATCAAATTTTTCTTGAGCCAGAAGGTTTGGATAGCCCTTTAGTTTATCCAAATGGGATATCAACTAGTTTGCCAAAGAAAATTCAGAATAAATTTTTAAAAACAATTTCTGGGTTAGAAAATGCCATTGTTGAACAGCACGGTTATGCAATAGAATATGATTATATGGATCCAAGAGCCCTAAAGAACACTTTGGAGACAAAAAAGATTAAAGGGCTTTTTTTTGCTGGCCAGATAAACGGTACCACAGGATATGAAGAAGCAGCTGCTCAAGGTTTAATTGCAGGAATAAATGCTTCAATAAACCTTAACAGCCATCCTAAATGGTTTGCTCTTGATAGATCAGAGGCATACATCGGAGTTATGATTGACGATTTGATAAACAGAGGAGCGCCAGAGCCTTACAGAATGTTTACATCTAGGGCAGAATTTAGGCTTCTTTTAAGGTCTGACAATGCTGACCAGAGGTTAACAGATAAAGGATTAAAATTCGGCATTATTGGCCAAAAAAGAGAAAAGCTTTGGAAAACAAAGAAAAATAATTTACGAAAATCATATAGAATTATAGATAACTTAAGCGCAAAGCCAAGCTTGTTAAAAAAGTATAATTTACCAAGCACAAGGACTGGAAATCCAAGATCACCAAAGGATATTTTATCGTCTGGCAAATATCACATAAAAGATCTATTTGAAATATGGCCGGATTTAAAAAAAATCCCGAAGGAATTACACTCACAAATAGAAACAGATTCAATATATAATGTCTATCTAAAAAGACAAAAAGAAGACATAAAAATGTATAGGCAAGAAAACAAAATGAAGATTCCTCTAGATTTTGATTTCAACCTTATCAAAGGACTTTCCAATGAGATAAAGGATATTCTAAAACAAAACAAACCAGTAACTGTTGCGCAAGCATCAAAACTTTCAGGATTTACACCAACTGCCACCTTGTTGCTTCTTAGACATTTAAAAAGAGAGATAAAACACAAAGTTGTTAACGAATATTAATACATATGAAAAATTTAGTTCGCATGTATTTGTTTCACGTGAAACATATGACAGATTATGTTTATTTCAGAAAATTCTTATTAAATGGCAAAAGTCAATCAATTTAATAAGTAGAAATACTATTGAAAACACTTGGGAAAGACATTTCTTAGACTCAGCTCAGTTGTACAAGTTTGTTCGAGATATAGAAGGAAACATAATAGATTTTGGTTCTGGGGCAGGATTTCCAGGTATGGTGCTTGCAATAATGGGAAAAAAAAACATTCATTTAGTTGAATCAGATTATAAGAAATGTGTTTTTTTAAAAGAAATTGCAATGTTAACAGAAACAGATATAACTATTCATAACTGTAGAATTGAAGAATTGAACTTTATAAATGTTGACTTAGTTACTTGTAGAGCATTAGCTTCATTGAAAAATCTAATTCATTATGTAGAGGTCTTCATAAACAAATCATTGGGAGCAAGACAACAATATCCTAAGCTACTGTTTTTAAAGGGAAAATCATATTTTTCGGAGATTATAGAGTTGAGTAAAATTAAAAAAATTAGTTTCGAAGAATATCCTTCGATAACAGACAAAGATGGTAGAATTTTATATATAAGTAAAGTTGATAAGTTAAATATTGAAAATGATTGATAAAGTCACACAGATAATTGCCATAGCAAATCAGAAAGGTGGTGTAGGAAAAACTACTACTGTAATAAATTTAGCTACAGCCATGGCAGCCTGTGATAAAAAAACACTCATCATTGATGCTGATCCACAAGGAAATGCCAGTACTGGTTTTGGCATAAAATATGATCAAAGAGATAAAGATTTATATTCTATAATTTGTGGTAAGGAAAATATTAATGTTTCAATTAAAAAAACTATGATTCCAAAATTAGATATTATTCCAACTTCACCAGATCTTTCTGTGCTTGAACAAGAATTAGTTGATGTAAAAAATAGAGAATTTAAAATTCGTGATTTAATTAGAGAAATTGGTGAGTTTTACGATTACATATTCATTGATTGTCCACCTTCTCTAGGTTTGCTTACATTGAATGCTTTATGTGCAGCAAGAAGTTTAATTGTACCTCTTCAAACGGAATTTTATGCTTTAGAAGGCTTAACTCAACTCATGAAAACACTAGAGTCGATCAAAAGTAATTTTAATAATAAAATTACCCTCCAAGGTATACTCTTAACTATGTATGACAAAAGAAATAAAATATGTGAAATGGTATCAAATGACGTTAAAAATCATTTTAATGATAAAGTTTTTAAAACTATAATTCCAAGAAACGTTAGAATTTCTGAGGCACCGAGTTATGGTCAACCAGTATTGATGTATGATATTTCATGTCCAGGATCTCAAGCATATGCTTCATTGGCAGGTGAAATCATTAATCAAGAGAAAGAACTGAAATGAAACAAAAGAAAAATGGTAGACCCATAGGACTTGGAAGTGGTCTTTCAAGTCTTTTAGGCGCTGAAGTAGAAAAAAATAGTGATAATTATAAATTGATACCATTAGAGTTTATCAAACCTGGGCCATGGCAACCAAGAAAAATTTTTGATAAAGATGAACTAGAGTCTTTATCAAATTCAATAAAAAAACAGGGTATAATTCAACCAGTAATCCTTAAATCTAACGATAGTGTTAAAAATGAATATTTTATAATTGCTGGCGAAAGAAGGTGGAGGGCATGTCAACTAGCAAAAACACATGAAATTCCTGCCATTATAAGAAATGACATAAGTGATGAAAAAATTGCTGAATTATCTTTAGTTGAAAATATTCAAAGATCTGAATTAAATCCTATTGAAGAAGCAGAGGGGTACCAGTCTCTTCTTAGCAAATATAATTATACTCAAGAAGATATTTCAAAAGCAGTTGGAAAATCTCGGTCTTATATTGGTAATATTATTAGATTATTATCATTGTCAGTTAAAGCCAAAGAATTATTATTAGAAAAGAAACTTTCTATTGGTCAAGTCCGCCCACTTATAGGTCATACAGATGCTGACATTTATTTAGATATAATATTAAAGAAAAGACTTAATTCTAGAGATGTTGAAGAACTTATAAAAAAAGGAAATATAAAGTCTCCTAAAAATAAAGTTAAAAATATAGATATTATTAATTTAGAAAAAGAATTAGCAGAAATAACAGGATTAGGCATAAATATTGATTTTGATAATTTAAAAAAAACTGGAACTATAAAGCTAATATGTAAAAATTTAGAAGAATTTAACTTTATAATTGAAAAATTTAAGAATTAATTCTATTTCTAGCAAGAACAGAGGTTGATAATATGAACTGTGATAAAAGAGTTTTTTCTATTCTTTGATTTAATTTACATTTCAGTTCAAGTTCAATTAAGCGAGCTAGTATAATATTAATTAATTTTAAATTCCACAACTTGCATTGAAAAATTACAAACTCTTTTTTTTTAAAAAAAATTGGAGGTTTAATATTTTCAATAACATTGATTAAATTTTTGTTATTCTCATAGAGTAATAAAATTTTTTCAATTAATTTAAAGTGATTTAAGAACATACTTATTAGAGTCATGCTTGTTGTTTGATTTTCATAAATATTTTCGAAATTTGTTATTGCTTCTTTGGGATTACCATTTGAGCAATTTTCAATAATTTTATTAAAATTAATATCATCATTTCTTGAAATAAGAGCAAAAATCATTTCTTTCGTAACGTTTTTATTGTTTGTTAAAAAAATATCTAGTTTTTCAATTTCCATTTCATTACTTAGTGAATTTGCACTAAGGTTAAGAGTTAAATTTTTTATAAAATCTACTTTAAAATTAATTTTATGTTTAGAAAACAATTCAGATAATTTAGAGTGAATAGAATTTATTTTTTCTTCATAACAAGGAACTAAAAAAGCATTCTTTATATTTTGAAAGTATTTTACAAAATAACCTATCTTTAAGTGTGTGGCTTTTATTAAAAGTAAATAATTTTCATTCTCAGTCTTGACGGTTTCTAAAATGATACCTTCTAAGTTTTTGTTCATAGAAATGTGCATTAGATCCAAAAGTATGTATCTTTTTTCCGAAAAAACACTCAAGGTATTTATATTGTCATGAAGTACTATGGGATTATCTTTAAATTCACTACCATCTATCTTTGAGACACTGAAAGGATCATTTATATTTATTTTAAGAAATTCTAAAGTTTTTTTATATAAAAGGTCAACTAAGCCAATGTTAGTACCATGCAAAAAAATTATGTTTATTTTTTCAAGGTTGTTTTTTAAATTATATTCATAAAAAGAAGGATCTATTTTCAACTTAATCTTCTTATAATAATTTTAATATGTCTATAAAGAGATTCTGCCGAGCTTTTTGTTAATCTTTCCTTAATGTGATTCATGCTTTTTTCCTGAGTATAAAGAGAATTTGATGAAGAGCTCAAAGCTGGAAAAGTATTTATAGAACCAGTTTTGACGACATTTGTATCTTTATTTATTAATTTATAGTCAATTTTAGCTTTTGTTGATTTTAGAATATTTTGACCACCAACGGATAATGTCTTTGTAGTTTCAAATGTTATTGTTGTATTAAGTATGTATCTTTTTTTATTATTACTAATCTGAAAATAACGTCTTAAACTTTCTTTAAAATACAAGTTATATTTATCATTGGGTGTTTCAATTTCAATTGAATAGTTATTAATCTTTTGAGTACTTTCAAAATTTTTTAAAGTACAGCTAGTAATTAATATGATTAAAATAGTAAAAAATAATTTTTTAAAAACAAACATTTTATGCTCAATTCAAATCACAAAATTAACAATACGATTAGGTATAATAATAACTTTTTTTGGTTTTTTATTCAAAAATTTTAAAACATTTTCTTCTTTCAAAGCCATTTCTTCAATGTCATTTTTATCTAAGTCTATAGGTACTTCAACAACTGCTCGTACTTTTCCGTTTACTTGAATAGGTATTTTTACATTACTCTTTTTAATGTAGTTTAAATCAACTTTTGGCCAACTTTCATTTGAAATTGAGTTTTTATTACCTAAACCATACCATAATTCTTCTGAAATATGGGGAACCATTGGATTAATTAAAACAAGAAGTCTACTTATTACAAAAAGAACAACTTTAGCATCATCATCATTTTCAACTTTATGAGCAAAAACTACGTTAAATAAATTTCTAATTTGAGCTATAGCAATGTTGAAGTGAAAGTCTTCAATTGCTTTTGTAACATCTTTAATTGTAGCATGCATAACTGATAATAGTTCTTTATTATGTAAAGAAATATTTTTAGGCAGTTTGTTTAGATTGTTTTTATTAGGTAAACTTTTTACAAATTTCCATAGCTTATTTAAAAAACGCCAAGAACCCTCTACTCCTGAGTCAGACCACTCCATATCTCTATTAGGTGGAGAATCAGATAACACAAAAAAGCGTGCGGTGTCTGCGCCAAAGTCCTCAATTATTTGTTGAGGGTCAACCACATTTTTTTTTGATTTGCTCATCTTCTCTACTCTTCCAGCAATAACAGGCTCTTTTGTATTTAAATGAAAGTGTTCATTACCTTTTTTAACTATATCGCTAGGAAAAACCCATTTTTCTTCTTTCGTTTTAAAGGTTTGGTGACATACCATTCCTTGTGTTTGGAGAGAGGTAAAAGGTTCTTCAATATCTAGGGTGTTTACATGTTTTAAAGCTCTCATAAAAAACCTTGAATACAGAAGATGCATGACTGCATGTTCAACTCCACCAATATATTGATCAACAGGCATCCAGTATTTGACTGCTTCTTTGGTAAAAGCACTTGAAGGATTTAAATCAGTAAATCTTGCAAAGTACCAACTAGATTCAAAAAAGGTATCGAATGTATCTGTTTCTCTAATAGCATTTTTATTGCATTTAGGGCATTGAGTGTATTTCCAAGTTGGATGATTATCCAATGGATTTCCCCTCATGTCAAAATTAGTATCTTCTGGTAGTGTAATTGGTAAATTATCTTCTGGTACTGGCACCTCACCACAACTATTGCAATATATTATAGGTATAGGACATCCCCAATATCTCTGCCGAGAAACACCCCAATCGCGTATTCTAAAAGTTATTTTTTCTTCGCCAATTTCTAATTCATTTAGTTTTTTAATGCATGATTTGATTGCATCATCAGTATTTAAACCATCCAAAAAATCTGAATTGATATGAATTCCATCACCTATAAAAGGAAGACTTTCTGTAGTTTTTATAACAGGTATAATATCTAAGGAATATTTCACTGCAAAATCATAATCTCTTTGATCATGTGCAGGACAACCAAAAATTGCTCCAGTGCCGTAATCCATCAAAATAAAGTTAGCTATAAAAATTTTTAACTTAACATCTTTTTTAAAAGGATGAGATACAGAGAGATTTGTGTCGTATCCATATTTTTCAGCCTTTTCTAAATCAGCCTCTTTGGTTGAAATTTTCTCACAAAATTTTATGAAGTCAGCCGCTTTTAAATCTCTGATGCAAATTTTTTTTGTAAGTGGATGTTGAGGTGATATCGCAATAAAAGTTGCTCCAAAAATTGTGTCGGGTCTCGTTGTGAAAACAGATATTTTTTCAGATGAATTTTCTAACGAAAATTTAATTAAAGCCCCATTACTTTTTCCAATCCAATTTTTTTGCATTGTTTTTACTTTTTCAGGCCAACCATTCAAATTATTAATTTCATTAAGTAATTCATTTGCAAAATCTGAAATTTTGAGAAACCATCCCTTCATTTTTTTCTTTTCAACCTCAGCCCCAGATCTCCAGCCCCGACCATCAACAACTTGTTCGTTCGCTAAAACTGTATTTTCAACAGGATCCCAATTAACCAAGGTTTCTTTTTTATAAGCAATTCCAGATTTATAGAAATCTAAAAACATTTTTTGTTCAAATTTATAGTAACCTGGATCACATGTGCTTAATTCTCTTTCCCAATCATAAGATAAGCCCATTTGCTTTAACTGTATCTTCATATTTTCAATGTTTGAATTGGTCCATTTAGAGGGGTGGGTTTTATTTTCTATAGCTGCATTTTCTGCTGGCAGTCCAAATGAGTCCCAACCCATAGGATGCAAAACATTAAACCCTTGTGCTTTTTTATACCGAGCAACCAGATCACCTAAAGTATAATTTCTTACATGTCCCATATGTATGGCACCAGAAGGATATGGAAACATTTCTAATACATAATATTTAGGCTTGTTATAATCAATTTTAGCCTTAAAACTATTAAGCTCAGACCATTTCTTTTGCCATTTTTTCTCAATTACAGAGGGATTATATTTCATTATTAGTTTTATTTTGTCGATTTAATTCTTAAATTTCTAGCTTCGTTTAAGATGTTTTCTTCAATTTTTCTGGCAAGATTTTTATCAAGATATGTGTCAGTCCAAAAATTGTTTTTAAAGTTTTGCACATGAACTTTTACTTCTATACCATACGATCTCAGTTCACTTGTTTTTATATAAGCCGTAATTTTTATTCTTTTATCTTTAATATTCTTTTTTGTATACCAATCAGTTATAATAGTTCCACCTAATGCGTCTGTAGAAGTTAGTGGTGCAATAGACAATATATTTAAAGATGCTCGCCATAAATATGCATTTACATTAATACTACTTTCAGAAGACTTTCCTAGATCTAGAATTTTAGACAATGAAATACCTTTTTCTGAATCCTTAGAAAACAAACCAGGTTTTGGCTTTTCGTTAGTGATAGGGTTTTGAACAACTGAATTATTTGTTGAGCAAGATACAATAAAAATTAAAATATATGTTAATAGAATATATCTAAACATAAAATATCCTCTAAATTTTAATTAAGCATCTATAATACAATAAATTTATCATAAAAAAAAACAAAAAAGGCGACCGAAGTCGCCTTCTTCATATTTAGTAAAAAAGCAATTAGAATGATGCTTTCATTGTTAACTTTGAATGTGTTCCAGAATCATCTACAGTACCTGCACCTGATCCAGTTCCCTTTTTATAATCATAATCTTCTATAGTTACGATTGCTTTTAGCCCTGATCCTATTGTGTAAACTAATTCAGCACCAGTGTTTGTGTACTCCTCGCCCGAAATATCATCTTCAACTTCACCAGTGTAAGCTGCAAGCGTCATTGCATCATTAACATTAAATTTAACAGCTGCACTTGTACCTTGCTCATCATCGTTCTGAGCTTCATACTGTGACTGACCAATAACAAATGTTACGTCACCTGTTGCAATTTTA
Source organism: uncultured SAR116 cluster alpha proteobacterium (assembly GCA_902619805.1). Lineage (GTDB taxonomy): Bacteria > Pseudomonadota > Alphaproteobacteria > Puniceispirillales > Marisalimonadaceae > Marisalimonas. Next base: position 122,869 of record CACNGC010000002.1, on the reverse strand, counting down.
ACACCAAATGCTGAAGAATCAATGTCTTTGGTTGAGTTTTCAGTTGTACCAGTTACATAAGATAAGTAGATTGATGCACCTGCAGCTTCCATAGAATAACCGGCACCAAATTCAGTAGTATCAGCATTACCTTCTTCACCACCGTCGGCAAATGAAGCACCTGCAGTTAAACCGCCCATAGCAGGAAGATAATAAGCTATCTTATTGTCATTTCCAGCTAAATTAGCCATATCACCATCTTTAATACCAAGTTGTGCACTAGTTGTATCAGATGCGCTAAGTGTTGAAGTTGACAACATTTCTTCTGAAATTAAATCATTAGAAGCAATAGGAATACTTCCATCGTTTATTCCGTCATCACTACCTAATTGTATTTTACCAAAACCGCCAGATATGTAAATGGCACTTTCTTGAACAGCAGAATCACCGCCATCATTTAAAACTTCAGTTTTCAAAGAAACATCAAGACCATTGTCTGTTTTGTCTGAAAATAGAAATTTAATTTCTGAGTCGGAAGCGAATTGTGTACCGTCTTTAGCAGTTATGTTTGAACTTCTTGATTCATATCTCCACTCATAGTAACCAGATATGCTAATATCAGCTAATGCAACATTAGCTGAAAATGTGGCTGCAGCAGCTAGTGCTGTAGTACCTAAAAGTAATTTACGCATTGCGTATCCCCTTATAATATGTTTTCTTTAAGAAAACGGTTTGATTACACTCCTACCACAGGAATGTCTAATGACATATAACTATACCAAAGTTACTTTAAAAACTAGTGTGTAATGACAAATATGTCACTTTTTTCTTTTAATGTGACATTTATACAACATTATGTAATATATAACATTTAAATTTCATTAAAACTATAATTTAGGGACTTATTATCTTGGAAAATATAAAAAAAAACTATGAGTTAATATTAACTAAAATAAACAACATACACAAAGCTAGCTTGTTTTCAAAACACATAACACCTAAGTTGGTAGCGGTTTCAAAAAAACAGGATAATTATAAGATTGACGCGGCACTTGCATGTGGACAAAAAATTTTTGGTGAAAATAGAGTGCAAGAAGCGATTAATCGATGGCAAAAAAGACTAGACACTAATATAGAACTAGAATTAAGGCTAATAGGACCACTTCAAACTAATAAGGTTAAACAATCTCTCAAATTCTTTGATGTTATTGAAACAATCGATAGAGAAAAAATAGCAATAGAAATAGCCAAAAACTTTCATGACAAAGTTAAAACTAAAAGTTTTTATATTCAAGTCAATACTGGCAATGAAACACAAAAAAGTGGAATAGATCCCTTGCAAGCAGACAGATTTATAAATTATTGTATTAAAGACTTAAATTTACCTATAGTCGGATTAATGTGTATACCACCGATATTCGAAGAACCATCAATGCACTTCCTTTTATTGCAGAAAATAGCATGTAGGAATAATTTGTCAGAATTATCTATGGGTATGAGTAGTGACTATGAAGACGCAATAAAGTTTGGAGCGACCTCAGTTAGAATTGGCTCACTATTATTTGGTGAAAGACAAGTTTGATTAGAGTATATGACCAGATTTTTTTTTCTTAGTCTCAAGATATTTTTCATTATGTTTATTGGGATTAATCTTTATAGGTATTCGCTTAGTCACATTAATTCCAAGATTTTTTAAATGTTCAACTTTTTTCGGATTATTTGTAATTAGTTCAACATTCTTAATATTAAGTTGAGATAAAATTTCTTTGGCAGGATAATATAATCTTTCATCGTCGTTGAACCCTAAGTCTTCATTAGCTTCAACTGTATCCATTCCATTAGCTTGTAGGGAGTAGGCACGAAGTTTATTTAATAGTCCAATATCTCTTCCTTCTTGAGCTAAGTAAATCAAAACACCTTCATCAGCCTCAGCCATAATTTTAATAGATTCTTTTAGTTGTTGACCACAATCACATTTAAGACTATCAAGCACATCACCAGTAATACATTGACTATGAATTCTGAGTAAAGCATTATTTTTTGTTAATGTCCTGTTTTTTCCAAAAACTAAACAAAAATGTTCGTTACCACCATCTTTAGGTCTGAAAATGATAATTTCACAATTTTCAGTATATGAAAGAGGTACTTTTACTTTGACATCCATATTTAAATTATTAGCTTTTATTTTTTCGTAGGATCTTATATCAGACATATCCACATTAATAAGATTTTTATTGAATGCCCATTTATTAATATTTTCTACTGAAACATTTGAGATTAGTGTCATTAAGCCTGCAGGAAGAAGTCTTGATTGTCTTAATAATAGAATACAAGAAGAAACAATTCCTTCATTACTTTCGGTTAACGCGCCTTCAATCTTTGGTATTAAGTGTCCGGAGAGTGGCATGCAAAGCGATAAAATGTCATTTAAAGTCCAAGTATTATTTATTAAAATTGAACAAGGACCACTTGCATTTTTAATCCCAATAGCATTACAACGATTTTTGGATACTATAATATTTGGTCTCGATAAGGCTATGTTACTCAATTGTTCAATTGTTTCATTATCAATTAATTCAGCAGCAAAAAGTAAAACAGAAATCCCGGAATAATTATCAGTAACTACAAGCATCCCACCTCTTCTGAGTTCAGATATTGCTCTTTCTATTTTAACTGTTAAAGTTATATTATTCATGAAATATTTTTTCTATTTTTTAATTAATGGTGACTTCATTGAAAAAAGAATTTTCAATATTAATATATGAAAAAGAAAAACTTTTAAACTCAATTCTTTATTATCAAATATCTAATCATAATGATTTTAAAGTTTCTGTTAAAGATAATAATTCAGAAATGTTTGAAGTTTTAAATAGAAAAAATTTTGATACCTGCATCATAAATTTAAATTTTCTCAATGAAGATCTAAAAAATTTTTATGATATTTTTGAAATTAACAACAATCACAATAATATCATCGGCTATTACGAACATAATTTTGAAAACTTATTTTTTGTTAAAGATAAAATATTTTTGTTAAAGAAGCCATTCAGATTAACTTCTCTTTTAAATCATTTAGATAATATTAAAAGAAATAATACATTGGATAACACAAATAAATATTTAATGAATCATATAATTTTTTCGCCATCTAAAAAAATTATTTCAAACGCTCAGACAGGTATTACAGAACATTTAACTGAAAAAGAAAATAATTTGTTAATTTATTTCTTTAATAAAAAGAATACAGAGTTATTAAAGAAAGATTTATTAACAAATATATGGGGAGTTTCGAACGATATTAACACACACAGACTCGAAACGCTCATTTATAGATTGAAGCAAAAATTATTGAAATTAGAATCAAATTTATCGTTTTCATTAGTCAATAAAAATGGTCTATACTGTATGAAATATAAAGATTAAAATTAATTTTTAAAAAGTTGGAGTATTAATTGAGTAAAGAAATTTTCAAAGAACCATTGGGTAATAATCATTTTTTTCAAATAATTTTAGAAAGAAATATTTACATAAAAGAGAATTTATAAATGATGCTAACAGCGTTGTCAGTCTTGAAATTCTTGATGATATGCTCTCAAAATCTAATATTTGGAATAATAAAAATTTTAAAAGGATGTTGGATCAAAAAACATTAAATTAAGGAGCTGGAAAACTTGTTGAACAAGTTACATCAAAACCTGGCGATCTATTATATATTCCAAGGGGCCAATATCATGACGCATTAGCTTCAAAAAATGGTGCAATTCATGTAGCATTTGGCCTTACTTATTTTAAGCCAATAGATTTGATGTCAAGTTTATGGGAGAAATTTATTTTAAACGATTTTATGAGACAAGATATCCAGCTAAACCCGAATAAAAATGATTTAAAAGAAATAGCTGATATTATAACTTCTGAAGATACACTTGAAATTCTAAATACAAATATTGACAATTGGCCTTATAAGATCAAAGAATATTCTATAAAAAGTTTAGTTTTAGTGGGTATTAGATATGATGTTGACAAATCAGTCAGATTTGAGAAGAAGGATGATAATCGTTTTTAATAAGTGGCAAAAAATCTGTAGAAGTTCCAAAACAATATTGTGATTTGACACAATACATTCTTGATAGAGAATTTGTAACGGATAGACTTATTTCAACAGAATTTAAGAATACATCGAAAGAAATTATTACAGAATGTATAGAAAATCTAACTAATATGAAGGTGTTAAAGTAAATTTTGTTTCTCATGCGAAACATAAAAAAGTATTTAACTATTTAGACTATGGCTGGGGCGGTAGGATTCGAACCTACGGTACACGAGATCAAAACCCGATGCCTTACCACTTGGCTACGCCCCATTGACAATTGAATTACATTATTTAAAATTTATTTTCAAGAACTTTAGAGAAACTTACCCTATTCAAGTTGAAATTAGCTTTTTGTCCAAACCAAATAAAATATTCATTATTAAAGAGCTTACCTAAATTAGGTATATCTTTTGAACATTTTACTATACCAAAGCATGTAGACCCGCTTCCTGTCATACCATAAGCAACAATATTAGGAATTTTTCTTAAAATAATTAAAACATCTTTAATTTTCGGTGCCAGACTAGTTGCTGGAAGTAAAAGAGAATTATGAATTATTATGTTTTCAAAAAGTATTTTTTTTGATTTATGATTTAAATTTTTAAAAACAGAGTAATGTTGAAATACAGATTTAGTTGATAGTTCGATATTTGGATAAATTATAAAAAAATAATAATTACTTGGGAATTTTTTTCTTTTTATTTCTTTGCCATAACCACTTAACCTTAAATCTTTACTGATAATACATGAAGGTACGTCAGATCCTAATTCACTTCCAATTTGTAATATTTTAGATATAGGCATTTTACTATTATTCTTATTTTTGTTAAAAAGTGTACGTAGAAGTACAAGGGTTGCTGCAGCATTTGCCGAACCTCCTCCTAAACCTGATCCAATTGGAATATTTTTATCCACGTAAATTTCAAATTTTTTGTCCCAGTTTGTATGAAATCTGAATTGGTTGATTGCTTGCAGAATTAAATTTTTTTTTGGGTTAATAAGAAATGAATTTTTCTTATTTTGATGAAAAGTATCATCTTGACTGAATTTTAAATAAATTTTATCAATCAATTCTAAAAAGCATATATCACTCTCTAGAAAATGAAGTCCATTTTCAGATTTAGCTTTAACAAATAAATTTAAATTAAGTTTTGCGGGTGCAGAAATTTTATAATAGACGGTCATGTTGTCTTATTTTTTCTTTGATTTTTTTAATTATATTCGTGTTAGTTTCATATTTAAGAGCTTTATTCCACTCAAAAATAGCTTCTTTTTTTCTATTTAACATAAAATAACAATCACCAAGGTGATCTATAACCTCAGCACTTCTTGGAAGGATAGAAACAGATTTTTCTAAAAAGTAAACTGCTGAATTAAAATTATTTCTCTTATACTCCACCCAACCAAGAGTGTCCAAAAAATATCCATTATTAGGATCTATTTCTAAAGCTTTTTTAATTAAATCTAAAGCAAGTTCTAATTCTTGATTTTTTAAAGCTAATTTATAAGAAATATAATTTAATGTGAAAGTATCACTTGGATTTTTTTTCAAAAGTTCTAAGAATAAAACTCTTGCTTCTTTCCATTTACCTATTTTATCTAAATTGGAAGCATATAAAAATAAATCACGGTCATTCGAATCATAGTGATCTAAAATCTTTTTATAAATTTTCAGAGACTTCTGATATGATGATTTAGATTTATAGAAATTTGCAAGCCTATATAAGACGAGTTTATTATCAGGCCATATATCCATAATTTTGAAGAGTAATGTTTTATATTCTGCATCCATTCCAGAAGATTTAATTATGGATAATTTTTTAAGATTTGATGCTAAATAAAAGAATGAATTTTTAGGTATGGTGTCTAAAATTCTAAATGATGTTTCATATGTTTTTTCAAAGGTATAGATTTCTGCTAAAGCATATCTAGAAATATCCATTTTTGGTTCTAGAAAAAGACTGAATTCTAAAAATATTTTTTTATAGGAGTAAGAATTATTTTTCAAGCTATCTTCGTTTATCCAATTATAAATCTTTGAGGCTAAAATAAAATTTAGTTTTTGGATTTGATTATAGATGTTATTTTGTTTGGAAAAATTATTTATTATACTGCTTTTATCAAATTGGCTTGGTAGTTTGGTTTTTATAATTTCTTTTAATTTTTTGGTATCATCTACTCTGAAGTAGAACCCTGCTAACAACAATAATTCATGACTATTTAAAGTATTTTGTTTAGAAATTAAGTCAGCAATTTTAATGAGTTCATTAGAATTATAAAAATTTTCTAAAATAAGCAACTTATGTATTGATGAATTAGAAAAATAATTTTCTGACAAATATTTTTTTGTGTTTTCTTTTTCTTTAATCCAAAATTTTATTAAATCATTCAAATCATCTAATTTGAAAAATAATTTTTCATTTTCAAAAACATCTAAACTGCCTTTAAAATCATTATTTTTAATTTTTAAAATATAGTCAGGCAAATCATACAAAATTTTATTTTTTTTATTAATTTTTAATTTTTTTGAAACTTTATCTGCTATATCAAATTTTCCACTAACAAGGTTAGATAAAAACTTTATTTCTAGAAGTTCAGGGCTAAAATTACCATCTAGTATCCGACTGGTGGTATAAGCATCCCCTTTTATTATTGAATAATTGGCAGTGAGATAATTGCTAGCATACGATGCATTATTTACTTTATAGTTAAAACTCTTGGATGTATTTAAGAGTTTGGTTTTAGTATTACAACTTACCAAATTTAGCATAACAAAAAAAATTAATGTAAGTTTTAACATAAAATTTACCAAAAGTTATTGTTTTTTTTAATATAAAATTAATACAAATTATCTTATATTATTAAATAAAATTTAATAGGAAATTTTAATTGGATCACACTGAAATTAAAAACCAAAAAATAATAACAAATGTTTTAAATCTTTACAGAGAAATTGGAATCGACATTACAGTTTCTAACAAATTTTTTTATAACGAACCTGTTTTATTTAAAGGCAACAAAAAAAATATAAAACTTAATAAAAATTATAATATACAAAAAAATAAAGATTTTAAAATTAGAGAATTGGAACACTTATTCGAAAACTTTGAAGGTTGCAAATTAAAAAAAACATCTACAAATTTTGTTAAATTTTATGGAAATATAGATTCAAAAATATTAATTATTGACGGACCACCAGATGAGGAAGAAGATAAAAAGGGACTATCTTTTGTTTCAAATAAAGGATTATTGTTTGAAAAAATGCTTAATGCTATTGATTTGAAGATAGATGAAACTTTCATTGTAAAAGGTATACCTTGGAGACCACCAGGTAACAGATACCCAAGTGCTGATGAAATAAAAACTTGTAGACCCTTTATTCTTAATTTGATAAATATATTAGAGCCTAAAATCATTCTATGCTTAGGTGAAGTTCCCACCTATCAAATTTTAGAATTGAACGAGAGTATCATAAAAATAAGGGGAAAATGGCGAACATTAAAATCTAATCAATCTAGTTGTGAATTTTCTGTTCTACCAACTTTTAGTATTTCACATTTGTTAAATAGACCAGATTTAAAAAAATATGCTTGGGAGGATATGAAATTACTAAGAGCCAGTATCAAAGAAATTTAGTTGCGTTATGATAATTCTAAAAAATACAAAAATAATTGTTCCACTTATTTTTTTAAGTTCTCTAATCTTTTCTAATATTTCATTCGCAAATAATGACAATATGAAAAAAATATTATCGTTAGATGATATAAAAATTTATAAAAAAATTTTTGAAATTCAAAAACTTCCAATTAAAAGTAAAAAATCTAAGGAATGGAAAAAAGTTGATGATTTAATTAAGGGTTTAAATAATAGAATATTATTAGGCAATGTATATGCTGAAAGATTTTTACATCCTACTGGATGGAGAAGCTCATATACAGATTTAAAAAAATGGCTTGATAATTATAATGATCATCCAGATGCTACCAGAATAACAAGGATAGCTCTAAAGAGAAAACCAAATAATTTTAAGAGTCCAAAAAAACCAACACCTGGTTTTTTAAATGGGTATGGCACATTCAAAGAAAATGTATTAAAACCAAAATTTCCTATTGATAATTACAAATATAAAAGTTTTTCTTATTCTACTTCAATCAAATTTAGAAGAGCAATTAATAAAAGAAAAACGTCATATGCTGAAAATTTATTAAAAAGTAAAAAAACAAAAAAGTATCTTACTAAAAATGAATTATCACAACTACGATCAGAATTATCGCATGCATTATTTATTTTTGAAGAGGATTACAAATCTATAAGACAAGCTAGACTTTCAGTAAGTTTATCAGATAAACCGAACCCTCTAGCTTTATGGGCTGGTGGATTGGCGTCATGGAGAATAAAAGATATTAAATTATCGAAATATTTCTTTAATAAATTATCAGAAATTCAGGGTCCTGAAGGAATAATTGCTGGTGGAGCTTATTGGTCATCGAGAATTTCATTTTTGTTAGGAAATGCTAAAGAGGCAAATTATTTTTTAAAAAAAGCAGCTACAAATGAACGTACTTTTTATGGGTCATTGGCAATGGCTTCTTTAGGGTATAAATATAAGCCTAATTTCGATTTGCCCAGCTATGATAATAATTTTATAAACAAAATTTTAAAACATAAGGGTGGTATTAGGGCTTTAGCATTAATAGAAGTAAATGAATTCCATAAAGCAGCAAGAGAATTCAGAAAAATTATTCCTAAATTTGACATAAAGGATTATCCTCAATTATTATCATTCACATCAAAAAACAATATGCCTGGATTAACTTTTAGGTTAGCTGCTATTTTAAGAAATGATCATAATAAAATATTGTTAGGAGGTTTGTATCCTGTGCCAACTTGGAACATAGATACATCAAACCTGAAAGATAAGGCACTTTTATATGCTATAGCTCGACAAGAATCAGGTTTTAATCCAAGGGCTAAAAGCTCATCAAAGGCTATGGGTGTTCTTCAAATAATTCCTTCGACAGCAGCATTTATAATGAAAAATAGAGAATATAGACTTAGAAGAAGCAAAAATCACTTGCTTTATAATCCCCTTCACAATATTTCAATTGGTTCTAAATATATAAAATTTCTCTTTAGTTTACCTATCGTAAATAACGACTTAATGTGGGTGTTAGCAAGCTACAATGCCGGTCCAGGAAATTTTGAAAAATGGACAAAATATAGAAATTACAAATACAAAGATACTCTATTAATGTTAGAAAGTTTGCCTGCTAGAGAAACTAGGAATTATATAAAATTAGTACTTACAAATTTATGGGTATATAAGGCCAGATTTAATCAAGATAACACAGTACTGCTTTCACTTGCATCTGGAAAATCTATAGATTCAAAACTGTTTTTCAAAAATACAGGAAGTTAAAATTAATAATGGTTGAAAATAAATTTATTTCTATAAATATTGCAGTTGTGACTATTTCTGACACAAGGGAATTAAAAAACGACAAGTCAGGTGATACTTTATATAATAGAATTACACAATTTGGGCACAAAGTAACAGTAAGAGATATAGTAAAAGACGATTTTAATAAAATTTCTGATTTATTTAAAAAGTTACTCCAAAATAAAGATATAGATGTCATAATTTCTACAGGTGGCACTGGACTAACAGGAAGAGATATTACACCTGAAGTAATGGAAACACTTTTTGAAAAAACAATAGATGGTTTTGGAGAAATGTTTCGTTGGTTATCATTTAAAAAAATTAATACATCAGCATTGCAATCACGAGCAATTGCTGGAGTTGCATTTGGTAAATACATTTTCTGTTTACCTGGCTCTCCTTCTGCGTGTAAAGATGGATGGGATGAAATATTGAAATATCAATTGGATATAAGACATAAACCATGTAACTTTGTAGAAATTATGCCTCGACTGCAAGAGCATAAATTTTTTCGCTCAAAGAATTAATGATAAGTTTTGATATTGAAAGAGACTTATATAAAAAAAATATAATTATGATAGGAGTTGATGAAGCTGGTAGAGGTTCATGGGCTGGTCCATTAGTATCGACTGCATGTTGGTTTGATTTTACCAAATATAAATCTTTGCATTCAGGAATTAATGATAGCAAGAAATTAAAATCGTCTAAAAGAAGAGAAATAATATTATCATTAGATAATTTTGTTAAATATTCTTCTTCTATTGCTAGTGTAGTGGAAATTGATAAGTATGGTCTTTCATATGCAAATTCAATTGCTATGAAGAGGTCTGTTTTTTCACTAACTCATCAATTAAAAAAACATTCACAAATATATAGAAATAAAAATTTTTGTATTTATGTCGATGGTAAATTTAAACCAGATTTTGAAAATTTGGATAATTTTTTACAACGAAACAAATTACATTTAGATAAATATTCAATTAAAGCTCTTGTTAAGGGTGATAGTCTTTGCAAAACTATTGCTTTAGCAAGTATCATTTCTAAAGAAACAAGAGATACTATAATGAGGCAATGGTCAAAAAAACACCCAGTTTACCTGTTTGACAGAAATTTTGGATATGGGACCAAAAATCATATAAATGCAATTTTAAAAAATGGTATTTTAGATTTACATAGAAAATCATTCAAACCTATTGCTACTACATATGGTAAAATAAATAAATAAATATACACATATTGTATAAGTTAAATAAATTTAACTAAGTAATTGACTTTATTTAATAATTATCATTTTATCCACAATATATTAACAAGATATCCAATATATAAAAGATTAATTATGTTATTAAAAAGTTATTTAAATAGAGTTGTAGTTGGCGACTGTATTGAGAAGATGAATAAATTGCCTCCAGAAAGTGTGGATTTAATTTTTGCAGACCCTCCATATAATCTTCAACTTAATGGAGATCTTGAAAGACCTGATCAAACTAAAGTAGACGGTGTTAAAGAAAGTTGGGATAAATTTAAATCAATTTCTGATTATGATAATTACACTAAGGAATGGATGAGTTCTGCTAGGCGAATATTAAAGCCTAATGGTAGCATTTGGGTTATTGGTTCTTATCACAATATTTTTAGATTAGGGTATATTTTACAAGATTTAGGATTTTGGTTATTAAATGATATAGTTTGGAGAAAAGTTAACCCAATGCCTAATTTTCGTGGTAGAAGGTTCACTAATGCTCATGAGACACTTATTTGGGCATCAAAAACAAAAACATCAAAGTATACATTTAATTACGAAGCTATGAAGTCATTAAATGGTGATCTTCAAATGCGTTCGGATTGGTCTCTTCCAATTTGTACTGGTGATGAAAGATTAAAGAATAAAGATGGTAAAAAGATACATCCAACACAAAAGCCAGAAAATCTTTTAAATAGAATTATAATGTCAAGTTGCAATATTGGTGATGTAGTTTTAGATCCATTCTTTGGGACTGGAACTACTGGAGCTGTAGCAAAAAAACTGCGTAGGAATTTTATTGGAATTGAACAAGATGCAAAATACGTATTAGAGGCTGAAAAAAGAATTAATAAAGTAGAAGAAATAGAAACTAAAGATCTTATTCAGACACCAAGAAAAACTGCCGAACCAAGAATACCATTTGGACATTTATTAGAACAAGGGCTTATAAATCCGGGTGAATTATTACAAGATTCTAGAAGTAGATGGACTGCTAAAATTAGAGCAGACGGCAGCTTGATTTCTAGAGATAAGAAAGGTTCAATACACTCAGTAGGTGCTTATTTACAAGGACTACAAGCTTGCAACGGATGGACATTTTGGCATATAAAGCGATCTGGAAAGCTTATTCCAATAGATAGTTTGAGACACGCAGCAAGGGCAGTTAATCAAGCATAGATTTTAATTGTAATCTACATTTGTGTAAAATTGGCTCAGTATAACCGGAAGGACTAACATCCCCTTCTAAAACTAAATCTAATGATGCCCTAAAAGCAATCGATTTATCATAGTCTTTTGACATTGGGATATAACTATTATCGTCTTTATTTTGTTCATCAACAACCTTAGCCATTTTCTTCATTGTATCAATAAGCTGATTTTTAGAAAAAATACCATGTTTGAGCCAGTTGCATAAGTGTTGACTAGAAATTCTACAAGTTGCACGGTCTTCCATTAATCCAATATTATTAATATCTGGAACTTTAGAGCATCCAACACCTTGATCAATCCACCTTACTACATACCCAAGAATACCTTGTGTATTATTATCCATTTCTTTTTGTATTTCTTCTTGCGACCAGTTGTGACCTTTCGAAACTGGAACAAAAAGTATATCGCTTAAGTAATTATTATTATCATTAGACTTATCTTTCTGGATATCAAACACATCAATTTCGTGATAATGCAATGCATGAAGTGTAGCCGCTGTTGGACTTGGTACCCAAGCGGTATTTGCACCACTTTTAGGATGATTAATTTTTTGTTTCAACATTTCATGCATAAGATCAGGCATCGCCCACATTCCTTTGCCGATTTGGGCTCTACCAGAAAGTCCACATTCAAGTCCAATTTTTACATTATTATTTTCATATGCTGAAATCCATTTTGCATTTTTGATTTCACCTTTTGGTATTATTGGACCTACTTCCATTGCAGTGTGTATTTCGTCGCCTGTTCTATCTAAGAAGCCAGTATTAATAAATACAGTTCTTTCACTTGCCATTCTAATACACTCTTTTAAATTAACAGTTGTTCTTCTTTCTTCATCCATAATACCGATCTTGAGAGTATTTCTTTCTAGTTGAAGAGCATCTTCTACGGCACCAAATATATCACATGCAAATTTGACTTCCTCTGGTCCGTGCATTTTTGGTTTAACAATATATACTGATCCAGTTCTAGAATTCATTTTATGGATTTTAATATCATGAATTGCAATTAATGACGTAATCATTGCATCCATAATACCTTCTGGTATTTCTTCACCATTTTTTAACAAAATAGCTGGGTTTGTCATTAAGTGTCCAACATTGCGGATTAACATAACTGATCTACCCGGAAGCTTATATTCTCCATAAGAGGTAATGTAAGTTTTATCTGGATTTAATTTTCTTGTTATTGTCTTCCCATTTTTTTCAAAAGTATCTTCAAGGTTACCTTTCATAAGACCTAACCAGTTTCTGTAGGCTAACACTTTATCTTCTGCGTCTACAGTTGCTACTGAGTCTTCACAGTCTTGTATTGTTGTTAAAGCTGACTCAATTATAACATCGTCAACACCTGCATTATCTCCAGCCCCTATGTTACCTTCTTTATTCACTAATATTTCTATATGAAGATTATTATTTTTCAGAAGAATACAAGTTGGATTATTAGCATCACCTTGATAGCCAATATATTGGCTTTTTATTTTTAAATGTGAATTAGTACCATTTAAGGTTTCAACTAAAAGGAAATTATCAACAATTTTGTATGAATTTACATCTTTATGTGAACAATTTTGTAATGGAAAATTTTTATCTAAAAAGTCTTTCGCATATGATATTACTTTATTTCCTCTTATAGGATTATAAGACGTAGATCTTTCAGCATTATCACTCTCAGATATAGCATCAGTTCCATACAGTGCGTCATATAAACTTCCCCATCTCGCATTTGCAGCATTAAGTGCATATCTCGCATTAGTAACCGGTACCACTAACTGAGGGCCAGCTTTAAGAGCTAATTCATCATCTACCTTTTTTGTATTGATTTGAAAATTTTCTCCTTCGGGTACAATATAGTTAATCTTCTTGAGAAATTTTATATATTCTTCATGATCAACATCTTTGCCAGGGTTTTCTAAATAGAATTTGTCTATTTTACTTTTCATTTCACATCTAATTTGAAGTAATTCTTTATTTCTAGGAACAAATTGATTTAAGATTGTCTCTAATTTTTCCCAAAACATATCAGAAGAAATGTTTGTATCAGAAAGTGCCTCATTTTCGATAAAATTGGCAAGAGTTTCTGATACTTGTAAATTACCACGTCTCAATCGTTTAGTCATTTTTATCCCCAATCAGAGTATTATTCAAAAAATTAATATCATTTTTTAGAAATTATCTAAAGTTAATCCTTCATTTTTGAGAAGATTTTTAACCTCAAAAGACAGTTCTTTTTTATCTTTTTCAGACTTACCTTCAAACCTAATTACCAGTGCTTCTTCAGTGTTACTTGCGCGTATTAAATACCAACCGTGATTATTTTTAACTCTTAAGCCATCTAAGGTAATTACATCATTGGAATTATATTTTTCAAACACTTTTTTAGATATATTATCTATAGTTAAAAATTTAATTACATCAGAACAAAAAACTTTAATTTCAGGTGAGACAAATGTTTTAGGCAAAGTTGATATATATTTTTCTAATACAAAATTATTTGCCGTTAAGGTAAGTAGTCTTATAGCTGTATAAAGTGCATCATCATAACCAAAATAGGTGTCACCAAAAAAAATGTGACCAGACATTTCACCTGCTAATGGGGATTTTATTTCTTTAATTCTTTTTTTGATGTTTGAATGTCCTGTTTTTCCAATTTCTGCTTTAAAACCTAGAGATATTATATTTTCATATGCAACATAACTTGACTTAATATCTAAAATTATTGTTTGAATATTTTTATTATTTGTAGCTATTGAGTTTGCAAGAAATGCAGTTAATAAATCACCAGGAATTAGCCTTCCTTGCTTGTCAACAACTCCAATTCTGTCACCATCTCCATCAAATGCTATTCCAAGTTCAGCATCAACCTCTTTCATTTTATCTCTCAAAATTTTTAGAGTAGTCTCATCAGTAGGATCAGGATGATGATTTGGAAAATTGCCATCAACTTTAGAATATAAGACAATATGTTTTCCAGGAATTTTTGTTGTTATCATTTCAAGTGAAGGACCAGATGCGCCATTACCACAATCCCAAACAATAGTTTTATCATCAAGTTGTCTTTTAATATTTTGGATAGGTTTAATAATTTCATCAACATAGTGAGTGTTTATTGCAACAAATTTAGAAAAACCATCAAAGGTTCTTGAATAACCTTTACTTGCAAAATGACCTAGTTTTTGAATATCGTCTCCAAAGAAAGAATTTTGATTTAAAACTATTTTAAAACCATTATAATCCTTTGGATTATGACTTCCAGTGACTTGTATTGCTCCATCTGCCTTATAATAATTACTTGCAAAATAAAGCATTGGTGTTGGGCCCAGCCCAATTCTATAAATTTCGCAACCAGAATTTTCAAGTCCCTCAGTCAGTTTTTCTTCTAACAATGGGCTAGATAACCTTCCATCCATTCCAACAACAATTAATGGATGCTTTTTTTCTGGATTTTTTTCTCTTACTGTAATGCCAAAGAAAAAACCAAGCATGAAGGCGTCTTTTTCTGTTAAGGTTTTCTCATAAATACCCCTAATATCGTATGATCGCAGAATTGTGTCGTTAAAAGTATGCTTAAACATCAATCTTTACTAACAATTTCATTTTTTAGCCAATTTTTAAGGTTTTTTTTCATCTCTGGCCTCTCAATAGAAAAACGAATGTTAGCTTGTATAAATCCTAATTTAGACCCACAATCAAATCGTTCCTCTGAGAATTTATATCCTATACAATTTGACGCACCTATTCTACTTGCTATTGCGTCAGTAAGTTGAATTTCATTGCTAGCACCTCTATTTTGTTGTTCCAAAACCTCAAAAACGGCTGGCTCTATAATATATCTACCGACAACAGCCATATTGCTAGGCGTATTTTCTGTGGATGGTTTTTCTACAAGGCCTAAAATTTCAGTAACATTTTTGTCTACCGATTTTCCAGGAGATATTACTCCATATGATGATACGTCTTTTCTGTCTACATCCATTACAGCAAGCATATTACCGGAATTATACCTAGAAATCATTTCTTTAATTGTGTTTCCACCATAAATTAAGTCATCCGCAAGAATTATGGCAACTGGCTCATCTCCAATTAAATGTCTAGCACACCAAACAGCATGGCCTAGGCCAGCAGGTTCTTGTTGTCTGACATAAGCAAATGATCCAGGGATTTTGAGCATTTCTTGAGCAGTTTTAAGGGTTTGTCTTTTTCCTTTTGAAAGTAAGTTATTTTCTAGTTCAAAAGAATGATCAAAATGATTTTCAATGGCAGATTTTCCTCGACTAGTAACAAAAATAAATTGGTCAATATCTGCATTAGCCGCTTCTTCGACTGCATATTGTATAAGGGGCTTGTCAACAATTGGAAGCATTTCTTTAGGCATTGACTTGGTAGCAGGAAGAAATCTTGTACCTAATCCACCCACTGGAAATATTGCTTTCTTAATTTTCATTCACAAATCCTATAAATTAGTATAGTAGTTGATATGGTTATTATTTTTTTATTTTCAATCGGTAAATAACTTATCGTTTTTCATATATAAGAGGATATGTCATGAAAATAACAATGTTAGGAACTGGCTACGTTGGATTAGTGTCTGGAACCTGTTTTTCTGAGTTTGGTTTTGATGTATGCTGTGTAGACAAAGATAAAGACAAAATCACAAATTTAAAACAAAATATTATACCTATATATGAACCTGGTCTTGAGAATTTAGTAAAAAAAAACAAAGATGCTAAACGGCTCACTTTTAGTAATGATGTAAAAAAAAATATAGTAGACGCTGACATTGTCTTTATTGCAGTGGGAACACCAGCAAGACGTGGTGACGGTCATGCTGATTTATCATATGTTTATGAAGCCGCAGAAGAAATAGCAAATAATTTAATGAGCTATACATTAATTGTTACTAAGTCTACGGTACCTGTTGGAACAGGAAACGAAATTAAAAAAATTATAAAAAAAACAAATCCCAAAGCTAAATTTGATGTGGTTTCAAATCCAGAATTTTTGAGAGAAGGTAATGCTGTTGAGGATTTTATGAGACCTGACAGGGTTGTTGTTGGATGTGAAACTGAAAAAGCCAAAGAAATAATTTCAAAAATTTATAAACCGTTATATCTAATTGAAACGCCAATTTTATTTACTGATTTAAAAACAGCGGAGTTAATTAAGTATGCTGGTAATGCATTCTTAGCAGTTAAAATTTCTTATATTAATCAGATGGCAGATTTATGTGAAAAAGTTGGGGCGGATGTTCATGATATTTCACGAGGGATTGGTCTAGACAAAAGAATTGGTAGTAAATTCTTGCATCCTGGACCAGGTTATGGTGGATCTTGTTTTCCAAAAGACACTCAAGCTCTTGTAAAAACTGCTAATTATTATAACTCCAATATTTCTATTGTAGAAAATGTGATCAATTATAACTCTCAAAGAAAAATAGATATGGCTGAAAAAATAGTTTCTGCCTTAGGAGAAAATTATAAAAATAAGAAAATATCTATCTTAGGGCTGGCATTTAAACCAGAAACGGATGATATGAGAGAAAGTCCGTGTCTTGATATTATCCCCCAACTTCAAGAAAAGAATTTACAAATATCTGCCTATGACCCAGTAGCCATGGATGAAGCAAAAAAATTATTACAAAATATACAATTTGCAGAAAGTATTGAAGATTGCATTAATAATAGTGATGCACTTGTAATTTTAACTGAATGGAATGAATTCAGGAGTTTGTCACCGGAAAGATTAAAACAATATATGAAAGGAAATATTCTAATCGATTTAAGGAATGCCCTCAACCCAGATAGTTTTCTTGAAAGTGGTTTCAATCTTATTCAAGTAGGAAGACCAACTCCTAGCCAGTAATATTTGTTCCAAATGATTTAGGTCTTTTCATTCCCTCAATTAAATTAACCATTTCAATTTTTCCAGTTATTTTACCTTTTGAGTTTTCTATTGATACTGGCTTTGAAGGTGCATCTGACATTATCTGAAGTATATCCTCTAACACCATGTCCTCTTTTACAGTGGCTCCTGAGCTTTTAGTATTTGTTGGTGTCATTATTGATTTTGCTTGTATCACTCTAGCTCTGTTAATATCTTTTATAAAATCTGAAACATATTCATCTGCAGGATTCATAATTATTTCTTGAGGATCACTGTCTTGAACCATGCTTCCATCACGAAGAATAGCTATTCTATCCCCAATTTTTAGAGCTTCATCGAGATCATGTGTAATAAAAATTATAGTTTTATGTAATTCACTTTGAAGATCTAAAAGTATGTTTTGCATTTCTGATCGAATTAATGGATCTAATGCGGAAAAAGCTTCATCCATTAGAAGGATTTCTGCATCTGTTGCTAGTGCTCTTGCAAGCCCCACTCTTTGTTGCATCCCACCTGACAACTGGCCTGGATAATATGTTTCGTAACCATCTAAGCCAACTCTTTTTATCCATTTTTGAGCTTTTTCTGACCATTCATCTTTAGAAATATTTTGAATTGCAAGTCCGTAACCAACATTTTGTAGAACTGTTTTATGTGGAAATAAAGCAAATTTTTGAAAAACCATAGACATATTATTTTGTCTGAATTGAATGAGTTCTTTAGAAGTTAAATTTAGGATATTTGTATCATTAAACAGTATTTCACCACTTGTTGGCTCTATTAATCTATTTAGATGTCTTATTAGAGTTGACTTGCCTGAACCAGAAAGTCCCATAACAACTTGTATCTTCCCTCTATTAATATTTAGATTTATATTATTTAATCCGAGAACACAGTTTGACTTCTCAAGGAGTTCGTCTTTACCCATTCCATTTTTCACCAGATCAAGTGCACTTTTATCACCATCTCCAAAAATCTTATAAAGTTGATTTACTTTGATTAATATATTTTTTGAATTCATTATATTAATCCTTACCTTCGTTCCTATATTTTTGCATTCTCAGTCCAAATTTTTGGGTAACACGGTCAAAAATAATTGCTAATATAACAATAGCAAGACCATTCATTAATCCTAGAGCTAAATACTGATTTGAAATTGCTCTTAAAACTGGAAGGCCAAGACCTTTAACTCCAATCATAGATGCTATTACCACCATTGCTAGGGCCATCATTATTGTTTGATTTACACCAGCAAATATAGTTGGTAAGGCCAATGGCATTTGAACTCCAAATAATTTCTGCCAATAATTTGCTCCAAAAGAATCAGCTGCTTCTAACACGTCTTTATCTACCAACCTAATGCCTAAATTTGTTAAGCGAACAATTGGTGGAATAGCATAAATACATACTGCAATTAAACCGGGAACCTTTCCAATACCTAAAAGCATCACAACTGGTATCAAATACACAAAACTAGGGATTGTTTGCATGACGTCTAAAACAGGAACTATTGCAGCTTGGACTTTATTACTTCTTGCCATAGCAATACCAAGTGGTATACCAATTGCTATGCATAGGAATGTGGCAACGAGTATAATGGCTAATGTTGACATTGTGTCTTCCCACATACCGAAATATCCTATCAACATAAAACTCAAAAAAGTTCCAACAACAATTAATATGGATCTTGAGCCTATCCAAGCAAGTAAAAGAATACTAAATATTATAATTGGCCAAGGGGTGTTAATAAAAAGCTTCTCAAACCATACTAAGAACATCAGTAATGGCTCAAAAAATTCTTCAATACCTTGGCCATAAGTTCTTGAAAAATCAGTGAATGCAAAATCTACAGTTTTTTTAAACTCTCTTAGATCAGATCTGCTCATGTCAGGGAAATTAAAGAACCAATCCATTATGCATTCCTAAGTTAAAAAAAATAATCACTACCTCTATTTAAAGGTAGTGATTATGAAATTTAGTTTTAATTAAAGACCAGCTTTAACTTTTTTCGCTACGTCTGCAGAAACCCATTTTTCCCAAACGCTTCCGTGCTTTTCTAAAAACTCGAAAGCCGCATCTTTTCCAGATGCTTTTTGCTCAGTCATAAAAACAAGCATTCCATTCATTATTTCGCCTGGATAAACTCTGTTTGTAATGTAATTCATAGCGACACCGGCATTCTTTTTAAAGTTTGCTGATACTACACTATTAACTTCAGACTTTACCCAAGAAGATTTTTTTGGATTTGCACAGTCTTTCTCTGGCTTCACAATGCAGTTATCCCAGTTATCTTTGCCACCAAAAGGTACACCAAAGTCTAACTTGTGCATTTTATATTTTCCAATCATAGATGTTGGTGACCAGTAATAACCAAACCAATTTTCACCTCTCTCAACAGCCTTCGCCATTGAGCCATCTAAACCAGCAGCACTTCCTGGATCAACAAGAACCCATCCTTTTTTCTCCATTTCAAAAGCTCTAAAAAGGTTAGCATTAGCTAATTGGCACCCCCAACCTGCGGGACATCCAACAAAAGCTCCCTTAGATTTGTCTTCAGAATATGGAAAAAGATCGGGTCTATTTAAAACATCTAAAGCTGTTTTTAGCTCTGGGTGTTTTTTAATAGTGTGAGGTGGAAGCCACCAACCTTCACCTAAACCAGTAATTGGACCTTTGTTAGCAACAATTAATCTGTTTTCACCAACAGCTTTTTTTAATGGAACTGCAACTGCATTAGCCCAAAGCTCTGGAGCAACATCAGGTGATCCTTTTTCGTTCATTGAAGTAAAAGTAGGCATGGTAGCACCTGAAACCAGTTCAACTTCACATCCATAACCTTTTTCTAATATTATCTTATCTACATTGGCCATTAATTCAGCAGATGCCCAATTCATTTCTGCAATAGTTACTTTACCACATGCAGCGTTACCAATTGTAGCCCAACTAAGGCCTACGGCTAGGGTTGCTGCCATAGTAAATGCAGCTCCGAATACCCTTTTCATTTTATTCTCCTGTTTCCGCTTGTAATAATTACAAACCTTGATTAATTAAATTAAAGTAAATTGAATTAAAAATTCAAGAATCATAATAACAAGAAAACTGCACTAATTGCAAATCACTATAATTGAAAATAACTGTTAAAATACTGTAAGTATATGATATATATAGATAATATTTTTTTAAAAACTTTGATTTTATATCTATAATTATTTATTGAAATTTATTATTTATTTACTTACATTTCTTTATTTTTATTATTATATGTAATAAATGTTTGAAAATTTTACACCATTCATAATAGCTTTAGTTGTAACATTCAGCTTTATGATATGTGTTGCTATATGGAATAGTATAAATGCTCCCCAACCTCCCGAAAAAGCACCCCCAATAGAACCAGGTCCATCAAGAACTAGAGAAATTCTTGCACGATTTAGTGAGTTCTATATGAATTTAAATACTGAAGAAGAAATGATTTTTGATATTGACCTTTTACCAGACCCAAAACAACATATAATACATGCTCTTTACGTCGGTTTTGATGAAAGTGAAAATGACGATGAGAAATCAGCTATTGAAAGGGGTCTTAGAGCCATTGTTAGATTTCAGGAAAGAGTTGGTGAGTTACCCATCAAAAAGGAAATGTCAGAAATCGAAAAAAATCTAACCATACCTAATTCTGAAGAAAGCATGACAAACACCCTTGATCCATCTAATGTCAATATTTTAAGCGAAAATGAATTTCAAAGATTTTCTGTTTTAAGAGACAAGGAATTAGAGACACATTTTCAACATTTAAAAATAGAAACTGCAGAAGAACAGGATTTATAATGTATATGTTAAAAATTGATGATCAAAATGAAATTTATTATGAATATGTAGAACCAAAAGGTGATGGACACACTTTTGTTTTTGTTAATGCTTTAACGGGTAGTACAGCAACTTGGAATGGTGTCATTGGAGATAGAATTACTGAAGATGGGAATGGTTTTCTTGCTTATAATTTTAGAGGACAGGATAATAGTAAGTTTAGTGAGGAGCTTAATTTAGACACAGATTTAATAGTTTCTGATTTGTGTCTTTTGATAGAAATATTAAAACTTAAAAATATAATTTTAGTAGGTTTGTCCATTGGTGGATTGTATGCGTTACTTACTCTTGAAAAGGGAGTTAAGTCTAATGGTTTAGTTTTAATAAACACACTTAGGAAAAACAACTCCAGGTTAAAATGGATTAACGAGACTATGGTTAATGTTGCACGCTATGGTGGTACATCACTATTAATGGATATGAATATGCCTGTAATTGCTTCACCATCGTTTTTAAACAAAATGAAACCAAACGCACTTAATCCTAATAATTATAAAGGATTAGATGAAAACTCCGGTATTTTCAAACTTATGAAGGGATCACTAACAGCTAATTGGGATATTGACTGGTCTAAAATTGAAGTACCAGTTTTAATTATGACGGGTCATTATGATAAAGTTTTTAGAATTCCGGATGATATTGATCAGATTGCAAACTCTATGAAAAATGTACAAAGAATAGAATTTCCTGATTGTGGACATCTAATACCTTTAGAAAATCCAAATGAGTTTGCAACGCATCTAAATCAATTTGTGAAAAAGTTAAGCTGATTTTTTTATAACAATTGTAACATCATCTTTTAAAAGTTGATTTTTGAAAATTTGTATCTTTCCGAAGTTATTCTCACAAACCCTTTTTATCCAGGATAATTCTGTATAATATAATGCTTTACTTATTTCCTTTTCTTCTTTTATCAAGCAGTTAAAAATCATAGCTTTTTTTACTAATTTCCAATTACTTGTAAGATTTTTAATTATATAATCTTCCCATAAAGGGATATTATTTGTTGGTGTAAGGTTATATGTGCCTGACATAACGACATAATCAGTTTTTTTAAAAGGTAATGCACTTATTGCAAATTCAACATTTTTAAAATTTTTATTGTTTGTGCAAAAATTTATTAACTTCTGATTTATATCAAACCCATAATATTGAACTTTGCCATCTAAGTTTCTTTCTTTAATAACTTCATATAATCTACCATAACCGCAACCAATATCCGCAATTGAGAATTCTTCACTTTTTGCAATTTTTAATATTTTATCTAAAATTATATTCAATCTAAGGTCCTGTGATAATTTACTATTCCAAAATACTCCTTTAGGGGTATTATTATAATTATTAAAACGTTTATTATAAATATTAGATATTTGTTTATTTAGTAACTTATAAATAAGTGTTTTTATAAAGTTCATCCAATAATATTAAGCTATAATATGTGCAATTTAAACTTAAAAGGGTCATTACATGAAAAAAATATTACTGTTGGGTAGTGGTGAGTTAGGTAAAGAATTAACAATTAGCCTCAAAAGAATTGGATGTAATGTGATAGCGTGTGATGCATATGAAAATGCGCCTGCTATGCAAGTTAGTGATAAAAATGAAGTTTTTAATATGCTTGATAAAGAAAAGTTAAACGCAGTTATAAATAAACATAAACCAGATTTTATCGTTCCGGAGGTTGAGGCAATTGACACAAGTGTTTTAATTGATGCTGAAAAAAATGGCTATAACGTTATACCTTCAGCAAAAGCTGTGAATTTAACAATGAATAGAGATAGAATACGTGATAGAGCAAAACATTTAGGATTAAAAACTGCTAATTTTGCGTATGCAGAAACTGAAGAGGAATTAATTTTAGAGGCTAATAAAATTGGCACAAAGGTAGCAGTTAAACCTGTTATGAGCTCTTCTGGAAAGGGTCAGAGTTATGCAAATTCAGAAGATGAATTAAAAATATCTTGGAAATTTGCACTCGAAGGTATGAGAGGAAACAGAAAACGTGTAATAGTTGAAGAGTTTATTGATTTTGAGTATGAAATCACTCTTTTAACAATTTTAGAAAAATCAGGAAAAGTTACATTTTGTAACCCTATCGGACATTTTCAAAAAAGGGGTGATTATCAGTATAGCTGGCAGCCTGCTGATTGTTCAAAGGACGTAATTAGAAATGCACAGAACGCAGCAAGAAAAATGGTCTTAGACCTAGGAGGATCTGGAATTTTTGGAGTTGAGTTCTTTATTGACAAAAAAAGTAGAGTTATTTTTAGTGAATTAAGCCCTCGCCCACATGATACTGGGATGGTGACAATGTATACCCAAAATTATAGTCAATTTGACATTCACGCTAGAGTTTTATTGGGGTTACCTTTGCCAGAAGTTAAGTTGAATAGATCTGGCGCTAGTCATGTAATCTTAGCTGATGAAAATGCAACAGGGAATTATTTAATAGAGGGTGTAGAAAAAGCTCTAAAAGATAAAAGTATAGATTTTAGAATTTTTGGAAAACCATATTTAAAGTCTTACAGAAGAATGGGAGTTATACTTGCTGAAAATCTAGAAAATGCCAAAGCTGCAGCAAAAAAAATATCAATTAAATCCAAGCTCTAGATTTATTGTATAATTGGTATTTCAGCATCCTCTTTAATATCAGTAATAAGCATATAACCAGGTGTATGAGATATACAAAACGGAACCGAAGAATCTAATATTGCATTTTGGGGAGTTACACCACAAGCCCAAAAGACATTTACTTCATCTTCTAACAAGGGTCTTGGAACATCTCCCCAGTCAGGTTCAAAAACATTTAAAATGCCAATTTCATCTGGGCTCCCAAAATGTACAGGCCTTCCATGTGCCCAATGAAAAGATTTACAAATATTAATAATGTTATTAACATGAATTTTTTTAAAAATTCTCATTGAGACAACCATTGTGTTTCCAAAAGGTCCACTTTTTACATTTTTAATATTTGTCTTATACATAGGAACAACTTTATTTTCATTAATATGATCTATTGTAAAGCCATTCCTAATTAGAGAATGTTCAAATGTGAATGAACAACCAATTGCAAATGCAACAAGGTTTTCATTCCAGAAATTATTAATTTCGTGAACAACACTATGCAGTTCTCCATTCCTATAAATATTATAAGATGGGACGTCCGTTCTAACGTCTATATTTTTACCTAATGTTTTTAGAAAAGGGACACCAACATCTGACACGCCAACAAGTGGACAAGCTTTTGGATTTCTTTGACAAAATATCATAAAATCTAAAGCATATTTTTGTTCTAGAATAATGAGATTTGTTTGAAGCATATTTTGGGATAAACCAGCCGTTTGACCCTTATATTCTCCTGATCTAATTACTGCTCTTAATCGCGAATTACTATATGTTTTTGCTTTATTATAAATATTTGTAAGTTCTTGCATTTTCAATTCCAATTTACATTATCATTTATTATTTAAAATTTGAAATTACAGAGGCTATATCCTCTTCTTGTTTATAACCCATTAAGTG
Organism: uncultured SAR116 cluster alpha proteobacterium; assembly: GCA_902619805.1. GTDB lineage: Bacteria > Pseudomonadota > Alphaproteobacteria > Puniceispirillales > Marisalimonadaceae > Marisalimonas. The sequence continues at coordinate 97,634 of CACNGC010000002.1, read as the reverse complement.
AATTCCACTTACACCACTTATTAATTTATATCTTTCAATTAGCTCAACACAAATTTTTATACCTTCTAATTTTTCGTTATTAGAATTTTCAATTCTGTTTATTATTTGCTCAGGAATATTAATACCAAATAAATTTTTATTCATCCATCTAGCACTTTTTGCTGATTTAATAACTCCTAATCCAATAATAAAATACGCCTTATCTGTTACACCAAGTTTATTTAATTTGAGCATATAATTTTTCAATATCATTTCATCAAAAGCATATTGAGTTTGAAAGAATTCAACTCCTGAATTGATTTTTTTTACTAGATTTGCTGCATCAAAATCATCTTTGACTTCAAAAGGTGTGTCTGCTCCACCAATAAAAAAATTAGGTGCATCATCAATTTTTCTCCCAGATGGATAACTATGGTTAATTTTAATATCGTGTGCAGTTTTTAATAGACTAATTGTATCTAAATCTCGAACTTCTTTTGCCTCTGGCTGATCTCCACCTTTGACTTCATCACCATATAAACAAAGTATATTAGGAACATTTAAAGCCCATCCACCAAGTAAATCGCCTTGAATTGCAATTCTATTTCTGTCTCTTGTAGTGAATTGTAATACAGGCTCGATTTCATGTTGAGCCAGAATAGCAGCTGTTGCCAAAGCAGACATGTGAGACTTAGCACCGGCGCCATCAGTAACATTAACCGCATCAGCTAAATTTTTTAAGCATATGACTTGATTGATAACTGTATCTTTATTACCTGAGTCTGGAGGAGATGTTTCGGCAGTAAAAACAAATTTATTTTTCTGTAGTGAATTTCTTAATTTACTTTTCATAAAAAATGTCCAAAGTGGTTTTAGTTTTATTTAAAGGTGGGATTTTAAAATGTCTAATGATTTTTTTACTACATCAAATAGAATTAAAAGTACCCCCTTTAGTTCAAGAAACGAAAAGGCAGGCGTAAAAAAATATAGTGTTTATAATAACACATTAATACCAACAATATTTAAATCTTTAAAAAGTGACTATTTGCATTTAATAAAACATGTTCAGTTATGGGACGTATGTGCACAAAAAGTAATAGAAGTTAAAGGAAATAAAGCTCTAGGTATAATTAAGTATTTATTTTGCAGAGATTTTACAAAAGTTACTCCTGGCAGAGCTTATTATGCACCCATAGTAAATTTTGAAGGGGGCCTATTAAATGATCCAGTTGTTTTTTGCTTGGCTGATGATCATTTCTTAATTTCTTTATCTGATTCAGATTTGTTTAATTGGATATCAGCAATAAATCATACAAAAGAATTTTACTCAGAAGTAAATGAAACAGACATATTAACTATTGCAGTTCAAGGCCCAAAATCTGAAGAACTTATTTCAAAAATTTTTGGTGAGGAAATAAAATCTCTTAAATTTTTTAATTTTAAAAAATTTTCCTTTAATAAAGAAAGTATTATTATTTCAAAAACTGGTTTCAGCAAACAATCTGGATATGAAATTTTGCTAAAAAACCCCAAAAATGGGACTCTTTTGTGGGATCTTATAATAGAAAGAGGTAAAGAATTTAACATAAGGGTTGGATGTCCAAATATGATTGAAAGGGTAGAGAATAATCTACTTAGTTATGGAAATGAGATGACAAATAAAGACTTACCTTATGATTGTGGGCTAGGAAAATTTTGTAATCTTGATACAGATTATAATTTCATTGGAAAATCTGCTTTATTAAAACAAAAAAAAGATGGGTTTTCAAAAGATATATATAAAATTCATTTTGATTTTAAAAGTGAAAATAAACATGTTTTTTTTAATAATCTCCAAGTGTTTAAAGAAGATATAGAAATAGGAAGAGCAACCTCAATTGTTTGGTCACCTAAAAACTCTAAATATGTAGGTTTCTTCATTGCGTCAAAAAATATTATTAACAATCTTAATGATTATTACATTTTGGATAAAGTTAATTTTGATTTATTAGAGATTACTTAATAACATTTATAGAAATTTTGGAGCGGGCGAAGAGATTCGAACTCTCGACATTCTCGTTGGCAACGAGATGCTCTACCACTGAGCTACTGCCATTATTCCTGTGTATTCAACTGCAATTACTACGATAGAATATAATGAAAAAGGAGTAAAGATGCTCATCTTTTGTCTACATTTTTGTATTCTGCCTTTTATAATTAACGATAAGAAATGCCCATGCAAGGTCCACCCGGGGTGTTTATGCATAGGCACGAAATTTAGATCTCTTTTTATGTTGCAACGTTAGTTGTACAAGTAACTAATTTGCTTTAGTTTTTTTGTAATTCAGCATCCATTTCTCAAAAACTAATATTGCTTCATCCATATCAGTAGTTTTGTTTGGATGTTTTTTTGCTCTTCCTAACATGGTGGATACAACATTAACCTGATATTTTTTGTCTCTAGCTTTTATTGCATCTATTGTATAGGTTGCTTTTTCTTTATTCTTAAATCCGAGTCCTTTTAGAGTTGTCTCGGGCTTGTAATCTGAATATAGAGACAGATTAAGAGGCTTTAACTTTCCCTGATAGTCTTGCTTACTCATTGGCATAGTGTCTATAAGATCAAAAATAATATCAGGTTCTAAAGTTGAGTATTCTTTTTTTAAAGTACCATCGTAACCTATTAGTTTGATAGAAAACTTAAGACCCTTTTTTCTGAAAGACATTAATTTGACATGCCTTTTATGAAATTCTTTTATATGCTTTTGATAAAGTTCTTTAGATTTTTTATAGTTATTATCTCTGTAGCAAGTCGTACATAACAAAAGTATTCTACATTTCCATTTGTATTTCGTTAAATCCATTATTCATTAATTTGTATTAACTATTTTCTGGATCAACACTATCACTTTCAGTTTTACTAATTTGATCTTTCTTTTTTTTCATTTTGCAAACTTCTTTTAGAGCTAGACCAGCCATTACTCCTACGCCCATACCTATAATAGTGCCTTTAATTATTCCTAATCCAAACATTTTAAACTCCTAATTTTCTATCCATGAAATAAATTGATAAAAACCAAAAAGAATACCAAAGAAAACATAAAGTCTAACTTGAGATCTCAATATTGGTATAACTATGATTTTTTGTATTGTTGACATAGTAATTATTTAATCTTTTTTAAATAATATTCAATATCACTAAATATTATCAAAAAAATTTATGTTTGTTGTGTTGAAAATTTTAGAAGTTATTTAAAATTTGGTAGACTGACAATTCCTGTATATTTTTAAAAATAGATTTAGAATTTATAAATCAACTTCTATAATCATAAAAAATTACCCCCCTATTATTCCTAGACTTTATGGTATAACTTGCTAGTGCTTTAGGCATAACTTTTTCTTCAATTATCTTTTGACACGCCTTGTAAGCATTCTCATCTTCATACTCAAATGTACTTGTTAATCTATGATTTTGTTTGTTCCAGACTTGGGCAACAGTTCTTCTTACTAATCCTGCTTTAGATAGTTCTTTCATTATATCTTCTGTCCATACTTTTTCTTCAAAAGTTGCCATCCAGTGCTCTAATTCAACCTTTGTTGCAAAATCTAGCTCCATACAATTCATGAATAAAGTCTCTTTAGTTATTGGTTTTACCATGTATGTCACCTGTTAGTATGCAAATTAAATATGCAAAAACATTAGTGTGAATACAAATAAACGATTTTATTTCTTTCAATTTTTACCCAATTTATTATATACATTCAATACTCAATTCATGATTTGAAACACAGAAAACAATGAAAATCTTATTTAAAATATTTATACTTATACTTTCTACATTACTTATCCAAAACAAAGCATTTTCTTACAGCAAAAGTTCTGGAAAAGTAAGTGTCACTGTTTCTGTAAGTAAAGCAGATAAATCAGATGACACAAGTGCAGGAGTTAAAACAGAGGCTTCAGCAAGTAAAAGTATAGAAAATATTACTAACTCTAGCAAAGATAATGCACTTACTAGTAAAACTGCAGACACACCATCTGTTCAAGACAACTCTAGTGAACAATCATATTCAAATGACAATAACAACAATTCGTCAGACGATAATTATGATAGAAATAATAATTTTGGAAATAAAATAAATGGCTATAAATCTAGTAAAAATTATAAAATAGCTAAAGAAGAAAGATTATTTGATGCTATTAAAAATTTTAAAAATGAAGAGAGTTTAAATAAGATTGATCTGAAAAGAATAGATAATTTAGTTAATAGAAGAATTAAAGAAATTGCTAAAAAAATTAAATTCAAATTTGATAAAAATGATGAAAAACGATTTTTTGAATTTACAGAAAAAACAAACTATGACATTGAAATAATTGAGAAGAAAGCTGAATTAGTTGACTATGTTCAAAAGACTTTTGAGGTAATGGGATTAATCAATTAAACCGTTCAGCAGTGAAAAATTTTCATCTTTTGTCTACCATTTTGTCTACCCATTTAAAGCCCGCCCTTCTAAAAGGTTCAATATTTGTGTAAGAATGGGTATCTCAGTTAAGCGGATTGGAGCGGGCGAAGAGATTCGAACTCTCGACATTCTCGTTGGCAACGAGATGCTCTACCACTGAGCTACGCCCGCTTAATTTTTTTTGAAATATAACATTCTAATCAATAGTATCAAGGAAAAACAAAAAAATTATCTATCTTAGTGTTTTTTTATAAAATTATATATATTCTCAGAAATATAAATGATCTCGTCTTCCTTTAAATACGGGTGCATGGGTAAAGACAAAACATTTTTAGATAAATAGTATGTAACATCTAGGCCACTTTTAGATACTGGATATTTATTATAAGGTTTGTGTTCATTTAGAGGTATTGGATAATAAACTGCAGTAGGAATGTTTTTTGATTTTAAATATTCTTGTAGTTTGTCTCTATTGATGTTTTTTGGGAGTATGATTGTATATTGGGCCCAACTACTTTTGAAATTTTTGTGAATTTCCGGCAATTCAATACTGAGATTTAGAGAGCTTAAGTTTTTATTATAGTTATCTGCTACTATCTGTCTTTTTTGCAACTCATCTGGAAATATTTCAAGTTTTTCTAATAATATGGCAGCTTGAATTGTAGACATACGAGCATTCATTCCTATCCTATCGTATTCATACCTTTTTTTTCCCATACCATGTATATGAGAAGAATTTGCTATTTCATAAATTTTTTTATCATTTGTAAAAACTGCCCCTCCATCCCCATAACAACCTAGCGGTTTTGCAGGAAAGAAAGATGTTGCAGCTGCTTCAGATAAATTTCCAACAATTTTGTCTTTATATTTACCTCCAAATGATTGTGCAGCATCATCAAGAACCCATAAATTATTACTTTTTGCAAAATCATTTATTAAATCCATCTCCGCTGGTTGACCGAACAAACCAATAGGCATTATCCCTTTTACATCAATACCTAAGACCTTGGCAGTATTTAGAGAGTCAGGCAGTTTAGTTGGATCCATATTGAAGGTATCACGCTTAACATCCACGAAAATTGGAATAGCACCGAGCAAAGGCATAACCTCAGCAGACGAAGCGAAAGTAAAAGCAGGTACAATAACACCATCACCAGGTTTAATTTTTAGGCCAAGCAAAGATAATAACAATGCATCTGTTCCGCTTGAGCAACATAACACATACTTAGAGCCTGTAAATGAACTAAGTTTATCTTCAAGTTCTTTTACTTCTGGGCCTAAAATATATTGTCCATGATCAAGAACTTGATTAATACGCTTATCTATTTTATCACGAATTAGTTTTTGTTGAGCATTTAGATCTATAAATGGAATCATAAGTCTATTTTATTCTCTCAAATTTTTTTGTCTATCATATCTATAACAGTTTGAACTTTTACAGCTTCTTTATGGTCTGTTAAAGGGCTTTTTCTTGCATATATACAGTTTAAAAATTCTTTTAATTCACTTTTAAGGGGTTCGTTTTCTTGGATTTTAATTTTTTCAGTTGGTAAAGTCTTAATTGTATTTTTGTTTGTTACAAATGATGGATTATATAGCAATTTTTCTGACCAATTTTTTGTGTCGTCAAAAATGAGTGATCCTTTTGTTCCAATTACAGAAAATAAATGTTCTTTGTACGGACACATCCAATCAGAATTAATCAATGCGGTTACACCTCTTGAAAATGATAATTTTATACTGACTGCGTCTGGTCCAATATTATTATGATGATGAATTGATTGAACATTTACCCCAATAGGTAATTCTTTTACAATAGAAAGTATCATGGAAATGTCGTGAGCGGATAAATCATAAATCACAGATTCTTCTGTTCTAATAGCACCTAGAGCGAGGCGATTAGCTCGAATGTTTTGTAAAATACCTATTTTACCATTTTTGATAAGTTCTTTCATTTTTACAAAAGCGTTATGATAATTTAGTAAATGGCCAACCATCAAAACTTTATTTTTATCTGTAGCTAATTCTGAAAGTTTTTGAGCATCGGGCAATGACAAACAAAATGGTTTTTCTATAAATACATCTTTATCATTTTTTAGAGCTTCAGTTGCTAGATCTTTATGTGTTATTGCTGGTGAAGCAATTACAATTGCATTGATGTTTTGATCTTTAAAAATTTTATTTAGTTCTAAATTTGGTAGTGAATAGTCATAACTGAGTTTTTCTGATAATTTTGTATTTGAGTCACATATACATGCAAGAACCCCCATTTGATGTAAATTTCTAGCTATATTTTTTCCCCAGTTACCACAACCAATCAGAGCAATGTTTAATTCTCTTGTCATCTTACGTTATAATTTTCATTTTAGGTTGAATCATTATCAACTCTTTAGATACATACACTTTAGTCATTGGTCAATTGTAGTATTTTGTAATAAATTGTTGAAATATTATTTGCTGACAACCATATCAATAATTCATAATCAGGAGTCTTAATAATGGAAAACAATGATTTAATCTCAACAGCGAGCAATATTATAAATGTAAATGAAGAAACATTTATGAGTGAAGTTGTAGAACTTTCCAAAACAAAGCCAGTCATAGTTGATTTTTGGGCTCCATGGTGTGAACCTTGTAAAACCCTTACACCTTTATTAGAAGATGCTGTTAAAGGTTATGGACAAGAGTTAATTTTAGCTAAAATTGATATTGATCAAAATCAGAATATTGCTGCACAATTAAGAATTCAATCTATTCCTACGATCTATACTTTTTTTGAAGGTAAAGTTGTTGACGGATTTCAAGGAGCTAAATCAAAAAGTGAAATAATAGAATTTGTTAAAAAATCAGCAAGTTTATCTGGTCCTGGACAAGAAGTTGAAGATTTAATTTTAAGTGCAAAAGAACTTATAGAAATAAGGGATTGGAGTAAGTCTTTTGAAATTTCTCAAAAGATTTTAGCTATAGATCCAGAAAATCACATTGGTTTTGGAAATCTTATTCGATCAATGATTGGGTTAGATAAGTTTAACGAAACAAAAGAATTAATTGATAATTTAGCTCCAGAAATAAAAAATTCTAAGCCAGTTGAAGAAGCAATTTCATTGCTTGAAACTTCTGAAAAGGCTTTTATGGCAAAAGGAAGTATCAAAGATTTAGAAAAAAAATTACAAAAACAACCAGACAATTTAGATTATTTATTACAAATGGCAATTGCTTTATTTGGTATAGGTAAGATTGAAGATTCTTTTGAAATGCTATTGAAATCTATTAAAATAGACAAAGAATGGAATGAACAAGCAGCCAGAAAGCAGTTGCTAGAATTTTTTTCATCAGCAGGTATTGAAGCAAAAGAGACAATTAGTGCCAGAAAAAAGTTAGCAACATTATTATTTTCTTAATAAGGACAAATTAAATGGTTGACGATTTTGAAAAAGAAATAAATTTACCAAATATCATTCCAATATTTCCATTGGTAGGTGTCGTAATGTTTCCAGATACTTATCTTCCATTAAATATTTTTGAAACTCGTTATTTAAAAATGGTAGATAACGCAATCTCAAATAAAAATAGATTAATTGGCATGATACAGCCAAAAAACTTAAATAAAAGTGATGAAAAATCTGCATTTTACAGAGTTGGATGTGCTGGTAAAATCATTAAATTTGAAGAAACTGATGATAATAGATATTTAATTACTCTCAAAGGTTTAAGTAGATTTAATTTAATTTCAGAAAAAACCAATGAAAAAGATTACAAAGAAGCAAATATTTCTTGGGAAAATTTTAGTAAGGATTTGAACATAAATGCAAAGTCCTCAGATTTTAGTACTTTAAAGAAAACCTTGAAAAAATATTTTAAATCAAAAAACATTAGAGCAAATACGGATGCAATTGACACATTTAATGATTATAATTTTGTTGACCAAATAACAATGATATGTCCTTTAGCCAATAATGAAAAACAACTTTTGTTAGAAACAACTTCTATTTCAAAAAGAGAAAAATTACTTCAAACTATATTAGATAGTTATATTAGCGAAGAAAATATTTCTAATACAATTAAGCATTAAATTGATTTTAAATGTTAATTTTGAGTTAATCGAAGGAAAATTATATGGAAGCTACTCCAATCTTAATTAAAAGAAAAGATAATGGTAAATATTTGTCAATTCATTTTGATGATAACACTAAGTTCAATATTTTATCAGAATTATTGAGAGTAGAAAGTCCCTCTGCTGACGTTCAAGGTCATGGAGGTCCCAAGATTATTGTGAGAAATAAAGAAAACATTCTAATTGATCAAATTGAACCCGTTGGTAATTATGCTATTAGAATCATTTTTTCTGATAATCACTCATCAGGGATTTATAGTTGGGGATTATTATACGATTATGGAAAAAATCATGATAAGTACCTACAAGAATATTACAATTCTTTATAAATCAAAGTGATGCCAAATCTCTAAATATATTTTTTATTTTTGTTTTATTTAAATTTTCCATGCCTTTTGTAAGTAATGATTGTGTTTTCTCTGAAGTTGAAGTAAACCCAAAAAACATAAAGTTAGTAAAAGCTGTCATAGAAATGGTTCGTGGAAGTCTTTCTTTCTTGTAAAATTTTAAAATAGATTCATCACCAAGATCACGTCCAAATTTCAAACAATTTTTTATTGCATTTAATATAGAAACACAATCTCTTAAAGATAGGTTTAGTCCTTGCCCCGCTAGAGGATGGATCGAATGAGCAGCATCACCTATTAAGACTGCTCTTGAGGATGTTGGATTTAACACAAGGTTTAAGTTGAGATCCCAATATGATAATTTGTTTTCTATATTATTAATTTTTTTTATAGGACTAAAATTTAGATCAATATGTGAAAAAAATTTATTTAACTCACTGCAAATAAAATATTCTGGATTTTCTTTTGATAAAATTTTTTCACACTCAACTTTTTCAATACTTTGAACAAAATTAACTAGATTTTTATTCTCATATGGAAGTATTCCAACTGGTCCTATATTCGTAAATGCTTGAATAGCATTTGAGTTATGGTTTTTTGATTGTTTCAAAAATCCAGAAATCACTATGTGTTTGGTTTTTTTGTTTATTGTATTTATAGAAAGTAATTTTCTAAAGTAAGAGTTCTTACCATCTGCAGATAAAACTAAATGTGTATTTATAGATTTTTTATTTTCTAAATATATAGTTCTTTCAAATTGGTTTGATTTAGTATTATTTACAAAACTTTCATATTGTTTTATGTCTTTAAGTTCCTTTTCTAGGATATTTAAAACAATAGCATTTTTGATTACTGCACCAAATTCTCTTTTTGTATCAACATAATCCCATTCTAATGGTAAACTATGATTAGGACCAAATACTTGAATACTTTTTACTGGCGTATAATCATTTTTTTTTAGTTTATCTAAAATATTCAAATTATTTAGCAATTCCAAACTAGTATTGTTGAAAAACGTCGTTCTTAAATCATTTTTTAATTTTAAACTTGGTTTAACCCAACATATATCACTCAACTTGAACATTTTTGAATTTTTTAACAGTAAGACCATCATAGCCCCTGTTATTCCTCCACCAACAACACATATTTTATGAAAATTTTCTTGCGATATGTTTTCAATAGCCATTTATGGTCTCATTTAGTTAAATAACACAATTATATTAGTTTCAAAATTTACCAGTATAATATAAATAAATAAATGTAAAAATTGTTTGAGGTTTTAAAATGTTAAACTCAGATTATAATATTTTAAAAGACTGGATGTTTGGAAGGCTTACATCTCTTTTAGAAAATACTGAGCCCAACCCTAAATATCCAATTATAAAGATGTCATTAGGTGAACCTACATTGGGTTTGCCAGATTTTACAAAAAAAATTTTAGACTCGAATTATAAAGATTGGGCAAAATATCCCCCAAGTGAAGCAATACCAAGTTTTGGGAATAGCATATTAAATTATATAAAAAGAAGATACCCAGGTACAGACAAACTGATAAAATTAAACAAGAATATAGTTCCCGTTCCAGGAACAAGAGAACCCTTACATCTCCTAGGCTTGCTAGCTAAGAACTTAAAAGTTGGAGAAACTACCGCCCTTGTGACTAATCCATATTATCATGCTTGGTTTGCAGGTAGTATATCAAGTGGATCAAAAGTACATTGGTTGAACTCTTTGCCAGAAAATAATTATTTACCAGATATTTTGAATTTACCTGAAAATTTATTAAAATCTTCTGTAATAATGTATATTTGCTCCCCGTCTAACCCTCATGGTAGTGTTGCTAGCATTGATTATTTAAAAAATGCCATATTACTTGCTAGAAAATATAATTTCATTTTGGCTATTGATGAATGTTATAGTGATATCTATAGAATGAACAGATCTAAACCACCAGGAGGATTAGAGGCAGCTTCAAGTTTAGGCAATAGTTTAGAAAATTTAATAATTTTTAATTCTCTATCAAAAAGAAATAATACTTGTGGAATGAGAGCAGGGTTTATAGCTGGAGACGAAACTATAATTGAAAAATATAAGTTGTTGGTCTCAAATGGTGCTTCACCAGTTCCTATTCCTGTTCAAAAAGTTGCAAGCGCATTGTATAACGATGACAATCATCAAATAGAAGGTTGCTTACATTATGACCAAAACTTTGAACTTGCAGAAAAATATTTAAAACCTTTTTATAAAGATTTCAAAATCCCAGATGCAGGTTTTTTTCTTTGGTTAAAGGTCAATGACGACAAAAAAGCAGCCAAAATGTTGTGGAAAAAATTTTCCTTAAGAGTTATGCCAGGAAGTTTTATGGCAAAAGTTGTCAATGGTATTAATCCTGGTAAAGGATACTTAAGAATCTCCTTAGTTGACAAGAAAGAAGTTATTGAGGAAACAATGAAACGTATTTGCTTATTTTTAGAGATGGATATTGCTCAAAAATAAATGTTTTTTGAATAATAATTAAGATTAAAATATGGAAAAAAGTAATTTTTATATTAAAATAATAAATAAAATATTATCTTCAATTTTATTTTTTAGTTCTGTTTTGTTTTTTTTAGTTTTATTTTCATTTCATCCTGAAGATCCTGGCTGGCGTATTATCTCCGAGAATATACCAAAAAATTTTTTTGGTAAAATTGGATCATTTATCTCTGGGTTAGTTATAAGAGAGTTTGGTATTTTACCTGGATTATTGCTTTCCTCAATTATATTTATATGGTCTTTAAAGTTATTTAATGAAACTAATATAAAATTTTTTAAAACAAAAATTATTACAATTATCTTTATGATATTCCTTAGTTCAATAGGAGGCACTTATCTTGAGACTAATATAATACAAAAACTAAGTCTTAATTTCCCAATCTTTAGTCAAAATGGTTTATCTGAATGGTTATTATTAACCTTCTCCAGGAAAATCTCTGATCTAATAGTTTTTAACATTACTTTATCTCAAACAATTTTAGGGCTAGCATCCCTAGGTATCTCTTTGTTTTTATTTTTTTGGATACTATCTACCGGTGAAAAAGAAATAAAATTTTTTAAATTTATTTTTAGACCTATATTCTTACCATTAGTTTGGATATTAACAATGTTTTCAAATTTGTTTTTTTATAACTATAAAAAAGGAGAAAGTGAACTAGAAGAGGATAAATATGAGCTTGGCTTTTTCAATAAGCTTAAAAATAAATTTTTTAAATTTAAAGGAAATTCTATTGGTAGAAAAAAACCAAAAGTTAGAAAAACTCCAATTTTAATTAAAAATGTCCATAAAGGGCCAAGTTTAAAGAAAAAGAAAGAAAATTACAATTCATACCAAAATGACTTACCATTAGGGTCTGAAAGTGGATTTATCTTACCATCTGTAAGTTTGCTAAAAGATTTTACAGAAGATATCAAACCTCCTAGCAAGGAAACCCTCGACATGAATGCAAAAGTTCTTGAGGGAGTTTTGTCAGATTATTCAATTAATGGAAATATAGAGTCCGTTAGGTATGGTCCAGTTGTAACTAGGTATGACTTACAACCAGCACCAGGTTTAAGAAGTCAAAGGGTTATATCACTGGCTGATGATATTGCTAGATCAATGTCAGTTGAGGCTGTAAGGGTGGCAATGGTTCCAGGTCAAAATGTTATTGGTATTGAGTTACCTAACAAATCACGAGAAACAGTGATGTTGAGAAACATCCTAGAACACGAGGAATTTCAAAAATCAAATTTTAGTCTGCCAGTCTGTCTTGGTAAAAATATAGCAGGATACCCAGTTGTTGCTGACTTAGCAAGAATGCCACATTTACTTGTAGCTGGAACAACAGGTTCAGGAAAATCGGTTGGAATAAATGCAATGATTTTATCTTTATTATATAAACATACTCCAGAAACTTGTAGACTTATTATGATTGATCCTAAAATGTTAGAATTATCAGTTTATGATGGTATTCCTCATCTTCTAACACCTGTCGTAACCGATCCAAATAAAGCAATTATAGCTTTAAAATGGGCTGTAAGGGAAATGGAAACTAGATATATGTCCATGAGTAAACTTGGTGTTCGAAATATTGACAGTTATAATGAAAGATTAATTCAAGCAAGAAAGAAGGGTGAAATTCTCTCAAAAAATATTCAAGTTGGTTTCGATCCTGAAACTGGCCAACCAATTTTTGAAGATCAACAAATAAGTTTAACACCTTTACCTTATATTGTTGTAATAATTGATGAAGTTGCAGATTTAATGTTAGTTGCTGGAAAAGATATAGAGGCTACAGTTCAAAGATTAGCTCAAATGGCCAGAGCTGCTGGCATTCACGTTGTCATGGCTACACAAAGACCATCTGTAGATGTTATAACAGGAACAATTAAGGCAAATTTTCCAACCAGAATTTCATTTCAAGTTACAAGTAAAATTGACAGTAGAACAATATTAGGAGAGCAAGGTGCTGAACAGCTGCTTGGAAGGGGAGACATGTTGTATATGGCAGGTGGCGGTAAAGTAACACGAGTACATGGTCCTTTTGTTGAAGATAATGAAGTTGAGAAAGTAACAAAATTTTTATCTGATCAATCTATTCCAGATTATGATGAAAGTATTACCGAAGAACCTGAGCACTTTTCTCCAAATGATATCAACAGTTTTAATAACAATAAAAATTCAAGAGACGAGTTATACGACGAAGCTGTAGCTTTAGTAGTTAGAGAAGGAAGAGCAAGTACTTCATTTATTCAAAGACATTTAAAAATAGGATATAATAGAGCAGCTTCAATAATTGAAAAAATGGAAGATAATAATGTTGTGTCAAAGCCAGGTAGAGCTGGGAAAAGAGATATTTTGATTGAGGATACTTAATTGAAGCAATTAGAAATTACGATAAAATTTTGTTTATATGTTTTTTTAATAATTTTAAGTTGCCATGCATCCTATGCCGTTGAAGAAAACAAATCAGCAATAATTCAAATTAAAAAATTTTTTGAAAATCTTATTACACTAGAAGCAAATTTTATACAGGTAAGTCCCTCAGGAAACGTAAGTAATGGTAAAGTATATTTGGATTTACCAGGGAAATTAAGAATTGATTATGAAAAGCCTAAGAATTTACTTATAACTTGTAAAGGATTTTGGATTGTGATCCAAGACAGAGAATCAAAAACAACTAACAATATTCCTGTAAAAAATTCTCCTTTTGCCCTTTTATTAGAAAACACATCATTTTTAAATAATCAAAATATTAAAACAGAATATAATATTGAAGCAGGTATAATTTCGTTAAAATTAAAAAGCCAAAATAAAGATAATCAAGAAAGTTTGGTTTTAGAATTTTCAGAAAATCCATTCAGCTTAAAAAAATGGGTAATTCAAGACTCTTTGGGAGAAAACACAACTGTATTAATTCAAAATGCAAAATATAATAATAAACTTTCTCATTTACTATTTTTTCCAATAGATTTTCCTGATCCAACTTATTAATAAATTTTTTATCTATTTTATCAATTTAATGCTATTATAAAGAAGGAATTTATTTTCAAAATAAATTTATCGTTATATAAAACTTACTGTAATTTCTAAAATTGACTTAATAATAAAATAATTTGAATTAAACACAAAAAAATCAGAGGTGTTTTTGTGAGAATAGCAACTTGGAATATAAATTCAATAAGGTTAAGAATTAATCAAGTTCTAAATTTTTTGAAAAATCAAAACATTGATATTTTGTGTTTACAGGAGACCAAAACACCAAATGAATTTTTTCCAAGTGAAGAGCTTGAAAAAATTGGGTACCCTCATCAATATTTTAGAGGAGAAAAATCTTATAATGGAGTGGCTATAATTTCAAAATTTGAATTTATAGACTCTGGATATGTAAAATGGTGTAATAAAGATGATACTCGTCACCTTTATGTAAAATTAAAGAATTATATCGAACTTCATAATTTTTATGTACCTGCTGGTGGAGATGAGCCTGATATCTTAATTAATCCAAAGTTCGAGCATAAAATTTCTTTCATTAATGAAATGAAAAGTTATTTTTCATCAGAGATAAAAACAAATAAAATTTTAGTAGGTGATTTGAATATCGCTCCACTAGAACATGATGTCTGGTCACATAAACAATTACTTAACGTGGTATCACATACACCAATAGAAACAGAAACCTTATTAGATATGATTCAGACTGGTAATTGGATAGACATAATGAGGGAATTTGTTCCACATAATGAAAAACTTTATTCTTGGTGGTCATATCGAAATAGAAATTGGGAGATTTCAAATAGAGGTAGAAGACTTGATCACTTTTGGATATCAAAAAATTTATTTTCATTAGTAAAATCAGGTGTTATTTATAAGGATAGCAGGTCATGGGAAAAACCATCTGACCATGTACCGATTATAGTTGATATTGATATTTAAGAATAAAATTAAAGGCTAAGATTTTGAAAATTCCATTTGTAAAAATGCATGGTCTAGGAAATGATTTTATTATTTTTGATAATATAAAGAATCCAATCATTCATGACTCAAAATTTATTAATAAAATAAGTAATAGACGCATAGGAATTGGATGTGATCAAGTTTTGATAATTCAAAGGACAATTACTCCTGAAAATTTTCAAATTAAAATGTACAATTCTGATGGCTCGGAAACTGGTGCTTGTGGAAATGGTACAAGATGTGTGGCTGACTATTTAATGAAAAAGAATGACCTAAATTCTTTAACTATTAAAAGTGTTAGTAATGACTTGTATTGTTCTAAAACTAACAATTTAGTTACCGTAAATATGGGTGTGCCCAAATTTAGCTGGAATGAAATACCATTATCAAAGAAGCAAGATACGCAAAGAGTTAAATTAGACGAGTTTGAAGCTTTTTGTCTATCTATGGGAAATCCACACGCAGTTATTTTTATAAATAATTTAGAAGAGCTTGAGAATCTGAATATAAACTCTATTGGTCCTCGCTTAGAAAAGCATTCCATTTTTCCAGAATTTGCAAACATTGAATTTGTATCTGTTTTAGAAGATAAATCTCTAAGAATGAGAGTTTGGGAGAGAGGAGTGGGCATGACTTCAGCATGTGGATCTGGAGCGTGTGCAACTTTAGTTGCAGCTTCTTCATTAAACAAAAGTGATAAAGAAAATAAAGTTGCTTTAGACGGTGGAGATTTGTTTATCAAATGGCTTGACAACGGGTCTGTAACACTTTCTGGCGATACTGAAAGAGTATTTGAAGGTTTTATAGGTGAATAAATGAACATCACTTCAAAAAATAAAAACTCATTACCTGACATTAAGACTTTCGGATGTAGGCTAAATATCTGGGAAAGTCAGGTTATTAGCGACCTTGCTAGTAAGAATGGTCAAAGCGATTTAATAATTTTCAACACTTGTGCTGTAACCAGTGAGGCTGAACGTCAAGCAAGACAGGCAATAAGATCGTCTAAAAAAAATAGACCAGATGCTAAAATTATGGTTACAGGTTGTGCTGCTCAAATAGATCCTCAAAGATGGAATATCATGCCGGAAGTGGACTTTGTTATAGGTAACAAAGAAAAGCTTGATGAAAATTTTTGGAAGAAATTTGTACCAGAACATAACATACTTCATAATCAAAATGTATTTGTTCAAGATATTATGGAAGTTAAAAGCACATCTGAGCATCTTATTGAATCTTTTAACAAACACACACGCGGTTTCGTTCAAGTTCAAAATGGATGTGACCATAGATGTACATTTTGTATTATTCCATTTGGAAGAGGCCCTAGCAGGTCAGTATCAACTCAAAATGTGATTAACTCTATTAATTCTTTATTAAAAAATGGTGTTAAAGAAATTGTTCTTACTGGCGTGGATTTAACATCTTGGGGTGTTGATATTTTTGGGAAACCAAGTTTAGGACTGTTGGTAAAAAAAATTTTAAAAAACATCCCAAATTTGCATAGACTAAGATTGTCATCCATTGATCCAGCTGAAGTTGATTTTGACTTGATGGATGCATTCGAGTATGAAGAAAGATTAATGCCTCATATTCATTTATCTATTCAACATGGTGATGATATTATTTTGAAAAGAATGAAAAGAAGACATCTTTATAGGGACGTAATTAATTTTGTAGAAGAAGCAAAAAGACGAAGAAATGATATTGTGTTCGGAGGTGACTTCATAGCTGGTTTTCCTACTGAAGATGAAAAAGCTCACCAAAAAAGTATACAATTAATAAAAGAAGCTAACATTACATACATTCATGTCTTTCCATACTCTAACAGAAAAAATACTCCAGCATCAAATATGCCACAAGTACAAAAAAAATTTATTCAAAAAAGAGCTAAAGAACTAAGAGATTTAGCTGAAACACAACATAATAATTTTTTAGTTAGTCAAGTTGGAACCACTCAAAAAGTTTTAGTAGAAAATAATTCAGTTGGTCATGCTACAAATTTTTCAAAAATAAAATTAAAAGAAAATGTTGAAGCGTGCACAATTGTTTCTACAAAAATTTTAGATATTAACCCTGATGGGTTGGTAGGTACTATTCGTAATTGAAATAGATAAAAAAAGAGTCAGATTTAATGGCATTAAATTGGTTTAAAAAATTAAAGACTGGATTAAGCAAATCGACATCTAAGGTAGAAGGTGCGATAGCCTCTATAACTGGAAAAAAAACAATTGATCAAGAAACACTTTATGATATTGAAGATCAATTAATACTAGCCGATCTTGGTGTGGAAGTTGCTGGTAGAATAGCAAAAAAGATCAAAGATCAGAAATTCGAATTAAATAAAAATAAAGAAATAGAAAAGACACAAATCGCAAAAACTTTGGCTGAAGAAATTGAAAAAATTTTACTGCCTCGTGAACAAAATCTTTATGAAAAAGTTAAATCTAAACCACATGTTTTGCTTTTAGCAGGGGTTAATGGTTCGGGAAAAACAACTACCGCTGCTAAAATAGCAGAAAAATTTAGACTTGAACAAAAATCAGTTGTTTTAGCTGCATCAGACACTTTTAGGGCGGCTGCTGTAGAACAGTTAAAGACGTGGGGAAAAAGAGTCGGTGCACAAGTGGTATCCGGAGAAGAAGGAGGAGACTCAGCCGCTGTGGCTTTTAGAGCTTTTGAATTAGCAAAAAAAGAAAATATTGACATTGTTATTATCGACACAGCTGGAAGATTACAAAATAAAAAAGATTTAATGGAAGAACTGACAAAAACCTGTCGAGTTGTATCAAAATTAGATCACGATGCCCCACATCAAAAAGTTGTAGTTTTAGACGGTACTGTTGGACAGAATGCACATTCTCAATTAAAAAGCTTCGATGAATCTATTGGTTTAACAGGTATGATCATTACAAAGTTAGATGGAAGTGCAAAAGGTGGAGTTGTTGTATCTTTAGCTGAAAAGTTCGAAATTCCTATTCATGCAGTTGGTGTTGGTGAAGGATTAGATGATCTGCAAATTTTTGAAGCCTCATCATTTTCAAAGGCATTAGCTGGTTTGGATTAGTCATTTCTTTTAGTTAGGCTTGACTTGATCGATAAAATTCTATACTGAAACAACAAATTATTTTTAAAAATTCGTAAACGCGCGTCCTTGAGTTTCAAGCACGGGCGTAATTGTAGTTATAATAACTAATTGGTTTTAAAATGTTTGAAAACTTAACTGATAAGCTTGGAAATGTTTTTAAAGGACTAACAAAGAGGGGAGCTCTTTCTGAAAGTGATGTTGAAAGCGCACTCAAAGAAGTACGAACAGCTCTACTAGAAGCCGATGTTGCTTTGTCAGTTGTCAGAGAATTTATTGAAAAGGTAAAAGTAAGGGCAGTTGGTGAAGAAGTTTTAAGATCGGTTAAACCTGGTCAGCAAGTTATCAAGATTGTTAATGACGTTTTAATAGAAGTACTTGGTTCCACAGAAACAGAATTATTAATAGATCATGCTCCTCCTGCAGTTATATTGATAGTTGGTCTTCAGGGTTCTGGTAAAACCACAACTGCCGGTAAGTTGGCTTTTCATTTAAAATCTAAAAAAAGAAAGAAAGTTATGCTTGCATCGCTTGATATTTACAGGCCTGCCGCTAGAGAACAACTTAGGATATTAGGTGAACAAGCAGAAGTTTTGGTACTTCCAGAAATTGATGGAGAGAGCCCTGAAAAAATAACAAAAAGAGCAATGGCTGCATCTAAAGTACAGGCAATAGATGTTTTAATTCTTGATACTGCTGGTAGAACAACACTCGATACAGCCATGATGTCTGAGGCAAAAGAGATTTTTAAATTATCCAAACCATCGGAAACTTTATTAGTTGCTGATGCAATGACTGGTCAGGATGCTGTTCAGACAGCAAAAGCTTTTTCAGAGTTAATTAAAGTATCAGGCGTTGTTTTAACGAGGTCCGATGGTGACGCAAGAGGTGGTGCTGCACTATCAATGAGATCGGTGACTGGATGTCCTATAAAATTTGTTGGTATTTCTGAAAAACTAGACGGATTAGAACCATTTTATCCAGATAGAGCTGCTGGAAGAATCTTAGATATGGGGGATGTTGTCTCACTTGTAGAAAAAGCTGCAGAAACTATTGCAGAAGAAGACGCTGCTCAAATGATGAAAAGGATGTCACAAGGCAGTTTTGATATGAATGATATGTTAAAACAAATTGGACAATTAAAAAAAATGGGAGGTTTAGGTGGAATAATGTCTATGCTTCCAGGTATTGGTAAGCTCCAGAAACAAATGGCTGCTAACAATTTTAATGACAAAGCAATTTTAAAACAAGAAGCTATTATACATTCCATGACAAAAAAAGAGAGAGTAAATGTTTCTATCTTAAATGCTTCTCGTAGAAAAAGAATTGCTTCAGGTTCGGGAACAGCTGTCTCTGATGTAAATAGACTTGTCAAACAACAACAAGACATGGCTCGTATGATGAAAAAAATGGGTAAAATGGGTGGCCTTGGGGCATTAAAAAATATGACGTCATCACTTGGAGGAGCAAGCCCAAATCCTGGATTAGGGGATGGTGTAAATTCAGTTACGGATGCCAATAAGATGGCCGAATTGCAAAAAATGATGGGTGGTAATATGCCTAACTTAGGTAATATGGCAAATCGATTTGAAGGTATGAGATTACCAGGGTTAGGTGGAAAACCGTCTAAAAAAAGAAGATAAATTTATTAAACAATAATATAATTATAAGGAAAAAAAATGGCGTTAAAAATAAGATTGTCTAGGGGTGGAGCAAAAAAGAGACCTTTTTACAAAATCGTAGTTGCAGAAGCATTGTCACCAAGAGATGGAAAGTTTATAGAAAGATTAGGTTCATATAATCCAATGGTAGCTAAAGACCATGCTGAAAGATTAGTTCTTGACATTGAAAGAGCAAAATACTGGTTATCAAAAGGCGCACAACCAACACTAAGAGTTGCAAAAATGCTCTCATCAGATGGTTTGGTAAAAGCACCAGTGATTAGAGATCAACCAATTAAAAGTGCTCCAGGTAAGAAAAGGCAAGAAAGAGAAGCAGAAGCGGCAGAAAAGTCAGCAGTTCCAGCAGAAGCTCCAGCAGAGGAAGCGGCTAAAGAAGAGGCACCTGCGGCAGAAGCTCCAACAGAGGAAGTAGCTAAAGAAGAGGCACCTGCGGCAGAAGCTCCAACAGAGGAAGTAGTTGCCAATGATACTAAAGCTGAAGAGGAAAAAAAAGAATAGAATAGCTTTGTCTAAGAAAAATTTAATTGAAATAGGATCCTTTGTTGGGGCCCATGGTATTAAAGGAGAAGTTAAGCTTAAAAGCTTTACAGAAATACCAGAAAATATTTTTTCTTTTAGAGAAATTTTTATAGAGAGCTCTGAAAACCCTGTAAAATTAAAGTTAATAAGAAAACTAAAACAAACATTTGTTTGCAAAATCGAAAACATTGAAACAAGAACTGATGCTGAAAATTTTAAAGGATTAAAGTTATTCATAACTAGGAAAAGTTTGCCAAAACTTACAAATGAGGAGTTTTATCATTCTGATTTGTTGAACTTTGAAGTTTATAATTTAAATAAAGAAAGCTTTGGCAAAGTAATATTTTTGGAGGATTTTGGGGCAGGGTTGTTGATTGAGGTAAAAAAAAATAATAAGACTTTTTATTTGCCAATGGGAAAAACTTTTCTAAAAAAAATTGATTATAAGAACAGACAAATAATATTAGAACTAGATCTAGATTTTATTAAAAATTAAAAAGGAGATATTTTGTGTGGAATGCAACAGTTTTGACATTATTCCCAGATATGTTTCCTGGCACTCTGGATTTTTCAATAGCAGGCAAAGCTCTTAGAAAAAAATTGTGGTCTCTAGCGACTGTTAATATTAGACAATTTTCAAATAATAAAAACGGTAAAGTAGATGAAATTCCGTTTGGTGGTGGACCAGGAATGGTTATTAATCCAGAAGTTTTAGATAATGCCCTTAAGTCTGTTACTAAAGCCGTAGGTCGAAGAATTTACCTTTCACCAAGAGGAAAAAAATTTGATCAAGAATTCGCAAAGAAATTATCACAAGAAAAAGGTGCTGTTTTTATATGTGGGAGATATGAAGGCGTTGATGAAAGGTTTTTGATTCATAATGAAATAGAAGAAGTGAGTGTTGGAGATTTCGTTTTATCTGGTGGAGAAATAGGTGCTCAATTAATTATGGACGCGACTATAAGACTTATTCCTGAGGTAATTGGAAATGCTGAAGGGTTGGAGGATGAAAGTTTTGAAAGACATTTGTTAGAATATCCATTATATACTCATCCAAGAGTATGGAATGATATGGAAGTGCCAGAGGTACTATTATCTGGAAATCATAAAAAAATCCAAATGTGGAAATTAAAGATGTCTGAAAAGCTTACCAAATTTAGAAGACCAGATTTATGGTCAAAATATATTAAATCTTAACTAGAAAAATATTTATTAATTTGCTATGAGTATTTTCATGAAAGGGTAGGCATATGAATGTTATTGATAAAATTCAAAAAGATCAGATGGACAAAATTATTGCTGAAAGATCTATACCTGATTTTAGCGCAGGTGATACAATAAAAGTTGATGTAAAAATTGTCGAAGGTGATAAAGAAAGAATTCAAGCATTTGAGGGATTATGTATTGCTCGAAGTGGAGGTGGTCTGAACGAAAGTTTTACCGTTCGAAAAATTTCATATGGTGAGGGTGTTGAGAGAATTTTTCCAATATTTTCTCCTAAAATTGATGGAATAACTGTTCTTAAAAAAGGTAAAGTAAGAAGAGCTAAGCTATATTATCTAAGAGACAGAAGAGGAAAATCAGCACGAATCGTTGAAAAAATTCAGGTTTCTAAAAAAGATACTAAAACTCAAGTAGATCAACCCGTTTCCAAAGAAGTTGCTGAAGAAACAACTTCATAAAAGTTTATTAACTTTATAAAATAAGTAATATTTTAGTATTCTGATACAACTAATGGAGTTCTAAAAATGAAACCCAGAACATTATTTGATAAAATTTGGGATTACCATCTTATTAGCACACAAGAAGATGGTGCGTCATTAATCTATATTGATAGGCATTTAGTTCATGAAGTAACAAGCCCACAAGCATTTGAGGGGTTAAGAATGTCTGGTAGATATGTAAATTCTCCTAACCGAACTTTAGCTGTGGCTGATCATAACGTACCAACAGCTGATAGGGCTGACGGAATTCAAGAAGAAGAATCTAGGATCCAAGTTGAAGCTCTAGACAAGAATGTAGAAGATTTCGGAATACCTTATTTTAACATGATGGACAAAAGACAAGGAATTGTTCATGTGATAGGTCCAGAACAAGGCTTTACCCAACCGGGTATGACAATAGTTTGTGGTGACAGCCATACCGCAACCCACGGTGCATTTGGAGCTCTGGCGTTTGGTATTGGCACTTCAGAAGTTGAACATGTTTTGGCTACTCAAACTTTAATTCAAAAGCCAGCTAAAAACATGCTCATCAATGTTGAAGGTGAGCTTCAACCAGGTGTGTCTCCTAAAGATTTAGTTCTTGCTATTATTGGAGAAATCGGCACTGCAGGTGGTACTGGTCATGTTATTGAATATTCAGGTAAGGCTATAGAGCAACTTTCTATGGAAGGCAGGATGACTGTTTGTAATATGTCAATAGAAGCTGGTGCAAGAGCAGGAATGATAGCTCCTGACAAAGTAACATTTGATTACTTAAGAGATAAACCCATGTCTCCAAAAGGTAAAGATTGGGACTTAGCTTTAGAATGGTGGCAATCATTGCCTTCAGATGAAAATGCATTTTATGACAAAAAAATAACAATTAACGCTAATAAAATCAAACCAACCGTAACATGGGGTACTAGTCCAGAAGATGTTGTCTCAATTGATGGTTATATACCTGATCCTTCAAAGATTAAAGATGAGGACGCTAGAGCTAAGGTACAAAGATCACTAGATTATATGGGATTAGTAGGTGGTCAAAAGATATCTGAAGTTGAAATAAATACTGTATTCATAGGTTCATGTACAAATTCCAGAATAGAAGATTTAAGGTCAGCTGCAAAAGTAATAGATGGAAAAAAAGTTAAAAAAGGTATTAGGGCCATGGTAGTTCCAGGTTCTGGATTGGTGAAAAGTCAGGCAGAAGAAGAGGGTCTAGATCTATTATTTACTGAAGCTGGTTTTGAGTGGAGAGAGCCCGGTTGTTCAATGTGTTTAGCAATGAATGAAGACAAACTTCAACCTGGTGAAAGATGCGCAAGTACATCCAATCGAAATTTTGAAGGTAGACAAGGGAAAGGTGGAAGAACACATCTAGTTAGTCCTGAAATAGCTGCTGCCTCTGCAATTACAGGCACATTAACTGATTATACTTTAATCAAGTAGTTTTAGAGGTTTAACTATGGAAAAATTTAAAAATATTAGAGGTATAGCCGCTCCATTTAATTTTATAAATGTAGATACAGACAAAATAATTCCTAAACAATTTTTAAAGACAATTAAAAGAACAGGTTTAGGTAAACATCTTTTTGATGAGATGAGATTTAATGATGACGGTTCTGAAAAAGAAGAGTTTGTCTTAAATAGAGAGCCATATAGAAAATGTAATATTCTTGTAGCAGGTGATAACTTTGGATGTGGTTCAAGTAGAGAACATGCACCTTGGGCTTTATCTGATTTTGGAATAAAATGTATTATTTCAACATCTTTCGCGGATATTTTTTATAATAATTCTTTTAAAAATGGTCTTTTACCTATTAAAGTTTCATCTGACGAAAGAGATGCTTTATTGGCAGATTCAAATGATATGGAAAATCCTGAACTAGAGATTGACCTTCCATCTCAGGAAATTAGAAGGCCTAATAGAGCAGTTATTAAATTTGAAATCGACCCTTTTAGAAAAAAATGCTTACTTGAAGGATTAGATGATATAGGCATAACAATGCAACAATCTAGTGATATCAAAGAATTTGAAACCAAAATGTCTAATGAAAGACCCTGGTTATAATTAAAAAGTGAGTTTATAAAATGACATCTAATCGTACGTTAATGGTTCTTCCTGGAGATGGAGTTGGGCCAGAGGTTATTAAAGAAACTTTAAGAGTTGTTGATTGGTTCGCAAAAAATAAAAGTATAAGTTTTAACATAAAAGAAGGTTTAGTAGGAGGTGCTTCTTTTGATAAATATGGTACCCCTCTTTCAGATGAAACTTTGTCAGATGCAGTTGATGCTGATGCAATTTTATTTGGTGCAGTAGGAAGTCCAAAATACGATGGAGTTGAATTTGATAGGAGACCTGAAAATGGTCTTCTGAGATTAAGAAAAGAAATGGATTTGTTTGCTAATCTTAGGCCTGCCATGGTTTTTCCTGCACTTGTTGATGCTTCTTCCCTTAAACCTAATATTATCTCAGGCCTAGACATTTTAATATTAAGAGAGTTAACAGGAGGTATTTATTTTGCAGAACCTCGCGGAATAGAAGAAATTAATACTCAAATAAAAAAAGGTTATGACACTAATCTTTATACTACCCCAGAGATTGAAAGAATTGGCAGAGTTGCCTTTGATATGGCAAGAGCCAGAAATGGGAAAGTTACTTCAGTAGAAAAAGCAAATGTAATGATGTCAGGTGTTTTCTGGAGAGAGGTGATGACTAATCTTCATAAAAAAGAAGGCTCAGATATATTAATTAACCATATGTATGCTGATAATTGCGCAATGCAATTAGTGAGAAATCCTAAGCAATTTGATGTTATTGTCACAGACAATTTATTTGGAGATATTTTATCGGACTGTGCAGCTATGTTAACTGGTTCACTCGGAATGCTTCCTTCTGCCAGTTTAGGATCTGTAGACCAAAATACTGGAAAGAGACATGCTATGTATGAGCCAGTTCATGGATCAGCTCCAGATATAGCTGGAAAAGAGTTAGCAAATCCATTGGCAGAACTTTTAAGTTTATCAATGTTATTTCGTTATTCATTTGAAATGAAAGAAGAGGCAGATTTAATTGACGAGGCTGTTTCAAAAGCTTTAGATGCTGGACCAAGAACGCAAGATATAATGGCTTCAGGAAGAGTTAAAGTTGGTACGAAAGGAATGATGGATTCAGTTATCAACAAGTTAGAGGAATTAACAAAATAAATGTCTTATAATATTGCAGTTGTTGGTGCCACAGGTGCTGTTGGCAGAGAAATGCTTCAAACTTTGTTTGAAAGAAAATTTCCTGTAAAGAATATCTTCGCTCTTGCTTCAAGATCCTCCGTTGGTAAAGAGGTATCTTTTGGGGACGAAAAAATACTAAAAGTCAGCTCAGTTGATGATTTTAACTTTGAAAAAGCAGACATAGCTCTTTTTTCAGCTGGTTCAGATATAGCAAAAAAATTTGGTCCAAAGGCGGGAGTTAAAGGTTGCATAGTTATTGACAACTCTTCTTGTTTTAGGATGGATGATGAAGTCCCTTTAATTGTCCCTGAAGTTAATCCTGAAGCGATTAATGCTTATAAAAACAAAAATATAATTGCAAATCCCAATTGTTCAACTATTCAGCTAGTTGTTGCCTTAAAACCAATACACAACAAATATGGAATAACAAGAGTTGTTGTTTCAACATATCAAGCTGTTTCAGGGGCTGGGAAACCAGCTATGGATGAACTCTTTAACCAAACAAAGGGTATATTTGTTCATGATCAAGCTAAACCAGAACAATTTACTAAAAAAATAGCATTTAATGTTATCCCTCATATTGATGTTTTTATGGATGATGGGTTTACAAAAGAAGAATGGAAAATGAGAGTTGAGACAAAAAAAATATTAGATCCTAATATTGATTTGGTTGCTCATTGCGTAAGAGTTCCGGTATTTATTGGTCATAGCGAAGCGGTTTTTATTGAATGCAAAAATAACATTGATGAAAAAAATATTAGAAGCTTATTAAGAGATGCTAACGGTGTAACGGTGATAGATCATAGAGCTGATGAAGGATACGTAACTCCCGAAGAAGTGGCTGGTGAAGACGATGTTTATATTAGTAGAATTAGAAAAGATCCTTCAGTTAAAAATGGTATTGTTTTTTGGTGTGTTGGAGATAATTTAAGGAAAGGTGCGGCATTAAATACTGTCCAAATAGCTGAATTGTTGGCAAGCAAAAAAATTAAAGGAGTTGTATTATAATGATTTATAAAACAATTTTTTTAAATTTTTGATATGGAATATATATGGATTTTTGCTGCCGTTTTTGCAGCAGGATGTCAAACTGCCAGATCCGCATTTCAAAAAAATATGATACCACTTCTTGGAGATTATGGAGCAGCTTATATAAGATTTTGCTATGCTTTACCTTTTACTTCTTTGATTTGGTTGATATGGATAAATATACCTGGCAATTCAATCCCAAATTTATCTATTTACTCTATCTTTTTGTGTTTTCTAGGATCAATTTTCCAAATTCTTTTTACATACGTTTTAATGAAGGTATTCTCTCACAAAAGTTTTGCAGCAGGTATCGCTTTTTCAAAAACTGAAGTAATTTTGATAGCTTTTTTAGAAGTTATCATACTAAATGTAATTTTTTCATTGCAACTTATAATTGGTATAACACTTGGTGTTCTGTCTGTACTTTTTTTATCTTATGCAAAAAAAGCTGACAACATAGTAGATACAGTTAAACTCTTAATATCGTCAGTTTCCTCTATAGGGACATTAATAGGGTTGCTGTCTGGTCTTTTACTTGCTGGTTCAGTAGTCACTTTCAGAATGTCAATTATATCTATTGATGGACCTCTTCTTGATAGATCTTTGTTTGTTTCATTCATTGCTATTGTGTTTCAGACAATATTAGTAGGAATATATCTTTTTGTTGAAAAAAAAAATGAATTCTTTGCTGTCATTAAATATTGGAAACCTAGTTTACCTGCGGGATTATGTGGAACAGGTGCAACATTTGGATGGTTTGTGGCATTTGGATTAACAACTGCAGCAGAGGTTCGAGCAGTTGGACAAATTGAATTAATATTTTCAATCTTGATTTCGTTGTTGTTTTTCAAAGAAAGATTAAAGAAAACAGAATTATTTGGTATAATACTTTTAGGCATATCAATTTTAATTATTATTTTTCAAAAAAATTTTTAGTTTTTGAATTTTAAATTTGAATTTTAGAGAGTTCTTATTACATTAATATTTAAATTAACCCAAGGGTAATCTAATGAGCAGGCAAAGACCACTTTCACCACATCTTCAAATTTACAAACCACAATTAACTTCTATTTTGTCGATTCTTCACAGGGGTACAGGTGTTGTATTGTCAATGGGAAGTGTTATTTTGGTTTCTTGGATCATAGCACTAACTTTAGGTAGAGAAACATATCTTATGTATTCTAAAATTATTAATCATTGGTTTAGTCACCTGGTATTACTTGGTTTTACATTTGGACTTTTCTACCATCTTTCAAATGGCATAAGACATTTATTTTGGGATGCTGGATATGGTTATGATTTGAAACAAGCCTATATATCGGGCGGTATTGTTGTTTTTTCATCATTATTTTTAACTGTCCTAACCTGGTTAATAATATATATCAAGATTGTGTAAATTTATGAATGACAGTATTGTAAACATATAGGTTGCATTAATGAAAACTCCAAAAACACCAGGAATTACTCACTGGAAATTACAAAGAATATCTGCTATTGCGATGATACCTCTTGTGATATGGTTTTTAACATCTTTGATGTTAACGATTATGAAGGGTTATGATAGTTCAATTGAATGGTTGCAAAGTCCATTCAACGCTACAGGTTTGGTTCTTTTATTTGGTACTCTCTATTTTCACGCTTCATCAGGCTTACAAGTAGTCATCGAGGATTATGTTCATCACGAGGGGTTGAAAATTGTGTCTTTAATAGTTATAAAACTATTATCGGTCCTTTTAGGCGTTCTATCAATATTGTGCGTATTAAAGATTTATTTATAACTAAGAAAGTCAATCAATGTCGGATTATGAAATTATAGACCATGAACATGATGTTGTGGTTGTTGGTGCAGGTGGTGCTGGATTGAGAGCAACTCTAGGAATGGTATCTGGAGGGCTTAAAACAGCATGTATTACTAAAGTTTTTCCCACAAGAAGTCATACGGTTGCTGCCCAAGGTGGAATAGGTGCTGCATTAAATAATATGGGTGAAAACGATAGCTGGCAATTTCACATGTATGATACAGTTAAGGGTTCTGATTGGCTTGGAGACCAAGATGCTATCGAATACATGTGTAAAGAAGCTATTCCATCAGTAACGGAATTAGAAAATTTTGGTGTTCCATTTTCCAGAACTGAGGATGGTGAAGTATACCAGAGACCTTTTGGTGGTCATACATTAGACTATGGAAAAAAAATGGCAAGAAGAGCTTGTGCAGCCGCTGACAGAACAGGACATGCTATTTTACATACGCTTTACCAACAATGTTTGAAGTATCAGGCAGAGTTCTTCATTGAATATATAGCTTTAGATTTATTGATGGATGATAATGGCAAATGTGTTGGTGTGTTAGCTTTATGTATGGATGATGGTAAAATTCACAGGTTTAGAGGTCACCAAACGGTATTGGCAACAGGTGGGTATGGAAGAGTTTACTTTTCTTGTACTTCTGCTCATACTTGCACAGGTGACGGGAATGCTATGGTTTTAAGAGCTGGCTTACCCCTCCAAGATATGGAATTTGTTCAATTTCACCCTACTGGTGTATACGGTGCTGGTGTTCTTATAACTGAAGGATCTCGAGGTGAAGGAGGTTACCTTACAAATTCTGAAGGTGAAAGATTTATGGAAAGATATGCTCCAACCGCTAAAGATCTTGCAAGTAGAGATGTGGTATCAAGATCAATGACAATAGAGATTAATGAAGGTAGAGGAGTTGGCCCTAA
Source organism: uncultured SAR116 cluster alpha proteobacterium (assembly GCA_902619805.1). Classification (GTDB taxonomy): domain Bacteria; phylum Pseudomonadota; class Alphaproteobacteria; order Puniceispirillales; family Marisalimonadaceae; genus Marisalimonas. The sequence goes on along the minus strand of CACNGC010000002.1, from coordinate 68,307 downwards.
TAAAGACCATATATTTATGCATTTAGAGCATATTGATCCTGCTACCTTACATATGAGGTTACCTGGTATTAGCGAAACAGCAAAAATTTTCTGTGGAGTTGACGTGACTAAGGAGCCTATTCCAGTTTTACCAACTGTTCATTATAATATGGGTGGAATACCAACAAATTATCATGGTGAAGTAGTAACAAGAAGAGGCGACGACCAAAATTCTGTAGTTTCTGGTCTAATGGCTATTGGAGAAGCTGCCTGTGTTTCTGTTCATGGAGCTAATAGATTAGGAACTAATTCTTTACTTGACATTGTGGTATTTGGTAGAGCGGCCGCTCAAAGAGCTCTAAAAACAGTCGAAAAAGGTAGCTTTCACGCACCACTTCCTAAACATGTTACAGATAAAATTATTGCAAGACTAAATAAGATTAGATTTTCTAAAGGGGACACCTCTGTTGGTGAGATAAGAAACTCCATGCAAAACGCTATGCAAAAACATGCAGCTGTATTTAGGTCTAACAATTCAATGACAGAAGGTGTAAAAAAAGTTGATACTATTTCAAAGGGAATAGAAAATATAGGTATAAAAGATAGATCAATGATTTTTAATACAGATCTTGTTGAGGCTTTAGAATTAGAAAACTTAATGCAACAGGCTATTGTGACAATGAAATCAGCTGATCAGAGAAAGGAATCAAGGGGTGCACATTCACATGAAGATTTTCCTGAAAGGGATGACAAAAATTGGATGAAGCATACAATTATGTGGCTCAATGATAAAAATAAAACCAAGCTAGATTACAGAGACGTACATTTAAATACTTTAACTAATGAAGTTGCAACTGTACCGCCTGCTGCCAGAGTTTACTAAGTCATAGGAGAAATAGTTGGCAGAATTTGCACTTCCAAAACACTCAAAAATTGTTAAAGGTAAAGAATATCATCTTGAAACTGAAGCAGCAAACCCTAAGAAGGTCAATGTTTATAGGTGGTCTCCTGATGATGACGAAAATCCCAGGATTGACACTTACACCATTGATTTAGATCAATGTGGTCCCATGGTTTTAGACGCTCTAATAAAGATTAAACAAGAGATAGATTCTAGCTTAACTTTTAGACGTTCTTGTAGGGAAGGAATTTGTGGTTCATGTTCAATGAATATAGACGGAACGAATACTCTTGCATGCTTGAAATCAATTGAAGATGTAAAAGGCGATATTAATATATATCCACTTCCTCATATGGAGGTGGTAAAAGATCTGGTTCCAGATTTATCTAAAGCATATGAACAATTAACATCTGTAAAACCTTGGCTTCAAAGTAAAACTAAACCTGAAGATGGAAAGTCAAGAAAACAATCTCCAGAGCAAAGAGAGAAGATAGATGGACTTTGGGAATGTGTTCTTTGTTTTTCGTGTTCAACTTCTTGTCCTTCTTATTGGTGGAACGGAGACAAATATCTAGGTCCTGCTGTCTTGTTGCAGGCATATAGGTGGATTGCTGATAGTAGGGACGAAAATACTGAACAAAGACTTGAAGAACTTGAAGACTCATTTAAACTTTATCGTTGTCATACCATTATGAATTGCACTAAAACTTGTCCTAAGGGATTAAACCCAGCTAAAGCGATAGGTGAAATTAAAAAACTACAACTTGAAAGAAAGTAAGTTTTAAGTCTTTTTGTGCGGCTGATATTTTGAATAAAATTGAAGAAAATTCACTAAGTAAAATAGCTTTAAAAAAATCAATAAATTTTGATATGGGTCAGACCTATATTTCAAAATTCTTTGATAATTTATTAGGTAAATTAAATAACTTTGAAACAAAAAGTTTTATTACTAGAATTCTTATAAAAAATAATACTACAGATATTAGAGGTCTTTATCTTTATGGTGGTGTTGGTAGAGGTAAATCAATGATGATGGATTTATTTTTTTACCAAGTTCAAATAAAAGAAAAAAGACGTTTACACTTTCATGATTTTATGAAGGAAGTTCATCAAAGAATTCTTGAAAAAAGAAAAATTGAAAAAAATAAAGATACAGTTCTTCTAGTAGGACAAGATTTGGCTAGGAAGGCGAAATTACTTTGCTTTGACGAAATGGAAGTAAAAGATATTGCGGATGCAATGATTTTATCTCGACTATTTGAAGTTATGTTTGATCAAGGGACAATATTAGTTACAACATCAAATCAACCACCAGATGGTTTATATAAAGATGGATTGCATAGAGATAGAATTTTACCATTTATAGAAAATTTAAAACTAAAAACTGACATTGTTGAAATGCCAGTGGGAGAAGATTGGAGAAAAAGATCTCTTAGTGGCCAAAAATATTGGTTAAGTCCAGTTAATAAAAAAAATAAAGAAAAAATCAACGAAATATTTAAAAATTTATCTGCAGGCTTTGAAACAATATCTGAAAATGTTGAAGTGTCTGGAAGAAAAATAAAGATTCCAAAAGTTGCCGCAGGTGTTGCGAGAATCAGTTTTGATGATTTATGTAATAAACCATTAGCTGCCGCTGATTATATTGAAATAGCGCTAAGATATAAAGGTATTATTATAGATAACATTCCAAGTTTAAATGATAATCTTCGAAATGAAACTAGAAGATTTATATGGCTAGTAGATGCTCTTTATGATAAAAACTGTTTCCTCATAGCCAATGCAAACGCTGATTTTTCTGATATATACACAGGCGAACATTGGAAGTTTGAATTTCAAAGAACTATCTCAAGAATAACTGAAATGTCACAAATTTAAAAGTTAATAACTTATATTCTGACCTTGATGCACTTTAAAAAAAAGTCTAAAAGATTAGACGATAATAACAATTTAAATTTAGATTAATAGATTAACTCAATTAAAAAATTAACGGAAAGTCGATATGCGAAACAAAATAGCCTTGGTTGGATCAGGAAACATTGGAGGAACTCTTGCACACTTAGCGGCAATTAAAGAGCTTGGGGATGTAACGTTATTTGACATCGCAGAGGGTGTTCCTCAGGGAAAATCTTTAGATCTTGCTCAATCTGGGCCAGTCGAGAGTTTTGACAGTAAAATGATCGGTTCAAATGATTATAAAGATCTCAAGGATAGTGATGTAGTAATAGTAACTGCTGGTATTGCGAGGAAGCCGGGTATGAGCAGAGATGATTTAGTTGAGATCAATACTAAAGTTATGAAACAAGTTGGCAAAGGAATAAAGGACAATTGTCCTAAAGCATTTGTAATTTGTATAACTAATCCGCTTGACGCTATGGTTGGAGTTTTACAGAGGGCATCTGGTCTGTCAACTAATATGGTGGTTGGTATGGCAGGAGTTTTAGACTCTGCTAGATTTAGACATTTTTTAGCAGAAGAATTTGATGTCTCAGTAAGTGACGTAACGGCTTTTGTGCTGGGAGGTCATGGAGACACAATGGTTCCCTTAGCAAGATATTCTGCAGTCGCAGGCATACCTGTACCTGATTTAGTAAAAATGGGATGGAGCACTCAGGAAAAAATAGACCAGATTGTACAGAGAACCCGAGACGGAGGAGCCGAAATAGTTGGATTACTAAAAACAGGCTCTGCCTTTTACGCTCCTGCATCTTCAGCTATCGAGATGGCTGATTCATATTTAAAAGATAAGAAAAAATTATTGCCATGTGCAGCTTATGTTGATGGACACTACAATTTAAATGGATTGTATGTAGGCGTCCCAGTCATCATTGGTAAAAATGGTGTGGAAAGGATTGTTGAAATAAGTTTGACTTCTGAAGAAAAAGACATGTTCAATCATTCCGTTTCAGCTGTGAAGCAATTAAATGAAGTTGCTTCGAAGTTTGAAGCATCATAAGCTCAGTATAGAAAGGTAAAAGTTTTGAATATTCATGAACATCAGGCAAAAGAGTTATTAAGACAATATAATATACCTACGCCAGCTGGATACGTAGCATTTACAATTGATGAAGCTATTAAAGCAGCTAAAAAATTACCTGGGCCAGTTTTTGTGGTAAAAGCTCAAATACATGCTGGTGGAAGAGGTAAAGCTGGCGGTGTAAAAGTTGTAAAAGATTTAGATGAAGTTAAAAACTCTGCTGAAACAATTTTAGGAAAAAAATTAATTACTCATCAAACGGGTTCTGAGGGAAAATTAGTTCAAAGACTCTATATTGAGGATGGATGTGATATAAGCGCTGAATATTACTTTTCTATGGTTGTAGACCGAGCTACTAGTAGAGTTTCAGTAATAGCATCTACTGAAGGTGGTATGGATATTGAACAAGTCGCAAAAGAAACCCCTGAGAAAATTTTATCATTCAATATAGATCCAACAATTGGCTTTCAACCTTTTCATGCACGATTAATAGCGAATGAACTCAAATTAGAAGGATCTAGTTTTAAACAAGCAGGTAAGTTTTTTAATCAATTATATAAACTATTTACTGAAAAAGATGCTAGTTTGTTAGAAATTAACCCACTTGTATTAACCTCCGAAAATAGTTTAATTGCTTTAGATGCAAAAATGTCTTTTGACAATAATGCATTATTTAAAAACTCAGATATAATATCCTTAAGAGACGAAACTGAAGAAGATCCTGCTGAAATATTAGCAAGTAAATTTGACTTAGCTTATATAAAACTTGACGGAACAATAGGCTGTTTAGTAAATGGCGCAGGTCTTGCGATGGCTACAATGGATATCATTAAACTAAAAGGTGCATCTCCCGCAAACTTTTTAGATGTTGGAGGTAGTGCCACTAAGGAAAAAGTTACTGAAGCTTTTAAAATCATTTTATCTGATCCAGCGGTAGAAGGTATTTTGGTAAATATTTTTGGAGGTATAATGCGTTGTGACATCATTGCTAGTGGGGTGGTTGCTGCTGCTAAAACACTATCATTATCAAAACCTTTGGTTGTAAGATTAGCTGGTACAAATGTAGAAGAAGGTAAACAGATTCTTAGAGATTCTGGATTGAAAATTATACCTGCGGATGACTTAGATGAGGCGGCAATGAAAATTGTTAGTGCTGTTAAAGGAGATTAGTTAGATGTCTGTATTGATAAACAAAAATACAAAAGTTATTTGCCAGGGTTTCACAGGAGGCCAAGGAACTTTTCATTCAGAACAAGCGATTGCATACGGTACTAAAATGGTTGGAGGAGTTACCCCAGGTAAAGGTGGCACTAAACATTTAAATCTTCCTGTTTTTAATACTGTCCAAGAGTGCGTCGACGAAGTAAATCCAGATGCAACAGTTATATATGTCCCTCCTCCATTTGCTGCTGACTCAATATTAGAGGCAATAGCATCAAAAGTACCTCTAATAATTTGCATAACGGAAGGTATTCCAGTCCAAGATATGATCAAAGTTAAACAGTTTTTAAAACAGTCAGACTCAAGACTTATAGGTCCTAACTGTCCAGGTGTAATTACCCCTAATCAATGTAAAATTGGAATTATGCCGGGACATATTCACACTCCAGGTAAAATCGGAATTGTTTCTAGGTCTGGTACATTAACATACGAAGCTGTAGCACAAACTACAGCTGCTAATTTAGGTCAATCAACGTGTATTGGCATTGGTGGTGATCCAATTAATGGAACAAATTTTATAGATTGCTTAGATATGTTTCTAAATGATGACCAGACAGAAGCAATATTAATGATTGGTGAAATTGGTGGAAATGCAGAAGAAGAAGCAGCAAATTTCTATAAAAATCATAAAATTAAAAAACCAATTGCGGGTTTTATTGCTGGGAAAACTGCTCCTCCAGGAAGAACAATGGGTCATGCTGGCGCAATAGTTAGCGGTGGAAGTGGAGGTGCAGATGCCAAGGTTAAAGTCATGAGTGACTGTGGTTTTATAATGTCAGAATCTCCATCGGGCTTGGGTGAAGCTGTTGTAAAGGCAATAGAAGAATGGAAATAACTTGATTTAATTGATAAGTTTTTGTTTATTGTAATCTAAGGATTAGACATTTTAAAAGGACTATAAACCATGAACGACCAAAGCTCTGACCAAAGCTTTCTTTCTGGTGCTAATGCTACCTTCATTAATGATTTGTATAAAGAATGGAAAGAAAACTCAAATTCAGTTCCAAAAGAATGGGATTTATGGTTTAAAACGAATGCAGATGACAAATTACTTGATGTAGGACCTAGCTGGGCCAAAAAGAATAGTAAAGTTATTGGAGCTGTAGATACTGTTGAAAGTGTAAAAGCTGTTGCTCGAGGAATTGCGGGAAAAGGTAACTTATCTGCAACAGATTTGAGAGCGGCAACGACTGATTCTATTAGAGCTATTATGCTTATTAGAGCATACAGAATAAACGGACATCTTTTAGCTAAATTAGATCCCCTCGATTTACAAGATCAGAATATTCACCCTGAATTAGACCCGAAAACATATGGATTTAATGATAATGACTGGGACAGACCTATTTTTATAGACAATGTACTAGGTATGGAATCGGCTACTCTCAGACAAATTATGGAAATACTGAAAGAAACTTATTGTGGCTCAATAGGAATTGAATTTATGCATGTTCAGGATCCAGCTCAGAAAGCATGGATACAAGAAAGAATTGAGTCAATTCGCAATGCTACAGAATTTACTAAAAGAGGTAAAAAAGCTATATATGAACGTTTAGTTAGAGCAGAAACTTTTGAACAATTTCTTCATAAAAAATACGCAGGAACAAAAAGATTTGGTTTAGATGGATCAGAGTCAGTTGTACCTGCAATTGAGCAAATATTGAAACGTGGTAGCCAGTTAGGTATGAAAGAAGTTGTAATAGCAATGGCTCACAGAGGAAGACTTAACCTGTTGTACAATATTTTAAACAAACCTTTTCGAGCAATTATTTCTGAATTTTTAGGTAACCAGGCAAATCCCGAAGATGCTGGAGGTTCTGGCGATGTTAAGTACCACATGGGAGCATCAGCTGACAGAGAGTTTGATGGAAAAACAGTTCACTTATCTTTGCAAGCTAATCCTTCACATCTAGAGGTTGTTGCACCAGTTGTAATAGGTAGAGTTAGAGCAAAACAAAACCAACATAATGATACGAATGACAGACTGTCTGTATTAGGTATTGTTTTACATGGTGACGCTGCTTTTGCAGGTCAGGGTATAGTAGCTGAAACTTTTGATTTTTCAGGTCTTAGAGGCTACAGGACTGGTGGAACAATACACATAGTTGTTAATAACCAAATTGGCTTCACTACTAGCCCAAATTATTCACGCTCTAGTCCTTATTGTACTGATGTAGCTAAAATGGTAATGGCTCCAATAATGCATGTAAATGGAGATGACCCAGAGGCTGTGGTTCACGCCTCCAGAATTGCAACTGAATTCAGGCAAAAATTTGCATGTGACGTAGTGTTAGATATTATAAGTTACAGACGTTATGGTCACAATGAAGGTGATGAACCGGCATTCACTCAACCAGTAATGTATAAAACAATAGGTTCTCATGATAGTATAAGTAAGATTTATGCTCAAAAGCTAATAAATCAAGGAATAATAACTCAAAAGGAAGCTAAGGACGAAGTTGAGAATCACAACAAGTTTTTAGAAAAAGAATTTATAGCTGGCTCAAGTTACAAACCAAATAAAGCTGACTGGTTAGAGGGACAATGGTCAAATTTAAGGTCTGCTCATGGTGATGCAAGAAGAGGGGAAACTTCTGTTCCAACAGAAATGCTAAAAGAAATTGGTAAGGCAATTACAACCGTTCCTGAAAGTTTTCAAATAAATAAAAAATTATCAAGAGTTATAGATGCTCGAAAAAAAGCTATAGAAATTGGAGAAGGAATTGACTGGTCTACTGCAGAACACCTCGCGTTTGGCTCATTGCTTTTAGAGGGTTATCCGGTAAGGTTGTCAGGTCAGGATAGCGGTAGAGGAACTTTTTCTCAAAGACATTCTGTTTTCATAGATCAAATTTCTGAAAATAGGTATACTCCTTTAAATAATATAAAAGATGAACAAGAAATATTTGAAGTAATTGATTCTCCTTTGTCAGAAGCTTCAGTGCTTGGATTTGAATATGGTTTTTCGCTCACTGAGCCAACTGCTCTAGTAATGTGGGAAGCCCAATTTGGAGATTTTGCCAATGGTGCTCAAGTCATAGTTGACCAATTTATTTCAAGTGGTGAGGCAAAATGGTTAAGAATGTCAGGTTTGGTTATGCTTTTACCACATGGTTATGAAGGTCAAGGACCAGAGCATTCATCAGCTAGATTGGAAAGATATTTACAGCTCTGTGGTGAAGACAATATGCAGGTTTTGAATTGTAGCACACCTGCAAACTATTTTCATGCATTGCGAAGGCAACTAAAACGAGATTTTCGAAAACCTCTAATTATTATGACACCTAAGAGCTTACTTAGACATAAAATGTGTGTATCTAGTTTGTCAGATATGGCAGAGCAAACCGCATTTAGAAGAGTCATTAGAGATCCAAATGCAAAGCTTAAGGACAGTGAAATAAAAAGAGTAGTAATATGTTCAGGTAAAGTGTTTTATAATTTGTTAGAAGAAAGAGAAAAGAGAAAAATTAATAATATTAGAATACTTAGACTGGAACAGATTTATCCTTTTCCTTCGAAGACATTAAAAGAAATGTTATCAAAAACTCCAAATGTTGAAGTCGTTTGGTGTCAGGAAGAGCCGAAGAATATGGGTGCATGGTTTTTTGTTGATAGAAGAATTGAAGAAGTTCTAATTGACATTAAAGCAAAATTCTCAAGACCAATTTACGCTGGAAGATCAGAAGCTGCTTCTCCAGCAACAGGATCTTTTTCTAGACACAACAAAGAGCAAATCGATTTAGTAAATGATGCTCTAGAATTGTCTACAAAAAAAGCTAGTAAACATGCAGCAGAGTAGAAGTTTTAATGAATAAAAAAAATAAAATTATTCAAAAGCTTGCAATGCCCTCTGCCGCAAAACTTATAGAAGAAAAAAAAATAGATATAAACACCATAATTGGAACGGGTGTTGATGGTAGAGTTACAAAAGGGGATGTTCTTCTTCACTTAAACTTAATTAAAAATAATAGATCAGAAGAGGAAACCTTTAAACCCAAAAAAAATATTCTTAAAGGAAAGGAAAATGGTATGGATGTAATAGTACCAGTTTTAGGAGAGTCTGTTGTTGAGGCAACTGTTTCTAAGTGGATAAAGAAACAAGGTGACTATGTTGAAGTTGATGATCCAATTGTAGAATTAGAAACAGACAAGGTCACTCTAGAAGTTCCTTCATCTATTACGGGAATATTAGAAAATATTCTAGTTTCTGAGGGAGACACAGTAGAAGTGGGAGCTTTATTAGGAACAATAATTGCTGGAGAAAAACAAGATAAAAATGAAAGAATCTCTGAGGAAGTCAAAGCTGAAGAAGTAGAAAAAGAAAAGCCAACTACCAATAATCTTGAATTTGTATCTAATGACCAACCAGCAGAAAACACTCGCATTAATGATAATATTAACCTTGAAGAGAGAATTCCAATGTCTCGTCTTCGTCAAGCTATTGCAAGGAGACTAAAAGAAGCCCAAAATACTGCAGCTATGTTAACAACATACAATGAAGTTGACATGTCAGCGCTAATGGAAATGCGTAAAAATTATCAAGAAAGTTTTGAAAAGAAGAATGGTGTAAGACTAGGTTATATGAGCTTTTTTGTTAAAGCATCGATAGACGCTCTGAGTGAATTTCCAGCTGTGAATGCGGAAATAGATGGTAATGATATTATTTATAAGAATTACTATAATATTGGTGTTGCTGTTGGCACGCCCCAAGGTTTGGTTGTTCCTGTTTTAAAAAATGCAAATAAAATGTCTTTTGGTGAAACTGAAGCAACAATTGCTGAATTTGGCAAAAAAGCAAAAGAAGGTAATTTAGCAATGTCTGACATGGCAGGTGGAACTTTTACTATCTCAAATGGTGGTGTCTATGGATCATTAATGTCTTCACCAATTTTAAATCCACCCCAATCTGGTATTTTAGGAATGCACAAAATTCAAAAAAGACCAGTTGCAATAGGTGATAATATTGAGATTAGACCAATGATGTATTTAGCGCTATCATATGATCATAGAATCATAGATGGCCGTGAAGCAGTCTCTTTTTTAGTTAGGATAAAAGAAATAATAGAAGATCCTAGACGTCTTGTAGTAGGCGCATAGTTTTTAAGTTATAGGTGTTTAATGTCTGATAAAAAATTTGATCTTGTTGTAATTGGTGCAGGTCCTGGAGGTTATGTTGCTGCTATTGTCGCAGCACAAAAAGGTATGAGAGTTGCCTGTATTGAAAAACGAAAAACTCTAGGTGGGACATGTTTGAATGTTGGATGTATTCCATCTAAAGCATTATTACATGCTTCGGAACAATATGAAAATTCAATAAAATCGAATGGTAATGATGAATGGGGTATTAGATACAAGGAAGTAAGCCTTGATTTACCAAAATTACTTAAAAAGAAATTGGGTATTGTGGACGAGCTAACAAAAGGAATAGATTTCTTGTTTAAAAAAAATAAAGTTACTAAATACATTGGTGCTGCTAAAATTTTATCTCCTAACGAAATTGAAATTATGAATGGTGAAGAAACTGAAGTAATAAACGCAGATAAAATTATTATTGCTACAGGATCTGTATCTACAAATCTTCCAAATATAAATGTAGATGAGAAGAAAATTGTAACATCAACAGGTGCTCTAGAATTGGATAAGGTTCCTCAAAAGATGATAGTCATTGGTGCTGGAATAATAGGTCTTGAAATGGGTACTGTCTGGAGAAGACTAGGAGCGGAAGTTGAGGTGGTAGAATATCTCCCTAGAATTTTACCAGGAATAGATGATGAAATAGCCAATAATTTTATGAAAATACTCCAAAAACAAGGTGTTAAATTTAAATTAGCTCATTCGGTTGAAAATGCGAAAATCATAAATGATAAAGTATTGCTTTCAGTAAAAGATATTAATAACAATACTCATAATGAATTAGATGCAGATGTAGCGCTGGTATCTGTTGGAAGAAAACCAAATACTAATGGATTGGGTATAGAAAAATTAAATTTGAAAATAGACAAGCACGGATTTATAGAAACAAATAGAAATTTTCAAACTTCAGTATCAAACATTTATGCAATTGGTGATGTAATTAAGGGACCAATGTTAGCTCACAAAGCGGAAGAAGATGGTGTCGCGGCTGTAGAAATAATGAATGGGGAAGCTGGCCACGTTGATTACAATCTTGTGCCAGGTATCATATATACTTCACCTGAAGTTGCTGTTATTGGCAAGACAGAAGAAGAATTGAAAGCAGAAGGTATTTCTTATAATAAAGGAACATTTCCTCTAATGGCTAATAGTAGAGCTAAAGCTATTAGACATACGGATGGCATGGTAAAGATCCTATCAGATAAATCTACAGATAAGATTCTAGGGGCTCACATGATTGGCCACGAGGCAGGGACTGTAATACACGAGTTATCTATTGCAATGGGATTTGGTGCGTCGTCTGAGGATGTGGCTAGAATTTGTCATGGACATCCTACGGTAAATGAGGCAGTCAAAGAAGCGGCTTTAGCAACCTACTCCAAAGCGATACATTTTTAATTTGCACCCATTTTACTATAAAAAACCAATAATATTACTCCAAGAATAATAAGGCCTAGACCTAAAATAGCCAATAAATCTGGTATCTCTTTATATTTTAATGCGCCTAAAATTGTTATTGCAGAAATTCCAATAGCTGCCCAAATTGAATATGCTATAGCAATTGGAATTGTTTTCATAGCAAGCATCATAAAATAAAAAGCTGTCCCAAAACCTAATACAACGTAGGTGGTAGGTAGTAACTCCGTGAAATTATTTGTACTCTTAAGATGAGTGGTGCCAATTACCTCACCAATAATTGCGATTAAAAGATAAATATATCCCATATGTATTCCTTCACTTTGTTTTGTTTATACTATTTGACTTTTTTAAATACAATATGAGAGAATTAAATTTTTATGGTGTAATAAGATGGATGAAATAAAACTAACAGAAAATCATATATCAAAAGATAATTATCTTGAAGAACGAAAAGACTTGGCCGCTGCATTTAGATGGGCAGAAAGAATTAATTTGCATGAAGCAGTAGCTAATCACTTCAGTCTTGCAGTAAATCCAGAGGGCACTCAATTTTTAATGAATCCAAATATGTGGCATTTCTCAAGGATAAAGGCTTCTGATTTATTATTATTAAATGTTGATGATAAGTCAGTTCTTTCAGCAGATAATCCACCAGATGCAACAGCATGGGGATTACATGGAGCTATTCATAAATTATGTCCACACGCAAAATGCATAATGCATGTTCACTCAGTTTATGCAACAACTTTAGCTTCTATTGATGAATGTACTTTACCTCCAATTAATCAAGTTGCATCTATGTTTTTCAACAGGCAGGTAGTAGATAAAAATTATGGGGGCTTGGCCTTTGAAGAGGAAGGTAAAAGGTGTGCAGATTTACTCTCCGATCCCAAAAAACATACTTTTATAATGGGCAATCATGGAATATTAATATTTGGGCAAAATGTTGCTGAAACTTTCAATAGACTATTTTATTTTGAAAGAGCAGCTAAAATATATGTGCAAGCTCTTCAAACTGGAAAAACACTAAGCATATTAGATGATGTTATTGCTGAGAAAACTGCTCAGGAATTAGAAAATGAAGAATATCCCAATCCTGCGGGAACTGCTTTTTTAAGAGAGATAAAACTTATTCTTGATCAAGAAAAGTCTAATTATTCTCAATAATAACCCAAATTCAGAATAGTTTTTTAAACTTATTTACGATTATTTATATAAGTAAATTCATAGACTTTTAATGAAGTTAAAAATATAAATTTTACTCTTGAAAAATTATCAGGAATCACCAATTTACAAATATAATAAACAACACCAATTAGGGTAATTCTTATGACTAATATGAACAATAAGTTTGAAGCTGATACTGGGAAAATATTAGATATAGTTATTAATTCACTATATTCAGAAAGAGAAATATTTTTACGTGAGTTGATCTCAAACGCTTCAGACGCTCTAGACAAAAGAAAATACCTTGGTTTGACTGATAAAAAAATTGCTGATTCATCAGAAACACCAGAAATAATTATTGAAGTCGATAATAAAGAAAAAACTCTAACTATTACTGATAATGGTATCGGCATGAATGAAGATGACCTCAAGTCATCATTAGGAACAATAGCTAGATCAGGAACAAAAGCTTTTTTAGAACAAATTTCAAAAAACAGTAAAGATAAAAAGACTGATATGTCAATGATTGGTCAATTTGGTGTTGGTTTTTATGCTTCATTTATGGTAGCTGACGACGTTGAAGTATTATCAAGGAAAGCAGGTGAAAGCCAAGCTTGGAAATGGTCTTCTGATGGTAAAACTGGATTTAACTTAGATAAAGCTGACAAAGATAATTTTGGAACATCTATCTTATTAAAACTTAAAAAAGATGCAAAAGAATTTCTTGAAGAAGCTAGACTTCAATTTATTGTTAGGAAGTATTCAGATCATATTTCTTATCCTGTAAAATTAAATCAAATAGATAAAAAAGACACTGAAATTAAAACATTAAATGAAGCCTCTGCCCTATGGACTCGTCCTGCTAAAGAAATTAAAGATGAACAATATCAAGAGTTTTTCTCTCATATAGGTGCAGGCTTTGGAAAACCTCTCTTAACAATGCATAATAATACAGAAGGAACAATTAGTTATACTAATCTTATATGCATACCATCTACTAGACCCTTTGATTTATTTAATCCTGACAGAAAATCTTCTCTGAAATTATATATTAATAGAGTTTTCATAACTGATAAATGCGATGCATTGATACCTAGTTATCTAAGATTTATAAAAGGACTTGTTGATACGCAAGATATAGATTTGAATGTTAGTAGAGAAATGCTTCAAAATAATCCTGCTGTTACAAAAATTAGCAAATCTTTAGTAGGTAAAATACTAAGAGAGCTTAAAAAAGTTAGTGAAAAAGATTTGGATGGTTATAAGAACTTCTGGAAAGAATATGGAGCCGTTCTTAAAGAAGGTTTATATGAGGATGCAGAAAGAAAAGAAACATTGTTAGATTTATGTAGGTTTTCGACTAATGAAAGTGAAGATCCAATATCTCTATCACAATATTTAGATAAAATGCCTGATACACAAAAAGAAATTTATTACATTTCAGCTGAAACAAGCGCTCAAGCCTTAGCTAGTCCGCATTTAGAAGGTTTTAAATCAAAAAACATACCAGTGCTAATAATGACAGATGCAATAGATCAATTTTGGTTACCAATGGTTGGATCTTTTAAAGAAAAGAAATTTACATCAATCACTCAAGGTAAAATAAATTTAGATGAATTAGACTCAAAAAATAAAGATAAAAAAAATAAGTCTAATAATGATAAAGATAAACAAGACAAAGAGTATGTAGATTTAATCGCTCAACTAAAAGTTGTTTTGGGAGATCAAGTCAAAGACATTAGGTTATCCTCTAAATTGACAGATAGTCCAGTATGTCTAGTAGCAGACGAGGGTGATATGGATATAGCCATGGAACAATTAATGGCTCAAAGAGACTCCAACTATAAAGGAGCACCGAGAATATTAGAAATTAATGGAGATCATTCTTTAATCAAAAATATGAAATCCCTTCTAAGTAAAAAAGAAAGTAATGATTTAGTAAGTGATGCTGGAACGCTTTTATTTGAACAAGCAAGGCTAATGGAAGGTAAGATGCCAGCTGACCCTGCACAATTTAGTAAGATAATGAACCAATTTTTATTAAAGGCCATACCCAACTAATTGAATAATTTAGCTTTTCTTAATTAAAAAATAAAAGCCAGTTGCAATAAGACATATTAAACCTAGATACACGTTTATTCGAAGGGTTTGGTCAACTGGGATTAGTGTTATTATCCACGACAAGTTAATCAATCCAAGTGGGGCTGTTCCAATACAAGTTACTAATATACCAAAGTTATTACCCCTAGAAGTTGTTGAGGCCTGGTATACTAATGCGCCTTGCATTGTGCTGAACCCTGAAAGAAAGATCCCTCCACAAGTTAAACTTATAAAAGCTATTAATAAGTTAGGTGAATAAGAAAACAAATACATACCAAAAAAGAAACCTCCCACACCAGTAATGAAAATTAAAGAAAGATATTTTTGAGGTGAAATATTTCCAATGAGTAAGGCACCAATAAGTGCTCCTAAACCTTCTGATGATGCCAGAATGCCAATATTAAATTCAGATAACATTAGCTTTTCTCTTCCTAATACAGGTATTAACGAAACTAATGGAAAACCAAAAACATTAAAAATTAGGGTGGTTATTAATACAAACCTTAAACTAATTAAATTATAAGCATTTTTACTAGTTTTTAAGATTTCACCTAAAAGTCCATGTGCCCAATGCTCTTTGATGTTTAAAACTATTTTGTTTGAAGAGGTTGAAAACTTTTTATTATTTGTATTATCTTTAAATCTAAATATTAATCCGAGCGCAAAAATATACATCAATAATTGAAGACAAAAAATACCTGATAAACCTACAAAAGCATATAAAGATCCAGCACAAAGAGGTCCAATTAACCGTGTTGCGTTGTTAGAAAGAGTTTCCATTGCAAGAGAAGAACTTAAAAGATTTTTTTTAATATTCTCTGCTAATACACGTCTTCTAACAGCAAGATCTACAACCCAAGTAATTCCATTTATAAATGCAAGAGTAAATGCAAAATAAACATTAAAATTATTTGTAATGACTAATATTACGCTTGTCGCAGTGAAAATATTAGATAAAGAATAAATAATTTTAATTAATAACAATGGTGATATTCTTTCTGAGATAGTACCTATTATTATTCCTAAGAGGCTCATAGGCAACATTCTTGCTGCAAAAATTATCGTAACTAAATATGGAAGTCCGAGCTCTTGCAGTGCGTATAAACTTAGTGCTAAAAACTCCATTGCTCTTGCAATGCCCGTCATTCCACCTGCGCCCCAAAGAACTCTAAAGTCTCGATTTTTAAAACATTCTTTAATCATTTAAGTTGTTATGAAATTTTTTGATGGACTTCAATGACATTACCCTCTGGATCTTGAAAGAAAACTTGGTGCCATTCTCTAGCAAAAGTAGTTCCGTAGTCTGAAAAGGGTATATTATTATCCCTTAATTTTTTTAGAAATGACTTAATATCATTTGTTCTAAATGCTATATGCCCTTGATCAACAGGGTTAATTGTTTGGTTGTTTTTAAAAGCAACATTTAAGTCTCTCTCAGCTAAATGCATCTCTATTTTACCCTCAGTAACAAAATTTATTTTTCCACTATATCCACTATCAGCTGTTTCTTCTGTTCTGGGAAAGTTTTCAATAGGAATGCTATCCATACACAAAATGTTTTTATAAAAATCATTCATTTTGTCTACATCTTTAGATACAAAGTTAATGTGGTGGAATTCTAACTTCATTTTAATCTCCAAAGTATTTATTGATTATCAATTTTTAGTTATTTAAATTAATATTAATTAATATAAATAAGCTAGTAATATATAAATAAATTTATATATATAAAATTTAAATTCATGTGCAAATGAGGACCAATATGCCAGACACCACCATTCAAGTAGAAAATTCTGTTTCTAATGATGAAATGATAACAGAGGTTAGAGACTCTGTAGCTAAACTATGTGGAGATTTTCAAGGAGAATATTGGCGAAAACTTGATAGAGAACAAGCTTATCCAACAGAATTTGTCAAAGCATTAACTGATGCTGGTTTTTTAGGAGCCCTTATACCAGAAGAATATGGAGGTGTTGGTTTAGGAATGGTAGCTGCCTCGGTTATTTTAGAAGAAATTCATCATCAAGGATGCAATGCCGCAGCATGTCATGCGCAAATGTATACTATGGGAACCGTTCTTAGACACGGCTCTCCTGAACAAAAACAAGAATATTTACCAAAAATAGCTGATGGATCTTTAAGATTACAAGCGTTTGGTGTAACAGAACCAACAAGTGGCACAGATACAACAAGTTTGCGTACAGTAGCAGTTCGTGATGGTGATGATTTTGTGATTAACGGTCAAAAAATTTGGACAAGCAGAGCAGAACACTCAGATTTAATGTTGCTCTTAGCAAGGACAACACCCTTAAATGAAGTTAAAAAGAAAACGGAAGGTCTTTCTGTTTTTCTCTTAGATATGAGAAAAGCAAAAGGTAATGGGCTTACAATTAGACCAATACGAACAATGATGAACCATTCTACAACTGAAGTATTTTTTGATAATTTAAGAATACCAGCCTCAAACCTTGTTGGCGAAGAAAATAAAGGTTTTAGATATATTTTATCTGGCATGAATGCAGAAAGAATCCTCATAGCTGCAGAGTGCATAGGGGATGCTAAATGGTTTACTAAAAAATCCACAAATTATGCTAATGATAGAAATATTTTCGGAAGAGCAATTGGTCAGAATCAAGGTATTCAATTCCCAATAGCAAGGGCATATGCGCAAATGAAAGCAGCTGAATTAATGGTATACCACGCAGCAAGGCTTTATGAAGCCGGGAAGCCCATAGGAGAAGAGGCTAATACAGCCAAATTACTTGCAGCGGATGCGTCATGGGCAGCAGCAGAAGCATGCGTTCAAACTCATGGTGGATTTGGGTTTGCAGAGGAATATGACGTAGAGAGAAAGTTTAGAGAGGCTAGGTTGTATCAAGTGGCTCCAATATCAACCAATTTAATTTTATCTTATTTAGCTGAGCATGTTTTAGGAATGCCGAGGTCTTATTAAGATTTTTTATCTTTTGCCGCAAGATCTTTAAGGTTCCATCTTAAAATATCGCTAGTAATTATGTTGGCTAAAAATTCATAGCCTTTAGTTTTTTTTGTTATTTCTTGAGCCATTTTTTCTGATTTCTTGTCATTAGACTTTGCATTAATAATTACCCAACTTTCTCCTCCATCTTCAGGGTTAACAGAGGATATTGTTAAGATTAATCCGTCTTTAACTTCATACGACAACGTGGGTAAATTTTTTGAATAATTTTGCGTGGATTTTTTGACATCATAAAAATAAAAGCTATTAATTACGTCTCTTGCATCACTTAGTTGTGTATCGTCAATTTTAAATTTTACAGATTTTGGCATCGTCAGACTCAATTTATCGTCTTTGGATTGAATTTCAATTATTCCATTTTTATTACTTAAGTTAATTTTTTGAACATCATCCTTTTTAATAGATAAAAGCAAACTTTCAAACCAATCAGATTTTGTTGTAGGCATCCTAATTGCACCTTTAAGAAGGTATGTCTGATCTTCATTTGGAAATCTAGCAAACTGACCTCCACTTATTCCACCAACACTTCTATCTACCATCCCAAATAGTATTGAAGAAAAAATAGTTCCGTCTTTCTTTAATGTGATTTTTGTACCATAACCTTCGTCCTCATCTTTACTTTTATTTTGTTCAGGAAGAAGCAGATTTAGTTGTGAGTGCCTAGATGGGTCATTTGTTTTCAACTCTTCAATTCTTAACAAAGATAAACTTGTAATCAAATTTTCCCACAATCCTTTTTTAAGTGGATAGCCTGACTCTGATATATAACTATTATTTTGTTTAACTAAATTAATATTATTTTCAAAAGAATTAATTGATATTGTTGTAATATCATTAACATTTTTGGTGAAGTTATCTAAAAATAACTTATCTCTATTTTCAAAACCATAATTACTTGTATTAAGGTTTATTGAAATAATTGCTAAAACAACTAATGCTGCAGTTGTTATTGATATGTTTAAAAATCTTTTTTTAGTCATTATTTATCCAAAAATTTATTTTAGTAGAATAATTTTTTTCTTCTTAAAGATATAATTAATGCCAGGCCTGCAAAAATTATGGGAATTATTGCTACGTTTAAAGCTATAACCCATCGTTTTAAATTTTCAACATCTCTTCTAAGATCAAATTTAACACTCCTTAACTGTGATCTTGTTGACATCATTTCTGCTTTAAAACCATCAATCGCCTGAATGGTTTCAGGAGATAAGACATCTGAGTTGTTGTCATTATTTTGCGTTAAATCTCTAATTTCATTTTCCATTTCTTTTAATTGTTTAGCTAGTCTTTGTTCTTCTAAAAGAAATTTTTCTTCAGCAATTTTTTCTAATTCAATTATTTTATCAAATGGACGCCATGATGTGCTCTTACCTCTTAGATCGGATAAGGCATTACCACCAACCATTTGTTCAACTACATTTAAAACAAAGTCTCCATTGTTAGCAAAAGCACCTCGTTGCGTTAACCAATTTCGATCCATCAACATATCAGCATCAGAAACTAAAAGGATGTTTGATTTATTTTGGGATTTTAAAAGTTGTCCATCTTTTTTACTAAATGATGATTTGAGATTTGTTTTTATCCATCCTGCTAAAATTAAATTATCGTTATCAGACTTTATGGTTGATAAAAAATCTCTTGGGTCATTTTTAGGATCTCCTGCTTTTTGTGCATCACCTAAACCAGATTTTCTACTAGTGGTAATAATTGGTTCAAAAACTGTGTCTTTGTTGGCTTTTTCTAATGAGCCAGCGGTAGTCATAACAATTGTGCTTAAATTTGATAATGAACCTTCGTTTTTATTCAAGCCATCTCCCCTAATATTTAACCAAGGGTAGTTGGTAACTTGTATATCGCGACCATCAATGTTCCTGGTGATCTTGAAACCAAATTCTGAGTCTAAGACAGTTTTTTTATTATCAAATTTTATTCCCCATGTATCTAATAATTTTTTTAGATTTGATCTTGGGTTCATTGGTGGCATGCCCGGTTGTCTGCTAATCTCTGTTTCAGCATAAGGGTCTAAAAATATTAAAGTTGATCCTCCCTTAAGAACCCACTGATCTATCATATATAAAGTCTCATCCGATAAAAACTTTGGATGAATAATCATAAGAACTTTTGTGTTTTCATTAAGCTTATTATCGCTTTCACTAACCATTTCAACTTTAAACATTTCGTTCATTTGTTTTAAAATTTGTTGTTCTGGTTTTCCAATTCTACTGTCTGCCATTAGTCCAAGGTTATCAAGAATACTTACTACTGGTTTTTGAATCTGGCTTAATTCTGAAATTAAACTTGAAAGATCATATTCAAGGAAAGTTTCTCTTTCTGGAGAAAAAATAGGTATATTTTTTTGCCCTGTAGTTGAATTTGTAGCTGCTAGTCCAAAATATAATGCATCTGACATTTCTGTTGCAGAAAATGAGTTTATACCCATTCCAACAGCTCTATCTTCTTCATCTGAGAAAGGTTTTGGATCAATCACTTCTAATGTTATTTTTCCATTAGATATATCGCTGTAAGCTTTGAGTATAGCCTCAACTCTGTTTGCATATGTGGAAAGCTGAGGTACTTCTTTAACCAAATTTCCTGATACAAAAAGCCTCACATGTATTGGCTCACTCAAATTTTTAAGGAGATCAGTTGTGCTATTAGATAAGGAGTAAAGTTTTTTTTCTGTAAAGTCTATCCTTGATGAATCAAAGACATTGTTCGTAATTATATTTACACAAAGAAATATAATTACAGAAAATAATATTGATAATTTAACAAGATTTTTAGGTCTTATCTTATTTAAAAAGTCCATTTTAACCTCAATCTGCTTTTTTAACTTGAACGAGCTGTACGTTTATCCAAAGACATAAAATTATCATTGAAATAAAGAAGACCAGAGTACTTAAATCAAAAACACCCATTTGTATCCTACTAAAATGTGATAAAAACGACATTGAGCTAATTGTTTCTGTAATCCAATTTGGTGACCATGACCTTACAGCTGATAAAACTAGATTAAAGCCAGCCATTATAAGTACAAAACCACTAATGGATGATATTATAAATGCTATGACTTGATTTTTGGTTAGCGCCGACAGGCAAGAAGTAAGAGCTAAAAAAGCTCCTGCCATTAACCAGCTACCAAAGTAGGATATTAAAATAACATGATTATCTGGTTCACCCAAATAATTGACTGTTATCCAAATGGGCATTGTTAGAATAAGGGCAATCAGAGTAAAAATCCAACTTGCTAAAAATTTACCAACGACTAACTGTGTATTAGTAACAGGTAAAGTTATTAACAACTCAATTGTACCTGACCTTCTTTCTTCAGCCCATAATCTCATACCGATAGCTGGCATTAATACAAGGAATAGCCAAGGATGCCATGAAAAAAATGCCGTTAAATCAGCCTGATCTCTCTCAAAAAACCTTCCCAAAAAGAATGTCATACCTGAAGATAAAGCTAAAAAGACAAGCAAAAAAATTGATGCTAACGGAGTTCTAAAATATCCCTTTAATTCTCTATCTAAGATTATATATGTTTTGTTTAAGTAGTTATTCATGGATTTTTAACCAATTATTTTGAATTGTTGTCTGAGGTTATTGTTCTAAAGATTTCTTCAAGACTTACCTTTTGAAAATTTGCCTCAATTACATCAAGCTTGAGTTTGTTTATCTGTTTTAAAACTGTATTAAGATTTGGATTTTTCTGGTTATCACTAACTAAAATTGTATGAGTTGAAATGTCTGTTTTTTGAATTTTGACGTCATCGTATTTTAATAATGATTTTATTTCTTTAGAGATAACATTATTAATTTTACTAGATACTTTAATAGATACAGTATTTTTGTTTAGAAATTTATTTTCTAAATTTTTAGGAGTGTCATTTGCAAGTAACTTTCCATTTGCAATAATTACAGCCCGTGAACATACTGCCTCAACCTCTTCTAAGATATGTGTTGAAATAACAATAGCTTTATTAGTAGATATTCTTTTTATGAGGTTTCTCATTTCGTGTTTTTGATTAGGATCTAAGCCATCAGTTGGTTCATCTAATATCAATATATCAGGGTCATGTATTAATGCTTGAGCAATACCAACCCTTCTTTTAAAACCCTTAGAAAGCGTCTCTATAGGTCTGTTCCACATTTCTTTTAAGTTAATTTGATTAGCCATTTCCTCTAAGCGATTGCTTAGAGAATTATTATTCAACCCTCTCATTTTTCCAATAAATGACAAAAAGTCTTCAACTATCATATCTGAATATGATGGAGCACCTTCAGGTAGGTACCCTATGTATTCTTTTGCTTTTAATGGATCAGATTTAAGATTAATATTGTTAATAAAAATCTCACCATTATCTGGTTCTAAAAAACCAGTCAGCATCTTCATTGTTGTAGACTTTCCTGCACCATTTGGACCAAGAAAGCCAACCACCTCACCTCTTGATACTGACAAATCAATATCATCTACTGCAATAAATTGATCAAAAGATTTTTTTAAGTTAGTTGCGTTTATAAGTTTATCAGACAAATTATTTACCTTTTAAGAGCGATGCCTCATTAATACTTGAATATTAATTAATTTTTTAAATTATAAATTTCAAGATAAAAAAGTTATTTTTTTATATTTGAGTTATTCTTTATAAATCTAAAATTATAAAAACTTGCTGACGTCAGGAAGTTGAGGCTCTCCCAGATAATTTTCTAAAGCTAGAGCAATTTCAACTGCTTTCTCATCTTCGTTCTTACCACATATGATTTGTAAACCAATTGGTAATGTTTTACTATTTTTATTATTCAATAAATTATGAATGGGAAAAGAAATTCCACATAATCCAAAAATATTTACAGGTTGTGTGTTCGCCGATGCAAGAAGGCTTCTTTCGTGGAGTTCTCCACCTATTGTTGATTTGTCAACTTCAAGGGCCTGCATTACAGTTGTAGGTGAGATAAGAGCATCATATTTTGTAAAATATTTTCCAATAATGTTTTCTAATTCTGAGACTCTATTTTTTGCCTTAATGTATTCAAATGATGATACTTTAAGACCTAACTTGGCCCTATTTCCAGTTACTGGATCCATTTTTTCAACATTTTTATTAAACCTATCTATTCCAAAAGCACTAATAATTTCTGATCCAACAATTGCAGGAAACAAAGTTGCCTTTTCGTTAGCTTCAGAAATTATAACGTCTTCAATAGTTGCACCTAAATTTTCTAATTTATCACAAATAATTTCGTATGCTTCTGCAACCTCTGGATCCAAATTTGATGTAAAGGGTTCTTTCAGTTTTCCAAAAGTCATACCATCAAGCTTTATGGGTTTTTGATCTATAGTTATACCATTATATGTATTAAAAATTAATTTTGTATCTTTAACATTTCTTGCTATGGGTCCAGGTGTGTCTAAAGTAGGAGATAATGGAAAAATACCATCGGTTGGCCACCTATTTTTTGTTGTTTTTAATCCAACTATACCATTAAGTGAAGCAGGAATTCTTACTGAACCTCCAGTGTCTGTGCCAATGGCGAAAGCAGCAAGACCAGAAGCAACAGCTACAGCAGAGCCGCTACTTGATCCTCCTGGCATCCTATGTATTATTTTATCCCATGGATTTTTAGGGGTGCCTTTATATTTATTTAGCCCAGTCGCGCCTAAAGCAAACTCAACAGTATGTGTTTTACCTAAAATTACACAACCAATAGATTTTAATCTTTTAACTAAATTTCCTTCTGGTCCTGTTATATCTTCACTTTCTATCTGAGAGCCATTAGTTGTAGGCATTTTATTTACAGAACAAATATCTTTGATCGCAACTGGTATCCCCATTAAAGGCCCTAAATCAACTCCGCAAGAAAATAGTTTGTCTATTCCATCTGCCCAAGTAAGTCCTTGATTTTCGTCTATATATATATAAGCGTGAAGGTGTGGATTTAAAATTCTTATTCTTTCATAGTATATTGATGTAATTTCTTTACAGCTAACCAAACCATCTCTAAACTTCTTCCCTAATTCATTTATTGATATGCCAGTGAGAGGGTCACTTGGTAAATTTTTGTTTGAATTTTTCATTGAAACTACCCTTAATTCTTAAATTGATTTTTCATAGAGCCAAAAATTCCTTTTAATCTTGGTGAGGTTGAACAATCAGCTTCTAAAATCATTTTTTTTTCTACAGGAACGTGGATGCCAACGTAGCGTACAGATTTATATTTTGGGTTAGATATGAGTTGCACTTTTCTATCTGATTTTAATCTATACCTTGCTACCCCTTTTTTAAATGGGAAAATTATGTCTGTTCCTGGAACTGCTACTGCAAAACTATCATCATCAACAGAGCATTTATTATTTATAGTAATTGTAACAGAAATCACTTCCACAGGTTTAAAAGCTTGTTGAATATTAGGCATACCAAACCATACCATTAGCCCAATAACACTAATTCCTGAGAGAAAAAAAATAATTTTAGTTAAAAAACGCATTGATACCTTAAAATAAACATATTACACCTTAAAATATAATTAATTATAACAAATTTATAGCCGAAGTAATTAATTTTTATATAGTATTTTGGGGACTTATTGAAAAAATTTATGCGAAACGAATTTGATAGAATCAAAAGATTACCACCATATGTTTTTGCTGAAGTAAACAATCTTAAAGCTAAACTAAGATCAAAAGGTAAAGACATAATTGATTTCGGAATGGGAAATCCAGATATGCCAACCCCAAAGCATATCAGGCAAAAATTAAAAGAAACTGTAGAAAAACCCGGCACAGGAAGATATTCTACGAGTAAGGGTATCAACGGGCTTAGAAAAGCTCAGGCTGCTTATTATAAAAGGAGATTTGATGTTAATTTAGATCCTGAAAATGAAGTAATAGTAACTTTGGGCTCGAAAGAAGGTCTAGCTAATTTGGCTCAAGCAATAACTTCACCTGGAGATATAATATTATCTCCAAACCCTTCATATCCTATTCATCCTTATGGGTTTATAATTGCAGGTGCTTCATTACGTCACTTGCCAGCTATGGATAATGGAATTTTTAACCCTGATTTATATTTAGAACGATTAGAAAGATCTATTATTGAGAGTGTACCTGCACCAGTAGCTGTTATTGTGTCTTTTCCCTCCAATCCAACTGCACAAGTTGTGTCTATAGAATTTTATGAAGAAGTAGTAAAAATTGCTCTTAAATACAATGTCTATATATTGTCTGATCTTGCATATGCAGAAATATATTATGATAACTCCCCACCTCCTTCAATCCTTCAAATACCAAAAGCAAAAGAAGTGGCAGTAGAATTTACGTCAATGTCAAAGACTTATGCTATGGCAGGATGGCGAATTGGTTTTGCTGTTGGCAATATAAGACTAATAAACGCACTTACTAGAATTAAGTCGTATTTAGATTATGGAGCTTTCACCCCTGTTCAAGTTGCTGCTACCGCTGCATTGAATGGCCCTCAAGATTGTGTTCAAGAGATAAGAAGCACTTATCAAAAAAGAAGAGACGTTCTAATAAACTCTATGGCTAGAGTTGGATGGAATATCCCAAGTCCAAAAGCAAGTATGTTTGCTTGGGCTCCATTACCAGATAAATATAAAGATAAAGGATCTTTAGAATTTGCAAAAGAATTAATGCTCAAAGCAGATGTTGCAGTTTCTCCAGGTGTGGCTTTTGGTGAATTTGGAGAAGGTTTTGTAAGAGTTGGTTTGGTAGAGAATGAACAAAGAATAAGGCAAGCTGCTAAAAATATTAAAAAGTTATTACAATAATTATCAATTTCTACATTTACTAGAAATAATAATTAATATTGGAGCAAAATATTTGACAGATATTTTTAATAATTTTGATAAAAGAGATTTTGCAAGACTAGGAAAATCAAATGTTCTTAGCTCTAATGCTATGTTAGCTTGCTCTCATCCTATAGCGTCATCGGTAGGAATTGAAATATTAAAAAATGGAGGCAATGCAGTTGATTCTGCTATTGCTATGAACGCTGTTCTTTGCATTGCCGAGCCACATATGACAGGCGTTGGTGGTGACTGTTTTGTGATGCTATCTGTTGATGGTAGTACAAATATTAAAGCTCTTAATGGATCTGGTAAATCTTCTTCAAATGCTAAGGCAAGCGCTCTTCGTAAAAATAAATTATCAGTGATTACTCCAGAAATGCCTGATGCTATTACAATACCAGGAGCTGTTGCAGCATGGAGTCTGCTCCATAAAGAGCATGGTTGTATGCCGTGGAAAGATCTTTTTAGTCCAGCCATTAATTTTGCAACTCAAGGTATAAAAGTTCATGAGAGGGTGGCGTTTGATTGGTCAAAATACAAACAAAAATTGTCTTTGGATTCTGATACTTCCAAGATTTTCCTTAAAAATGGAAAATCATTTAAGTTTTTGGATAATTTTAAGAATGAGAATTTATCTGAAACTTTTCGGACAATTGCTCAAGAGGGCCGGAATGGTTTTTATCATGGTTGGGTTGCTAATGACATGTTCAAAAAACTTCAATCAATTGGCGGAAATCACACCTTAAATGATTTTGGTAAAACGACCGCTGAATGGGTAAAGCCAATTTCTTCAGATTATAGAGGGTTTCGTATCCATGAATGTCCTCCAAATGGCCAGGGTTTGGTTGCATTAATTATTTTATCACTTCTTGAAAAGTTTGATTTAAAAAATATGTCCAAGACTGACTACATGCACGTGTTTTGTGAGGCAACAAAAATAGGGTATTTTTTAAGAGATGAGTATCTTGCAGATCCAGAACTAAACAAATTATCTGTTGATTGTTTTTTGAATTCAAACTTGTTGGATCAATATGCTTCCACCATTGATATGAAAAAAGCTAAGATTTATAGTTTAAGTGATTTTCCAGATCATCCTGACACAATTTACCTTAATGTAAGAGATAAAAATGGCATGATGATTTCATTTATCAACTCTCTCTTTGACGCCTTTGGTAGTGGTATTACTGCTCCTAAAAGTGGTGTTCTTTTTCATTGTAGAGGAAGAGCCTTTAATACTATTGAGGGTCATCCCAATGAGTTAAATCCAGATAAAAGGCCGGCACATACTATAATTCCTGCTATGATTTCAAAAAATAATAAATTAATAGGTTCATTTGGTGTAATGGGTGGTCAATACCAAGCTGCTGGTCACGCTTATGTTTTATCTCAATTGATTGATTTTGGACTAAACCCACAACTTGCCCTAAATCATTCCCGGATTTTCCCAAATAAAAATGAATTAGATATTGAAGATGATTTTGACTTGAATTTAATAAATGAATTAAAGTTAAAGGGGCACAAAATTAATTATCCAGTACCTCCTATTGGTGGTGGTCAAATGATTTTAATAGATGAAGAAAAGGATGTGTTAA
The DNA here is from genome assembly GCA_902619805.1 of uncultured SAR116 cluster alpha proteobacterium. GTDB lineage: Bacteria > Pseudomonadota > Alphaproteobacteria > Puniceispirillales > Marisalimonadaceae > Marisalimonas. The sequence goes on along the minus strand of CACNGC010000002.1, from coordinate 41,014 downwards.
TTGGTGCAAGCGATTGGCGAAAAGATGGTCTTGCAATAGGATATTAATTTATTTTTTCTTAAATTCTCGGTATGTGATTAAAAGACAAGAGCCAATAACAACTAAGCCCCCAATAACTTGACTGTATGTTGGTATTTCATTCCAAATGATAAATCCAAAAAGCGTAGCTAATGGAATTGCTAAATATCTCAGTGTTACTAAAATTGTAGCCTCTGCATATTTATAACTTTGGGCCATAAAATACTGAACAAATGACCCTATCATCCCAAGCGTAATCAAAGTATAAAGTATATTATTAGGCGTTATTAAAATTTCAATTCCATAATCGCCTGTTTTTCCATAGAACTTAGTTCCAAAAAAAATAATAGTAAAAGTGATAACTAAGGAAGTTAATAGATTATGAATTAGAGCTGTAGTGGCAGGGTGTTCAGTTTTACCAATTCTTCTTAATATAAGAGCAAGCGCTGCGTGTGTTAATGCACTTCCAAATGCAAGGTAAACACCTAAAGCAGACAATTCTGATGTCTCATTAATAATACTGATTGGATTTATCATGAAAAAAACACCAATTAATCCAAATATAACTGCTGACCATCTAACTAGACCTATTTTTTCTCCTAAGACAAATGGAGATAAGAGAGTAACATAAATTGCTGAACTTTGCGCAAGAGCTGTAGTAAGTCCAATAGGAATTAACTGTAGTGAGGAAAAAACCATTATCATAGTGACGAAACCAAAAAAGGATCTTAAAGCAATGTTTTTCCAATTATTTAATTGAAATAAAAGCGATTTTCTAGCTACGTAAGCTAAAATAAATAAAATGGGTAATGAATAAGAAAACCTAGAAAATAAAGTAATAATAAAATCAACTTCACCTGATAAAGACTTGATTATCATGTGAGTAAATAGTGATAAAAATATAAATATGATCCAAATTAGAGAACCGATTATATTTGAAGACATCTTAGACCAAATAATAAAATGAACTTGAAAAAAATATATTAAAGAATAACAATAAATTTAACAATCTAATAAAAATAGTCCCTCTAAAAGGATAAAATTAAATGACAAAAACAGTTGTAATTGTTGGCTCTGGTAACGCTGCTTTATCTGCTGGTATAGCTGCTTTAGAAAAGGGTGGAGATGTAACTATTTATGAAAAAGCAGACAAAAAATTGGCTGGTGGAAACACTAAGTATACAGCTGGTGCAATGCGATTTGCCTATGATAATAGTAATCAGTTGATGGATCTTTTAAAAAACCCTAACGATGAAAGGCTTGAGTACACAGATTTTGGTTCTTACACTCAAGAAAATTTTGAAAAAGACTTGTTAGACTTTAATGATGGTAGGCCACTAAGCCATGAGCAAAAAATTTTGGTTTCTAAATCATTAGAGACAATAAAGTGGCTTTCTTCTCACAATATTAAATTTGAACCCATCTATTCAAGGCAAAGCTTTTTGAAAGATGGCAAGCATATTTTTTGGGGAGGCTTAACACTGGCATCACAAAACGAAGGTGTTGGTTTATTTGACCAAGAATTATTAGTATATTTAGCATTAGGTGGAAAAATTTTTTATCAAAGCCCTGTCACAAATCTCTTTTACGAAGCTGGAGAGGTGAAGGGCGTTTATGTGAATGGAGAAAAAGTAATTGCTGACGCAGTTATTTTAGCATCAGGGGGGTTCGAGGCGAATGATGAACTTCGAAAATCCTACATTGGTAACAACTGGCTAAAGGCTAAAGTAAGAGGAACTCCTCATAATACAGGAGATGGTCTGAAGATGGCCTTAGAAATTGGTGCAGTTAAACATGGTTTATATGATGGCTGTCATGCAACTCCCATGGATTTACATATGAAAAATTATGGTGGCTTAGATTTAGAACCAAGTGAAAGAAAAAATTATAGAAAGATATGCTATTTTTTAGGAATTATGATTAACGCAAATGGTAAAAGATTTTTAGATGAGGGTAAAAATTTTAGAAATTATACTTATGCTCAATATGGAAAAAAAGTTTTAGATCAGCCAGGACATTTAGCTTGGCAGATTTTTGATAGTAAGGTTTTTGACTTACTTTATGAAGAATATAGATTCCATGACGCTCACTTTGTTGAAGCTGACACTATTGATGAGTTAATAAAAAAAATAGACGGTGTTGATAAAACTCAAACCAAGAAAACTATTGATCAATATAATAATTCAGTAGATCTTAATACCACTTTTGATCCAACAATTCTTGATGGAAAATCAACTAAAGGTCTCGAAATTAAAAAATCTAATTGGGCACAGAAAATAGATAAAGGACCTTTTAGAGCATTTCCTGTTACTGGCGGTATTACTTTTACATATGGTGGATTAAAAGTTGATAAAAATGGATCAGTATTAGATGTTAAAGATAATCCTATAAAAGGTTTATTTGCTTGCGGAGAATTAGTAGGAGGTGTGTTTTTTAATGGATATCCTGGTGGATCAGGCTTAACGTCCGGTGCAGTCTTTGGAAGAATAGCTGGTTATGGTTCAGTAAAAGAAGGATAGAGAATGAAAAAAATTAAGGTAGCTATTTTGGATGATTATCAGAAAGTTACACATCATTTTGCTAATTGGGACACCCTTAGTGATAAAATAGAGCTTAAGGTGTTTAATGAATATATTGGAGACGATCCTTACTTGTCAGAAAAACTATTTGATTATGACGTTTTATGTTTGATGAGAGAAAGAACCCCATTACCTGAAGAGTTAATCAATAAACTTCCAAACCTAAAGTTAGTTATTACAAGCGGAATGTGGAATGCATCTGTAGACGCAGAGTCTCTAAGGAAAAGAAATATTATCTTTTGTGGAACGGATACTAAAATCCATTCTACGGCTGAATTAGCATGGGCACTTATCATGAATAGTTGGAGAGGTCTACAAACTGAAATTCAAAACATGAAAGATGGCAAATGGCAAACTACAATTGGAAGAGGATTAAAAGGAAATACATTAGGAATATTTGGACTTGGAAAACAAGGTAAACAAGTTGCCAATTTTGGCAAAGCTTTCGGCATGAAAGTTATTGCATGGAGTCATAATTTAAAAAAAGAAGATTGTGACATAGTAGGAGTAAATTTTGTTAATAGTAATGATTTGTTTTCTAAATCAGATATTTTAACAGTTCACACTAGATTGTCTGATCGCACAAGAGGATACATCGATAATAATAAATTTAAATTAATGAAAAAAGAATGCGTATTAGTAAATACCAGCAGAGGTCCAATTATAAATGAAAAAGATCTTATAGATGCATTGAATAATGGTATTATTTCGTGTGCTGCTTTGGATGTATATGATCAAGAGCCTCTACCAAAGGATCATATATTAAGAAAAACTAAAAACACTTTACTTACACCACATATTGGCTATGTCTCTTCAGAGGCTTACAAAAAGTTTTTTAATGGTTATTTAGAGGCAATAGAAGCGTTCATAATAAAAAAACCAATAAATGTTTTAAATTAATTTATAGCCAATTATCCAAAACCCATTGAGGAGTTTTTAACTGTTTATAAACTTTTTTGTAAAATTGGTATTTTTTAACCGGCCATTTTCCTGCTAACACATCGTCTGGATCTGGTTTGCCAGTGAATGCAACTATGCTAGTATCACTAGGTAACTTTGCAGCTTCCCAAATTCTAAAGGGCCAAGAGGGAAGGAGGTTATGTTTAAAACTTTTACACCAATCTGAAGGCCAAAAGACTTGGTCTTTAATTTCATGACTAAGATAGATTTGTTCTATGTGATATTTTTTCCAAATCTTAACAGGTTCTATCTGGAATTTGTTAAAAATTGAAATATGGTTACCTACACGAAATCTAAAACAACTTGTGTTGCCAATATTTTTTCCTTTTTGGGTCCAGTTTTCAATAACACAATAATTTCCTGGTTTATAATCAAAAAACCTATCCAAGTTACCTGTAATTATCAAATCAAGATCTAAAAATAATACGTCTCCAGAAAGTTGACTCAAAGGATATTGCCAAACACTTAATTTGCGCCACGGAGTGCTTGAAATATTTTTGGGGAGGTTTATCTCAGGAAGTGGCTCGCATATAACATTCTTATTGATACCTTCTTTGTTATCAGTAAAACAATAGAGATTAGTATGCCTTTTTGTGTGTCTTTTAATTGAATTATAAAGTCTATTGACATAATTAGGTCCATATCGAGAACCCCATTTCATACAAATTATGGTTTGCAAAGTTTTACCTAAAATATTAAAATTTAAAAATAATCATATAATGTATTTATAATTTTACAAAAATAATTTTTTTTGAAAAAGAAGATAAACAATTTTGAAAATCAATATACTTTTACCTCATAAAGAAAAATTTGATAAATATAAGGCTTCTTCAGTATCAATTACTGTTTTTAATAATTATAAATATAGTAAATTTAAACATAATATTATGGTTTATGGTCAGGATACTATTAATCCCCTTTTACCAAACAATTTTACAGGTATAAAAGACCCTATTTTATTTTTTAGAAGTAAAAATACAAATTTAGCAAAAAAAATGTGTAATATTATTTTGTCTGAAGGAGACAAGGATCAAATTATTGAAATACATAATCGTCCTTACTTGATAAATTTAGTGAGAAAATGCACAAAAGTTTATCCAATTTTTCTTTTTTTTCATAATGATCCACAAACCATGTATGGTTCAAAAACTATACTTCAAAGACAAAAGTTATTAAAAAAAGTAACAAATATTTTTTGTGTAAGTAGTTACATAAAAAAAAAATTTCTAGAAGGTTTAGATGATGATCATAGTAAAGTACATGTAATTTATAATGGTGTTGAAAGAAAAACAAAAAAACCACCAAAGAAAATCAAGGAGATAATTTTCTCAGGTAGATTTGTTCCAGAAAAGGGTGTTCATTTGTACGTAAATGCTGTTTCTGGTATTGCAAAACATTTTCCAGATTGGAAATTTAGATTGATTGGATCCACCTATCTTGGTTCAAATAGCAATCAATCTAAATATGCACTTCAAAATATTAAAAATTTTAATAAAATTGGTAAACAAGCAATATTTGATGGCTTCTTGAGTTCAAATATTTTGCAAAGGCGAATGAAATCTGCTTCAATTATTATTATTCCTTCTTTATGGAACGAACCCTTTGGTCTAGTTGTTGCGGAAGCAATGAGTAATGGTGTTGCCATTATAACCTCAAATGTAGGTGGAATTCCTGAAATAATAAACAATAACGGTATTGTTTTGGATAATATTGATCAAAATAAGATTGAAGATACGATTTTAAAACTTTTACGAAAACCTAGTAAAATTAAAAAATTGCAAAATTTATCTTGGGATAACTTTAAGCATACCTCAGAAGAGTCTTCAAAGAAACTGGATGATTTTAGGAAAAAAATTTTGGTTAAAAAACAAATTATTTTATAAATTTAGACTTATTCCATCCTTGATATTGAGACATAGAGAAGCCAATAGCAAACCAAAGGAATAAATTTCCCCATTGTCCAAAAAAACTTCCAAATTGTTGAAAAGGGAAAAATAAAGCTAAAGGAACAACAAAAGCAGTTGCGCTCATTGGACAATTACTATTTTGAGCTCTTGCTTTTAAACAGTCTAAAATTATACAAATAATCATTCCACTTCCTAAGAGTAAGCCAATTATTCCAGTTTCTGCAAAAAGTTGAATATAAAAATTATGTGGATGATTCGCACAGTTATTCTTGCCAGGCAACCAATCTGGTAGATTAGTGTCAAGTGCTATACATGTATTTCTTGTGCCTGAGGGTCCAATTCCTTTTAGTGGCGTAATTAAACCTTGTTGAAGACCTCCACGCCAAGTGCCCCAATAACCATTATTATCTGACATATTAAATATTGGAATTCTACTTACAAATTCAGAACTAAAACGAACTAATAAATCTGGCTTTTTTAGTGCTATAAAAAATACTGCAAGCAATTCAATTAAAACTAAAAAAATGTAGAGATTAAATCTTGGTTTCCACACTAATCCTCCCAACATGCCACTGCAGGCTCTTATCAAGAAATTAGTTCTTTCCCCTGTTAAAAAAGAAACAAAAATTGAAACTAATGCTATTATTCCAGAATAAAACCCACTTTTATTTTTTTTTGCAACAGCGATCGCGACTAATACACAAAAGACAGGAAGTGAAAATTTTACTATATACCCTCCTGGAACAACATCGCCATATGGCCAAGTGAGTCTTGTTTTTGGTTCTATAATACACTCACTTATAAGTATTGCACACATCAACAACATTGCTATTACAATAGATAAAAACATAATAATTCTTATATCTCGATCTTTTGCTAGCCAAACCTGTGCTGCAGCTACATACAATGGAAATCTAATCCAGACGAAACCTTGTTGAAATGAAAAAATTGGATCAGGACTCAGAATTGCTGAAAAAAGACTAAAAGCCCATAAAGCAAGTGCAAGTCTAAACCAAAGTTGTTTAGACCAATTCCAATGATTTAATTTGTAACATCTGATTAAGAAAATTAGTGATATTAATGTAAGCCAAATATCAGCTGGATCCCTTTCTATAAGATAGATAAATGGTCCTAGAAACCAAAAAAAAGTCATGTATCTTTCAAAATTACTTAGGTCTTTAATTTTATTCCATCCATCCGTCCAACTTTTGGAATAATTGAGTTCATGAGTAGATAGATATTTAAGAATCATTTTAACCAGACTTAGGAATTATTTACATAATTTTTAATATACAATTTATAAATAAAAACAAGAATTAATGTTCTTAAATTCTAAGTCTTAATTTTATAGAAAAATTCATTTGATAATTAAAAATCAAGTAGAAAATCTCTAAATTAGTTAAAATTAAGTGATGTAAAACACTAATTATTTTATTTTAATATTTATTTTATTTCTTATTATCCACAAACAAATTAAAGAAGGTATTACCATTATTGTGGTTAAAATAAAAAAAGTTCCCCAATCTCCATTAAGCCAATCCACTAGAGTTCCTGAAGATGAAGCAAGTGTTGTTCTGCCAGCTGTTCCCAAAGAAGCAAGCAAGGCATATTGCGTAGCAGTGTAAGTTCTATCAACTAATAACGAAATGAATGCAACAAAAGCTACTGTTGCAAACGCAGCTGAAATATCATCAGCAATAACAGCAACGGCAAATAATAATTCAGATTTCCCTGTCCAAGCCAAAAAAGCAAATAGAAGGTTAGTTAGTGCCATTAATCCGCCAGCGAAGAACATTGTTTTAATTGTTCCTGTTCTCATTGCCATGACACCACCTAACAATGTAAAAACAATGGTTGTAATCCAACCAAGCCCTTTGGAATATATAGCAATCTGCCCTTTTGAAAACCCAATTTCTTTATAAAAAACTATAGACATTCTTCCAAGAAAGGCTTCACCAATCTTGAATAAGAAAATAAAACTTAATAATCCTATTGCAATTGCAAAGCCATTTTTTTTAAAAAAACTTATTATAGGTCCACCTATAGTTCCAGTAATATATATAAAAAAGTTATTTATAAAGTTAATAGATCCAAGTTTTTTTGCGATTGTTTTATCAGTTATTTTTTGTTTTGCTTCTCTATCAGTTTTAACTGGCTCATAAACAAACATTAAACCAATATTCATCAAAATTATTACAACTCCTAAAACTAAGAAAGTGGTTTGCCAATAATCAGCAATACCCATATTCTCAAAAACTTCAGCTGTAAATAAAGCTAAAACACCTCCTAATTTGTATCCTGTCCACCAACCAACTACTGCCATTGCAGCACCTGCGGCCATGACTTTCGTTTCGTTTTCATTTATTTGTTCAATTCTTAGAGCATCAACAGTTATATCTTGTGTGGCTGAAGCAACGGCAATCACTAATCCTACTGAAATTAACAAAGCTAAGTTTTGAGATGGGTTTATAAAGCTCCAAAATATCAAACTTATTAAAATTATGACTTGCATTAAAACTATCCATGCTCTTCTATGGCCTAGTTTTTTTGTTATCAGAGGTATTTGAATTCTATCAATTAATGGAGCCCATAAATAATTAAATGCGTAAACACCAAAAATTAAACCTGCCCAACCAATAGTTGATCTACTCAATCCTTCCTCTTTTAGCCAAAGGCTTAAACTACTGGCTATTAGTACCCAGGGGAAACCACTAATAGCACCAAGAAGTAAAATTTTTAACATTCTTAAGTCTTTGTAAACTAAAATTGATTGAAGCCAGCTTTGTTTTTGTTCTAGCATAATTGTATCTTCCAAAATTTAAAAAATCTTACTCTTATTTTGTGTAAAAATATATTTTTTCTTTGATTAAACTATTTATAATTATTTACTATGAAAAATTGGTTAGTAATAAATCTGAATAAGAAACATTTTCTAAAAGTTGGTAATCAAGTGTTCCCATGTCAAATAGGTGAAGGGGGTCTTAAAAAGGCTGTAAAAAAAACTGAGGGTGATAAAACCACACCTGTAGGGAATTGGTATTTTAAAACAATTTATTACAGATCAGATAAAGTTTTTAAACCAAAATTCAAGAAAAACAATGTTTTAAAAGTAAATAAAATCACAAAGAATTGTGGATGGTGTGATGATATTACAAGTAACAAGTATAACAAATATATAAAAATTAGTGATTTTCAATCGCTTAATATAAATTATGAAAAGTTATGGCGAGAAGATGAAGCCTATGACATAATAATTGTTACTTCCCACAATGTTGAACCAACAATTAGAAATAAGGGTAGTGCAATTTTTATTCATTGTAGTTTCCCAGATAATAGAAAAACTTCAGGTTGTATCGCTTTGAAAAAAAAAGATTTAGTTTTTTTGTTAGGAAATCTAAATCGTAATACATATATAAAATTCCAAAACTAGTTAAAAAAAATATAAAACTTTACAGATTTAATTAATCGAATTAAAAGTACTTTTTTAAATAAAATTAGGGTCAGCAAATGCCATATTCATTAATATCAGTTATACTTGGTCTTCTTGGACTACTGTCAGCTTATTTTGTATATTTGAAGGTGAAGTCCTCATCGGAAGGCGAAGGTCGTGTGAAGGAAATTGGAGATGAAATACACCTTGGTGCAATGGTTTTCATGTCTGCAGAGTATAAGAGATTAGCTATATTTTGCTTAGTATGTATAGTTGCATTATATTTTTCTCTTGGCTGGCAAACTGCTATATCGTTTATGCTTGGAGCTTTGTGTTCAGGTACTGCAGGTTTTATAGGTATGTATTCAGCAACAAAGGCAAATGTGAGAACTGCAGTTGCTGCTAAAGAAAAAGGTGCTTCTGAAGCATTAAACATAGCTTTTTTTGGTGGCTCGATCATGGGACTAACAGTAGCCGCAATGGGGTTGTTTGGTGTAGGAATTTTATTTCATTATTTTGCAGGTGACATTAAAACAATACATGCAATTGAGGGTTTTGCAATGGGCGCTTCATCGGTAGCTTTATTTTCAAGAGTAGGTGGTGGTATATTTACTAAAAGTGCAGATGTTGGAGCTGACCTTGTGGGTAAGGTAGAGGCAGGAATTCCTGAAGATGACCCCAGAAACCCTGGAGTAATTGCGGATAATGTTGGAGATAATGTTGGAGACGTTGCTGGAATGGGTTCTGATATTTTTGAGTCATATTGTGGATCTATGATTGCATGCATAGCCTTGGCTGCTTCAATGACTAGCGCTACTATCAACTCATTAGGTGGTAATCAGTACCTACTTCAATTCATGCCTTTAGCTTTAGCCTCTTTAGGTATCATATGTTCTTTGTTAGGAATATTAACTGTAAAAGCTTTTTCTTCGAAAAGCGCAGAAACAGCTCTCAGATATGGTACAATAGGATCTGCGGTACTTTTTGTAGTGTTGTCATATTTTTTGGTTGATTTAATGAATGTTGCTGTTGGTGTTTGGATTGCTGTGCTTGTTGGTTCAGTTGGAGGTATAGTTGTTGGATTAATTACTGAATATTATACTGGCGGAAGCCCTATAGAAAAAATAGCTAAAGATGGAGAAACTGGTTCTGCTACTGTTTTAATATCAGGTTTGGCAACAGGTATGCAATCAGTTGCAATCCCAGTTTTAACAATTGTCTGTATAATTTTTATATCAAATATATACGCAGGTCTGTATGGAGTTGGTATAGCTGCAGTTGGAATGTTAAGTACAGTTGGTATCACTATGGCAATAGATGCTTATGGACCAGTTGCTGACAATGCTGGAGGTATTGCTGAAATGTCTGAGATGGGAAAAGAAACTAGAGAAATCACAGATTCACTTGATGAAGTTGGAAACACTACTGCAGCTATTGGTAAAGGTTTTGCAATAAGCGCTGCAGCTTTAGCTGCATTGGCCCTTATCAGCGCATATATAGAAAAAATTTCAATTTCTGATGAAAGTTTTGTCTTAGCTATTAACGATCCATTAGTATTGTGTGGTATGTTCTTAGGAGGTATATTTCCATTTTTAGTTAGTTCTATGACAATGACTGCAGTTGGTGACGCTGCTTTTGATATGATTAAAGAAATTAGAAGACAATTCAAAGAAATCCCAGGTTTGTTGGAGGGTAAAGCTAAACCAGATACTGCAAGGTGTGTAGATATTGCAACTAGAGCCGCTTTAAGAAAGATGATAGCACCAGGAGCTTTAGCTGTTTTGTCACCAGTAATCATAGGTTTTTTACTTGGTCCAAAAGCACTTGGAGGAATGTTAGGTGGTGCACTCATATGTTGCGTTATGATGGCCTTAATGATGTCAAATTCTGGTGGTGCTTGGGATAATGCTAAAAAGTTTGTGGAAAAAGGAAATTTTGGCGGTAAAGGATCTGAAGTTCATAAAGCAGCAGTTGTTGGAGATACAGTCGGTGACCCACTAAAAGATACATCAGGACCGTCAATGAACATATTGATTAACGTTATGGCTATAGTTAGTTTAGTTATAGCCCCACTATTAGTGTAATAAAAATAATAATAAAGCTATTTAAAATAGCTTTATTTATTAAATTTTGTAATAGCCGAAAAGTCTAAGGATCCTTGGTTTGCATTAACCATTCTTTCAAAATTTTCTCTTGAGTTTTTACCATATGGTGCTGAAGTATTTGTACTTTCAATAGCCTTGAGCGCTATAGTAAGATCTTTTAGCATCAGATCTGCTGAGAAACCTGGTCTAAAGTCGTCGTCTGCTGGACTTGCTGGCCCAACACCTTTTATTGGGCAATAGCTATTTATAGCCCAACAGGAACCAGTTGAAGTTGACAATATTTCGAATAATTTTTTTGGATCCAAACCTAAATTCTGCCCTAAAGAAAAGGCTTCTCCTACACCAATCATAGTAGTTGCTAACAACATATTATTACATGCTTTTGTTGCTTGTCCTGAACCGAAGGAACCACATAACAATGATTTTTTCCCCATTACTTCAAATAGGGGTAACATCATTTTATAAGCTTTTTCTGTCCCCCCTACCATAAATGTTAATGTTGCTTGTTCTGCTCCACCTACACCCCCCGAAACCGGAGCATCAAGAGATAAGATGTTTTTATTCTCACATTTCATGTGAAGTTGCTTAGCTTTATTTACTTCAATGGTTGAGCAGTCCACAAATAGAGTGCCAGGTGCAAACTCATCAATTATATTATCATAAACTTCTTCTACAATGTCACCATTGGGTAACATAGTAATCACAATATCTGCAAATTTTGCGATCTGACTTAAATTGGTTGCTTGCTTAAGGCCTTTGGCCAATAGATTATTCACAGATTCTTTATTTATGTCGTAACCAATAACCTCATAATTAGCTTTAAGAAGGTTCAGTGTCATTTTAGCTCCCATATTGCCTAAGCCAATAAAACCAATTTTTGTCATTCTACTTCTCCCTTTATTAAAAATTCAGATAGAGGTACGGTTTGAGTTTTAATTTTTCGTTCTGAGGTTAAAAGTTTTTCACTTATTTGTAAATCTTGCTTCAACCCAAAAATGAATGGATACCATTCTCTAGATAAATGCCCTTTCCATTTCCACAAAAGGAAATCTAGTGCTTGAAAATCTTTACTATTAACATTTATTTTTTTTTCTGGAGGATTAGAACCAAAATCTGGTTTTAAAAAAAACTTTTTTATTTTATTGAATTGTTTTGGGACGCCGTGAATTTTCAACACCTTTGACCATTCTCTAAAATTGTTCTGACCTCTAAAATTATTGGCGCAAATATCCAAAATCAGAAGATCCGTCTTTATTAAACCTGTAGGATTTATCATTACATCATTAATATTCTCTCTTCCATAATAAGGTCCTATGAAAAGACGTCTAGGACAATAGTCATTTGAATAGTAATTGTCCCAAAAAATTACTCTATTTTGTATTGTTGTTTTAATCAGTTTATAATTTGATAAATTTTTAGAAACAATATTTTTCCCACAATAGAACATAATTATTTTTGGATCCAATATCTTACTTAATTCTTTCAAATAAAAAGGTTCATCTTGAATTAATTCGTCAGCGTAAATTCTTGGTACAAAGAAGATACTTTGTCCTAATTCTTTTGAAAGCTTATTCGCCAAAATTGCGTGATATGTTCCTTCGGACACATCAACGCCAAATTTATTTTTAAAATCAGGTGGAATGTCATCTAACAATAAGGCTATTGATGTTGCACCATCATTAAGTAATTGTTTTGCTTTATTTAAAAGAACTTTAAAATCTGTATTTTTATTTATCTTCGATTTTTCATTTAGGTGTTTGAAATTAAAGTCTAACCCAGGTGCAAGGCCTGCAATAATGTCAATTTTATGTTTTTTACTTATGTCTGTGAATTTACGAAAATTTAAACGCCAATTTTTGCTATAATTTTTTTTCCAACATAATCTATGATTTATGTCCTCTTTTGGGGCATAGAAATAAGTGTTCATATTATTTTTGTACAGACATTTAATTATACGTTCTCTATTCTCCCATGAAAGAAGTCTTCCATAATAACCCTCAATATAACCTCTGATAGTTTTTTTATCTGTTATTTTTTTCATTTGATATCTTTTTGAATATTGCAATAGTATATTATATTAATTGGGAGAAAAATATAATGAAAGTTTTAGGGATTGGCGCTCACCCTGACGATATTGAAATTTTTATGTATGGTTTGCTTTTTATTTATAAGAAAAAAGGACATAAAGTTTATACAATGATTGCAACTGATGGAGCAAAAGGAGGAGTGGCCGAAGGTAAAAAATTATCTCAGAAAAGAGCCAAGGAGGCTATCGGTGGCTTAAAAAAACTTTCTTCACCAGTTTTCTTAAATTTACCCGATGGAGAATTGGGTAGCGAATTGGAACATAGAAAAATTATAAAAGAGAATATTTTAAAAATCATGCCTGATTTAATTATCACACATTCTGAAAATGACTATCATGTGGACCATAAATCATTATCCTTAATAACTAAAGCAGCAGTAAGTCATTATATTCCAATTTTATATTGTGATACTTTGATGGGCATTAACTTTAATCCTAATTATTATGTTGATATAACAGATTATTATGAGTTGAAAAAAGAAGCCATTCTTAAACACAAAACACAAAGTCCTGATAGATTTGTAGACTTGTTTAAATTGATGAATAGCTACAGAGCTGCACAGTGTAATGCTCCAAAAGGAACATTTGCAGAAGCATATAGTTTCACACCATCATTTCCTTTTGCAGATATAAGAGAAATATTGCCACCTTCCATAAAATTAAGACCTTTTCATATAGATAGACAAAATGGATTTTTATAAATTTTTATACAACACACCTCCTGATGAAGATTTTTTAACTCCTGTTGTTGTAGGAAATGTGATGGGGAGCTCATATAAAGATCTTGCTGATAAATAAGCTATCAACTCTGACTCTATATAATCAAATTGTAACCCCAAGTCTTTTGCATTGACGAAATTAGTTTTTAATCTTTGTTTTAAACGTTTCATTAAATGAACATTATTATGACCACCACCAGTTATTAAAATATTATCAATTTTTTCTGGGAGAAGGTTTAAGCTAAGTGCAACAGTTTCTACTGTGAATTCGGCCAGAGTAGCCATAATATCATAGCAAGAATAATTTTTTTTTATTAACTCATTGTAATTTTCTATAAATGAAAGTCTGTCAAGAGACTTTGGAGGAGGTTTTGAGAAAAAATTGTGTTGCACAAATTTTTCAACTTCTTCTTCTATTGGGATGCCTTTGGCAGCAAAATTACCATTTTTATCAAAGTTTTTGTTAAATGTAGTTAATGAATAATCATCCATTAAAGCATTGCCGGGTCCAGTATCAAAACCAATCAAAATTTTACCATCCCAAAATGTTAAATTTGAAATACCACCAATATTTAAGATACAACAAGGTAATTTTACATTAAGCTTCTGAATTATTAATTGATGATAAATTGGTGCTAGTGGAGCACCTTGTCCTCCAAATGTAATATCATTTGATCTAAAATCAAAAACAACATCTTTATTAAGCAATTTTGCAAGTTTTTTAGGGTCACCTAATTGTACTGAATTTTTATTCTTAGGATCATGATAAATTGTTTGTCCATGAAAACCAATTAAGTCACACTTCTGAACAATGTCTAAATCTTTTAAAGCAAGATAATGTTCGTTAGTAACAAAATTATCTAAATATCTTTTCCGTTTTAAATTTATTTTTAAATCTACATTTAAAATACTTAGTAAAAATTTTTTCGTTTCGTTGGAATATTTATAAAAATAGTTTTGATTAAGTCTTTTCAGTTCCACACCATTAGTTTGAACTAGACTAATGTCTATTCCATCCATACTTGTACCAGTCATCAAACCAATAATATTCAAATAATTATATTGCAACGATATAAAATAACCTTTTTAAAATGATAAAAAACATATAAACAATATTTATGAATAAGAATATACCTAAAACAGAAAATTTATATACAAAAAGTAAACCTATAGACAAGTTAAATACTATAGACGCTATTCAATTATTTATTTATGAACAAAAAAAAGCTGCATTAGCTATAAAAGGCTGTCTTTTAGAAATCGAAGCAGCTATTGACATGATATATAAACACTTAATCTTAAATAGAAAAGGGAAGTTAATTTATGTTGGAGCGGGAACATCTGGTAGAATAGGTGTACAAGATGGTGTGGAGTTGTTTCCAACCTTTAATTGGCCTAAAAATCGTTTAGATTACATTATTGCTGGAGGAGATAATGCTATTTTAGATGCTATAGAAAATGCTGAAGATAACACTCTTACTGCATCAAAAATGGTAAAAGAAAAAAAAATAAACTTTCAAGATGTTGTAATAGGTTTAGCAGCCAGTGGAAATACCCCCTTTACTTGTGAAGTTATGAGGAAAGCAAAAGAAAACAAAGCACTTACTATTTCAATAAGTAATAATCCTAATGGCAAAATTTTAGAATTTGGTAAAGTCAAAATAGTACTTGACACTGCAGAGGAGATTATAGCTGGATCTACAAGATTAAAAGCAGGCACAGCTCAAAAAATATGCTTAAACATTATTTCTTCAATGATAATGGTTAAAATGGGGAGAGTAAAAAATGGTTTTATGAGCAGTATGGTTCCCACTAATAAAAAACTAAGACAAAGAAAACTTTACATTGAAAGTAAAAATAATCAAAATTAATTATACTAAAAGTTTATCAATTAATAATTATTAAAATTTAGCATTCTTAATATGTCTTGTCCTTTCATTCTACTAATAACTACATCTAAAGGTTCAATTATGGTACTCATATGGAAGGCATTTGAGTGAATACAATTGACTTTATCAACCATTATGCTTACGTGCCCTTTCCAAAATACAACACAACCTCGAGATAATTCATTTATATCCTCAATAATTTCTTTACTTACTTTAACTTGATCTGCTGTGTTTCTAGGAATAATTTCGCCTGAATTTTCGTAAGATAATTGTAACAAAGCAGAACAGTCTATCCCAAGTGTATCTCTACCTCCCCATTTATACGGCACACCAACTAACTGTTCTGCAATTGATACCCAATCATTAATTTTATCGGAAATTTTAACAATATGATTTCTTGGCACATAACCAACTTCAAATTTGTTTGATTTTGGAAGAAAAATTTCTGCCCAAATAGAAGTAAGATTTTTTACAGCTAGCTTAGCTCCTAGAGGCAAATAGTGTAAACAATTAGATTTTGGACTTTGTTCAACATAAACAAAAGATCTTTTATTTATAACTCTGTGGGTTGGTTCTTCTAAATGACCTAAATTACTTTTCTTTATCCATCCATGATAATTGTCGGTCAATAATACACAATAAACCCAATCTTTTTCATTTTTGATAACTTTAACAGTTTCTCCATATAAACATTCTGTTTCCAATGATGAATATTCGTTTGGTTCTAATTTCATATAAATTGAGGGTTTTATAATTCTCATATTAAATTAAATTTTCTTTTGACCAAGTTATAACATCAAAATTGGGACAAGTTTTTTTTGTGTTTCCTACATCTCTGTGTCCAATAATTTTAGCTTTTGGATATAAAATTTTCCACTTTTTCAATAATCTTCTAAGAGATGAATATTGTTTTGTTGTAAAATTATTTCTCCCAATTAAACAGACTCCTAAACTGACTTGGTTTTTACCTTTAACATGAGCACCAATCCAAAATTCAGGTCTTCCATTTTCAATCTTACCTGATCTTTGAATTACTTTATGGTAACCTATGCCGTCCCATCCAAAACTTAAATGCATTTCATGTATATCAACGGCTTTTAAATTTTTTTTGTCTTCAGTATCAGAGCAATGTACTACTATAAATTTAATATTTTTAGATAATAACATAAAAGTCTATTCAAAATAATTAAAACTAACACATACTAAATATGATATAAATTAATATAAGTATAATTTAATACTATTCATTATTAATTATAATTGGTAATAATTTCTATACCAATCAACAAATTTTTTTATGCCAATATCTACTGTGGTTTTTGGAGTATACCCAGTAAGTTTTTCTAATAGTTTGTTATCTGCGTAAGTAGCGGTAATGTCACCAGCTTGTAAAGGCATCATATTTAGCTTTGCTTTTTTACCTACAAATTTTTCGATTGTTCTTATGAACTGCATTAATTCAATTGGCTTTGAGTTACCAATATTTACTATCCTATAAGGCGCTACAGAAGATATACTGTCAAATTTTGCAAATTCTTTATTTTTTTCATTTTTTGTTTCTGGTATACAATCAATAAGCCTAAAAACACTCTCAACTAGATCATCTATATATGTAAAATCTCTTTTCATTTTACCATAATTATAAACATCAATTTTTTCATTTTGAAGAATTGATTTAGTAAATTTAAACAATGCCATGTCTGGGCGTCCCCAAGGGCCATAAACAGTAAAAAATCTAAATATAGTTGTTGGTAAGCCAAATAAATGCGAATAACTATGAGATATATTTTCAATACTTTTTTTGGTAGCAGCGTACAAAGATATTTGGTGATCAGAATTATCAATTTCTTTATATGGCATTTTATCACTAGCACCGTACGCCGAAGAAGTAGATGCAATTAATAAGTGCGTTGGCGGATATGCTCTAGCTGCTTCTAAAAGTTCAAATGTTCCTGATACATTACTTTCTAAATAAATTCTAGGATTCTCTATTGAATATCTTACTCCTGCTTGAGCAGCTAAATGAATAACCAGATCAGGTTTCTCATTTGATAGTAAATCCAAAATAACATCTTTATCTTCTAACTTAGCATGAACTGATTTGTAATTAGGGGATTGTAAAAGAATACTTTCTCGACGTCTTTTTAGAAGCACATCATAATATTCAGACATGGAATCTATACCAATAATTTTCCAACCTTTAGATAATAACTTTCTAGCAATATAAAATCCAATAAAACCTGCTGTTCCTGTAACCAAAGCTGTTTTTTTTTCAAATTTAGATTTCAATTTATTTTGCCAAATTTATTTATTTAATATATAGAAGTTAACTCGCGGTGTTTAAAATTTAGTTTATATTACAAAAATCAAAAAGTTAAACAAATAACAATAAAAATTTGTAAAAGTTCTAAACTTAAATCTCTGAATTTCTTGAATATAAGTCATTATATCTTATTATATCATCTTCACCAAGATATGAGCCAATTTGCACCTCAATAATTATTAACTTTTTATTAAATGGGTTTTCAATTTTATGTATTGCAAGTTTTGGTACAAAAACAGACTCACCTTCATAAATTGATTTCACTTTGTCATTAATTGTTACTTTTGCAATACCTTTTACTACAACCCAATGTTCAGACCTATGATTATGACTTTGTAGGCTAAGCGCTTCACCTGGATCAACAATGATTTTTTTTACTTGAAATCCATTTGATCTAGCTAATATTTCAAAGGAACCCCAGGGTCTATGGTCTTTTGTAAATAATTCTGATTGAGAAACATTTTTAGACTTTAGAGTTTTGACTAGATTTTTGATTTCTTGTGTTTGACTTTTGTGGGCTATCAAAACAGCATCAGGCATTGCTATACTGATAATATCATTTAACCCACTTCCAACAATTATTTGATTAGGATGTTCTGATCGTAATAATGTATTTTTACAATTTATTGCGTATGCATTTGAAGATAAAGAAACTCCAGTTTCGTCTGGTTGCATTTTTTCCCACACTGTATTCCAATCCCCTAGATCTGACCAACCTGCATGAAAAGGAATTACTGATAAATTTTTTGTTTTTTCCATAATTGCAAAATCAATACTGATTTTTTTACATTTTGACCAAGAATTTTTATCAAGTTTTACAAAGCCAAGATCAATCTTAGAATATTCAAGGGCTTTTCTTGTAGTTATTAAAATATCATTAGCATATTTTTCAAATTCTTTAATTATATCACTTGCTTTAAATAAAAACATACCTGAGTTCCAAAGAAAATTTCCATTTTTAATCATTTTCTCTGCAACACTTTTTTTAGGTTTTTCTACAAAGGAGACAAGTTTTTGAGATTTTTTAAAATTTTTGTTTTCAACCTCCAAGTATCCATAACCAGTTTCTGCGTGAGTAGGTTTTATTCCAAATGTAACTATCTTACCCCGTTCTACTTCTTTTATACCTATATTGATTGTATTGTGAAATTCTTCTATATCTGAAATGCTATGATCTGTTGGTGTTATTAATAAAATACTCTCACTATTTTTATTGTACGAATAAAGTGCAGCCGCAAGAACAGCAGGTGCTGTGTTTTTGCTTTCTGGTTCAATTATTATAGCACCAGGGTTAATGCCAATACTGATTAATTGCTGACTAATAAAAAATCTATATTTTGAATTAGTTACTGTAATAAGTGGTTTGAATTTAATTTTCGTTGAAGAATTAAAACGTTTTGCTGTTTGTTGAAGAAGAGTGTTATCACCAACAATTTTTGAAAATTGTTTAGGATATGAATCACGTGATAAAGGCCATAATCTCTCTCCCGACCCACCTGCTAATAGAACAGGGACTATTTCATACATTATATAAAAATCCTAAAAATTATAAATAAACTTTACTACTTATAACTTATGTTAAAATCATAAAATAGAAAAATTAATTTTCATCTTCAATATTTTACTATGTCTTTTTTTAAAAAATTTTAAACGTACAAATAAGGTTTGGTTTATAATATTATTTTTCAATATTGAAATTGTACTGTGAATTAGATTTAAATAAACTACTTTTTTTGAAATTTGAAATCCAGTCGACGTTCTTACTACTTGGTAAATAACCTGGAATACTTGTTTGCAGAATTTTACGTATAGAATTTACATCGTTTTGTTCTAAATATATCTCAAGTTTATCCATCAATTTATTAAATTCTATTTTTTTCATAAACTTTTCATGCGCTTGAAGTATCCTAGGATGTTTTGTTTTTTGAACATTGTCGCCAATCAATAATTCTTCATATAGTTTTTCACCAGGGCGAAGTCCATTAATTTGTATCTCAATGTCTCCCCATGGTGTTTTCTTATCTTTTACTTGAAGGCCTTTAGCTTCGATCATTCTACGGGCAAGATCTAAAATGCGAACTGGTTGTCCCATATCCAAAACAAAAACTTCTCCTCCATTAGACATAGAGCCAGCTTGTATTACAAGCTGAGCAGCTTCAGTAACTGTCATAAAATAACGTGTTACATTTTCGTCAGTTACTGTTACAGGTCCGCCAGAATCGATTTGTTTTCTAAATAAAGGTACAACAGACCCAGACGATCCAAGGACATTTCCAAAACGAACCATACAAAAACACGTACTTGTATTTTTAATAGTATTACTCATTAATTGAAGTGCAATTTCAGCAAGGCGCTTGCTAGCTCCCATAACGTTAGTTGGTCTAACAGCTTTGTCGGTACTGACTAAAACAAAATTTTTTACATTATACATCATCGCAACATTTGCACATTTTAAAGTTCCTACAACATTATTTGTGATGCCTGCTACTACGTTATGTTCAACAATTGGAACATGTTTATATGCTGCGGCATGATAAACTGTTGACGGACGCCAAGTTTTAAAAATATGGTCTAATTTTTTTTCGTCTTGTATATTTATGAGTAGTGGAACTAATGTAGTTTGTTTTATTTTATAATTTTCTTTATTTAACATTGCACATAATTCTGAATGAATATTATAAAGTGCTAACTCGGAGTTGTCTGCTAAGAGAATATATTCAGGATTACAGTAGAGTATTTGTCTACATATTTCTGATCCTATACTGCCGCCAGCTCCTGTAACTAGTATAGTTTTTTCAGAGGTATAATTTTTTAAAAGATTATGGTCAGGTTGAACAGGCTCACGACCAAGTAATTCATTTATGTTCAACTCCCTAACATCACCAAGATGAATCTTTCTGTTAGTAAGGTCTGAAAAACTAGGAAGAGTTCTTACGTGTAACCTTAACCCACTTAAGTAATTGATTAATTTTCTTCTTTTTTGAGTAGGTAAATTAGGCATAGCTAGCCAAAGCTCTTTTGGTTTGTCTAGATCTGACAAATTATTCAATTTTGTAGGCGATTTAACTTGGTAACCATCTATAGTGCCTCCCCAAAAACTCTCATTATCATCTACAAAATATAAAAATTTAAATTCTTGACTTAGTAATAAATTTGCTGCTAATTGACGACCTGAGTCTCCAGCTCCATATATAATTACTTCATTTTTCAAAGTCTTCTCGTTGTTTGAAGAAAAATGCAGACCTAACCATGTTTTTATCAACCATCTTGAGGCTCCAGTAAGTAAAAATAATATCATTGGTTGCATTAAACCAATTGATCTAGGAACTCCGTCGATTTTAATTATAATAAAAATAATGCTATGAATTATCGTGTAAACGATAATTGCTTTTGTTAATACTTGAAAAGTATCTCCATTTATATATCTAAAAATAACTTTGTACAGTCCCCAAAAAAAGAAAACAGGTAATGCAATTAAAATAGACAACATTGAAATTAAAATAAATTGTATATTTATATCAACAAATTCGCCTAGTCTAAGACTAAAAGCAATCCAAGTTGCAAAAGCACATATAATCACATCTAAAAACATAGCGATTGATTTTTTTGTAAATCTTGAGAGTTTTATAGATCTTTTTGTAAGATTTCTAAGTATTTCTTTATACATATTTTATCAATTTTATTTTAAATATTTAATTCAACTTAATACACATATAAATTAACATATTTATTTAACATTTATGGCTAATAATTGAAATATGAAAAATATATTAAATTTTTACTCAGATAAATTTGAACTTTATTTAACAAAGGCAATAAAATGAGGATTAAGAATATTTTTTTTACCATAGACTAGAGGTTTATTATTTTTAACTTGTAACACTTCACCACTGACCCCTTCTAAAATAGCGTGGGCTGCACATGTGTCCCATTCACAAGTAGGTGCAAGTCGAGGATAAATATCAGCCTTCCCAGTTGCAATTTTTAAAAATTTTAAGCTACTCCCAGCTTGTATAATTTTTGTTTTACCTGTTATGTTTTTAATAAAACATTCAGTTTCCTTGTTCAAATGGCTAACACTTGCTATTACTCTCGTAATTCCTTTTTGTTTTTTATGTCTTAAGCTGCTTTTTTTTCCGTGTTTATTTTCAAGAAAAGATCCAAATTCTTTACCTCCAAAATAAACTTCACCAGATACAGGAACACTTACAAATCCTAAAGCAGGTTTTGTATTCTCTACAAGCGCAACATTACAAGTAAATTCTCCATTACGTTTTAAAAATTCTTTAGTTCCGTCAAGTGGGTCAATTAACCAATACATTGAATGGGATTTTGGTATAATTAAAGAATTAGGATTTTCTTCACTAACGACCGGTATGTTAGGTGTTATTTTTTCTAATCCACTAACTAAGATTTTTTGAGCTTTAAAATCAGCTTTCGTAACTGGAGAATTGTCTTTTTTTAATTTGATATCCCAATCATTGCTGTTGTAAATATTTAAAATTACCTTATTTGCCTCACGCATTAATAATATTATTGATTTATTTATGTAGCTATTGTGAAAAATGTAATTTGAGTTGATCAATTTAAATTCCAATTTTTAATACCAATTCTTTTACTACATCTTCAACTGATTGACTGTCTGTATTATTTATTAAAATTTCTGGAGATTCAGGTGGTTCATATGGGCTATCAATACCTGTAAAGTTTGGAAGTTTTCCTAAACGAGCTTTTTTGTATAATCCCTTTGGATCTCTTTGTTCAGCAATTTCTATAGGAGTGTCAATAAACACTTCAATAAATTCTTCATTGTCAAACATATTTCTTGCCATTTTTCTTTCCGCTATAAAGGGAGATATAAATGCTGTTATTACGAATATACCTGCGTCAACCATTAATTTTGCAACTTCACTTACACGTCTTATATTTTCAATACGATCTGCGTCGCTAAAACCGAGATCTTTATTAAGACCATGCCTTATATTATCTCCATCAAGAACGTAAGTTCTAATTCCACGTGAATAAAGTTCTTTCTCTAAGGCGTTTGCAATAGTTGACTTGCCTGATCCAGATAGTCCAGTAAACCATAGAACTTTGCTTTGATGTCCATTAAGAGACTGTCTATCAAATTTATTTATATCTAATTTATATTTGTGTATATTTTTGGCTCGACGAAGCATAAAGTTTATCATACCAGCTGCAACTGTCTGGTTAGTCAAACGGTCTATCAATATTAAAGATCCCATTACAGGGCAATCCTTATATTTTTCAAATGTAACTTGATGATCAGTTTTAATTGTGACTATTCCTAAGTCATTTAATTCTAATTTATTAGTTGAAAGTTTTTTAAAATTATTGATATCAATTTTATGTCTTATTTTGGTTATTTGAGTGTTAACTATAGAACTACCTAATTTCATTAAGTATGATCGACCACTATACCCAGGATTTTTATCCATCCAAATAATTTTTATTTCAAATTGGTCAGAAATTTCTGGTGCATCTTCTTTATTAACAATTACATCGCCTCTAGAAGCATCGATTTCTCTATCTAGCGTAACTGTTACAGCTTGACCTGTTTCAGCTTTTAAAAGAGCATCTTTAAATAAAATAATATCTTTTAGATTTGCTTCCTCTCCCGATGGTAAAATTTTAACTTTTTGACCAATTTTTATTTCACCCGATGCTATGGTACCCGAAAATCCACGAAATTTATGATTTGGTCTATTAACCCATTGAATTGGGAGTCTAAAAGGATAATTTATTAATGATTTACGAGTGTCTATGCTTTCCAAATAATTTATAAGAGTTGACCCTTTATACCAATGAGTATGAGTTGACTGATCAATTATATTATCTCCAGAGAGAGCTGAAATTGGTATAGCAGTTATCATATCAAATTCTAACTCTTGTGAAAATTTTCTATATTCAGTTTCTATTTTTGAATAAATATCTTCTGAATAGTCTACTAAATCCATTTTATTAATTGCCAAAACCACTTTTTTAATACCAAGGGTTGAACAAATAATTGAATGACGACGTGTTTGATTAAGTACCCCTTTTCTAGCATCGACTAGAATAATAGCAACCTCTGCATTGGATGCACCAGTAACCATATTACGAGTATATTGTTCATGACCTGGTGTGTCAGCAACTATGAATTTACGTCGTTCAGTGGTAAAAAATCTATATGCGACATCAATTGTTATTCCTTGTTCTCGTTCAGCGGCTAATCCGTCTACTAATAGAGCAAAGTCAAAATCACCATTTTGAGTTCCTGATTTTTTTGACTCTTTCTTTAAAGATATTATTTGATCTTCAAAAATCATTTTTGATTCAAACAGAATTCTACCTATTAGAGTGCTTTTTCCATCATCAACACTCCCGCAGGTGATAAAACGCAGGGTATCTAACTTAGCTTGCTGCGTAAGATAATTATTGATATTTTCATTTAATAAATTCCTTACACCCATTAAAAATAACCTTCCTGCTTTTTTTTCTCCATTGATGATGAGGTATCGCTATCAATTGCTCTCCCTTGACGTTCACTCAGCTTAGAACTAAGTATTTCAAGTACTATAGAAGATAGGTCGTCTGCATCAGATTGAAATGCTCCAGTAAGAGGGTAACAACCGAGAGTGCGGAAACGAATTTTTTTTATTTCAATCTTTTCAGTAGGTTTGATTTTAAGTCTATCATCATCTAACATTATAATCATGCCATTTCGTTCGATTACAGCACGTTCTTGCGCAAAATAAAGTGGTACAATTGGTATTTGTTCTTGATAAATGTATTGCCAAATATCAAGTTCAGTCCAATTAGATAGAGGGAATACACGAATATTTTCACCTTGATTTTTTTTACAATTGTAAAGATTCCAAATCTCAGGTCTTTGATTTTTGGGATCCCATCGATGTGATTTTGATCGAAATGAAAACATACGTTCCTTAGATCTAGATTTTTCTTCATCCCGTCTAGCTCCACCAAACGCTACGTCAAATTTATATTTTTCTAGAGCTTGCTTAAGACCTTCAGTTTTCATAATATTTGTATGTATAGAAGAACCATGTTCAATAGGATTAATATTTTTTTTTATACCCTCAGGATTGATGTGGACAATAAGATCCATGTTGCTAGTTTTAGCCATATAATCCCGAAACTCATACATGGCTTTGAATTTCCATCTTGTGTCAACATGTAATAAGGGAAATGGTGGTTTGCTAGGGTAAAATGCCTTTCGGGCAAGATGAAGCATAACAGATGAATCCTTTCCAACAGAGTAAAGCATTACTGGATTATCTGCCTCTGCAACAACCTCTCGCATAACATGAATTGCTTCTGATTCTAAATTTTGAAGGTGAGTAAAATGACTCCAGGACTTACTTTGTTTGTTTTTATTTATATAAGCAAATATATCATCTTGACTGTGAGAGTATATCTCTAGTCCAATTCGTATTATTTTATTATCTTGAAATATTGTCTGATTACTTTTCCAATCACGACAAAGATTACGACATTCTTTTATAATATCGCCTGTTGGAATTATCAATATATCTTTATTTTCAGCATATGCTAATAATTGTAATGCTTTAAAAATAATTTTTTTATTTAATTTTTCAGATTTAAAGAAAATCCAACGTCGCCTATCCCTACCGTCATTTGCAAAAAGTAATATTTCATTGGCATTTAATATGTTGATGTTAACAAATAAAACAGATTTACGTTTTTTCCTTGCATTGCTAATTATTTCTTCAGTTATACTTATATTTGCCTTTCGATTATGCTCATCAACCAGTTTGTTTTTTTGGATGATTTTAAAATCAAGACCTCTTTGGTTTATCCAACGTTCTGTTCTTTTAATATAAGCAGCAGTATCATATTTAAAAATTTCTTTTGATATGGATCTTGTTGTCCATACCTTATTATAAGTTAAATTTGTGGGCATGGCAGTGTGTCGCATAATGATAATCTCTCTAAAAAAAACATATTAATAAATAAAAGAATTTAAAAAAAAATCAATAAACATTTTTTTTACGTATTGCGACAAATTCAAGTAAGCTAAATTAGGATAATTTATTTGAAAATGCTACATCAGTTAACACATTACATGTTTTATCTATTTCAAGTGTAGTCAATGTTGGATGAACTAAAAACATCAAGCTTGTTTCGCCTAACATTTTTGCAATAGGGAGTCTTTTTTGTGGTTTGAAATGAGAATTTTTAAAAGCCTTTTCAAGATAAACTTCAGAACATGAACCATGATAACACGGAACCCCTTTGTCATTTATCTCTCTAATCATCTTATCTCTTAGTTTCATGTCACCATCAACAAAAACATAACATTTATAAGCTCCATGTTGGATATAATCCGGAATATCAGGGACTCTTAATCCTTTACAAATTTTTGCAGCATTCCAGATTGCATAGGCATTTTTTAAACGTTTTTCATTCCATACTTTTATTTGCTTAAGTTGAAATCTTCCAATTGCTCCCTGCATCTCTGTCATTCTCCAGTTAGAACCAAATGTGTAATGAAGCCAATTAAACCCATCAATTTTTTCTCTTTCATATATAGCTTCATAACTTTTACCATGATCTTTATATGACCACATTTTATTCCATAGACCCTTTTTATTTGTTGTTACCATTCCACCTTCACCACCAGTTGTCATAATTTTATCCTGGCAAAAACTCCAACAACCAATATCACCCATTGATCCCACTGGTCTACCTTTATATTTTGCACCATGAGCTTGTGAGCAATCTTCAATTACATAAAGATTATGCTCGTTCGCTATTCTTAAAATTCCATCCATATCGCATGGCCAACCAGCTAAATGTACACATACAATGGCCTTTGTTTTCTTTGTGATACAAGCAAGAATTGTTTTAGGCGTAATGTTTTGTGAAGAAAAATCTACATCAGCAAATATAGGTGTTGCACCTGCATTTACAATTGAAGATACTGAAGCAATATATGTGCGTGATGTAACTATTACTTCATCTCCTGATTTTATATTTAAAGCTTTAAACGCATTATCAAGTGCTAATGTACCATTTCCTAGAGTTACCGCGTAATTAACTTCACACCATTTAGCAAATTCTACTTCAAATTTACGACACTCTTTTCCTGTCCAATAATTAACTTTATTAGATAATAATACATTTTTAACTATTGCAACTTCTTCATTAGAAAATGAAGGCCAAGGTGAAAATTCAGTATTTAACATTACCACCAACTATTGTTTTAAAAATATAATAAATATCTTTAAAAAAAGAATACTCCAAAATATATCTTTTATTTATTTCAACTTTGTGAGGCCAAATGACTTCGTCATTATATTTTAAGGGATTTTCAGTATTTGCCAATATTTCTACTTCTTTTTTATAAGTTAATTGTGCAGGACCAGTCAACCCTGGTTTTACAGTAAATAAAATTTTATCCTCATCCTTAAGTGAATCTAAATATCCTTGGACATCAGGTCTAGGTCCAACAAAGCTCATCTCACCTATGAAAATATTCCAGAGTTGAGGAAGTTCGTCTAATTTCATTTTTCTAAAAATTTTACCACTTTTTGTAATTCTCTCATCGTTAGCCAAAGTTATAGTAGAGGGGTTACTCTTATTTTCTCTCATAGTTTTAATTTTTATAACATTAAAAGTCTTCAGATTCTTTCCTACTCTTTTCTGCAAAAAAAAACCATTAGATCTTGTTTCTATGGTTGCAATAATCCATGCAATTAATATTAACCAACACGTTAAAATTATTCCAATTAATGACAGAGAAATGTCAAATACTCTTTTTAAGGGGTTATTAATATCCATATCTATTTAAAGAATCTTTAATTACATTATATATATCATTTTTTTGATTTTTATTAAATCTAAAATTCCCTTTTCCAACGCTGTTTTTTGAAACAAATTTAACTGCATTTTCAATTTCACCATCAATAAAATTAATATCTAATTGCCTTAGAATTTTTTCTAAAACTTTTTTTGGTTCTAAAACAAAATCCTCATATCTTACTCTTATAATTCTGTTATTATTAATATTTAAAAAAGCATTCTCACTCATATCTACACATTTCTTCCATTGTAAAGCACAGATTTCTATCAAAGAATGGCTTGATAAATCTTTGTCAAGTTCATGAAATTGTGGTCCCCACATCATTAATTTTCTTTTACTAGGAAAAAACTTTAAAATTCTATAAACAATAAATTTCATCGCATAATATGGCATATCAAATATAGGCACAAATCTAAGTTTTTTTAAGATATAGATAATATCAATCTTTGAATTTTGTTTTTTAAAAGCAGAATAAGTAGCATCAATCCCATTTCTGTAAATAAATATAAATATTGAATTAGGTAATATTTCATCAACAAAAGGTACTCTAAGTGAGTTGGCACATGTTTTTTCAACTACGTATTCTAAATTGTATTTAGTCGCTATTTCATTAAATTTTTTATTTATATAATTTTTTATTTTAGGTTTAGCTAAAGATTTATCAAATTCATCATTTTTGTGAAAAATATTTCCATGTCGCCATATATAATTAATTTCGTCACATGGCCAAGTTCCAACTTTGCCAAATTTACACAAGATATCTCGTAACATATTAGTTCCAGATCTAGGTGCTCCAATAATTATAATTTGTTTCATAAAGTAACCCTTTGGATTAGTAATTTAAAAAAATATTATTATTAGCGATACTTAAACTTGTATAATATTTTGACATAAAGAAATAATATCCAAAAGAATTTTATATAAATATTACTTGTTTGTGTGTCATAGACCAAGGTTTTTGTACAAATCTAAATATTGATCTGTTATTTTAACTAGTGAGAATTTTTCTTCAGCAATTTTTCGTGCTCTATCTCCTAATTTTTTTCTCAAAGCTTTATCTTTAATTAATAATTCTAGTTTTTTGTAAATAGCGTCTAAGTCTTTAAAATTTACTAAAAAACCTGTTTCATTATCAATGATAGCTTCTTTTACGCCTGGAACTTTAAATCCTATTGAAGGAATTCCTGATGCAGATGCCTCTAAAACCACTCTTGGAAAACCTTCTCTGTATGAAAGAAAGAGAACAATGTCTGCGTTCTGATAAACTTTATTCATATTATTTTTATATCCATGATATTGAATAACATTATTTTTTTCGTACTTTTTTAATTCATTTAAATCAATTGAATCAGGATGCTTACTGTCAATTTCTCCAACTACGTGGAAAAAAACATTATTATAATTTTTCTTAATGGATATTGAAATCTCCAAAAATTCCTTAAAACCTTTTTGCCATATTAATCTTCCTATAAAATAGACATTGATATTTTTATTATATTTTTTCTTTGGTAAAAATTTTTTTAAATTTACTCCAGCACCAGGAATAAATAGACCAAGGTTTATTGGGACAAGTTTTTTTCTTTTAAAAAATTTATAATCATCATCATTTTGAAAAACAATCTCTGAACTCATTTTAAGAGATATTTTGTATGCTATAATTACCACAAATTTTAAGATTATTGATTTTATAAAAGCATGGCCAAGACCAGTAATAGTATTTATTACTTTTACATTGGCTAGAGACAATTTTGCAGCGATTGAACCTAATATTACTGGTTTTGCATTAAAATGGTGAACAATAAGTGGGTCATAATTATTATATAAGTTTTTTAAAGTAACAATTAATTTAAAATCACTTATCAATGAAAATGCACCTCTATGAATTTTGGTGTAAATCACTTTGGTACATATCTTTTCTAACTCCAACCCATATTTATCATATGCTACAACAACAATAACTTTATGTCCTTTTTCCAATAATCTTTGTATTAGAAGATATCTTGAATTCCAAATTGCAAATCCACGATTAGCAACAATTATGATAGTTTGATTACTTTTTTCTAATATTTTATATTACTCCTAAGTTACAATTCATTATAATATTTGCCAAATTAAAACATTTAATAGGTAATTTAATAATTTTTTATATAAATAAAAATAATACAATAATCATAACCTAAAAAAATTGGTAAATTATGTAAGTTTGTTTTCTAAAAACATTATAATTTCATATCAACTGAGTGGTTAGGAAAGATATATTTCAAATCGTATAAAATATGATTTTTTTTACCAAAAGAATGTATTTTCTTAGGTCCCATAGATTTAAATTGATTATGTGCTACCGCAATAATAATAGAATCATATTTATTCAATAATGGATATTCTATTAATTTTATTTTATATTCTCTTAGAGCTTTTTGAGGGTCAACCCAAGGATCAAATACTTCTACAAGGCATTTGTACTTATTAAGTTCATAAATTATATCTACAACACGAGTGTTTCTAAGATCAGAACAATTTTCTTTAAATGTTAGGCCCATTATAAGGACATTTGAACCCTTTAATTTTATTGATTTACTTTTCATAGTATTTAGTAATTGAAAAGCTACATGTGCTCCCATGCTATCATTTACATTTCTGCCAGCTAGAATAACTTTTGGTTTATATCCAATTTTTTTACTCTTATGTGTTAAATAGTAAGGATCAACACCTATACAATGTCCACCAACTAATCCAGGTCGAAATGGAAGAAAATTCCATTTTGTACCAGCTGCTTCTAAAACAGATTCTGTATCTATTCCCATTTTGTTAAAAATTATTGCTAATTCATTTATCAATGCAACATTCAAATCACGTTGAGTATTTTCAATAACCTTTGCAGCTTCAGCAACTCTTATACTTTTTGCTTTATGTGTGCCGGCTACAATTATTTCTTTATATAGCGCATCAACTTGATTGGCAATTTTTGGAGTTGAACCAGAAGTAACTTTTTTAATATTTATAAGTGTGTGTTCGCTGTCACCTGGATTTATTCTTTCAGGACTATATCCACAAAAGAAGTCTTTGTTGAATTTAAGACCTGAATTTTTTTCAAGTACTGGCACACAATCTTCTTCAGTGGCACCTGGATAAACTGTTGATTCGTATACAACAATATCATCTTTTTTCAGAACTTTACCAACCGTCCTACTGGCATTCATAAGAGGTTTTAAATCAGGATTTTTATTTTTATCAATTGGTGTGGGTACAGCTATTATATAAAAATTTGCATTGATTAAGTCATCTTCATTAGTAGTTAAGTATAATTGTTTAGCTTCTTCAAGATCTTGTTTGTTAGTTTCAAGTGTTTCATCAAGTCCTGATTTAAGTTCATTAACACGCTTTTTATTTATGTCAAAACCAATAACAGGACGTTTCTTTCCAAACTCGACTGCTAGGGGGAGTCCAACATACCCCAGACCAATAATAGCTAATTTAAATCTATTTGTTTTCATATAAATTCTATTTGTAAATTTTAAATTTATAGATCCTTGATAATAAGTTTTTTTAATCTAATTAATAAACTTTAATATCTTGTATCAAAAGGTTATAGATAAGCCAATAAAATTAATAGATTAATTAAATAATAAATATTAAATATTTTAATAAAATTTCTAAGTTTTTATTTACAAAAAACATTGATATTTCTGACTTAATTCAATCTTTAGCTTTAGAAATAAGAGAAATGAAAAATATTTAAAACTTTGGAAAATATTAAATATTAGGTTTTTTTAATTATATTTTCTATTGCTATTTCAACTGGCGTAAACTTAAATTTTAAAAGTTTTCTAATTTTACTATTATCAAATGATGTATTGTGAGCTCTTCGTGCATATTGATTAAATGCTTTAGATGTACACTCAATAATAAGGCTTTTAGTTTGAATTTTTTTTAAAATTTTCAAACCTAATTGATACCTATTTAATATTTCATTACCAGAAATATTAAATTCACCGTTGATTTTTTTTTGTAAGAGTGTTCCAAGTATCTTTGACATATCATCTAAATAAAGAAAATTTACAAAATCGTCATTAACCAGTTTTAAATTTTGATTTTTATGTAGTTTTTTTATGATAAAAGTTGCAGGATTATCTCTTTGAAATTTTTCAGCATGACCAATCATTGTAATAGGTCTTAATAGTAGATAATTTTTCATTAATTTTAAGATTAATTTATCAGCTTTTAACTTTATTTTTCCATAGTTGTTTACAGGAAAAGCTTTGGAGACTTCATTGTAAAGAGGGTTTTCCCCATCATATATAGCATTTGATGAAAAATGAACAAGTTTTACATTTGATTTTTTTAATATATTCACTAGGTCAACAACTATACCAAAATTAAGACGATTACAACTTTCATAATTTTGCTCACATTGATCAACATTTCCTTGAGCGATACAATTAACAACCACGTCAGGTTTAACTTTGTTTATTATTTTTAATAATTGATTTCTTGATGGTGAAGATAATCTAATTAATCTTTTAGTTTTAGGTATGGTAGGCGGTAGATTTCGATAACTTCCATAAATTTCAAATTTATTCGAATGTTGAACATAGAATTTATAACCAATGTTACTTGTTACTCCTAAAACTAAAACCCTCATTTCAAATTATCATTTTTGTTCTAATCGAATTTGTTGTTCAGTTATTCATTTAACTAAAGGCATTTTATATCAAACATAACGATTATTCTCAATTTTTAAATTATGTAATTGATTTTATATTATTACTTCTTTTAACATAGGATGATTGTAATCTTTATCTGAAAGCTGAATTTCTTTTTCTTCAACACCCCATTTTATACCAATGTCTTTATCATTATATATAATTCCTTTGTCATGATTTGGTGAGTAGTAGTTGTCAACTTTATATTGAAAAATGGCAAACTCACTTATTGTAATAAATCCATGTGCATACCCTTTCGGAATAAATACTTGTTTTTTGTTTTCACTGCTTAATTCTATAACGATGTGAGAACCAAAAGTAGGTGATTTTTTTCTTATATCTACTGCTACATCAAGAACTTTTCCTTCTAGAACACTAACCAGCTTAGATTGTGAAAAAGGTGGTAACTGATAGTGTAGTCCACGTAGTACATTTTTATAACTTTTAGAGACATTATCTTGACAAAAATTTATGCTATAACCTATGTGTTCTTCCAATAATTTTTTATTAAAACTTTCAAAAAAATATCCGCGGGTATCCTTAAAAATTGTGGGTTCTAAAACAAATAAATCATCAAATATAGTTTTTTGAAAATTCATATTATTCCTTTATAACACTCAGCAAATATCTGCCATAAAAAGTATTTTTTAGAGGTTGAGCAAGCTTCATAACAGTATCTCTGTCTATCCAACCATTTAAATATGCAACTTCTTCCAAGCATGCTATTTTAAAACCTTGCCTGTTTTCAATTGTTTTTACAAAATGACTAGCTTCTAATAGGCTATCATGTGTTCCAGTATCCAACCACGCAAATCCTCGGCTTAAAATTTCAACTTTAAGATGGCCTCTTTTTAGATATTCTTGATTGATAGAGGTAATCTCTAGTTCTCCTCTTTCAGAAGTTTTAACTTTTTTAGCTATTTTGACAACCTCATTGTCATAAAAGTACAATCCGGTTACTGCAAAGTTTGTTTTGGGTTTTTGAGGTTTTTCTTCAATGCTAACAGCGTTTTTGTTGTGGTCAAGTTCTACAACACCAAAGTTTTCAGGATCATGAACATGATATCCAAATATTGTAGCACCGTTCTTTGTTTTTTGAGCTTTCCTTAAAATCCCAGAAAAATTATGACCAAAAAAAATATTATCTCCTAAAATTAGGCAAACATTATCTTTACCTATAAATTCTTCGCCAAGTATAAATGCTTCAGCTAAGCCATTTGGTGTAGGTTGGATTTTGTAGGTAATATTAATCCCCCATTGGTTCCCGTCTCCAAGTATATTTTTAAATGCGTTAATGTCTTTATCTGTAGAAATAAGAAGAATCTCTCTAATTCCAGCTAGCATTAACACTGAGAGTGGATAATAAATCATTGGTTTATCATATATAGGTAATAACTGTTTACTAATAACTTTAGTGACAGGGTAAAGCCTAGTTCCTGATCCTCCTGCTAAGACAATTCCTTTTATTATTTGAAACTCCTGATTTTAAATTTAATTAATTCTATTTTTTATTTTCTTGCACCAATTCATATTATTTAAATACCATTCAACTGTTTTTTCAACACCTGTTGAAAAAATTTCTTTTGGATACCAATTAAGTCTTTTATTAATTTTTGTTGTGTTGATACCATATCTGATGTCATGACCAGCTCGGTCTGTAACATATGTTATTAGTTGTTCATATTTTTTAATTCCCTCAAATTTACTAGGCATTAATTTATCTAGAGTTCTACAGATAGTTTTAACCACTTCAATATTTTGTAATTCATTATTTCCACCAATATTATAAGTTTCACTAATCTCTCCGGTAAGAGCAACATGTAATAATGCATTTGCATGGTCTTCGACATAAAGCCAATCACGAATTTGTTTTCCATTACCATAAACTGGTAATTTTTCACCTTCAAGAGCATTAAATATAACTAAAGGGATAAGTTTTTCTGGGAACTGATAAGGACCATAATTATTTGAGCAATTAGTAATAATGGTTGGAAATTTAAATGTTCTGTGCCATGCACGAACTAAGTGATCGGAGCTAGCCTTTGTTGCGGAGTAGGGTGAGCTTGGTGCATATGGTGTTTCTTCTGTAAATAAAACATTAGCTTTTCCATTTAAATCACCATAAACTTCGTCTGTAGATACATGAAGAAATCTGAAATTATTTTTTTTTGAAATTTTTAGATTTTTCCAATAATCTTTTGCCTTTTCTAACAAAACATAAGTACCAATTATATTAGTTTGAATAAATTCATAAGGCTCAGATATTGATCTGTCTACGTGTGTTTCGGCTGCTAGATGGATTATTATTTCTGGTTCGTGTTTTTGTAAAATATATTTTATCTTATCACTGTTACAGATGTCAGCCTGTTCGAAGTAATACCTAGCATTATTATTTACAGGTAATAAAGATTCTAGATTGCCAGCATAAGTTAATTTGTCAACATTCACCACACTGTGTTCTGTATTGTTAATGATTTCCCTGATGACGGCAGAGCCTATAAATCCTGCTCCCCCAGTAACTAATATTCGTTTTGCTTTCAAATTATCTCCAAACATTCAAATTAAATATTTTCTTAAAACTTAATAATAATTATAATTAATTCATCACTTATAATAACTTCTAAACTAATAATCTCAGTTTATTAAGCTATTTATAATTTCAGTTTGATAAATTATTTAAAATAAATACATATTAACAACAATAATTAATTAAATGACCTTATAATAATTTAAACAATTACTGGTTCTTTAATTTATGATATAATTTTCCTGGTATTAAAAAAATTAGATAAATCAAACATTTTACACCTGAAAGCAAAGACCTTTGATCCATCCAACAAAATTTGTTAAATTTGTAAAGATTATATAGTTTTTGGCTAGTATCCATTACATTTCTGTAGTTATGATAAAATTGAAAAACACCTTCTGCCATATGTTTGTGGTCTGTTAATCTACCGACATTTTTATGTTGCCTTAAAATTGCCTTACTTTCTGGAACTGAAACTACCTTAAATTCTTTTTTTATTAATTCTAATACATAACTTTTATCTTCGCTTGGTGGAAGTTTAGGATTATAACCACCAACAATAAAAAAAGATTCTTTTTTGGTAACAACTGAACTTCCTGTAATTCCTGGATTTTTATATAATATGACATTTTGATTAATTAATCCATCTGCATTCTTAAGTGGTATAATTTTTCCATTCACAAGTTGATCAAGAGTTGCAATAAGACAGTCTGGATGATCTTTATCAATAACTTTTTTCATATTTTCTAGATAATTCGAAGTCCAAAGATCGTCATCATCTAGAAAAGCTAAATAACTACCTTTTGCAACAGATGCACCAAAGTTTCGAGCTTGAGCAACACCAGCCTTATAGATAATTTTATGTTGTGTTAAATTTAGGCATGATTTTGGTAATTCTACTTCATTTAGTCCATTATTTATTATAATTACTTCTTTTGGTTTGTAAGTTTGGTTTTCAACAGACTTGATTGCTTCATACATAAATTTTTGACGATTATTCAAGGTAGGTATAACAACACTAATAGATAAGTTAATCATTTTTTACGAACACCTCATCATAATGACCATTTTTGAGACCTATAGTTGGCTTAAAACCGTATTTATTTAGATAATTATATATTTTTTTTGAATTAGCATCATATTTCATGAGATTAAGTTCATCTATTTCAATTACTAATTTCCTAACCAAATTTGCATTAAATAATTCTTGTAAACCATTAAGCACAGACATCTCATAGCCCTCAGTATCTATTTTTATATATATATTTTTTAGATCTACAATCGCTTTTATATCTTTTAATTTAATTGGACTAGCTTTTATTTTTGTACCTTTATCAGAAATATGCGCTGCCCCTGAATTCTCAGTATTAGTTTCGTTAAGATATAAATCTCCTGTAGTATCTGATATCGCTTGATTAAAATAAAATATATTTTTGCATTGGTTTAGTTTTATATTTTTTTTTAATCCATTAAAGGCTTTAGGAGATGGTTCAAATGCCATCACTAATCCTTTTTTTTCAAGATATTTACTTGCAAGTATGCTGATGCATCCATGATTAGCGCCTATATCTATAAATAAAGATTTTTCATTAATAGTTCTTATAAATTCTTCAACTATCCCATAGCTTCCTTCAAAACTGATTCTATTCATATTATCATGCCAATTAACAATCATTGGGAACCCGTAGGCTGTTTTTGCAATTTCTCCTTTAAAAAGAGGACCAAATATTTTTGCATATTTTTTGCGAGCACGATGGAAGGGCATATTTCTTAGAAAAAATGCAGCTATATTTACGAAGAATTTTTTCATACTATTAACCTAAATCAAACGATCATTTTGCAATTATTACCATTATAAATTTTTTTCAGTAAATTTATTTAAAATCAACATTATTAAATTTTATTTGTTAATGGCGTAATAGTTTACAATGTATATTTTATGGACTATATATGATAAATAAAATTTCAGTAGTTAACAACGTAAAAATTTCTTTCAAAATTAAATCAACTATTCACATGTTTAAAAACTTTTTATTTAATTCCTTTATCCTTTCATCAAAATATATAGAGAAATATATATGCAGTTAGATAATAAAAGTTATGAGAGTGATGAGATTGACTTGCATAATTTATATAAATCATCTGTAGAAAGAAAATGGGTCATTGCAACGATTATATTTATTTTTACACTAATTGGATTATTAATTAGTTTAATTCCAACAACAAATTACGAAATTTCTACATCAATACGAAAATCACAAAATTCTGCTTTTATAAAATATTTAGGTTTGAATGAAGTAATAGCAACCAGTTCTTTTAAATTAACACCTCCGAAAGGAGTTTTAGTTGATGCGGATAACGTTTTTGAATTGCTAATATCAGAAATGTCAGATTATGAAGAAGTTGTTGAGGTTTTAAAAAATGAAGATTTTGTTAAAGATTTAATGAAAGACTTGTCACCCGAAAATAAAAGGTATGCTATTATCGAGTTAGCTAAAAAATTTATTATTAATAATAAAAACAATGATCAAGAAATGGTAATTAAGTTTAATTGGCATGACCCCAAAGAAGGTATATCAATAATACAAAAAGTTGTAAAAAAATCATTATTAAATGTAAAAAACAAACTTAAAAATAATATTTTGCAATTTGTAATTGAAATTGAAAGTGACCAAAAAATAAGAATTAATAGATTAGGAATCAAAATGGGGGTATTGTTAAATGTAATTAAGGCTAAAGTTAAAGGGAAACTAACTTTCTTATCAGAACAATCTCAGATAGCAAAAGAGTTAGGCATAGAATCAAATTTATTCTTCATTGATGATAAAGAGAAAAAACTCATTAATAAAATTGCAATTTATAATTCTGATAATGTTGCATTTTATTTAAGAGGCTTTAAAGCAATAGATAAAGAAATTGATCTTATACTTAATCGTTCTGATGAGGAGAATTTGTTAATGGCAGAAGGTTACAATGAATATTTCGAACTAAAACGAGAATTAGCAGAAACTAAAAGTAAAAATTTTACGGTAGAATTTTTAAAGAAAAAAATCACTACTCTTAAAAAACAAGATCCAAAAAAGTGGGTTATATATGATACACTTTTTTCAGAGGTAAAATCCAATGACAAATCAATACCTATTATCATTACATTTTTTGTACTTGGCATAGTTATTAGTGTAATTACAGTATTAATTTCGAATATTTTTAAAAGGTAATCTAAATAATTTTAATATTTTTTATTTAATTCTTTATCAAAAAAAACTATAAAATAGATTTTAATTCAAAAATAAGATTATAAAGTTGTGATATGATAATTAACAAGAGTCAAAAAAAGTGCGTGTAGAATTTTTAGGCGAATTGATTGTGAAAATCAAATTCACTAGATAAAATTTGAGTGACTTACGATAATTTGTTTACAAAGTATTAAGATTATTCAAATTTATAGTAATATAAGTAACGAGGAGTTTAAATTTTGCTGATAATTTTTTTAAAAATTAAATTTGTTTAATTTAAAAAAGTTTTTCTTATCAATCTAAAATATTTTTACTTTAATTAATATACTTATATGATATTCAACAAATCGAGGACAGTAAAAAATGATTATAGAAAAAAAAATTTTTTCTGAGTTTTTATTTAGTGGATTAGATTATGATGATTATATAAAAAAAAATAAAATAGCAGAATTAGTTGGAGTAAATCTAGCTGAGTATGGAGATACCCAAAAAAAGATAGTACCGCCACCTTTTTTTTCAGTAGATCCAAAATTTCTAGATGATCCATTATCCCCAGAATTAGATGACCTTTCTCGACTGCATTGGCTTGTGCGTTCTAGAAAAGTAACTACAATTTTAGAGTTTGGATTAGGTAAGTCTACCATCATTTTTAATGATGCTATTTTAAAAAACAAAATATCTTATAATAATTATATTGTAAAAAATTTACGTAGATCAAACCCTTTTGAATGTCATTCTGTCGATAATTACGAAAAATGGATTGATGAAATAAGAAAAAAAAATAAGCTTGATGCTGTAATTTATCATAAATCAAAAGTAGTTATGGGTACTTTTTCTGATCGCGTATGTACTTACTATGACCCTTTGCCAAATATTTCGCCTGACTTCATTTATTTGGATGGGCCAAGTATATATGCACCAGAAGGGGATATAAGAGGAATATCAACTCATCATAAAGATAGCTTGCCTATGGCGGCTGATATACTTTCTATTGAACATTTTTTACTACCTGGAACTTTAATTGTAATTGATGGAAGGACAGCCAATGCACGCTTTCTGAAATCAAATTTACAACGTTGTTGGACTTACTGTCATGATGAAAATTTTGACCAACATTATTTTGAGTTAACAGAAATACCTCTTGGAATATACAATAGACTTCAAATTAAGTTTTGTTTGGGTGAAACATACTTTTCAAGACTTAATTGTACTTAATATGTTTCTAAAGTTATTTTTTGTGTAATTATTAAAACTTTTTAATACGATAATTTTAGATTTGTATCCTATTTTTATATAATTTTAAAAAAATTAAAAATTAAAATGAAGAAATTATTTTTATATGTGATCTATAAAGAAAAATAATTTAGTAGCTCAATTTTTTAAATAAAGTCTAATTTATAAGTGAGATAGCGTATAAATAATATTTTAACATTTAATCTTTGGAAATGTTTTTAAAAACTAACCTTGGTATTTTGGATGATGCAAGAATAATAATAATTGCAACAAATTTTGCTCTATGTCTAATGCCAGTTCCAAAATTACCAATCATTAATCCAAAAACAAAAATATAAGAAAGAAGAATAATTAAAATTATTTTAGAAGCAGGATCTTCCCAAATTTCCCTTCTATTCTTCCAAATTAGTATTGATAGTGCTAAATAGAGTAACCCGTCAATAAACCCAATTACATGTTCTTTTATTTTAATATTCCAAGGAAAAGGTGAAAACATAAAATACACCACTCTTATGGGTACTTTATAAATCATTTCGACATAGTCGTTTGGAACTGTCCATTCTGGGTAGGAGGCCCTTTTTCTGGTAGAATTAACCATTCTATCGTGAATACTTTCAAAATTTATTGCTTTGTTTAATGTTCCTATTTTGTCAAAACTAATTTTATCATTAAAAAAAAGCGTAAAAAAAATCCCTGAAAAAATTACCAAAATAAAATTTCTTAAATTTAATTTAACCAATATTAAATTAGCAAGTACCACTTTTATTGATTTACAAAAAACAATTATTAAGAAAATGATTCCTCCAATTGCCATGGCTCCATGGAAAAAAGTGGCGCCTGTAAATCCTATTATTGCAAGTAAGACTGATTTTAATCTGCCACTTCTTACCCACCCAATCACTCCATATATAGCTAAAAGTAAAAAACACCAAGTATATGCCTCCCTTAAAGTTAAGGAAGAATATAAAATTAAAGTTGGAAAGCAAGCCAGTACATAAGCAGCTTTCATGGCAGCTCGATCTCCAAAAAGTTGTTTAGTTACTAACCATCCAATTAAAATCGTTGTCATTCCAAACAACAAGCTAACTGACTGAGCTAACAAAATACTTCTACCAGTTAAAGAGTAAAGAATAGAAATTATCCAACTGATAAAGGAACTATCTGGACCAGGGAAATGTCCCAATGCTTCAAAAAAACCATTTTGTGCCCATAACCAAGCTTGGATTTCAAATGCTTCAGCATCACCACCACTATCTGGTAAAGTAACGACAAAATGACCCATTAATATTACAAAAATTCTTAAAGCCAACCCCAAAAAAAGAACATTAGCAATTCGTTGCTTATTTAAAGCAGTAAAAAATGTTAATAAAGCAACAAAACAAATTCCAGTAATTCCAATAATTTCAGCCATGTAATTTTCTTAATTAATTAGTATTTATAAAGTTCATAAAT
>CACNGC010000001.1 GCA_902619805.1 uncultured SAR116 cluster alpha proteobacterium | reverse complement strand
TCCTTAAAACTTGCTATTGATTAATCTAATTTTATTTACAAATTTTGTTGACCCTACCTTAATTAATTTTAAAATTCAACTTTTTTTAATCTTCATATTTAATTGGGCAATAATGGTGACCATGCGGGGTCAGAGCCATCAGTAGGTGTAACTATCCTAGTTTCTCTAAAACCTGTAATATCAATTTTGAAAAGATTTACGCTAGCACTTTTCCCATCGTCAATAGGAGCTTCTTGTTTGAAATACATAAGAACTCTTCCATTAGGTGCCCAAGTTGGCCCTTCAACTAGATATCCTTGTGCTAATAATCTTTCTCCAGATCCATCTGGTGACATCACGCCAATGTAAAATTTATTTTTTAGCATTTTAGTGAATGCAATAAGCTCTCCTTTTGGTGCCCAAACTGGGGTTGCGTATCTTCCTTTACCAAATGAAATTCTTTTAATATTTCTACCATCGGAGTCCATTATATATAATTGTTGAGTTCCTCCACGATCAGAATTAAAAATGATTTTTTTTCCATCAGGTGAAAAACTTGGAGATGTGTCTATAGATGGGCTGTTAGTAAGTCTTTCAACTTTTTGATTATTTAAATCCATAGTGTAGATGTCTGTAACACCTTTTTCAGCCAAGCTCATAATGATCTTCTCACCAGATGGTGAAAATCTAGGAGCGAAGGTCATACCTGGGAAGGATCCTAACAATTCTTGCTGCCCTGTCTCTAAATTAAAAATATAAACTCTCGGTTCATTTTTAAAATATGCAAGATATGTGATTTCTTGTGAAGTAGGAGAAAACCTTGGAGTAAGTACTAGAAAACTTCCATCAGTCAGAAACTGATGATTTTCTCCGTCTTGATCCATAATGGCTAGTCTTTTGATACGTTTGTTTTGAGGCCCTGATTCTGCTACATATACAATCCTTGTATCAAAATAACCACTATCTCCCGATAATCTCTCAAAGATTTCATCAGAAATAATATGTGCTACTCTGCGCCATGCTCTAGAATTTACTGATAATCTTAGACCTATCAAGTCAGTTTCGGCAATTACGTCCCATAATCTGAATTCTACCTCAATTTGTTGTTTATTAATATTTTTAACAGAACCAGTTATCAATGCTTTTATACCTAATGGTGT
Organism: uncultured SAR116 cluster alpha proteobacterium; assembly: GCA_902619805.1. Classification (GTDB taxonomy): domain Bacteria; phylum Pseudomonadota; class Alphaproteobacteria; order Puniceispirillales; family Marisalimonadaceae; genus Marisalimonas. The sequence continues at coordinate 323,308 of CACNGC010000001.1, read as the reverse complement.
CCAATCCGTAAAATTAGGCCTAACTGAAGGATTTGTTGGAGGTGCAATAAAAGCAGCGCTTTCAATAGCCTTAAACTGCCCAGAACCAACTAAATTATTTGAAACTACAGTTGAAATTTGCATTCCAATTTCACTAGAACCACCGTTTTCTCCAGTGAAATTTGCTATAGCTATTGGTAGTGGTTCAACTTGACCAGAATTAATTTTAATCCTCAAATCTTCCGAAAACGCCTTTGAAGAAACAAGTGTAATTACCAGGATGATTATCTGAAAAATTAGCAAATGAAAACTTTTATACAAAATTCACCTCAATCAATTAAAATTATTAACTAGTTATCTTATGAGGCAGGATTATGGCAAAAGAAAAAAAAAGTTCAATTAATAATCATTAATAAAAGAAGTATTAAAGTCAAAAATGAAGTTTTGGAATTTTTTTTCTTTGCCTTTTGGAAGAGGTAAAGGTGAACTGTCTAGAACAGCTCGTCTTGCCGCATCTGCTGCCGCCCTGTAAAATTTATTTTTTTCGTAGGAAGATCTGTCAACAATTCTTGCACTTTTAATAGTTCCATCAGTATTTGCACTAATTTTTAAAGGTATAATTATTTTTACCTCTGTAGCAGAATAAGAAAGATTGAAATATTTTGTAACGTGCATTTGTATTCGATTAATATCTGTCTGGCTTAATTTTATTTCAGTTTGTTGAACTTGTCTACGAGAATTGCCAGCTATTGTCTTTATTTTATTTAAAACATCTTTATTAATATTTCTCTTATCTTTTTTAATCTTTTCTTGTTTAACTTTGGGTTTTGTTAATGTTTTAAGTATACCTTTTGCTAAATTTTCTTTTTGTTTGTTTTTTATTTTTTCAGGTTTTTTAACAATTTTTGGAGGTTCTGGCTTATTTTTCTTTTCTATCTCAATTTTTGGTTTTTTTTTAATTAGTGAAGCAATCTTCCTAATCTCTTTCTCTTTTTTTAGAGCTATATCTTTTTTTTTCACTACTTTTTTTGATGGCACTGGTGGTGGTGAGGGAACTTTTTTTATTTTTTCTTCTTTCTCAATCTTTTTGTTCATATTTGTAATTTTTTTCTTTTTTGCCTCTCCTAACTTTAAAGAAGTTTTAGAACCAATAGGAGTGTCTTCTACAATATCAATTGGTAATTCAATAGGTTCATTAGTTTTTAAGGCTGGCAGACCAAAATAAGCTAAAGTAAGAAGAAAAGAATGTAGTCCAAAAGAAATAAAAGTTGACCTAATCATGATCTTAACCTTCTTGTAACTTAGCTACTAAGGCAACTTTTTTAAAACCAGAACTTTTTATTTTTGCAATTGTATCTAAAACTAAACCATATGGAACATTCTTGTCACCCCTAACATATATCCTAAGATTTTTGTTTCCAGAAGAAATAGCTCTAAGCCTAGGTAATAATTGCAGAGTATCAATCTCTCTTTCTTGTATATATAGCTCCCCGTTTTTCTTAATACTGATTATAATCGGATCACCTTTAGTACTTAACTGTGAAGCTTTAGTTTTTGGTAAATCTACAGAAACTCCTACAGTTAATAATGGTGCAGTAATCATAAAAACTATTAATAAAACTAACATAACATCAACAAACGGAGTTACATTAATTTGGCTGATAACTCTATTTTTTTTATGCATTTTGTTATTTGTACGATTATACATCTAGTTTTCTTCGACTTGACGTAATAAAACATTAGAAAATTCAATAGAAAAGTACTCTAAATTATTAGATAATTTTTCTAAATCATTTGAAAATTTATTATATGCAGCAACAGCTGGTATTGCTGCTACTAAACCTAAGGCTGTAGCAAATAGAGCTTCAGCTATTCCAGGTGCAACAACTGCAAGACTTGTATTATTGCTAATAGCTATCGATTGAAAAGCATTAACGATACCCCAAACAGTGCCCAACAAACCAATAAAAGGGGCTACAGATCCTATTGAACCAAGAAAACTCATACCTTTTTCTAATCTTTCAATTTCTCTACTAATACAAATGTGCATAGAATTATTTATTCTTTGGAAAAAATCTTTTAATTTTGTGCTTGATAACGTTTGTCTTTGATTAATTTTATTAAATTCTGACATGCCACTTATAAAAACTCTTACCTGAGAATTATTTATATTTTCAGAATACTCTTTATATAAATCATCTAAATTTACGCCTGACCAAAAAATATCCTCAAATTCCATTGATAATTTTCTTTCATTTCTTAAAAGCGCATATTTATTAATTATAATTGCCCAACACCATATTGATGCAAAAATAAGAAGGAACATAACACCTTTTACAAACGGATCTGCTTGGAAAAAAAGTCCTAGTATAGTTAAATCAGGACCAGTTGATATTACTTGTGTTTTAACGTCTGGATTCATTTTGAAAACCTCACAAAATTAAATTATTTATTTTGAAAAAACTTACTCTTCAAAATGTTGTTAATTCTTTTTACTTTAAATTCTTTATTTATTGCTACAATTTGAATTGTACACGATACAAGTAATTCATCTTTTTCTTTTGTCTCACAAAAACGACATGCTTGTTGATATATTGTTATACTCGTATTTTTGGCATATTTAAGGCAACTTTTGATTAAAATTGTATCATTAAATAGTGCTGGTTTGTGCCACATTAAATCAGCTTTTCTTACAACTAAGTTTATTTTGTGATTTTTTCTCAAATCTACTTGATCTATACTCAACAAATTCAATAAAGAAGTACGTGCTCTTTCAAAATATTTCAAATAATTAGAATGATAAACAATCTGGCCAGCATCTGTGTCTTCATAGTATACTTTAAGATAGTAATGATGTTCATTACCTTTTATTATTCCATCAAGATTTTGAACATTATTATTAAATATTAATTTCATTAATTTAATTTTTAGATGTATCTGTCAGATCAATTTGTTCTATTGCATTTTTAGGAGGGTTTAAACCTAAATGTCTCCATCCTGAAGCTGACACAAATCTACCTCTAGAGGATCGCTGAATTAATCCTCGCTGTAATAAGTATGGTTCAATTACTTCTTCAATCATGTCTTTTTGCTCTGATAAAGTAGCAGATAAAGTATCTAAACCCACAGGCCCACCGTGATATTTTTCAATAATTATTTTTAAATATCTTCTATCTATTGCATCTAAACCTGATGAATCAACATCCAGCTGAGATAGAGCATTTTCTGCAAATTTATGATCAATAATATTTGTTTTAGAAACGGAAAGAATATCTCTCACCCTTCTTAATAATCTTCCAGCAACTCTAGGAGTGCCTCTAGATCTTCTGGCAATCTCATAAGCACCACTTTCAAGCAAATCGACATCTAACTTTTCAGACTGTTTTAGCAAAATTTTAACTAAGTCATTTGGATTATAAAATTCCATTCTAATTTGGATACCAAACCTATCTCTTAAAGGTGTTGTTAAAAGGCCAGAACGAGTAGTTGCGCCAACTAATGTAAAAGGGGATAGATCAATTTTTATAGTTCTTGCAGAAGGCCCCTCGCCTATAATCAAATCTAATTGTAAATCTTCCATTGCTGGATATAAAATTTCTTCAATATTTGGAGAAAGTCTATGTATTTCATCTATGAACAAAACATCCTTAGGCTTCAAATTTGTTAACAAAGCTGCTAAATCACCAGCTTTATTAATAATTGGACCAGACGTGGCTCTAAAGCCTACACCAAGTTCAATTGAAATTATCTGTGCAAGTGTAGTTTTACCTAATCCTGGAGGACCAAATAAAAGCACATGATCCATCGCCTCTTTACGAGAGCCAGCTGCTGCAATGAAAGTTGATAAATTTTGCTGAACTTGTGGTTGACCAATAAATTCAGAAATGCGTCTAGGTCTAAGGCTAATATCACTAGATTCTATATTATCAATAATACCTGAGTTTACTAACCTTTCATCTATTTCATCATCACTAATCATTTATTCTCCTGAGTTAGAGCATTTAACGCTAAAGGTATAATATTGCCAACAGTAAAGTCTTTACTTTTTTGTTTCAAAGTAAATTCTTTTTTTATTTTCATTACTATTGAAAAGACTTCACTTCTTGTGTAGCCAAGATTTACAAGAGCTGAAATAGCGTCTTCAACAACTTGAGTATCACCAAGATTTGTTTCATTTAATAAATTTAAATTTTCTTGAGAACTTTTAGTGATATTTATATTTTGATCTATATTGATAAGATTAAGGTTAGAAACTTTTTCTAATAATTCTGTTGCTATTCTACCAGCAACCTTTGAACCCACTCCTTCCGCTCTTGAAATCATAGCTTTATCACCTGAGGAAATCGCTAAGATTAATTCTTCTACAGTAAGAGCAGAAAGAATAGAAAGGGCTGCTTTTGGTCCAACTCCTTGAACGGATTGTAATAACCTAAAAATAGTCTGGTCAATTTGATTAAAAAAACCATACATTATAATTTTATCATCTTTAACTTGTAAGTCAGTAAACATAGACAACTTTGAACCAATATCACCTAAAGAAGATATTACTTTGGAAGAAACATTGAGAAGATATCCAACACTATTTACCTCTAAGACAATTTCCGATTTTGAGATTGATTTTAATGTACCTGAAAGAGAAGCTATCATTTCTTTCCTTAACTAATAAAAATTCAATAATTATTTATTATCTTCTTTAAGCAATGCTTTTGCAATTGCTTCATTTAATCCATTACTTTCATTTAATAAAGAAAAGTTATTATTATAACTAGTATGTTGACTAGAAATTGCAATTGCCAAGGCATCTGAACTGTCTTCATTTTTGGGAACAATATTTAATAATTTTTCAATCATTGATACAATTTGTTCTTTAGATGCATTTCCATAACCAGTTACTGTTTTCTTAACAAACTTAGAGGATAACTCATTTATACTTAATCCAGCCTCGGCTAACGCAATCATAGATGCACCTCTAGCCATTCCAAGCTTTAAACTACTGATTGATCCAGATCCAACAAAAATTTTTTCAATCACTGACATATTAGGATTATATTGATTTATTATTTTTTGTAATTGGTTTTTTATTTCAAGTAATCTTTGCCCATCATGAAGTTTGGTTGAAGGTGATATAGAACCATCTTCAATATGAAAGACTTTATTATTTTTAAACTCAACCACACCCCACCCTGTATGCCTTAAACCAGGATCTACGCCTATAACTCTCAAATTAAAACCTTTTTATAAGTTAATTTTATTTATTATTTCATCATCAATATCAAAATTACTATAAACTCCTTGAACATCGTCACAATTATCAAGAGTTTCTAGGAGCTTTAAAATTGATGAGGCTTTGTTTTCGTCATCTATTTTAACAAAGTTTACTGGCTGCCATATGATTTCAGCTTGCTCAGGCATGCCTAATAATTTTTCAAGATTTTCACGAACATTATTAAACTCATAAACAGATGTAAAAATTTCATGATTATTTTCATCAGAATTAACATCATCTGCTCCTACTTCGATTGCGATTTCAAAAATATCTTCATCACTTTTTATATTCTTATTATAAATAATTTGACCAATATTGTTAAACATAAAAGAAACTGAACCAGTTTCACCTAATGTTCCACCATATTTTGTAAAAGATGATCTTACTTCTGCTGCTGTTCTATTTCGATTATCTGTTACCGCATCAACAATCAGGGCAATTCCACCGTTTGCGTAACCTTCATATCTAATTTCTTCAAGATTTGATGACTGGCCAATTTCCGCTTTTTTAATTACTCTTTCGATATTATCTTTTGGCATATTTACCGATCTACATGCAGCCAAAGCAGATCTTAACCTTGGATTACTTGATGGGTCTGTGCCTCCGCGAACAGCTACTTGTAATTCTTTTGTAAGTCTTGCAAACTTTTTTGCGCGCTTTGCATCTTGAGCTCCTTTACGATGCATGATATTTTTAAATTTTGAGTGACCTGCCATTTAAATAACTCCAATAAAATAAAAAATTAGGTTTTTAAAAATATTTGTTCTAATTTGCCACCTAATCTAAGAGGATTTATTGATTTACTCAAACCATTAGTATTTGTTTCAATTACAACAGCACATAAAGTTGGCTCCCCGGATGACACTTCAAGTCTAGTTTTTTTGTTATTTGGATATAAAAACCTATTAAGAGCATCCTTTTTATTCATTCCAATTATAGAATTATAATCTCCACTCATACCAACATCTGTTATGTACGCTGTTCCCTTTTCTAAAATTTGATGATCAGCAGTAGGTACATGCGTATGAGTTCCAACCACTGCCGATACTACTCCATCAAGTGCATTAGCTATTGCCATTTTTTCAGATGAAGCTTCACCATGCACGTCAACTAATGAAAAATTAACATTTTGATTTAATTTTAGATATTTGACAATATCTGGAATTTTTTCGAAAACAGGATCAGTTTTGGTCATAAATAAATTAGTCATGATATTTGCAACACCAATGGTTCCTGCATTAACTTTGATGATAGTCATACCTAATCCAGGTGATCCTTTTATCATGTTTAAAGGACGAAGTAACCTCTCACTATTAGATATATAAGATATTATTTCTCTTTTATCCCAAATATGATTTCCAGTTGTCAGAACATCAGCACCAGCGGAAAAAAAATCATCGCATATTGATGGAGTAACACCAAATCCCCCAGCCGCATTTTCAACATTAACAATTATGGCATCAAGTTGTAGTTGCTCTTTCAATTCTACAATTTTCTTTTGAGCAAAATGTCTTGCTTTTCTTCCTACTATGTCTCCAACAAATAAAACTTTCATAGAACTTTCTTTAAATTTTATTAATTAACATTGGATAGCACTTCGTTTTCTGTAATAATATAATCCAATTTCATGTCATGCTTTTCTCTAGGTATTTTTTTCTCTTCTTGAATGCTATAAGCAAGTCCAATTGTAATAAAAAATTTTTTTTGTTTTTGAAAGTGTTTTTTTAAAATATAGATTGATTTATCGTAATACCCACCTCCATAACCTAGTCTAAACAATCCCCTATCAAATGAAAGCATTGGAACTACTAATATTTGTGGTAAAATGGATACCTGGGTTTTTGAAGGTTGCATTGTACCTAGTGGGCCTTGTGTTAATTGGTCTGTAGGCACCCATTTCTTGAAAATCAAAGATCTTTTTTTTTTGTCTATTAATGGTAACGAGAGTGTTACATTTTTTTTTTGTAAATAATTAATAAAATCAAAAGGGGAAATCTCATTATTTATTGGGAAGTATAAACTTGCAGTTTGAATATTTTTATTAGTGAGAAAAATTTCATTTAAACAAATATGAATTTTATTTTTTAAAATTTCTTTTGCTTTTAATCCTAGATTAAAATTTATTCTTTTTTTTTTGCAAAAATTCTAAGTTTATTTTTCATTTAAAGCTCTAATTTTAATGTGAAAGCCAAATAGTCGTTGGATAAGTTATCCTATGTTGCCTGTTAAACAGGTGGGTGCCATTTAATTTAACCAAAGCTAAAACAGTGACGGCCCCCTAAGAATACTTATGGCCCCAAGGATTAAAGTTCCTAACGTAAGATCCAGCCTCCACAGTACAAACTTATTTATTTTCAAGTAATTTTGCAACTTTATTCATTCTTTCAGTATTTTTTTCTAGCCAATTAACAAGTTCATTCATATTATTATTTACAATTGTTTTATTTTCTTTTTCGATTAATTTGTCAGCTAAAATTAAGGATGTCATTGCTAACAGTCTTGTCTCACCTATTGTTTCCGAAACATTAGATAAACTAGCAATGACTTTATTTACCTCTTTTGCTGATTCTATAAGTCTATCCTCTTCTCCAGCCATACAAGAAACTGGATAAACAACCCCATTGATTTCAATCTTAACAGTTACAGCTTCTGACATTTCATACCTTACTACACTTTATTGCTCTGATTATCTGTAGGATTTTGTAAATCAACTTTCAAATCTTCCAAACATCTCTCAGCTTCAATAAACTTTTCATTAGCTTCTTTTAAATCTATTTTAATAGAATCAAGTTTTTCTTTATTAGTAATACCTTCTGCAATATGGCTTTCAAGTATTTTCATGCTTTTATCAAAAGACGCCTGTAAATCTCTAATTTTTTTTAGTTCTATAGCGCTTGTCTCATCAATTTCCATAAATAATTACTCAACATTTAATTACATTTTTATAAATAAATATAATAACAGATCTAACCTATAATGGACAAATTATATTGTAATTCATAAAATTTAAATTTATAGATATTAAATATTATTTATAAGTTTTTATATTTATTTGTTAAAATTCGGGGAAAAATTCAATATGAAATTTACAAGAAATATTAAGAGAATATTAAGTTATTATGAAAGTGATAATCCGGGCGTAAAAGCAAATTTGGCAAGAATTTTAATGTCTGGAAAGTTAGCTGGAACTGGAAAGTTAGTAATACTTCCTGTTGATCAGGGATTTGAACATGGCCCAGCTAGATCATTTGCCAAAAATTCTCCAGCATATGATCCTCATTATCACTTTAATCTAGCAATTGACGCAGGACTTTCTGCTTTTGCTGCACCATTAGGTATGCTAGAGGCTGGAGCTGATACTTTTGCAGGTCAAATTCCTTTAATAATGAAAGTGAATAGTTCAAATTCTTTATCAAACGAAAAAACTGCTCCGTCACAAGCTTTAACTGGTTCAGTGAGTGAAGCTATTAGATTAGGTTGTTCAGCAGTTGGTTTCACTATTTATCCAGGATCAGAGATGGCCTTAGATATGATAACTCATATACAAGAAATAGCTGTCGAAGCAAAAGATGCAGGTCTAGCTGTTGTTGTATGGAGTTATCCTAGAGGTGGAAATATAAGTAAAGAAGGCGAAACTGCTATAGATATTGTTTCTTATGCCGCCCATATGGCTGCTCTGGTTGGAGCACATATTATAAAGGTAAAACCTCCAACATCTTTCATAGAAGAAGATGAAGCTAAAAAAGTTTATCTATCAGAAAACATCCCAATTTCTTCACTAAATGAAAGAATAAAGCACGTTGTTCAGTCATGTTTTAATGGAAAAAGACTTGTAGTTTTTTCAGGTGGTTCATCTAAAAATAAAGAAAGCCTTTTAGCAGAAATTAGAGAATTATATTTAGGTGGTGCGAGTGGATCGATTATTGGAAGAAATTCTTTTCAAAGACCATATAGCGAAGCATTAGCTCTTTTGAACCAAATTATAGAAATTTATAAAGGAAAGTGATTTGAAAGTTAATGGAAATACAATTAAACCTGGTAATGTTATCGAACATAAAAATGGATTATGGGTAGCGACTAAAACAAGTCATGTTAAACCTGGGAAAGGTGGTGCTTTTGCTCAGATAGAATTGAGAAATTTAAAAGATGGCACTAAACTAAACGAGCGTTTTAGATCATCTGAAAGTGTTGAGAAAGTTATACTTGAAGAAATTCCACACATATTTTTATATAAGGAAGACCAAAATCTTATATTCATGAATAATGATACTTTTGAACAGATAAGTGTAAATATTGATATGATTGGAGACCAGTCTGCTTTTTTACAAGATGGCATGAATGTTATTATTAATATATATAATGATGAGCCTGTTTCAGTTATTATGCCAGATAGCTGTATTGAAGAAATTATTGAGGCTGATGCTGTTATCAAGGGTCAAACTGTATCTTCATCATTCAAACCTGCGATTTTAAAAAATGGTGTAAAGGTTATGGTTCCTGGACACATTGAAGTTGGCACAAAAATAGTTGTAAGACCTTCTGATTGTTCATACATAGAAAAAGCAAAAATTTAAATTAATTTGTATTTTAATTTTTTTCTGATTTGGAGTGATAATGAGTAACAGATCACCACTTATAAACGTTATTTTTCAATCCTTAAATAAGGTAACAAAAAATTTGTTAAGAGATTTTGGAGAAATAGAAAATTTACAAGTTTCTCCTAATTCGTTGGAACAGTTTGTTTCCAAAACTGAGAAAAAAATTTCTATATCTCTTTTAAATGATTTGACAAAATCAAGACCAGAATGGGGTATTAAGTTTAATAATGAATCAGGTCATATTAAGAATAAACATTATTGGATAGTAGATACGTTAAATGGTCGGTTTAATTTTTTACATGGATTACCTCATTTCGCAATCTCTGTATCTGTAGAGCTTAATAATGAAATTCTATCTACTGTTATCTTTGATCCTATAAGAGATGAGTTTTATTTTGCTGAAAAAGGTAAAGGCTCTTTTATAAATGATAGAAGAATAAGAGTGTCAAAAAGAAATAAGTTAAAATTCTGTATATTTTCAATATATGATGAAAATACATTAAATAACAAAAGTTCTGTTATAAATTTTATTGAAAAAATAAATCTTTTGTCTTATCAATCTTCTTCAGTTATCCGTTCATTTGGTTCATCAGCAATAAGTTTTGCTTGGTTGGCATCTGGAAAAATTGATTGTTTATTCGTTAATAAACTTAATAAAAATCAAATTTCATGTGGGCAACTTCTTATTAAAGAAGCTGGTGGTTATTTAACAGATTTAAAATATATTAATGCTTATGATACCCAGAATGATTTATTGATAGGAGCAAATCCAACATTACACAAAGAAATATTGAAAACTGTAAATCATAAAAATTAATTTATTGAAAGTTTTTTTTGTCATGAAAAAGTCATGTTTTAATGTTGGATTATTAATTTATTTTTATGATTAAATTTTATTGAAAGTGAAGAAATGACAGATCCAAATAAATATGCTTTTAGAATGTTATTCTTATTAGCAATTGTTGCAGCACTTATAACTCTTTTATTTGATCCTTTGAAAAATGCTTTTGAAGGAAACGTTGCCCTTAATAGTGTTATAATTAGTACATTTATTTTAGGCACGATTTTTTCTTTTCGTCAAACAGCCCGTCTAAGTAAAGAAGCTAAATGGCTTAAAGTAATTAAAAGAAAAGATAGTTTAATGCCAGCGAATGTGGCTCTAAAAATTAAACCAACTCTGCTTGCACCAGTTGCTGCTGTACTTTCAGATGATAGAAATGAAAACCCTTCTTTATCTGCAAATTCTCTTGCTACTATTTTAGAAGGGGTCTCATCGAGATTAGATGAAAGTAGAGAAATACTGAGATACATGATCGGTTTACTTGTTTTTCTAGGACTATTAGGAACTTTTTGGGGTTTATTACAAACAATTTCTTCAGTATCTGGAGTAATTAATACTATTGACTTTAATATCGGAAATATTGCTAACCAAGGGAACAATTTATTTGTGGAAATTCAAAAAGGCCTAAGTGCTCCACTAGATGGAATGTCAACTGCTTTTTCATCTTCTTTATTTGGTTTAGCTGGATCCTTAATACTTGGCTTCCTTGATCTCCAAGTAGGTCAAGCAAGTAACAGGTTTTTCAATGAACTAGAAGACTGGTTATCTCAAATGGCTATTTTTACTACTAACGAGTCAGGAAATTCTGGTCTAAGTGAAGCTGCTGTTGAAAGTCTTGTGCTAGTAGCAAAAAGAGCAAACCAAAATGAAAATGATAGAGTAAGAATTTCAGAAAATATTAATGAACTTACAATTGTATTAAATAGATTAGTAGAAAAACTTGATGAGGATAGATCTATCAAGGATCATTTAGTAACTATCACATCTATTTTAAAAAATTTAGGAGAAGAAAATACTGGGAAAATTTCTGAAATCCAATCTAATTTAACTATTGAGTTACGATCTATTTCAAAACAATTATCTAATTTAGAAAAATCAATTATCAAACTCAGTGACAAATAAAAACAGAAATTTCTTAAGAGATTTTTTATGATACCGAATAGAATTAGAAAAAAACAATTAGATTACACATGGCCAGGATTTGTTGATGCTTTGTCAAGTCTTTTAATGGTAATAATATTTGTTTTAATGATTTTCGTAATCTCTCAATTTTTTATTTCGCAAAAAATGAGTGGGCAAGATGAAGCTCTTATAAAATTAAAAAATAATTTAACAGAGCTAAGCGAGTTATTATCATTAGAAAGAGATACAACAACGGAACTGACTACACAGCTTTCTGTTTTAGAAGAAAAATATTCAGTTATCAAAGAGAACCTAAAAAAAGAAAAAGCCACAACAAAACAATATAAAGGAGAAATCCAAGGAACAAAAAATATTATTTCATTGAATGAAAATGAGATTAATAAATTAAAAATTGCTCTTGAAGAAAATATAAAAAATACAGATAAATTAAAAAATGAAGTTTCAGACCTAGAAAATCAAGTAAATGAAAAAAGTATAAAAATTCAAAGTAGAGATAAGATTTTAAACGCGAATAAAGAAGAAATTAATAAACTTATTTCGACAACATTAAATTTAAAAAACAAGCTAAATCAATTACAAACCCTACTATCCGCATATAAAGCTAAAGATAAGAAAGAAAATGTTAAAACATTAAATTTAGGAAAAGATGTAAACTCTGCTCTAGCAAGAAGGGTAGAAGAACTAGAAAAATTTAAATCTGATTTTTTTGGAAGGGTAAGAGAACTTATAAAAGGTAGAAAAGAAATTAGGGTAGTTGGTGATAGATTTGTATTTCAATCTGAAGTACTTTTTTCTTTAGGTTCTGACGAGCTTGGTACTGAAGGACAATTAGAAATGCAGAAGCTAGCAGCAACTCTAACGGAAATTGAAAAATCATTACCCACAGACATAGATTGGATTTTACAAATTGAGGGTCATACTGATAGTTTGCCAGTTAAGGCAGGACAAACTTACAGAGACAATTGGGAATTATCTACAAAAAGAGCGTTATCAGTATTAAGATATTTGATTAAACAAGGTATTGAACCAAGTAGATTATCTGCTTCAGGGTATGGAAGTTTTCAACCAATTGATGTTAAAAACACTAAATCTGCGAGAATGAAAAATAGAAGAATAGAAATGAAAATTACACAGAATACAAAAATTAAATAAGAAAAAATATTGATCCAAAACTTAATTAAAAAATTTAACGCAAAATCTAAAGCTCATTTACTCGTAATTTTTTTAGTATTTGGCTTGAGTGGTTCTTTTTCACTTTGGATTTCATCTCCCATCATGGCAGCTTTAGATCTAAAAAATATATTGAATAATTATACTCTATATATATTCTTTAGAATCTTAATTATAATTCCTATTTATCAATTAATTTTGATAATAATTGCTTCAATTTTTGGGGAATTTCAATATTTTTGGAAATTTGAAAAAAAACTTTTAAAACGTATTAAAATTATAAAATAACTTGAAATAAAGTAATTTTAATTGTAGGTATATCAACAAATTAAATACAAACGAGTCTAATATGAAAAAAGATATTCATCCAGATTATCATGAAATAACAGTTATAATGACAGATGGTAGTAAATATAAAACACGATCTACCATGGGAAAAGCTGGAGATACTCTTAAATTAGATATTGATCCTAAATCTCATCCTGCATGGACAGGTCAACACAGAATACTAGATTCTGGCGGTCAAGTTGCTAGATTTAATAAAAGGTTTTCAGGCTTGGGTGTTAAAACTAATTAATCTTGTATTAACTCAAATCTTGAAAATTTTGATATCGAATTGTGTAAGTTTTTCAATAAATTTAATCTATTAATCCTTATATTATAATCATTGTGGTTAACTTTTACTTCATCAAAGAATAATGAAATTGGTTCATTCATTTTAATTAAATAATTTATCATAATATCTTGAGATTTTTCACAAATACCTTCTTTATTAATTCTTTTTAAAAAAGTATTAGATAAGTTGTTAATATTTTGCTCTTCAATAGTTTCAAAAACTTTTGTATTTACTTTCAATACAACATCATTTGAAAATTTTTCGTTTTTAAGAATATTATTAATTCTTTTGAAATTTGCTAAAAAAATTTTGAAATCATTACGTTTAGTGAATTTAATAATACTATCAATTCTAATTGAAATTATTTTCATTGGTATATCATTAAAGATTATTGTATTTAAAACTGAATTAACTACATCCATTCTGTTACTTTTATTAGAAAATACGTATTTTAATTTATCAATCATAAAATCAATTAAGTTATGTTTTATTGATTGTGAAGAACAACCATATTCTTTTAATGATGGTTCAAGAAGTTCATTTAATGACAGATTAAGTTTAAAATTAATCAAGATTTGAACAATTGAAAGACTGTTTCTTCTCAGAGCAAAAGGATCTTTAGATCCAGTAGGTTTCTTGCCAATAGAAAAGAAACCTACCAAAGTATCAATCTTATCAACCATTGATAATAAAGATCCAAGTTTTGTTTCAGGTAAATCGTCAGAAACACCCTTAGGTTTATAATGTTCAAAAATAGCTTTCGCAACTTCTTCATGTTCATTTTTTATTTTAGCATAATACCCACCCATTATCCCTTGAAGTTCAGGAAATTCCATAACCATTTCTGAGACAAGATCTGCCTTAGATAAAATGGCTGCTTGTTTAGCTAATTCTGATTTAACACCAAACTCTTTAGCAAAAATTTTAGAAATGTTGGCCATTCGTATAATCTTATCATGCAATGATCCTAAAGATTCATAAAACAAAACATGTTTGAGTTTTTCATTCCAATTTTCAAATGTATTTGAAATATCATTTTCAAAAAAATAACTGGCATCAGATAAGCGAGCTTTTAAAACTCTCTCATTTCCTTCTACAACCCTAAAATCCCTATCCTTTTCCTTAATGCTATTAGCAACAAATAAAAATTTTGACTCTAAATAATTTTTCTTGTCTGTGATTGAGAAATACTTTTGATGCACACGCATTGCTGTTGATAATACTTCTCTTGGCAGTTTCATAAATTCTTTTCTGATTGAACCAATAAGAATATTAGGATACTCGACAAGACCTACAACTTCTTCGAGTAAGGACTTATCATTAACTAATTTTAATTTTTCCTTATCAAGTAAATATGATGCGTCATTGATAATTTTGTCTAATCTTTTATTTCTGTCTAAAATTACAAAATTTTCTTCTAATAATTGTTCATAATTTTCTATCTTATTTATAACAATCTTTTGATCACTATATCTGTGTGAAAAAGTAAAATTAGTAAAACTTAAAAAAAGATTTTTTCCTATTTCAACCTTACCTTTAACAACATCATCATTAAGAAGTAAAACTATATTTCTAAGAGGTCTAGCCCACTTTAAATCTGTATTTGCCCACCTTTGACTTTTAGGCCAAACAAAGCCATTGATTATTTCATTAATTATATCTGGCAAAATTTCATAAGTTTTTTGACCTTTGATCTTTTGAGAATGAAAATAAAATTTCCCATTATTTGTTTCTTTTATAACAGTTTCATATATTTTTAATTGATTAGATTTCAGAAAACCATCAATTGCTTTTTGATTAGCATCAAATCTTGGTCCCCTCTTTTCTATTTCTTGATCTTTTTGCTCTAACTCAATACTTTTAATTAAAATTGATAGATGTCTTGGACCGCTGAAAGTTTTAAAACTTTCAAAAGCTATATCTCTTTGTTTTAGTGACTTTGAAAACAAATTTTGTAATTGTATTTCAGAGTTTAATTGCATCCTTGCTGGTATTTCCTCAGAAAAAAACTCTAAAAGTAAATTTCCTCGACTTTTTTCCATATTATTCATTTAATTTACCCATCCAAGCAAGACAAGAAGATCTAGCCATATTTCTAACTCTTAAGATGTATGATTGTCTCTCTGAAACAGAAATAACGCCTCTTGCATCTAATAAATTGAAAATATGACTTGCTTTAATACATTGATGATATGCAGGTAGCGCTAAAAGATTTTTCTTATCATCTAATAAATTTTTGCACTCAGTTTCAGCATCATTAAACTGCTTAAATAAAAAGGATGTCTGAGATTTTTCAAAATTATATTTAGAAAATTCTTTTTCTTGTTGTAAAAAAATATCACCGTATGTTTTGCCCCCCTTTTTTTTATCGATACCATCCCAATCTAAATCATAAACATTTTCAATTTTTTGAATAAACATAGCTAATCTTTCAAGGCCATAAGTGATTTCACTTGCAACAGGTTTTACCTCAATACCACCTACCTGTTGGAAGTACGTAAATTGACTTATTTCCATTCCATCACACCAAATTTCCCAACCTAAACCTGAAGCGCCAAGAGTTGGACTTTCCCAATCATCTTCTACAAATCTAATGTCATGATCTTTAGGATTAAGACCAATAAATTTTAAACTCTCTAAATATAAATTTTGTATATCTTCAGGAGATGGTTGAATTATGACCTGAAATTGATAATAGTGCTGAAGTCTATTAGGATTTTCACCATATCTTCCATCAGTTGGTCTTCGGCAAGGTTGAACATATGCTGCCTTCCAAATTGGATCTGGACCCAAAACTCGAAGAACTGTTGCAGGATGGAATGTACCTGCTCCTACTTCTAAATCATATGGTTGTAATAAAACACAACCTTGATCAATCCAAAATGATTGAAGACTAGTAATAATTTTTTGAAACGAATTACTTACACACATTTGATTTATTTATTTTAATCTAATTATGTTTTTAAAGACCTAAAGCTTTGAAGATGAAATTTTTTATTTATTAAGAATTAGTACACTCTTTGTTATTACACTTTTTTCCAGTACTCCACAATCCGCAAACATCACATTTAAATGCATCTATACCATTTTTATTTATATCATCATTTTCTTTATTTTGCTTGTTTTTATCTATATTAAGCTTTCTTTTTTCAATTATTTTGAAAAAATACCAAACTGCAACCAATATTATAATGAGCAAAAAAATTTTACCTACAGAAAGCATCATTTTATAATCCAAATTTTTTGAAACTAATTCTTTCTTCAATTTTATTTATAAAGATATCTATGGCCCCTGAAAGTAAATTACTAAAGCCAAAAAGTTTCTTCTTGGGCGCAAACTCTTTAATTTTTACATTTTCACCGAACCTTTTTTTTAATACTGTTTTCATTTCTCCATAATCGTCTATTAATCCTAGCTCAAGGCTTTTTTCGCCTGACCAGAAAGCTCCTGTAAATAAGTCCTTGTTTTTGTTTATAATTTTACTTCCACGTCTTGACTTAACAAATAATATAAACTGATTATGCAATTCTTTTTGTATATCTTTTAACCTTTTAATGTCATCTTTATTTTCAGGTAAAAATGGGTCCAAAATTGCTTTATTTTCACCAGATGTATAAAGACGGCGATCAACTCCAATTTTTTTGATAGCTTTGTCAAAACCAAAGCCAGATGAGACAACACCAATTGATCCAATTATTGATGCCTTACTTGCAAAAATTTCATCTGCCGCACATGCAAGCCAATAACCACCAGAAGCAGCTACATCCTCAACAAATGCCAATACTGGTATATTTTTTTCTTCAGACAAATCTCTAATACGCTTAGATATCATCTCAGATTGAACGGGTGATCCACCTGGAGAGTTTATCTGCAAAGCAACAGCTTTCAAATTTTTAACTGAAAAAGCTTGCTCAATAACTTTATCAAGTTCATACAAATTTAAACCTTTTCTTCTACCCATATTTGGAGAAATTATTCCACTTAATGATATAGATGAAACATTTTGTGACTTTCTAAATAAAGAAAGAAAACTCATTTAAACTCCTATATTTGTACTTTTTGTTATTTATTTGTTATAAAATTAATACAACATTTATTTAATTACTTAAATAAATTGTTTATAAAAAATTAAATATCCCATTGTTACTATATGTAGTTGCTTTTTTCGTTACCTTTCCTTGATTATTGAATAATCTCATTCCAGACATTAATTCAGTGGGACTGACACCACCTTTTTTAGCAAAAAGTATCAATCGCTTTGAAGACTTTTTGTGATTAGGCCAAATAGGAAAAATTTTAAAAGATCCAGTTTTTGTACCAAGAAATTTTAATGATTTTTCTAGAAGTTGAGTTGGAATAATGAGAAAAATTATACCCTTATCTTTAAGTAATTTAACCGAGTTTTCTATCCAACTTTCATAGTTAATTATTCTCTTAGCATAATTATCAAGGTCATTTTCTGATTTTTTTTGTTGTTGATCATAAAATGGTGGATTAGTTACTACAATATCAAATCTATTTATTAAATCATTGTCAATATTAAATATATCGCCTTGCATTAAATTAATTTTATTTTGAAAATTATTTCTTAAAATATTTTCATTTGCTACTGCCAAGTAAGTATCATTATTTTCAATAGCGGTAATATCAATTTGATCATTTTGATAAGCTATTATTAGACTAATAGTACCCACTCCAGATCCAACATCTACTAGTGAAATTTTCTTTTTCTTTATTTTTTTTAAATAACCATTTACGAACGCAGCTAAAAAAACAGCATCAAATCCATATCTAAAGCCTTTCTTCAACTGTATAATTGATATTTTACCTCTCAAAATTTTATCAATAGTAAAGTTTTTGGCAAACATAAATTATCCTTAATTAAAATTATATAAATGTTTTATATATATAATAAGCAAGTTATAATATAAATAATAACCTTTGGAAAATGCTATGACTGAACAAAATACCGAAAATTGTGAGAAAAGCATTTTGCAACTTCGACACACATTAATGAAAAGCCTGAGGGCTGTAGATCAGGAAATAATAAATAGACTTAATAAGTCAATTCCTCTTATTAATGATATTGGGAAACACCTAATAAATGCTTCTGGTAAAAGATTGCGTCCGCTTTTAACGCTAGCTATGGCAGCACAATTCAATGATAAATCAAAAAAACCAATCTTATTGGCAGCGGCGGTGGAATTTATTCACACGGCTACTTTGTTACATGATGACGTAGTAGATGAATCAATTCTAAGGAGAGGTAAAAAAACTGCTAATATAATTTGGGGTAACGAATTTAGCGTTTTAGCTGGAGATTTTTTATTTGCACAATCTTTCGAACTAATGGTGGAAACAAATTCATTAGAAGCTTTATCAAGTCTAGCAAGTGCATCTTGCAAAATTACTCAAGGAGAATTTCAACAAATACAAATTGCGAACAAACCAGAAACTAGTCTAAAAGATTATTTTGAAGTTATTGGTAAAAAAACAGCTGAATTGTTTGGAGCCTCATGTAAAAGTGGAGTTATTGTTGCTGGAGGTAATGTTGAACAACAAAATGCTGCTTATGAGTATGGTTTCAATCTCGGATTAGCATTTCAGATTGTAGATGATCTTATGGATTTCAATAATACACCTAATAAAATGGGGAAAAACTTAGGAGATGATTTTAAATTAGGGAAAACCACACTACCTGTTATTTTGGCTTGGCAAAAAAGTAACCTTAAAGAAAAGCAGTTTTGGATAAAGACTTTAAAAGAACTAAATCAAGAACCCAATGATTTTAAAAATGCAATTATTATCTTTAATAAATATAATATATTTAATGAATGCAAAAAGAAAACTGAAGAGTTTATATCTAAATCTATCAAGTGTCTTGAAAAATTACCTGACACAAAAATTAAAAATAATTTAATTGGCTTAGCATATGAAAGTATTGAAAGGTCAAAATAAGACGATGGTTTATACAGAAGAAGTAAACAATAAAACTAATGTAGATAACGACGATGTCAGAGAAAAAATTAAAAATTTAATAAAAAAAAAGAATTATAATCTTCGTGATTTATCAAGAAATATAAAAAAAAATGACGCTTATTTGCAACAATATCTCTATAGAGGAACTCCTAAAGTTCTTCCTGAAGAATATAGATATTTGTTAGCTGAATTACTTGATGTGAACGTAAATGAATTGATACCAAATTGGTTAAAAGACATTTCTTCAAAAGAAGAATTTTTTATACTCAGAAATATAGAAAATAAAGTTGGTCATATAAACCAAATATCATTTTCAAAAGAATTGTTACTTGGCTTAGATTTTTTTGATGTAGAAAATTTATATTATTTTCAAACTTACATATCAAATTACAAGATAACTACTATTGTAGATGTAAGTATAAAAAAATTTATAAAATCTGATATTTATCTATTAAATGATAAAAAAAATTACTTTCTTGCTACCATTGAATTCAGCAAACTTAGTCAGAGTAAATTAAGTGTAAAACCATATTTTAATGATTTTTCTCCTTTCCAAATTAATGCAAATCTATTGAATATAAGTGGTAAAATTTTATGGCAATGTTCTAAAATATTTTCAAAATGAATAAGTTTGAAAAATTACAAAAAAATATAGATAACAAACTTTTAACAATCAAACGTATTGGATCTCGTGGTGAAGGTGTTTCTAACTTGACAACTGAAATAAATTACCGAGAAAGTGATTATACTTTTTTTGTGCCTTTTACTTTACCTGATGAAATAGTTGTTGTTAAACCAACTCTTTCCACTTCTGAAGGTGTGAGAGCTGATTTAGTAGAAATAAAATCAGCATCACCAAAAAGAATTAGTCCTAAATGTAAACATTTTTTTAAATGTGGTGGATGTTTGCTTCAGCACTGGAAATTTGAAGATTATTCCTCTTGGAAAATCGGTAAAGTATCGCTTCCAATAATAAAAATATCACCAACAACAACTATTAAAGAAATTAAAACATCTTCAATAAAAAGTCGAAGACATGTTAAGTTAAAAGCAAAAAAATATAAATATATTACAATAATTGGGTTTAATGAATACAAAAGTAAATTTATTACTAAAATTGAAAAATGTATAATTATCAAATCAGAACTTGAAGAATTAATTCATAATTTAGAAAAACCATTACACAAACTTCTTAATGTGGGTAATGAAATTGATATTCACGCAAATCTTTTAGACAACGGAGTAGATCTTCTAATAAATGGTATAGAAAAGATAGACTACCATAAATTAAACATCTTTATTGAGAGTATTTCATTAAGTTCAATTATTAGATTTCATAGAGGATTAAATGATAATACTAACGAGCTGCTGTTTACAAGTGATCTTTCAGTTTTGTCTAACAAGTCTTTTTCATCTATTACTTTTCCACCTCCAGGAGGATTTCTTCAAGCAAGTGTAGAAGGAGAAAATGCGATACTTGAGAGCGTAATTCAAGGATTAAATGAGAATAAAAAAACAAAACTGATTTGTGAACTTTTTTGTGGTAGTGGAACGATAACTTTACCATTATTAAAAAAACGGTATCAAATACACGCATTTGAATTAGACAAAGAATCTTTAAAATCTTTAGATATTGCCTGTAGAAAAGAGGGTTTTGGAAATAGAGTCAAAACAAAAGAAAGAGATTTAAAAAATTTCCCTTTGACTTCAGAAGAACTTAGCAAATATGACGCAATTATAGTTGACCCTCCACGTTCAGGTGCAAAATTGCAATTTTTAAACATAGCACAATCAAATGTATCAACTATAATAAGTATTTCTTGTAATGTTAATACTTTTGTACGAGATGCCAAAATTTTAATTGAAAGTAATTATGAATTAAAATGGGTGCAACCAATTGATCAATTTTTATTTTCTGCACATGTTGAATTAGTTGCAATATTTCAATTAAAATAAAAAAATGTTAATAAAAAAATCTATAACAATAAAAAAACATAGAACATCTTTATCTTTAGAAAAAGAGTTTTGGGATGCCTTAAAAATTATTGTAAAAGAACAAAATTGTTCCTTAGAAACTTTAATTACTAAAATTGACTCTAATAGAAAAACTTCGCTTGCCTCATCAATAAGAGTCTATCTTTTAAAATTTTATATGAAAAACTAACCTGTTATTCCAATTTGCCAAGGTGCAAATTCATGGCGACCAAGATTTAAAATTTCACTTTTTGTTTTTTTACCAGAAGCAAAAGAAATAAATTCTTCAAAAATTATTTTGCCCATTTCTTCGATATCTTTATCTCCGTCAATAACTGAACCACAATTTATGTCCATATCTTCATACATTTTTTTATAAAGAGAAGAATTAGTTGCTAATTTTATTGAGGGAGTTGGTTTTGCACCAAAACATGAACCTCTACCTGTAGTAAATGCTATTAGATTTGCTCCACCTGCAATCTGACCAGTTGCTGATACAGGATCAAATCCAGGTGTATCCATAAAAACAAATCCCTTTTCATTAACTCTCTCTGCATAATTATATACTTGCATTAAACCTGTTGTTCCACCTTTCATAGCTGATCCTAAGGATTTTTCTAAAATATTTGCAAGACCTCCTTTTTGATTTCCTGGGCTAACTATACCATTTATTTGTACGTCTCGACCTACTGCGTAAACATTTTTCCACCAGTTTACACGGTCCAATAATTTTTCTGCTACCGAAGAATTTACAGCTCTTGCAGTTAAAGTATTCTCAACACCATATATTTCAGGTGTTTCTGATAAAATAGCAGTACCACCATGACTAACAAGTATATCAACAGCTTTCCCCAAGGAAGGATTAGCAGAAATAGAAGAAAAAGCGTCTGATCCTCCACACTGAAGTCCTACCACAAGATTAGATAATGGGACTTCTTCCCTAGAGATCCCATTCGCCTTTTCTAGCATACCCTTTACAATTTTAATTCCTTCTTTAATTGTTGCAGTAGTACCACCATTTTCTTGCATTACTAAAGTTTTTAAATTTTCATTTTCTGAAAGTCCTTGGTGTGAAAACAAACCTCCAACCTGACACCTTTCACAACCAAGACCAACGACTAAAGATGAAGCAACATTTGGGTGACTTATATACCCACCTAATGTTCTATTTAACAAATTCATAGGTTCACCTGACAATTCCATTCCACATCCAGTTGAATGACTAAAAGCGGCTACGCCGTCTATATTAGGATAATTAGTAAGTTTTTCAGCGGTAAAATAAGATGCAATTTCGTGTACAACAGTTGCAGAACAATTAACTGTTGACACAACTGCAATAAAATTTCTGGTGCCTACTCGTCCATCTGATCTTTTTAAACCTGAAAATGTTCTTTCACTTGAAGAATTTACAAATCTGGTTGGTACATACTTAGAGCAATATTCATGTGCTCGTCCAAACTCTTTAAAAACAACATTTGAATTTGTTAAAACCTGACCTTTTAATAAATCTGTATCTGCAAAACCTATTATTGTACCATATTTATAAATCGGACTATCTTTAGCAATATCTAATCTAGCAATTTTTTGTCCTGAAAGTATTGGAGAATCTAATGTAATATCAAAATCTTCTAAGTATTGATAGGCTTCCATATTGTTAATTGCAATAACAATGTTATCCTCATCATTTAGGAGCACTGCTTTTGAAGCATTTATATTAATTTGTTTTTTATCCATATAAACCTCATCTAAAACCTAATAACTATTTTTAGTCCTTAACCAATTTTCAAATATTTTTTTTTCGTTTTCGTCGGTTAATGGATATAAGCCTCTGATAGTTGCTCCTTTTTGAACCTTATCTATTACATAATCTTCATATATTGTCATAGATTTAACTTCATCAGAAATTTCTTTTATGAGCTCATTAGGCACCACGACAACACCCTCTTTGTCGCCAACAATTAAATCATTTGGCCAAATTGCAACATCTCCACAACCAATAGGAGTATTAATATCTATGGCTTGATGCAAAGTAAGATTAGTTGGAGATGATGGTCTATTATGGTAGGCTGGAATATTTAAATTTTTTATTTCATCTGAGTCTCTAAACCCACCATCTGTTACTACACCAGCACATCCTCTAACCATTAATCTTGTAACTAGTATGGCACCTGCTGATGCGGCTCTGGGATCTTTCCTGCTATCAAAAATTAAGACATAATCTTTAGGACATTCCTCAATGGCTAACCTTTGTGGATGTTTTGGATTTTTAAATACCTCTATACTATTTAGATCTTCCCTTGCTGGAATATATCTTACTGTATAAGCTAATCCCACCATGTTCGTTAATTTTGTATTTAGTGGGGAAACTCCTTGAATAAATTGATTTTTTAGTCCTTTTTTGAATAAAGCAGTACAAATTGTTGCTACACTTGCGTTTGAAAAAGTTTTTTTTAATTCTTTTGATAACATTCTTAATCTCTAAAAAATATCAGGTTCTTTAGCAGAAATTCCAAAATCGCTTTCTAAAAAATCAAAGTCACAACCCTCATTTGCTTGACGAACATGATTACTATACATCCATAACCATCCTCTACCTGCTTTTGGATTATTTTTTTTAACTTTCTTTTTTCTTTGTTGTAAAGTCTTTTCTCCTACAAGCATGTTTATTGACCTTAAGTCCACATTTATCTCTATAATATCTCCTGTTTCTAACAACGATAATGGACCACCTATATAACTTTCTGGAGCAACATGAAGAATACATGCACCATAACTAGTTCCGCTCATTCTTGCATCAGAAATTCTAACCATGTCTCGGACACCCCTTTTAAGAAGCTTTTTTGGTATTGGCATCATCCCCCACTCAGGCATTCCTGGCCCGCCAACAGGGCCAACATTTCTTAAAACTAAGACATGATTTTCCGTCACATCTAATTCATCACTATCAATAATTTTTTTCATATCTTGATAACTATCGAAAACTATAGCTGGACCTTTATGTTTCAAAAATTTTTTATCACATGCAGCTGGCTTAATAACACAACCATCTGGAGCTAAATTTCCTTTTAAAACAGCCAGTGATCCCTCTTTATAGATTGGTTCATCTAAAGGCCGAATTATGTCTTGATTAAGTGTTTCTTTTCCATCAATAAGTTCACCTAATTTCATTCCTGATACAGTTATTTCTTCTAAATTAAGTTGGCTTGCTAAAGAACACATTAAAGATAAAATACCACCCGCATAATAAAAATCTTCCATTAAATAGTCTTTTCCAGAAGGTCTTATATTCGCAATTAAAGGAATTTTTCTTCCCTTTTTATCTAGATCATCCATTGTTAAATTTACACCAGCTCTCCTTGCCATAGCTATCAAATGAATGATAGCATTAGTAGAACAACCCATTGCCATGGCTACAGTAACAGCATTTTCAACAGAGTTTTCTGTTATAATATTTCTTGGAGTTAAGTCTTCCCACACCATTTCAACAATTCTTTTTCCTACATTTACAGACATTCTAATATGATTAGAATCTGCTGCGGGAATAGAACTAGCACCAGGTAAACATAAACCCATTGCTTCTGCGATTGCAGTCATTGTGCTTGCTGTTCCCATTGTCATACAATGTCCATAGGATCTAGCAATACCGGTCTCAACTTCTTCCCAATCTTTTTGAGAAATATTTCCTGCTCTTAATTCATCCCAATATTTCCAACCATCTGAACCACTTCCTAAAAATTTCCCTTTATAATTTCCCCTTAACATTGGTCCAGCTGGTAAAAAAATGGTTGGTAAGTTTAAGGATATCGCTCCCATAATTAAAGCAGGGGTGGTTTTATCACAGCCACCCATCAAAACAACCCCGTCAATGGGATGAGATCTGATAAGTTCCTCCACTTCCATTGACAACATGTTTCTATATAACATTGTTGTAGGTTTCACATATATCTCAGCAAGAGAAATAGCTGGAAGCTCAATTGGGAAACCACCTAATTGATAAATCCCCTTTTTTACATCTTCAACTCTTTGTTTGAAGTGCATATGACATGGTTGGATATCAGACCAAGTATTAATAATACCAATAACAGGTTTGTTTTCCCAATCCTCTTTATCTAATCCCATTTGCATAGCTCTAGATCTATGACCAAAAGATCTTACATCATTGGGTGCAAACCATCTAGAACTTCTGAATTCTTCATATTTTTTTTTCAAATTAAAACCTATAATTATTTTTAAAGATAATTTTGACTCTAATATGATACAATTTCAAAGAAAAAAATATATTTATATAAATTAAAAGATTTAATTAAATAAATGGTAGGCCTGGAGGGACTTGAACCCCCAACCACTCCGTTATGAGCGGAGGGCTCTAACCAGTTGAGCTACAGGCCTAATAAAATATTAAAAAGTTTATACTAGTACACATTAAGTATGTAAAGTGTAACTATTAAAAGTTAAACACTTAATTTTCTAAAAATGATCTTAATTTTCTTGATCTTGTTGGATGCTTCAACTTTCTTAATGCCTTAGCCTCTATTTGCCTAATACGTTCTCGAGTAACACTGAACTGTTGACCAACTTCTTCTAAGGTATGATCAGTATTCATCCCAATACCAAAACGCATTCTCAAAACTCTTTCTTCTCTTGGGGTTAAACTTGCCAAAATTCTTGTGGTAGTTTCTCTTAAATTTGCATGAATTGCAGCTTCTAATGGCTGAACTGCCATCTTATCTTCAATAAAATCTCCAAGATGACTATCATCTTCATCACCAACAGGAGTTTCTAGGGAAATTGGCTCTTTAGCTATCTTTAAAACCTTCCTAACTTTATCAAGGGGCATTGAAATTTTTTCAGACAATTCTTCAGGAGTAGGTTCTCTTCCAATTTCGTGCAGCATTTGTCTTGATGTTCTAACAAGTTTATTAATAGTTTCAATCATATGAACTGGAATTCTTATTGTTCTAGCTTGATCTGCGATAGATCTAGTAATAGCTTGCCTGATCCACCAAGTAGCATAAGTTGAAAACTTGTAGCCTCTTCTATATTCAAACTTATCAACAGCTTTCATTAAACCAATATTACCTTCTTGTATCAAATCTAAAAACTGCAGTCCTCTATTAGTATATTTTTTTGCAATAGATATAACTAATCTTAGATTTGCTTCAACCATCTCTTTTTTTGCACGAGCAGCTTCTCTTTCACCCCTTTGAATGATTTGTATAATTCTTTTGTATTCTTGAACTGGCATATTGACATTATTCACAAAATCAAAAACCTGATCACAGATCCTAATAATATCGTCATTGTGATTTTCAGTAAACTTTTCCCACGATTTTGATTTGCCTGGATTAATAGCCCAATTATGATTTATTTCATTGCCTACCCAGCTATCAATAAAATCTTTTCTCTTTATACCTGAATTTTCAGCTAACCTTAATAAAGATCCTTCCACGTTTGTAATTTGTCTATTGAGACCATACATTTGATCAATTAATTCTTCTTGCCTATTATTATTTAGATAAATCTTTTCCATTTGTTCAATAAGAATAATTCTAAGCTCAGACAATCTTTTTTCAGATCTATTCACAAGGGTTTCACCTTTTCTTAATCTTGCTATTCGTCTTTCACTGAGAGTTAAAATTTCTTTGAATGTTTTCGCAACTTCATCAATCATACCCAAAATTTGGTCTTTTATTTCTGCTTCCATTGCAACTAATGAGAGATTTATATCATCATTATCTTCATCATTATCTTCATCATTGTCGTCATCAACATTTTCTTTATCTGTAGCATCGATATTTAAGTCATCTTTTTTTTTTGAATATGTATTTTTTACAATATTAGAAGCATTTAAATTACTTAATTTAAAATCATTTATATTTTCGCTAACTAAGACTGGTTCATTAGCACCACCATTTATACGAGAATAAGTTGTTTCTAAATCAATTATATCTCTTAATGACATAGTTCCATCATCAACTTCATCTCTCCATTTCAGAAAGGCTCTCATTGCTATCGGGGATTCATAAATACCACCTATCATTAATTCTCTTCCAGCCTCTATCCTTTTGGCTATAGAAATTTCCCCTTCTCTAGACAAAAGTTCAACGGAACCCATCTCTTTAAGATACATTCTAACTGGATCATCAGATCGTGCACCTTCTTCATCAGACAAATTTCCTGAGTTTTTTTCTTCTAATTCTTCTAAAGACGTTTCTTCCTGCTGATCTATGATATTTAATCCCATATCATTAATTGCTGAGTGAATATCTTCTATTTGTTCAGAACTATACTCCCCTGGTGGAAGTGCTTTATTCAGCTCATCAAGAGTGACAAATCCATTAAGTTTCCCTTTCTTGATTAGTGATTTAATAGCCGAATTGTTGAGATCTAATATAGGACTGTCATTTCCTAATTTTGAGTTATTATTTTTATTTTCATTTTTAGCTAGCATACATAAACTCACTCTAAAAAAGTTGAATCTACTTAATAAATTAAAAGTTAAATATTTCTAAAATCTAACAAACTTAATAATTCTTCAAAAATACTACACATGTTATCTTCATTTAACTGGTTAAGGTCTAAGTTTAATCTTGTAGGATATTTACTTTGCATAAAATTATTAATTTGAACAG
This sequence comes from uncultured SAR116 cluster alpha proteobacterium, assembly GCA_902619805.1. GTDB lineage: Bacteria > Pseudomonadota > Alphaproteobacteria > Puniceispirillales > Marisalimonadaceae > Marisalimonas. Next base: position 295,109 of record CACNGC010000001.1, on the reverse strand, counting down.
TAAAACCTTCATTACTCATTTTTTGTTGTAAATCTTTTGCGCTTATTTCAGGAGATTTATTAACCAAATTCAATATAGAGTTTTTAAGATTGTTTAAATAACTATTTCTGAAATTAAGTAAAGATATTTTTTCGTTAAATATGATGCATATTTTTGGATATATTAACATAATATATATAATTGCTCCTAACTTTATTTCAACTCCTGTCTTGGGCATATTTTTTTTTGTTGAAAATACTTTTTGAATATCTGGTCTTAAAATATTATTTCTAAGATTAATTTTTTTATTTTTTTCTCTAAAAATCCTTATTCTTTTTTCTATTTCATCACGATATGCTATTTTAATATTATTATTTTCAATTTTATTAACTTTTGTTCTTAAATAATTCCAGGAGTATGCGTAACTCTCTGGTTCATTTTTTCTTATCATTTCTAGACCTTCAGTCCAAAGCATTTCAAAAACTCCTATTGCTTTATCCAAAAGATTTTCAAATTCTCCTAATCCATAGTTCTTTATAAATTCTTCTGGATCCAGCTTATCAGGTAAAAATACAAATTTTATTTTTTTTTTCAGTTTTAGTTTTGGTAGATATTTTTGGAAAACTCTTTTGGTAGCATTTTTACCAGCAATATCACCGTCAAAAACCAAAAAAGCTTCATCAACTATATTAAAGATTTTGTCTATTTGATCGTCTGTTAATGCTGTCCCAAGAGAAGCAACAGCAGGATACCCATGAGAATGAAGACAAATAACATCAGTATAACCCTCACAAATTATAAAGCGTTTTTTATACAAAAGTTTTTTAGCGTTAAAAATTCCAAATAATTGACTACTTTTAAGAAATAAAGATGTTTCAGGAGAATTCAAATATTTTGGTTGCCCATCTCCTAAAGTTCTACCACCAAACGCAATTACTTTCCCAGAATTATTTAAAATAGGGAACATGATTCTTTGTTGAAAGAAAAAAACTAGACGTTTATCATCATTTTTTTTAACCAGACCCACCTCAATAAAATCATTTACAGAAAATCCTTCTTTTAACAAAGTTGATACTAAGTGCTGGTTAGATTTTAAATTACCAGAATATCCCAAATTAAAATTTTTTATAATTGATTCATTAAAACCTCTTTTTTGTAAATAGTTTCTGGCTTTTTCACCCAATGGAGCATTAAGATTGCTTATGTAAGAATCTGAGACTCTTTTTAGAAGGTTAAAATGATTTGTGATTTTAGGATCTACAAAATAATTTTGTTTGCTGGTATTTATTCCTGCATAGTCTGCTAATTTTTTTAACGCATCTACAAAAGATAAATTTTCTGTGTCCATTAGGTAATTAAATATATCTCCATTTTTTCCACAACCAAAACAGTGATAAAAACCTTTATCATCTGAAATGTTAAAAGAAGGTGTTTTTTCCTTGTGAAATGGACATAGAGCTACGTAATTATTATTATCACGTTTTTTCAGAGACAAATTTTTACCTATAACTTCCGAAAGTTTAATAGAATTTTTAATTTCTTCTTTTAAATCCATAATTTTTCTTATTAACTTAGTGAACTAAATACTATAAATTAGATAGTTTTTCTTTAACAACTTTACTAACGTAACCAAAATCCATCATTCCATCATATTGTTGTTTTATAATCTTTATTACCTTGCCCATATCTTTCATAGAATTAAATTCAGATGATTTAATAGTTTTATTTATTACCTCATCAATCTCTTGTTTCGAGAGTTGGCTTGGCAAAAAATTCGAGATTATCTCAATTTCATGCTCTTCTTTTTTTGCTAAATCTACTCTGTTGCCTTTAACATACAACTCAATTGATCCTTTTCTTTGTTTTATCATAGTCTGAAGTAAGGAAATAATTTCTTTGTCATTAACTTCTGAGTCGTGTCCTTTTCCTTTAGATATTATATCTCTTTCTTTTATAGCTGCCAGTATCAATCGAAGAGTGCTGATTAGATTAGTATCTTTTTTAATCATTGCTTCTTTTAAATTTTTTGAAACTTTTTCTCTAATATTCATTAATTTTTCCTAATAACATTTGTTGATATATATTCACTAAGTCTAATTTTAAGAAAATTGATAACATAATCTATAAAATTTTAATCAAATAATTTTAAATTTTATTGACGAAGATACCAATACATTCTAATTAAGTCTTGATGAAAATTTTGTTTAAAAATTACTTCTTTTTAAATCCCAAAAATTCAATAAACATTTATTTTAAAAACCAGTTTAGAAACCTACGGGTGTGTAATGAATAATGTTAATAATAAGTTTAAAGATAGTGGTTATGTACCATTTAATCTTAATTCAGTTAATAAAAATTATACATTAGATAGTATATTAATTTTAGATAATGGTTCATATTTTTTAGGAAGATCATTTGGTTCTAAAAAAGAATCCTTAGGAGAAATATGCTTTAATACTTCCATTTCTGGGTATCAAGAAATAATTACTGATCCATCGTATACCGGACAAATCATAACTTTTACTTTCCCCCATATTGGTAACATTGGATCAAACAAATTTGATGTTGAAGGAAAAACAAATTCTATTGCAGGTATTGTAGTTAGGCAACATCCAACAAACGACTCTAATTGGCGATCAGAAATCAGTTTTAATAAGTGGTTAACTGAAAAGGATATACCAGGTATTTCTGGCATTGACACAAGATTGCTAACAAAAACAATTAGAAAACATAAAAGCTGTAATGCAATAATATGTTACGATAAAACTGGAAATTTTAAAATTGAAGAGTTGAAAAATAAACTAAAAGATCATCCAAAAATGGATGGATTAAATCTTTCATCATCTATAACTACAAAAAAACAATACAAGTATACTGAAGGTGTACATGAATTAATATCATTAGAGGCGTATAATTTAAAAAACTTCAAACCCAAAATTGCCGTTATAGATTTTGGTGTAAAACAAAACATATTGAGACACCTTGTTAACTTAAATGCAGAAGTTAGCGTTTTCTCAGAAAATGCTTCTATTGAGGATATAAATAATTTCAAGCCAGATGGTATTTTTTTATCAAACGGCCCTGGAGATCCATCGGCAACAGAAATTAAATGTAGAAAACTATTAAGTGCTTTATTTCAATTTAAAATTCCTGTTTTTGGAATATGTATTGGTCATCAATTAATTGGGCTATCGTTTGGGGCGAAAACAAATAAAATGCCTCAAGGTCATAGAGGAGCTAATCATCCTGTCAAAAATATGTTTAAAAATAAAGTTGAAATTACCAGTCAAAACCATGGATATGAAATAGACTTAGATTCTTTACCAAATTGTTTAGAAGTGACCCATATTTCTTTATTTGACAACTCAATAGAAGGTATAAAACATAGATCATTACCGATTTTTTCAGTTCAGTACCATCCAGAAGCTTCTCCTGGACCAACCGAGTCATCTTACTTGTTCAATGAATTTTTAAACTTAATAAAAGAATCAAAAAATGCCAAAACGTAAAGATATTGAATCAGTTTTAATCATTGGGGCTGGTCCTATAATAATTGGACAAGCTTGTGAATTTGATTACTCTGGAGCGCAAGCTTGTAAGGCACTTAAAGAAGAAGGTATTAGAGTAATACTAATAAACTCTAATCCTGCCACCATTATGACTGATCCAATTATGGCTGATTCGACATACATTGAACCAATAGAAAAAAATACTATTGAAAAAATTATAGAAATTGAAAGACCTACTGCAATTCTACCTACTATGGGAGGTCAAACAGCTCTTAACGCAACTTTAGATCTATACAATTCTGGTATCTTAGAAAAATACGATATTGAAATCATTGGTGCAAAACCTGATTCTATAAATAAAGCAGAAGACCGAGAATTATTTAAAGAAAGTATAAATAAAATTGGTTTGGAGTCTGCTAGAGCTCAAATTGCAAAAAATATTGATCAAGCTATTTCTGCGTTGGATTTTGTTGATTTGCCAGCAATAATAAGGCCATCCTTTACTCTTGGAGGTGAAGGCGGTGGCGTAGCTTATAACAAAGAAGAATTTCTTGAAATTGTAACTAACGGATTAAAATTATCTCCAACTACTGAAGTGCTTATTGAAGAATCACTTTTAGGGTGGAAAGAATATGAAATGGAAGTAGTAAGAGATAATGCAGATAACTGTATAATAATATGTTCTATTGAGAATGTTGATCCAATGGGAGTTCATACAGGTGATTCTATTACGGTAGCACCAGCGTTAACTTTAACAGATAAAGAATATCAGAAGATGCGTAATGCAAGTATTGCTGTTTTGAGAGAAATTGGGGTTGATACTGGAGGTTCAAATGTACAATTTGCCCTTAATCCAAAAAATGGAAGATTAATTGTAATTGAAATGAACCCAAGAGTAAGTAGATCTTCTGCTTTAGCTTCAAAAGCGACCGGTTTCCCAATAGCTAAAATTGCTGCAAAACTTGCTATTGGATATACATTAGATGAATTACAAAACGATATAACAAAATCCACACCTGCTAGTTTTGAACCTACAATAGACTATGTTGTTACAAAAATTCCTCGCTTTACTTTTGAAAAATTTCCTGGATCAAATAATCTTTTATCTACTTCTATGAAATCAGTTGGAGAGGCAATGGCTATTGGAAGATCTTTTCAGGAGTCTCTTCAAAAAGCTTTAAGATCCCTTGAAACAGGTTTGTCTGGACTCGATGATGTTTATTTTCCAGTTCAAAATGAAAATTTAAACAACAAAGACAATATTTCTGGCTGGTTAGCTGAACAGGTTCCAGAAAGAATATTGAGAATAGCAACTGCGTTTAGACATAATATTTCAATTGAAGAAATTTCTAAAATTACTGGGTGGGATAAATGGTTTTTAGAACAGATTTTAGGTATAGTTCAAGTTGAAGAACTTCTAAAAACTAGTGATTATATTATGGATGAGATGTTTTTAAGAAGTATCAAATCTATGGGTTTTTCTGATAAACGTATTTCTAAAATAACTCAAATTAGTATTCAAAAAATTTCTGAACTTAGATCAAAATTAGGTATTTTTCCATCTTATAAAAGAGTTGATACATGTGCAGCTGAATTTTTTTCAGAAACTGCGTATCTTTACAGTACCTATGAACATAATATTAATAATGAGTGTGAAGTTTACCCATCAAATAAAAACAAAGTAGTTATTCTTGGGGGTGGCCCTAATAGAATTGGACAAGGTATAGAGTTTGACTATTGTTGTGTTCACGCAGCTTATAGTTTATCTGAAATAGGGTTTGAAACAATAATGATTAATTGCAATCCTGAGACTGTTTCAACTGATTATGATACTTCAGAAAAATTATACTTTGAACCTCTTAATCACGAAGATGTTCTTTCTATTATTGAAAAGGAAAATCAAAATGGCAAAGTAATTGGTGTGATTGTTCAATTAGGAGGACAAACTCCACTTAAGATTGCTAAAAGCTTAGAAAATTCTTGTGTTAAAATTTTAGGAACATCAGTTGAAGCAATAGATTTAGCCGAAGATAGAAAAAGTTTTAAAGAATTACTACAGACCTTAAAATTAAATCAACCCCTAAATGACGTCGCGAGTAGTAATGATGAAGCTTCCAAGATCACAAAAAAAATTGGTTTCCCAGTTGTAATTAGACCAAGTTACGTTCTTGGTGGTCGTGCTATGGAAATAATCCATAACCAAGAGCAATTACAAACATATATAAATGAAGCAGTAAAGGTTTCTGGTGATAATCCAGTTTTGATTGACAGTTTTTTAAAAAATGCGATAGAAATTGATGTCGATGCTATTTCTGATGGTAATGAGACCTTCATTGCAGGTATTATGGAACATATAGAAGAGGCAGGGATTCATTCTGGAGATTCTGCATGTGCTCTTCCTCCACAAACAATTGATAAAACAATTGTTGATGAAATAACTTTACAAACTAAGAAACTTGCAAAATCTTTGAATGTTATTGGCTTCATTAATATACAATTTGCAATTCAAAATAAAAAAATATTTATATTAGAAGTTAATCCTCGTGGAAGTAGAACAATACCTTTTGTTGCTAAATCTACTGGGGTTCCACTCGTCAAAATTGCATCGCAAATAATGATTGGTAAAAAATTATCTGATTTTAAATTACCAAATAGAAAAGTAAACCACATTTCTGTTAAAGAAGCAGTTTTTCCTTTTGCAAGATTTCCTGGTACTGATGTAATACTGGGACCTGAAATGAAATCTACTGGTGAAGTAATGGGCATAGGTTTAACTTTTGGAGAAGCTTTTGCAAAAAGCCAACTTGGGGCAGGTATAATTTTACCCTTAGAAGGTGAAGTCTTCATCTCAATAAAAGATGACGATAAAAATAGTGTCGTACCAATTGCTAAAAATCTTAAAAATTTAGGTTTTACAATATGCGCAACCTCAGGAACAGCAAAATTTTTGAATGATAATAAAATCGAAACTCAACATATAAAAAAAGTGATTGAAGGTAGACCAAACGCAGTGGATGCAATGTTGTCTAAAGAGATTCAACTTGTTATAAATACAGCAGAAGGAAGAAATTCAATTAAAGATAGTTTTTCTTTAAGACAAACTGCACTTTCAAATAAAATACCTTATTATACTACTATTCAAGGTGCGAATGCAGCAACTCTTGCTATAAAGGCATTGAAGAGTTCTGAATTAAATATAAAGTCACTTCAATCATATTTTGTATAAAATATTTTTCTGTATTATATTTAAATTATTTTAATAAATGGAAACATATCTATGGATAAAGTACCTTTTACATTTTCTGGATTAGAAAAAATTAAGCTAGAATTAGATAATTTAAAGAAAATTGAAAGGCCACAGGTAATACAGGCAATATCTGTTGCAAGAGAGCATGGTGATTTAAAAGAGAACGCCGAATATCACGCAGCAAAGGAAAAACAAGCATTTATAGAAGGTCGTATTACCGAGCTTGAAGATGTAACTAGCAGAGCAGAAGTAATTGATGTAACTAAACTTTCATGTGAAACTGTTACTTTTGGTACTAAAGTTACTATAGTAGATGAGGAAAGTGACCAAGAAACAAATTATCAAATTGTAGGACCTTACGAGGCAAACTTAGAGGAAGGTCTGATATCTGTTGCATCACCAATAGCAAGAGCTCTGATAGGAAAAGAAGTAGGCACGTCAGTAGCAGTTACAACTCCAGGTGGTACAAAAAATTATGAGATTTTAACTATCGAGGTTCTTAAATCATAGTTTCAAAGGGTATACCTGGCAATTTTTTAACACTTCTTATATTTAGCGAAGTTTTGACATTACTTACTTTTGGAGCCTGGGTAAGATTTTTTGTTAAAAAAGATTGAAAGTCATCCCAATCTTTTGCGACTATTTTTAATAGAAAATCAACTTCACCAACTAGCATATGACACTCCCTAACCTCAGGGAAGTTAGATATGTAGTTTTCAAATGTCTTTAGATCGATTTCAGCTTGACTTTCGAGCCCTACATAAGCAAAAACTGTAACCTTGTAACCTAATAATTCTGGGTTGACGATAGCATTATATCCAAGTATTAAATTTTTGCGTTCTAATGATTTAACTCTTCTTAAGCAAGATGGAGGAGAAATATTTAATTTATTAGCAAGCTTTACATTAGTTATATCACCGTTCACTTGTAACTCATTAAGTATTCTTAAATCAATACTATCTAATTTGTTTTTTTCATTTTTCATTTAATCAATACTTCTTTATAATAACTATGATAAAGATTTTGTAATAATATTAATATATAGCCCCATAATAAACAATTTTATTTCAAGAAAAATTTTTTTACTTATATTTCAGAGAACATAAAAGGAAAAAAGATAAAGATACAAAGTGAAAATGAAACTTGGATATTATCAGACAGTACCAAGGGTATGGAAAATCAGTCAATTGCTCTAGCAAAAATGTTAAATGTTAATTTTAAATTAATTGATTATGATCCTCCATATATTTTAAAAAAATTTCCTATACTTGGAAAATTATATGTTCCATATTTTTTACGACAAAAATTAGATACAGATATACTACCTTCAATTATTATTACTACTGGTAGAAGGATGGCTGGGACATCCATTGCCCTAAAATCTATTTTAAAGAATAATGTTAAAACTATACATATCCAAAATCCTAAATTATCACTAAACAATTTCGATTTATTATTAATTCCAGAACATGACAGGATAAAAGGTAAAAATGTAATTCAAACAAAAGGTGCTCTTTGTTTTTTTGAAGAAAAAGATTTCAAAAAGTTCAAAGAACCAAATTTAAAAAAAATAAAAACTAAAAAAAATACCGTTTTATTAATGGTTGGAGGTAACAGCAAAAAACAAAAACAAGATTATAGCGAATATTTTGAGTTAAGCACTAAGGTAATTCAAGGAGTTAAAAAGTTAAATGCACAATTGATAGTTACCGTGTCCAGAAGAACACCAAATAGAGCAATTAAAATATTACAATCTACTTTTTCAAAACATTTAAAGGACTTTAACATACTCTCTTCAGACGAAAATAAGCTTTATCCAAAAATTTTAGAAATAATTGATTACACTATTGTCACAAGTGACAGCGTTAACATGATCTCTGAGTTAGCAACACTCTCAAAACCTTTATTTATTTTTCACTTTTCAAAGAAAAATAGAAAAATTTCATTTTTTATATCAAATCTCAAAGAATTAAATATTGTTCAAGACTATCATGGTAATTTATATAAATTTGAAAAAAGTAAACTCCAAACAAATAAAATTACCATATCACAAGTAAACAAGTTTTTCGGATTCAAGTAAATAACCAAGTTTTCTAATATTATTAATCTTCTCATAAAGTAATTCCCAATTATCATTTTGATCGATTTCTCTCCAAATATTTTCAACTTCTCCAATTAACAAATTTTGTCTGTTATTATCTAACTGACGTTTCTTTTCAAAAACACCTTGAACGGGAAGAGTTTCTTTTAAAATATCAACAATTTTTGAAAATTTATTAATTTTATATTTTTTACCATAATTAGTTTTGATGCAATCTATAATAGAATCCCTTCCTCCATAGAAATCATAGAACGTATCAGCGTAATCAATTTTATTCTTTTCACTTTCGTTTAATAAAATTGTAATTATTTCATTAAGATTTTTACTATCAATATCTTGTATTCCCATCCTCCAACAAAAATGCTTTTTTAACGATTCATGAAAGTATTTAGAAAATTGGTTCAAAGTTTCAATTATTATTTTTTCATCTATAAACTTATCTAAACTTTTTCCTAACTGTGTAAGTGCCCATAATGCTGCCTCAGGTTGTCTTCCAAAAGAATATCTTCCATAATTATCAAAATATGCTGCTGTAAAGGAACTATCTGCAAATTCTATAAATCTCCACGGACCATAATCAAACACTTCTCCAGTAATATTAAAATTATCTGTATTTAAAACACCATGAACAAAACCTGAGATAATAATCCTGCCAATTGATTCTGATATTCTTTTTACACTTTCTAAGAATATATTTTCGGCTAAAGACTCTATATTTTTTTGGGGTTTTATATTGGTAAAATAATTTTCACTAAGATGGTTTAATAATAGAGCAATATTATCATATTCATTAAAATATCTTAATCTTTGAAAGGTACCTATCCTAATATGACTATTACTTCTTCTAACAAGAACAGCTGATCTTGTTGGAGAAGGTTCATCATTTCTTTGTAATTCTTCTGCTGTTTCAATAATTGAAAAAGTTTGACTTGTAGGAACACCTAAGGAAGTTAAAAATTCAGTTGCTAATAACTCTCTCACAGCTCCCTTCAGAGTAAGCCTACCATCTCCTCCCCTGCTATATTTTGTTTGCCCAGAACCTTTTGTTCCCAAATCCCATAAAATATTATTTTTATCTAAAAATTGTGCTATCAGAAACCCTCTTCCATCGCCTAAGTCTGGATTATAATAACCAAATTGATGGCCATGATATTTTAATGCCATTGGTTCATGATTAGTACCTGGCAATTTAGCGAATTTACCAAAAAATTTAACCCACTGATTATCACTTAAATTGTCTAAATCTAACAACTCAGCAGCTCTGTCATTTCTAAATCTTAAAATATGATTAGGAAACTTTGCTGGAGTAGCTATGTGGTAAAAGGATTCACCTAAATTAAAATGACTATTTACAACTTTGACTTTATTTATCATGAATAAAACAAATCATTTTTTATCTAAAAAGATTGTCCTGCAAAGTTTTTTCCAACCCTTTATACAAGTAAGATACTTGTTCTTCATATCCATTATAAATAATTGTAGGGGTTCTACCTTCAACTCCTAATTGTTGTTCTGTTTCTTGAGACCATCTAGGGTGAGAAATTTTAGGATTTACATTTGCCCAGAACCCGTACTCTTTTGGTGCAAGTTTTTCCCACATTCCAATAGGTCTTTCACTTAAAAAAGTTATTTTTACAATAGATTTTATTGACTTGAAACCATACTTCCAAGGCAAGACGAGGCGTAAAGGAGCGCCATTCTGATTTGGTAAGTGTTTTCCATATATGCCAGTAGCTAAAAAACTTAGGTCATTTTTAGCTTCTTCAATTGAAACACCTTCTTGATATGGCCATGGATACCATTTTTGTTTTTGACCTGGTGCAACTTCAGGATCAAAAAAAGTTTCAAACTTTAAAAATTTAGCGCTAATTTTTGGGTCAACTAAGGATAAAATTTTATTTAAAGGGAATCCTGCCCATGGAACTGTCATTGACCAAGCTTCGACGCATCTAAAACGATAAACTCTTTCTTCAATACCACCAATTTTTTTTAGTAAGTCATTTATATCAATTACTAATGGATTGTTAACCAGCCCATCTATAGTTAGCGTCCATGGTTCAGTTTTAAGTTGGGAAGCCCTTCTCCAAATATTTTTATTTGACCCAAACTCATAAAAATTTGTATAAGTTGTGGCCAAATACTCAGCAGTTAAAGATCTTTTTGCAATATAAGATTTATTTACTGGAGGTGGATAAAGTGAGCTAAACGCTGGATGAGACGTCAATGATGTGCTAGAAAATAAAATTGAGCCTATACCAAGTTTTTTTAAAAAATCTCTTCTAGTATTAAAAGAGTTTTCTGACGTAATATTGTGATCTTTTAATTTCCAAACTTCTTTTCTTTTATAATATACCATTTTAAAACTCCAGTATTTAAGAAAGAGTTAAGACAGCTTTTTCAATTCTATTCATAGCTTCTTTTAAAACATCTAAGCTGGTTGCGTAAGATACTCTAAAATATGGTTCTAAACCAAAAGCCACTCCAGGCACTGCCGCAACTTCGGCAGATTCTAAAAGCCATTCTACAATTTCAGCATCATTGTTTAAGATTTTTCCATTTTTTGTCTTCTTACCAATTAATCCTGAGACATTGGGGTAAGCGTAGAATGCACCTTCAGGTAAAATACAAGAAATACCCTCTATACTATTAAGTTTATCAACTACATTATGTCTTCTTTCATCAAAAGCTTTTAAACAAGGATCTAAGAACTCTTTACTTCCACTTATACCAGCTAAAGCAGCATATTGTGAAATAGATGATGGATTAGAAGTTGATTGACCTTGAATCTTAATCATTGCTTTAATAAGTAATGATGGGCCAGCTGCATAACCAATTCTCCAACCAGTCATACAGTAACTTTTAGATACACCATTTACAGTTAAAATTCTATCCTTTAAATCAGGTGCAACTTGCGCCAATGTATAAAATTCAAAGTTGTCATATACAATGTATTCATAAATATCGTCAGTCATTACATATAAATTGTCATATTTTCTAACTACATCTGCGATTTCTTCGAGTTCGCTTATTGAATAACATGATCCAGTTGGATTAGATGGACTGTTCAATATAAGCCATTTACTTTTTTTAGTTATGACTTTTTCTAGAGCTTCTCCAGTCAGTTTAAAGTTTGTTTCTGAAGAACAATTTACAAATATTGGTTTACCACCTGCTAATAATGTCATGTCAGGGTAGGAGACCCAGTATGGTGCTGGGATTATTACCTCATCATCTTTATTTAAAGAACTCATCAAAGCATTAAATAAAATTTGTTTTCCACCAGTTCCAACAATGACGTTACTTATATCATAATTTAAATCGTTATCTTTTTTGAATTTTTCTACAATTGATTGTCTTAATTCTGGTATTCCTTCAATATTAGTATATTTAGTATATCCGTTATTAATTGCATCAATGGCAGCTAGCTTTACATGTTGTGGTGTGTCAAAATCAGGTTCCCCAGATGATAAACCAATTACCTTTTTCCCCTCTTTTTTGAGTTGAGTAGCCTTTGCTGTTATAACCATTGTTGCAGAAGGTTTAATTCTATTTAAACTATCAGAAATAAATGTCATTTAACTACTCCAAATTATATGATTATCATTTAGCCATACTACAATTTAGTTAAGACTAACATCTTTTTTATTAATTAATTAGTTATTATTTGTTATAGATAATTAGCGCAAACTTTTACTCACAAAATTTATAGATATGAACAATATTGAAAAAATTGAAGATAATGAGGTAACATCCTCAAAATCTGTTTTTAGATTAAATTCAAGCTTTACTCCTACAGGAGATCAGCCAGAAGCTATAAAAGAATTGGTTTCTGGAATCCATGATGATGAAAAAGACCAAGTATTACTGGGTGTAACTGGTTCTGGTAAAACTTTTACAATGGCGCATGTAATAAATTCTCTAAATAGACCTTCATTAATAATGGCACCAAATAAAACATTAGCAGCGCAATTATATGGTGAGATGAAAGATTTTTTCCCGAATAACGCTGTAGAATATTTCGTTTCATATTATGACTATTATCAACCAGAAGCTTATGTGCCAAGATCTGATACTTATATTGAAAAAGAATCAAGTATTAATGATCAAATTGATCGTATGCGTCATTCTGCTACAAGGTCTCTCCTTGAACGTGAGGACGTAATAATAGTTGCTTCTGTATCATGTATTTATGGTATCGGTTCAGTTGAAACATATTCAAAAATGACAATTGAATTAAAAAAAGGTCAGAAAACTCCTAGACAAACATTGTTAAGACAATTTACTGAACTCCAATATACAAGAAACGATATGTCATTTGTAAGAGGTACTTTTAGAGTTAGAGGTGATATAGTTGAAATTTTCCCAGCACACTTGGAAACTGTAGCGTGGAGAATAACTCTATTTGGAGATGAAATTGAAGAATTATTTGAGATAGATGCTTTAACAGGTGAAAAGCTTACATCTTTAAAGTCAGTAAAAATTTATGCTAATTCTCACTATGTCACACCTAGGCCAACACTAAACGAAGCTATTAAGTCTATAAAAGAAGAATTAAAGCTTCATTTAGAATTTTTATATAAAAGCAATAAATTAGTGGAAGCACAGCGTTTAGAACAAAGAACTAATTTTGATATTGAAATGATGTTGGCCGCTGGCACCTGTCCAGGAATAGAAAACTACAGTAGATATCTGTCAGGAAGAAATCCTGGGGAGCCACCACCGACACTTTTTGAATATTTACCAGATGATGCCCTTGTTTTTACTGACGAAAGTCATATTACAGTTAGTCAAATAGGCGCTATGTATAAAGGTGACTTTAGAAGAAAATCAACTTTAGCTGAATACGGTTTTAGATTACCTTCTTGTTTAGATAATAGGCCTCTAAAGTTTGAGGAATGGGAAGCATTCAGACCAAACACTATTCACGTTTCAGCCACACCTGGGGAATGGGAACTAAATAAAACTAATGGTATTTTTGTCGAACAATCTCTAAGACCAACAGGACTAGTGGATCCAGAAATTTTAATAAGACCAACAAAAACCCAAGTTGATGATCTCATTTACGAGACAAAAGAACAATCAAAAAAAGGAAATAGAGTATTAGTTACAACATTAACAAAAAAGATGGCTGAAGCTTTGAGTGAGTATATGTTTGAGGCAGGATTAAAAGTCAGATATATTCACTCTGATGTAGACACTCTTGAGCGTATTGAAATAATAAGAGATTTAAGGCTAGGTGTGTTTGATGTTTTGATTGGGATAAATCTTTTAAGAGAGGGGTTGGATATTCCTGAATGTGCATTAGTAGCGATTTTGGATGCCGATAAAGAAGGTTATTTAAGATCAAAAACTTCATTAATTCAAACTATTGGTCGTGCCGCAAGACATGTTGAAGGAAAAGTAATTCTTTATGCTGACAAAATTACGGGTTCAATGCAATACGCAATAGATGAAACTGAGAGAAGAAGAAAAAAACAAATAAGTTACAATTTAAAAAATAATATTACTCCTAAAACTGTTATTAGTAAAATTTCTGATATTTTAGCAGACCTAAATGATAGCGATGATAACAAAAATAAAAAAAATAAAAAAAATAATGGGAAAAATTTAAAAGAATCAATTCAAGGTCTTCAAAACGAAATGGAAAAAGCCGCTAGCAATCTTGAATTTGAAGAAGCCGCAAGAATAAGAGATGAAATAAAAAAATTACAACAAAAAGAATTAGGATTGATATCTATACCAAATACTGATTTCAGAATGAATTCAAGCTCTAATAAGAAATAACTTTAATTGTTTAAAATGTAATTAATCAAATATGAAAATTGTTAAATGATTAAAAATAAAAATATGTCTCTTAGTAAAGGGATTGAGATAATTAAAAATGAACTTCTAACAATTCCAAATAAATCTGGAGTTTATCAGATGATTGGAGAAAATAATGAATATTTATATATTGGAAAAGCGAAAAAATTAAATAACAGAATTAAATTTTATACTCAACCTAACAGACTTAATTCAAGATTAAGCTATATGGTTGCAAACACTGTAAAATTGGAAATAATTGTTACATCTTCAGAAATAGAAGCATTACTTCTAGAATCTAATTTAATTAAAAAATTTGAACCTATATTCAATATATTGCTAAAAGATGACAAGAGTTTCAGCTCAATTTTATTTAATTTATCTCATTCTTTTCCTCAGTTATCTGCGCATAGAGGCCTAAGAAATATTAAAGGGGAATATTTTGGTCCTTTTGTTTCAAAACAAACTGTTCAAAAAACAATAGAAACGCTTCAAAAAGTTTTTCTTTTAAGAACTTGTAATGATAATATTTTTAAATCTAGAACTCGTCCTTGTCTTCAATTTCAGATCAAAAGATGCAGCGCGCCATGTGTAAATTTAATATCAAAAGAAAATTATCAAGAAAGTCTCAACGAAGCAAAAAAGTTCTTACAAGGAAATTCAAAGTCAATAAAACAAAATTTAATAAAAAAAATGTATAATGCATCTAATAAACAAAATTTTGAAGCAGCTGCAATTTTTAGAAATAGAATAAAAGCTCTTACAGAAGTAAATGCAAGTCAAAATATTAATATTCCTAATATGAATAATGTTGACTTTCTTGTACTTAGAAAAATTGATAATAAAGTTGTAATTCAGATGACGATAATAAGAAGTGGTTGCAATTATGGATCTAAATCTTATTTTCCTAATCCAGGTAAAAATGGTACTGATGTTTTAGAAGAAGAGATTATGCAAGCATTTGTATGTCAATTTTATGATAAAAATATCCCTCCAGAAAATATTCTTGTTAATTTACATCCTAAAGATAAAAGTTTGATTGAAGAACTTTTATATAAAAAACATAAAATAAAAGTAAAAATTCAACTACCTCAAAGAGGAAAAAAATTAGAAATTATAAATTCGACAGTTAAAAATGCAGAAGAAAATTTAAATAGAAAAATTTACGAAAAATCTTCTAATAAAAATAATCTAAAAAATTTACAACAAACATTTAAATTTAAAAATTCTATTGAGAAATTGGAAGTTTATGATAATTCACACAATCAAGGAAAATCACCTGTAGGAGCAATGATAGCTTTTAACGAAGATGGTTTTGTAAAATCTCAATATCGAAGATATAACATTTTGACAGAGCATAAAAACTTATCATCGCAAATTAATGACGAATTTATAAATAACAATGATTATTTGATGATGAAGGAAGTAATTAGACGAAGATTCAACGGGAAAAACTCATCTGGCTTTCCTGATTTAATAATTATTGACGGAGGCAAAGGACATTTAAACGTAGTTTTAAAAGTATTTGAGGAATTAAAAATAAGTAATGTTGAAGTTTTAGCAATTTCAAAGGGTATCAAACGAGATGCAGGTAGAGAAAATTTTTATACAAAATATTCCGACAGTTTGAGATTTAACAAAGATGATCCCAATTTATTTTTTCTTCAAAAATTAAGAGATGAAGTTCATAGATATGCTATTGCAGGCCACAGAATTAAAAGTAAAAAAAATATTTTTAAGAACCCTTTAGATGAGATTGATGGTATCGGTTCAAGCCGAAAAAAATCTCTTCTGGAAGAATATGGGTCTGCAAAAGCTGTCGGAAGAGCAAGTATAAGTGATTTGTTAAAAGTTAAGGGAATCAATAAGTCAATAGCTAAAAAAATATTTAATTTTTTTAATTAAAATTAATTTCCTTAAATTCTGTTTTATTTTAAAGATAGTCTTAACTTAAAAATCTCGTTAAGGTTAATCTATGACGAAAAATAATCCTATATTACGTTTCATACCTAACGTTTTAACCTTATTCAGAAGTTTGGCAGCCATAATACTTCCTATAATAATCATATATGGTGACGAAATTGGGGCCTTAATAGCTACTCCAATTTTAATTTTAGCCGGTATTAGTGATTATTTTGATGGATTTTTTGCTAGAAAATACAACGTAACATCTAATTTTGGAAAAGTATTAGATCCAGTAGCGGATAAATTATTAGTTATTGGAGTAATTTTTGCCCTAGCTTCAGAAAACTTGTTTGATTATTACTATGCATTCTTACCTGCACTTTTAATTGTTTTAAGAGAAATTTTAGTCTCAGGTTTAAGGGAAAGTATATCTTCATATAAAATTTCATTGGAGGTAACTCTTTTAGCAAAATGGAAAACAACTATACAACTATTTGCTTGTGGAAGTTTTTTAGTTTGGAGATCAAATACTTTTTTTTACAATATAGAGATTTTAGGTTTAATTTCGTATATTCTTTTGTGGATAGCTGCAATAATTACCTTTATAACAGGCTTGCAATATATCATTAAAATTATGAAATTTTTTAATAGAGAATAAATTATGATTATAAAATATTTTTCATGGATAAAAGATCATGTTGGTAAATCTGAGGAACAAATAGAATTACCAGATCACATTAATAATGTTAATGAACTTATTAACTATTTAAATGAATTAGATAAAAAATATAGTTTAATTTTAGAGAAAAAAAAATTAATTAAAATTGCTATAAATAAAACATATTCATCCTTTGATACCAATATCAGTAATAATGACGAGATTGCTTTTTTTCCTCCCGTTACTGGAGGTTAAATGATTAAAAACTTTCCTTTTATTAAAATTAAAATACAAAATGAAGATTTTGATGTTTCAGATGAAATAAAATTCCTCCATCAAAAAAATACTGGAGCAATCGTTAACTTTATTGGCGTTGTAAGAGGATATGACGAAAAAAATAATGAAATAATTAATTCTATGACCTTAGAACATTACCCCGGTATGACAGAGTCTGAAATAGAAAAAATAGTATTTGAAAGCTTTCAAAGATGGGAATTAACAGGTGTAACAGTAATACATAGAGTAGGTAATTTAAAACCTTCCGACCAAATAGTTTTTGTGGGTGTGTCATCTAAGCATAGGCAGAACGCTTTTGATGGATGTAACTTTATTATGGATTGGTTAAAGACTAAAGCCCCATTTTGGAAAGTAGAGGAAAATAATAATAAAAAGAATTGGGTAAGCTTTAATGAAAACGACAATCAAGCACTAAAAAAATGGGAGGAATGAATGTTACTCTACATCCCATTAACTAGATCTGAATAAGCCTTTGTTAATTTAAGACAATACTCACCAGGTTTAAATTTATAATCACCAATTGATTGAACGGGCGTAACTTCAGCAGCAGTCCCAGTTAAGAAACATTCTTCTGCTTCAGCCATTTCCTCAGGCATAATCTTACGTTCAATAATTTCAATTCCGTTATCTTGAGCAAGTTTCATAACAGTCCTTCTTGTAATTCCATCAAGAAAGCAATCTGCAATTGGGGTGTGTAGTTTGCCATCAGGCATTTTAAAGAATATATTTGCACCTGTGGCCTCAGCTATTTGTCCTCTGTAATCAAGCATAAGGGCGTCACTATAGCCTTTTGCCTCTGCTTCGTGTTTAGATAAGGTACAGATCATATATAATCCAGCTGCTTTAGCCAAAACAGGACCACATTCTGGACTTGGGCGTCTCCATTTAGCAATATCTAATTTAATTCCTTGCATTTTTTGTTCTGGGTCAAAATAGCTTGGCCACTCCCAGACAGCAATGGCTACATGTATTTTTGTAGATTGTGCAGAAACAGCCATCATCTCACTACCTCTCCAGACAACTGGTCTAACATAAGCATCAGAAAGTGAATTTTTTTTTAATAAAATTTCCTTAGCTTTAACTATTTCTTTTTCAGAAAAAGGTATTTCCATATCAAGAGATTTGGCTGAATTGAAGAGTCTTTTTGTATGTTTTACTGTTTCAAAAATTTTACCTCTATAGGCTCTTTCACCTTCAAAAACACAACTTGCATAATGTAAACCATGATTTAATACATGAACATTAGCATTTTTCCATTCAAGTAAATTCCCATTGTACCAAATATGACCTTCACGATTGTCAAAAGATAAATTATTCAAAAAATTCCTCCCAAATAAGTTCTTACATATAATCCACAATATTATAAAATAAGCAAATACTAAGAAATAGGTTATATGATTAATTAAGTTGTTTAGTGATTTTAGTTTTTATATAATTAATTATATTTTATATTCTAACAAATCTTACTTTATTTTAAAATGAATAATAAAGACCTAAAAAAAAATAATTTTCATATTTTGATAATCGATGATGATGAAAAAATTAGACTATTACTAAAACAATTTTTAGAAAATAATGATTTCAAAGTATCAGATGTAGAAAACACTAATGAAGCAAAAAAAATTATGAAAAGTTTGATTTTTGATTTATTGGTAATTGATATTATGATGCCAGGACAAAATGGATTAGACTTTTTAAAAGAAATAAGACAAACAAACTCTATTCCAACTTTAATGCTTACAGCTATGTCAAGTCCTGAAGATAGGCTTGATGGTCTTGAGTATGGCGCAGATGATTATATGACGAAGCCTTTTGAACCTAGAGAATTATTACTTAGAATACAAAATGTCTTAAAAAGATTTACCATAAATTTAAAAAGTTCTGAGAATCAGGGGAATACAAGATTTGGTCCATTTTCGTTTAATCATAAATCTTTAAACCTCTATAAAAATAACATATCAGTTCACTTAACAACATCTGAGCAAAAGTTATTAAATTACTTTTGTAAATCACCCAACAAAGCCTTTTCTAGAGATGATATCAATAATTCTCTTGGTGGAAATATGGAAACCAGGTCAATTGATGTTGCTATTGCTAGAATAAGAAGAAAAATAGAAATTGATCAAAGATATCCTGTTTATTTACAAACAGTACGCGGTATTGGCTGGATGTTGCAAACTCATGAAGAAGAAAATAATGATTGATAGAAGAGCTTAGGCTATGAGATTACGCGACATAACACCAAAAAGCCTTTTTGGCAGAATGTTGGCTATTATTCTTGTTCCAATAATCCTTGTTCAGATCATCTCTGTTTCAATATTTTATGAAAGACATTGGGATTGGGTATCTAGACATATGGCAAAAAATTTGTCTAAAGATCTAGGTTTATTAATTGACGAATTAGGAAAAGAACCTTCAAAAGATCAAAGAGCCCTGTCTGCAGTAAGGGCAAGACAATATTTTAATATTATTTTCTATTGGTTAGAGGGTGGTATTTTAAAACCAAATCAATCGTTTAATGCAAAATTTGAAAACTTTCGAAACTCTCTTCAAGAACGTATTAAAGAACCTTTCTACTTATCATCCATTGAAAATTCTAGTCAATTTTATGTTGACATACAATTAGCAAATGGAATTGTTAGAATGCATATTGATAATAAGCGTTTATTTGTGCCCACTGGAATTACATTCATAATGTGGTCCATTGGTGCTTCAGTAATTCTTTTTTCTATAGCTATAATTTTTCTAAGGGGACAAGTAAGACCAATTTTGAGATTAGCAAATGCAGCTAGACAGATTGGTTTTGGTAGAGAGGTAGATCACTATAATATAGAAGGTGCAACTGAAGTCAGAATAGCAGGTAGAGCATTTCAAGCAATGAGACATAGAATTAATAAACAGATATCTGAAAGAACTTCTCTACTTGCGGGTGTTAGTCATGATCTAAAAACGCCCTTAACTAGAATGAAGCTTCAATTAGCTGTCATGGATGAAAAAAAAAAAATAAAAGAAGATTTTGAAAAAGAATTAATTGAACTAGAAGATATGATTGATGGCTACTTAGAATTTGCTAGAAGTGAAAGAGAAGAGCAAATGGTTGACGCTAGTTTATTTAAATTAATTCAACAAGCTGCCAAAACATCAGATCCTTCAGGTGAAAAAATTACTATTTCTGTTCCAACAGACAATATCCCTATCTTCCCGATGCAAGTTCAATCAATCAGAAGAGCATTAATAAATTTATTTACAAATGCAATTAGATATGCTGGCAAAGCAAATGCTCAAATACAGATCTTTGATGATCATAGCGAAGTAATAATTGATGACAATGGCCCAGGTATACCACGAGATAAAAGAGAAGAGGTGGTTTTACCATTCACTAGATTAGAAAACTCTAGAAATGTAAAAACTGGGGGAACCGGACTAGGGTTATCTATAGCTAAAAATTCAGTATTAAATCATGGAGGTGAATTAATTTTAGAGGATAGCCCTCTAGGCGGATTAAGAGTTAGACTTTTATTACCATTATAATTATTTTTTTATAACACCTATAAAAAGACCAATATCTTCCATATCGCTTAAATATTTATCTAAATACCTTATCACTTTATCTAGATCTTTTTGTTCGTCTTTAAAAAAGATTTCAAGACTTTTTGTGAAAACAATATTTAAAGCTAACGATTTTAAAGTTTTTATCACACAATTTTGATCTTCTTCTATCAAAGTTAGAAGGTTAGATGAAAAATTGTAATTTTCTCTAAAAATTTTTAAGAAAACTTCTCCTCTTTGTTTAAAATTATTACTTAAAATTTTTAAGGATTGTTTATATTGGAAATATTTTTCAAACCTTAATGACAAACCCTCTAAAATTTTGTCATAAGTGCTTGAAACAGTATCATCAGCAATATCTACTTTGAGTTCAGTCAATACGTCTCTATCAAGTTTTGATATAAGTATTTTTAGGAAAAATATTCTATGATCCATTAGATTGTTAGGAACTATTTTTTCTACTTCTTCTTTAGAAAGTTTGGTTTCTATACAAAGTTTATCTATACTTACATCTGATGACGTACTAATTTCTAAAATTGAAAAATAAGCCTCACATAATTTCCATTCTAAATTTTGATTATCTAAATTCATTAAATATATTTATCCATGAGAATTTAACTCTTTAGCTCTTTTTACAGCACTATTAATTGTTGATTTTAATAAAGGATATAAACCATTTATTTTTGATTCAAGTACTAGCAACCCTGCTTCAGTTGTACCACCAGGACTAGTCACGTTTTCCTTAAGTGTTTTTGGATCATCATTTGAGGTTTCAACCAATCTTGCAGATCCAATTAAAGTCTCTCTAGCTAGGGTTTTTGCGTCTTTTATTGAAAGTCCTTGATCGACTCCTATTTGAGAAAGAACTTCAACTAGATAAAAAATATACCCAGGGCCAGAGCCAGATATCGCGGTAACATTATCAATTAAACTTTCATTATTTAAATAAATTACCTTACTGAAAGCTGATAATAATGCGTAAACATCTTTATCTTCCACTTCACTAAGATTTTTGCTTTTACAATAACCAGTTACTCCAAATCCAATAGATGCTGGTAAATTTGGCATTGCTCTCACTATTTTTACTTCTTTATTTATATTATTCCTAAACCAAGAAAAAGATAAACCAGCGGCAATAGAAACAAAAACTGATTTATGTAGATTAAACTTGAAGAAATTCTTCACAGTTTCTTCCATTTGCTGAGGCTTAACTGCAAGAAAAATAATATCAAAAATTTTAGATTTTTGATTTTCTCTTAAACGCTCCATATTTTCGTAAGCCTTAAAACCATCATTATTAGCAATTTTTATAAGAGAGGGCTGTTTTTCAATAATAAAAACATTAAAATTTAGCTTTTTAATTATCCATCCTCGAGCAATAGATGATCCCATTTTCCCATAGCCAAATAAAAGTACGTTTTTCATAACATTCCGAATTAGGTTTTAATCTAAATTTTTAAAATTTTACGCGCATCCCTTATTATTCATAAATAATAATTCTAAAGAAGCACTTTCAAATTTTTCTCCATAAACTAAATTATGAACCCCAGATACAAAATTGTGAAATAAACTCTTTGTAAAATCTAACTTAATTTTAAAAAAATCAATAAGAGAATTTTCTTCTGTATTTATAGAATAAAGTGAGATTAAATTATATTTAATTTTGCAAAATTTGAAATCAAAAACAAAAAACCCCTCTTTTGAATTTTGATTTGCAGTATTAATTAATATTAAAATCTCGTTTATTTTATCACTAGGAATTCCTAAATCTAAGGTAAATTGAAGATATATTTTACCATTACCATGATAAACATTTAAATAATAATCTGCGATATCACCAACAAAATAACAATGAAACTTACTTTTTGAATCTGTATTGATGACCCAATTATGTTCACAAAAGACTTTTGATACTTGTGGAGAAAAATTTATTTTTTTTAATTCATCTATCATTTATCTATATATAGTACATATTTTATAAAATATAAATAGTAATATACCATATATTGATTGTTATAAATTTAAAAATTATTTCTTCTTTTTTGGATTAACTTTTTTTAAATTTTTATTTTCTAACTTTGTTTTTAATAAAATAAATTCAGAATTTAATTTTTCATGTCTATCAACTAATGCTTCAAAATCTTCTCGGTTGACAATACCTTGAGTATTAATAAATTTTTCAAATCTACTTTTTATAACATTATCAATTTCAGTTTTGAGATCAGCAAAAGTTGACAGTGCCCCGGTTATTATTGACGCTGTATCTTTAAAAAAAAATTTATTATTTTTCATTAATTTTCCTTAGAGTAATAAAAGTTTATTAATTATAAGATAATTTTTACAAATTGTTAAAACTATAATAAAAATGTTGTAATGTTTCAATTTCCAAATATCAATCCAATAGCTGTAGATTTCGGATTCATCAAAATTAGTTGGTATGCACTTTCTTATATTGCAGGCATTTTATCTAGTTGGTATTTAATATTAAAAATTATTAAAATAAAAAAAATAAAAATTAGTGATAAAATAGTAAGTGACTTAATAAGTAACTGCATGATAGGCATCATATTAGGTGGAAGATTAGGATATGTAATTTTCTATAATCCTGAATATTATTTTGAGAACCTAATTGAAATTTTTAAAATATGGAATGGAGGGATGTCTTTTCACGGAGGTATAATAGGTGTCATATTAGCTATTATATACTCGAGTAGAACATCAAAAATACCAATTAAAATTTTCTCAGACCTGATTTCAATAGTTTCTCCAATTGGACTTTTTTTTGGAAGAATAGCAAATTTTATAAATGGAGAGCTTTTTGGAAGAGTAACCAGTCACCATTTCGGGATGATATTTCCAAATGGTGGCAAACTCCCTAGGCATCCTAGTCAATTATATGAAGCTTTTTTTGAAGGATTAGTCTTGTTTTTCATTATGATTTTTTTAATGAATAAATCTAATTTTTTTGAAAAAAGAGGATTTTTAACTGCTTCATTTGTATTTTTTTATGGAATTTTTAGATTTTTTATAGAGTATTTTAGGGAACCTGACGGACATATTGGATTAATTTATTTTAACTTATCAATGGGACAAATTTTATCCTTACCAATGATAGTTTCTGGTTTATATTTCATGACTATTTTTTATAATAAAAAAATGGAAAATTAATTTAGATATCATTTTATGTAAAAGAAACATTTATAATGACTATAAATAAAATACTTCATCCAAAATTAGAGTTCAGTGACATAACTCATGGTTTTTTCACAAGAAAAGGTGGTTACTCTAAATCACCATACAATTCACTTAATTGTAGTTTTAATGTTAAAGATAATGAGAGTGATGTTAAAAAAAATTTAACATTAATTTGTAATGAATTAAAATTAGAAAAATTAATAAAATTAAATCAAATACATTCATCTAAAGTTATAGTTGTTAAAAATAAAGATGATAAAATCAATAATATTGAAGCAGATGGATTAGTAACAAAATTAAAAGGTGTTGGATTGTCAGTCTTAGGTGCTGATTGTGCACCAATTTTGTTTTATGATAAAATTTCAAAAATAATTGGTGCCTGTCATGCAGGTTGGCGAGGGGTGATAAAAGGAATTATAGAATCAACAATCACTAATATGGAAAGTTTAGGAGCAAATAGAAATAATATTATTTCTGTAATAGGACCTACAATTCATAAAAATTCTTATGAAATAAAAAAAGACTTAGCTCTAATAGTAAAAAAAACTGAACTTTATAAAAACAATCAATCAATATTGTTTCAAGTAAATGATGATAAATATCTATTTGATCTCCCTTTGCTAATAAAAGAAAGTTTAATTTCTTCTAAAATTAATAATTTTGGGAATGTTGAAATAGACACTTACAAAAAATCTAGTCTGTTCTTTAGTCATAGAAAGTCCAGTCATGAAAATTTTCCTAAAGAAGCCAAAACAGGAAGACATATATCTGTAATAGGGTTGGTGGATTAATAAAATGCCTCATTTAATAATTTTTTCGATTGTAATGATTTTAGGTTTATGTGTTTTAATATTTATATAAATAATGACAATTTTTCCTTGCTATAACTTAAACGAGACTGCTATTAAATAGCATGACTATCTTGGGAAATATTTTATGAAAATATTAGCTTGCAACTCAAATATTAATTTAGCAGAAAGTATTTCCAAAACACTTAATACCAGACTTATAAAAGCAGATGTCAAAAGATTTTCTGATATGGAAGTATTTGTTGAAGTTCAAGAAAATGTTAGGGGCGAAGATATGTTTATTATACAGTCTACTTCTTACCCTGCAAATGATAATCTAATGGAACTACTTGTTTCATTAGATGCTCTTAGAAGAGCAAGTGCAAGAAGAATTACCGCAGTAATTCCATATTATGGGTATGCTAGACAAGACAGAAAATCTGGTCCCAGAACTCCTATTTCTGCAAAATTAGTTGCAAATTTAATAACTAAAGCAGGTGCTGATAGAATTCTTACAATGGATCTTCATGCAGGCCAAATACAAGGCTTTTTTGATATACCAACTGATAATTTATTTGCAGCTCCAGTATTTGTAAAAGATATAGAAGAAAAATATAAGAACAAACCAGTTGTAATAGTTTCACCAGATGTAGGTGGTGTTGTTAGGGCTAGAGCTATTGCTAGACGAATTAATGCTAATTTAGCCATAATTGACAAAAGAAGAGAAAAACCTGGCTCGTCTGAAGTTATGAACATTATTGGTGATGTCTCTAAGCATCACTGTATAATAGTGGATGATATAATTGATTCAGGAGGGACAATATGCAATGCCGCTCAAGCACTTATAGATGTAGGTGCAATTAGTGTGGATGCATATGTTACTCATGGCGTTCTTTCTGGTTCTGCAGTAAGTAATATATCGAATTCTCCTTTGAGCTCTCTTGTAACTACAAACTCAATAAAAGCAACTCAGGCAGTTAATATGTCAACTAGTATTAGACAAATCTCTATTGCCCCCATAATTGGTGAAGCCATTCGTAGAGTGCATATGGAACAATCTGTTTCCAGTCTTTTTGCATAGATTTTACATTATTTACTTTAATTTTTTTAATTTAAGGGTTATGTATGCTTTATTCTTTTGCACCCCTGGAGGCATAAGAAACTTTTAAGGAGAAAATTAATGCAAACTATTGATTTTAAAGCTGAAGCTCGCAGTCAGGTTGGTAAGGGGTCTGCCAGAGCGACAAGGCGTGCAGGTTTAGTTCCTGCAGTTATTTATGGAAATAAACAATCACCAATCCCTATTACATTGGATGCCAATAAATGGCGTCAGCTAATGCATAAGCCTGGTATATTTAGTCAATTAATGAATATTGAAGTTAATAATGAGACACATTTCGTATTGCCTCGTGATATTCAACAACACCCAGTTTCAGAAGAGGCTGAGCATGTTGATTTTCTTAGAGTTACAAAAAATGCCACAGTTGCCG
Source organism: uncultured SAR116 cluster alpha proteobacterium (assembly GCA_902619805.1). GTDB lineage: Bacteria > Pseudomonadota > Alphaproteobacteria > Puniceispirillales > Marisalimonadaceae > Marisalimonas. The sequence goes on along the minus strand of CACNGC010000001.1, from coordinate 268,589 downwards.
TGGGTATTAATGTTGAATTCTTGAATGAAGATAAATGTACTGGATTAAAATTAGGCGGTGTGCTGAACGTTGTAAGACCGAAAGTAGAGTTGAATTGTCCTGCTATTTCTATTCCTGAAAAAATAACAGTGGATTTAGAAGGTCTTAATGTTGGACATACTATCCATATTAGTGCAATTGACCTACCTGATGGTTGTACACCAACCATAACAGATAGAGATTTTACTGTCGCTACTATTGCTGCACCAAGAGGTGGTTTAGGTGATTCTGAAGAAGAAGAAGAAACTGAAACAACTGATGAATCTTCTGAAAGTTCTGATGAAGATAAAAATGATAGTTAAAAACATTATTAGAAAAATTGAGTTTTAACTTTTAAAATGTTTTTAATAGTTGGTTTAGGTAATCCTGGAAAATCTTACAGAAACAATAGGCATAATATTGGTTATAAAATTTTAGACAATATCAGAAAAATGTATGATTTTCCTGAATTCTCAAAAAAATTTAGATCTGAATTTTCTAAAACTGAGTTAAACAAAAACACGCTGTTTTTACTTAAACCAACTACATTCATGAATAGTTCAGGTATAGCCCTAAAAGAATTTAAAAGCTTTTATAATATTGATATAAATAATATCTATGTAATTCATGATGAAATAGACCTTGATCAAGGGCGCGTCAAAGTAAAAAATGGCGGCGGTCATAATGGACACAATGGCTTGAAGAGTATAGATAAATTGATTGGTAAAAACTATAATAGAGTTAGGGTTGGGGTATCTCGACCATCAAAAATATATGAAGAAAATGTTGATGAAAACATATCAAATTGGGTGCTTTCTGACTTTACATCTAATGAAAAAGATCAATGGCTTGATAACACAATTAATTATGTTTCTGATATGATTATATCTTTAATTAAGAGTCAAAATAGTTTTTGTGATAAAAATGTATAGGTTCATAAATGGGTTTTAAATGTGGAATTGTAGGCTTACCAAATGTAGGGAAATCTACTTTATTTAATGCTCTTACAGAAACTTCGTCAGCAGAAGCAGCAAATTATCCTTTTTGTACAATAGAGCCTAATTCTGGCATTGTATCTGTTCCTGATAACAGATTAAATTTACTCTCTAATTTAGCTACTTCTCAAAAAACTATTCCTGCACAGATGCAATTTATAGATATTGCTGGACTTGTAAGTGGGGCTAGTAAAGGGGAAGGATTAGGGAATAAATTTTTATCTCATATAAGAGAGGTTGATGCAATTGTACATGTGGTTAGATGCTTTGAAAATACCGACATAACACATGTAGATAATACTATAAACCCGCTAAGAGACACTGAAACCATAGATACTGAATTGATGTTAGCTGATTTAGAAAGTTTAGAAAGACAAACTCAAAACTTGTCAAAAAAAGCCAGATCTAATGATATAGACGCTAAAAATGATTTAATACTAATGAGAAAATTAACTGAATTTTTATCTGATGGCATTCAACTTCGTTTAGCCAATTTAACTGATGAAGAAAAGACAAGAATAAAAACTTTTAATCTACTCACATCAAAGCCAGTTCTTTATGCATGCAACGTTAGTGAAGATGATGCCTCTAATGGAAATAACTTTACTAAGAACATATTTGAAAAAGCTAAAACTGAAAATTGTGATGCCATAATAATTTCAGGTTCTATAGAATCTGAAATTGCAATTTTAGAAGAAACTGAAAAGAAAGAATTTCTCAAAGATTTAAATTTGGAAGAGTCTGGACTGAATAGATTAATAAGAACAGGATTTAGCCTACTTGATCTAATCACATTTTTTACAGTTGGCCCAAAAGAAACAAGAGCATGGACAATAAAAAACAACTCAACTGCACCAGAAGCTGCTGGTATAATTCATACAGATTTTCAAAAAGGATTTATTCGCGCCGAAACAATATCTTATGATGATTATTTAAATTTCAAAAGCGAGCAAGCAGCAAAAGATGCTGGACGTATGAGAGTCGAAGGTGCAGATTATATTGTTAAAGATGGAGATGTGTTTCATTTTAGATTTAATGTTTGATTGGAGCTAAGTTATGAATGAAATCATAGAAATTACAGCAAAAGATAATCATCAATTCTCAGCTTATATTTCTCAACCTTTGGGGAAACCAAAAGCAGGAATCGTAATTATACAAGAAATTTTTGGTGTAAACTCACATATTAAAGAAGTAACAGACTTATACGCTAGCAAAGGGTATTTATGTATTGCACCTTCATTGTTTGACAGGGTTGAAAAAAATGTAACCTTAAATTATGACGAAAATGGTGTATCTAAAGGAAGAGAATTAAAAGAGTTGTGTGATAATAACGCCCTGAAAGATATAGATGCTAGTATTTCTGTAGTATCCTCGGCTGGAAAAGTGGCTGTAATAGGATATTGCTGGGGTGGATCATTATCTTGGAGAGTTGGATGTGAGGCTTCCAACCTCTCAGCTTCTGTTTGCTACTATGGTGGGGATATTCCAAAACTTAGAGATTTAAAACCAAAATGCAATGTTTTAACCCATTTTGGTGAACTTGATAAGGGAATACCAATAAAAGATGTTAAAATTTTTGAGAAAAAAAGACCTGAAGTTCATACATACACCTATCCTGCTGACCATGGTTTTAATTGTGACCATAGAAGCCAATATAATAAGACCTGTGCAAGAATTGCACTTGATAGAACATTAAAATTTTTAGATGAAAATTTAACTTAAATTATTGATTTTTTATAGGAGCCCAAATCTGCTTCATGGCAAAATAAGATAAAGCAGTTAATAATAACAAAAATAGCATAACTGATATACCCAATTGCTTCCTATCTTCCATCTCAGGCTCAGAAGCCCATGCAAGGAAAGCTGTGACGTCTTTTGCCATTTGATCAGGTGTAGCTTTAGTTCCATCGGCATATTCAACTCCATCATCATAAAGGGGTTGAGGCATACCAATCAAATTTCCTGAATAATATTTATTATAATACATGCCATCAGGGACTTTTTTTTCAGCAGGCGCGTCTACATAACCTGTTAAAAGAGCATGTAAATAATTTGCACCATCAGCTCTGGCTTTTACAATTAACGATAAATCTGGTGGATATGCGCCACCATTTGCAGCTCTTGCAGCTTTATCATTTGGGTAAGGTGATACGAATTTGTCACTTGGCCTAGCTGGTCTCTCAACAACTTCACCATCATCATTAATAGTGTTTACACTATTTTCTGCTGCAAATGCTTTAATTTCGTCATCATTGTAACCAATTGACTTTAAATTTCTATACGCTAAAAGTCTCATGCCATGACATCCTGAGCATACCTCTTTATATACTTGAAGTCCTCTTTGTTGAGATGCTCTATCAAAAGTACCTAGAATTCCAGAGAAAGTCCAATTTAGCTGTGGGTAACTTATTTTTTCACCTGCGGCCAACGAAAGATTGGATGAACAAATTATTACCAAACTAAATAAAAGTTTGAGTATATTATTAGAAAAAAAACATGATGAGCCTTTAATCATCTATTTTTTCTCCCTCATTGCAAAAGCAGAAGCAGGAGATCCTCCACCTAAAACTGGTTCAGATATGGAAATAGGAAGTGGTTTTGTTTTTTCTATATAGGGTAACAATGGAAATAAAATTAAGAAGTGGAAGAAGTAATAAGCTGTAGCTATTCTAGATAATATAACATAAATACCTTCAGCTGGCATAGCACCTAAATAACCTAATAAGATACAGTCTAAAAAAAGTATCCAAAAGAAAATTTTAAATATAGGTCTGAATTGAGATGATCTAACTGGCGATCTATCTAACCAAGGCAAAATAAACAAGACAGCGATTGCACCAAACATAAAAAGTACTCCACCAAGCTTGTCCGGAACAGCTCTTAGAATTGCATAAAAGGGTAGAAAATACCATTCAGGCACAATATGAGCAGGTGTGACCATCGGATTAGCTTCAATATAATTATCTGGATGACCCATAAAATTTGGAAAGAAAAAAACGGCTGCTGCGAAAAATGATAGAAATACACTTAAACCAAACAAATCTTTAATTGTGTAATAAGGACTAAAAGGAACGGTATCTTGTGTACCTCTTACATCAATACCGATTGGATTATTTGAACCAAAACGATGTAATGCAACTAAATGCAGTATTACAACCCCTACTATTACAAATGGCAATACAAAATGAAGAGAAAAGAATCTATTTAAAGTAGAATTGTCAACTGAAAAACCTCCCCACAACCAAGTAACTATGCTTTCACCAACAAGTGGAATAGCAGAAAATAAGTTGGTAATCACTGTAGCGCCCCAAAAACTCATTTGACCCCATGGTAAAACATATCCCATGAAAGCTGTAGCCATCATAAGCAAGAGTATTAAAACACCTAAGATCCATAAAAGTTCTCTCGGAGCTTTGTATGATCCATAATACAAACCTCTAAAAATATGAATGTAAACTACAATGAAGAAAAAACTCGCTCCATTCATATGAATATACCTTATTAGCCAACCATGATTAACGTCCCTCATAATTCTTTCAACAGAATCAAAAGCGTAATCAACATGAGCTGTATAATTCATAGACAAAACAATTCCCGTAATTATCATTGTTACTAAAGCAAAACCTGCTAAAGAACCAAAATTCCAAAAATAGTTTAAATTTTTTGGTGTTGGATAATGATTTAGTTCATGATCCATAAAAGAAAACACAGGTAATCTGTGGTCAATCCATTTTACTACTGGGTTTTTAAACTTAGACTTTGACAATTGTTACTCCTAAAATAAAAATTTAACCAATTTTGATTATGTTATCTGACAAAAACTTATAAGAAGGTACTTCTAAATTAGTAGGTGCTGGTCCCTTTCTAATTCTACCAGAATGATCATAGTGTGATCCATGACAAGGGCAAAACCATCCACCATACTGCCCTTTTACATCACCAGATTTTTGACCAAGTGGAACACATCCTAAATGTGTACAAACACCAACTAAAACAATAAATTTTTCATTAGGCACTCTTTCTTCATCCGTTTCAGGGTGTCTCATTTCATCTAACGAAACTTCTTTTGCTAACTTAATTTCTTCAGGTGTTCTATGACGAACAAATACTGGTTTGCCTCTCCAAGTTACAGTTATAGCTTGTCCTTCTTCTAGAGAAGACAAATCTACCTCAGTAGATGCCAAGGCTAATGTATCTGCAGCTGGATTCATTTGGTCAATTAAAGGCCAAGCAACAGATGCAGCACCAATGCCTGCCATAGCATAAGTAGAAATTATTAAGAAATCTCTTTTACCTTCGTTATTATTTTTTGACTTAGAATTTTTGGGCATTTATCTCGCTTTATAAATATATTATTTATATAACATTGTAGAAAAATAATTCCAGTGTTTTTTAAAATGATTCTAAAAAAGAATTGATTTTTTTTTTGGATTTAATACCAACTTACTTTTGGAGGCAAACTCATCAATACAGCTTCTGTGTTTCCACCAGTTTTTAATCCAAAAATTGTCCCTCTATCATATAGTAAATTAAACTCAACATATCGACCTCTTTTAATAAGCTGAGTTTCTCTATCTTTATCATTAAATTTTTTACTCAATCTCCTTTTAATAATATACAGATATGACGATAAGAATGTTGAACCAATGCTTTGAATAAATGAGAAATCTTTTTCCCAGTCTTCATTGCACAAATAATCAAAAAAAATTCCACCTACTCCTCGAGGTTCTTCTCTATGTGGTAAATAAAAATAATCATCACACCATCGCTTAAAAGTAGGATAATATGACTTATCATATTTATCACATATACTTTTTAAATCTTTGTGAAATATATTTGATGACTCTATGTCGTTAAAAGTTGGAGTAAGGTCACCTCCTCCACCAAACCATAGTTTTTTTTTACTCCCTTTACCTGTAACTAACATCCTAGTGTTCATATGTGCAGCTGGAACATGTGGGTTGCACATATGTGAAACAACAGAAATGCCAGATGCCCAAAACAAACCATTTTCTTCGGCGCCAGGTATTTGTTGCCTGAACTCTCTAGAAAATTTGCCATGCACAGTAGATATATTTACTCCAACTTTTTCAAAAACATCACCATGCATAATTGATATGGTGCCCCCACCTCCACCATCTCTCTCCCATGACTTTTGATTAAAAGTAATTTGTTTATTTAGTATTTTCTTATTTTCAATTTCTTCAAAGGAATTGCATATTTTATCACGAAGCTCTCTAAACCACATACTTGCAAATTGTTTTTTATTTTTTAATGTTTTGATATCATCCAAACACTCTTTTGATTTTAAAGTTTTAAGCATTTTAACTTTTGCAGACATATTTTTATTTTACTATCTATTTTTTAAAAAATGTAAAATTTCTTTTGATGAACTTTTAAAATTGTTATTTACCCAAAAATCCTCGGCTTGGAAAAATAATTTTTCAACTTCATTATAAGCAGTTATTTTTTTTGTTTTTAATATATCCTCTCTAACTAATGGGAATATAGGCCAATTTAATTCCTCAAAATCAACATTTTTTATTTTTTCAAAGGATAAAACGTGTAACAACCCTAATTTGTACCAATTAAATGGTACATGATCTTTCTTAAACAATCCTTGTTTTTTAGAATTAATACAAGACCTAAGTTTCCAGATTAATTGAAGAACTTTTATCTTTTTTTCCCGACCTTCAATTGTACCCAAAAAATTGTTTTTAACATTTTTTTTTAAATTTATTAATTGCCTAACAAAATATAAAAATTTGGTTTTTCTTTTATTCAAATCAAATCTCTTAATTATCATTTCAACATTATTTCCTCCATATAAATGGATCATTATAACTGAAATTAAATCTAATTTTTCATTTTCAATGACAGTTTTTGCATTAGATTTTATAAAGTCAATTATTTTAAAATTGTTGAGTAAAAACCCGTTATGAATAGCAAATTTATGATTATTGTTTTTATTAATTAAAAGATATCTATCTATAGATAATTTGTTCATCATTGACATGCATTTCTGACAATTCTTGATTGAAAGTATTTTGTCAATCTCGTCTCTAATTCTCTTGTTTGATAAATTAATGATATTAGGTACTCTTGCTATTATTTCTTTTTTAATATTTTTAGAAATATTATTATTAAAATTTCCTGAGAAACGGCAAAATCTTATAATTCTTAGATAATCTTCTTCTATTCTTTCTATTGGATCACCTATAAAGACAAGCTTTCTTTTATTAATGTCATGTTTACCGTTAAGGAGATCAATTAAATTTCCTTTCGCGTCTAAATATAAGCTATTTATAGTAAAATCTCTTCTTTTTACGTCCTCATTTAAACTATAAGCATTATCTACAATTGCGAATCTACCAAAAGAAACTAAGTCTTTCCTAAACCTTGTTATATGATACTCTTTTTGGTGTATTATTAATGTGATAGTTTTGTATTTTATATAGACGTCATTAACTTTTAAATTATTTGCAATTAGTTTTTTTTTAAATTTGTTTACATCTTCATTTATTACAAAATCAATGTCAGTTACTTCTCGGTTAATAAGGTAATCTCTTAAAGCTCCTCCAACAATCCAAATTTTAGTATCAACGCTTTCTGCAAGATTGAAAATAACTTTGATATTTTTATCTATTTCAAATAATTTTTTAAATTCATTTTTAATTATTCTAATACCTTTTTACTTCGAAAAGTTTCCATCTTTGATTTTTCCATCAATTAACAATGGAGGTTGATAAGAGTAACTAGGATCGTAGGAATCTATTTCCAGGTATAAAAAAGCAAATAAAACAAAAATACAAAACCCAATAACACTTACAATTGATGAATAAAAAATTTGATTATTTTTTGTTAGTTTATTCAAAATAAATTTTGTTAAGAAAAAAAGGCCTATAGAAAATATAACTGCTAAAAAAATAATTAAATATCGTCGCATGGTGGAAACTCCCTCAAACCTAATCCTGCAGATATAGTCACTAACACTCTTGCTGTTAACCCCCAAATGTTTTTATCATTATAATTAATTGCCCAAGTCATTGACATACTTGAGTTGATAGGTGGTTTTTCTCTCAAATGATACTTTGGTGATAATAGACATTCAGTTGGTGGAAAAAAAATTTTTTCTACTTCACTTAAATTTGGTTTTAATAACTTTTGCCAATTAGAGTTAGATTTAATAATGCCAAGAAATGGTGTTACAACGTAGCCCGTACCGGTAAAAAATTTAGGAAAATTGCCTACAATGCTAAAATGCTCTCTAGAGAGATTTATTTCTTCTTCAGTTTCTCTCTTCGCTGTTTCTTCTAAATTTAAATCTTCTTTTTCTTTTCTTCCACCTGGGAAAGCTATTTGTCCTGGATGCTTTCTTAAATTATCTCTTCTCTTGATCATTAAAATCGAACTGTTTTTTTTAATATAATCGTTAATAAACAACACTAAAACACTTGCCTTATTATATTTATCGTCTGATCTCTCTTTATCACCTGCATTTCTAACTCTATAAATACATGTTTCAAGATCAGTTTTGTTCAAAATTTTTATCATAGATTTAAGTTTAAATATTTATTTTTTAAATATTAATAATGTATTATTGTTATTTAAGAAACAACTATGAAAACTTAATGTATATTTATTTACCAATAGCAGAACAGCCAATTCACTCATTAGCAATTTTAGGTGTTGGCGCATTTCTTGGTCTTATAATGGGATTAGTTGGGGTAGGCGGAGGTTTTCTTCTGACCCCAATCATGATGTTTTTAGGCATACCACCACCTGTAGCAGTTGCTTCAGTGGCCAATCAATTAGTTGCGCCTTCAGTTTCAGGTGTTCTGTCTCACTGGAAAAGAAGTAATGTTGATTTTAAAATGGGTACAGTATTACTACTTGGTGGTATTATAGGGTCTTCGATAGGTGTCCTTATTTTTAATTTTTTAGGAAAAATTGGGCAATTAGACCTTGTTATTAAATCTTCATACGTAATTTTTTTAACACTCATTGGAAGCCTAATGTTTGCAGAATCGCTTAGATTAATTTTAAGAACAAGAAAAGGCAAGATCTCAAGAGGAAAACTTCATCAACATAATTGGTTGCATGGATTACCTTTTAAGATGCGATTCAGAAAATCAAAATTATATATTTCAATTTTATTACCTGTCTTAATTGGGGTAATTGTAGGAATACTTGCTGCTCTAATGGGCATTGGTGGTGGCTTTATAATAGTGCCTGCAATGATATATCTTTTAGGTATGCCTACATCTTTAGTTGTAGGTACATCTTTATTCCAAATCATTTTTGTAGCTGCAAACACAACTATTCTCCAAGCGTCTCAAAATCAAACTGTTGATATTGTACTAGCAACAATATTGTTATTAGGTTCTGTAATAGGTGTACAGATAGGTTCAAGATATACAAATATTTTAAAAGGTGAATATTTAAGGTTAATTTTATCTTCAATCATTATTTTAGTAAGCTTAAAACTTTTGATTGATTTGATTACTGTTCCTTCTGATCTTTTTTCAATAATAATTAGTAGGTAATTTAAAATGAAATTTTATTTTTATATTAAAGTAGTTTTTTTATTATTAATTTTAAATTCAAATTCTTATGCACAAAATCAAATAGTTGCAGATTTATCACAAGAAAATGTAAAAATTTCAACAGATTTTCAAGGTGCAAAAATACTTTTATTTGGCGCCTATGACGGTAAAAAAGGTGATGATATAATTGTAATTGTTACTGGTCCCAAAGGATTGGTTACTGTTCAAAAGAAAGAAAAAATCCTTGGCGTTTGGGTAAATACAAAAAAAGTTAATTATATAAATACACCAAAATATTTAAGTATTTCATCTAATAGAAAAATAGAAGATATACTTAATCAGAAAACTCAAAAGATATCTGAAATTGGTTTAAATAATTTGAAAATTAGAGTTCAACCAGGTATTAGAGTCATTAACGAACAACAATGGAGACAAGCGCTAACTAGAAACATGTTGAAATCAAATTTATGGAGTATAAATGAAAACTCTGTGACCTTGAATAAAGATGCACTTTTTAGATCATTTTTAAAATTACCGTCAAATGTTATTACTGGTCAGTTTGAAGTTAAGATTTTACATTACCGCAATAGTAAACTTGTGTCACAACAAATTAATTCAATTAATGTTTCTAAATCAGGTATTAGTGCAGAAATTTACAATATAGCTCAAAATTACTCCACATTATATGGTATTTTTGCAGTTTTTTTAGCAGTTTTAGTTGGTTGGGGATCCAATCTAATTTTTAGAAAAGTTTGATGAGGAATTAATGACTAATAAAAATGTAAGTAAAAAGTCACAAATTTCAAAACCACGAAATAGATTATTCTTGGTAGTAGCAGATGATAGTAAGGAACTACATCAAGCTCTTTATTATGCTGCAAGAAGAGCTGCGACAGCTGGAGGAGAGGTTGCATTATTTCGATGCATCGAACCTATTGAAGGACAGCTTTGGGGAGGAGTTACTGAAATTATGGAAACAGAAGCTGAACTAGCTAGTAAAAATTTACTTGTAGAACTAAGCGAATATTGTGTAAAACTGGGGGCACCCAAACCTAGGACTTTTGTTAGAAAAGGAATTCTTCATGAGGAACTTTTTAATTTAATTGATAAAGAAAAAGCTATAAGAGTTTTAGTTTTGGGAGTTTCAACAGAACATGGAAATCCTGGCCCTCTTATCAACTACGTAATAAATAAGGGCAGCACTGAATGCAGAGTTCCTATTACTATAGTGCCTGGAAATCTTACAGATGAACAAATTGATGCAATTGTTTAAATTAATTGTTGATTTTTAAATAACTAACTTTATACGTATATTAAATTTATAAGAGTGGCTTATGTTAAAAAAATTATTTATTGTTATATTAGGGATAATGTGTGTAGTCATGGTAAAACCAGTAAAAAAAGCAACCGCAAGTTCAAGTAAATTTATAACGATTGAGACTTCTAAGGGTAAAGTAGTAATTGAGACTTTACCAAAATTTGCACCTAATCATGTTAAGAGAATTAAAGAATTAGTTAAACAAAGATTTTACGATGGTATTATTTTCCATAGAGTTATAGAAGGCTTTATGGCTCAAACAGGTGATCCCGATGGTAATGGCACTGGGGGATCTGGAAAGAATTTAAAAGCTGAGTTCTCAGATTATGAATATAAGTATGGAACTGTTGGAATGGCAAGGTCCATGAACCCAGATAGTGGAGACAGTCAATTTTTCATATGTTTTGATGGATGTAGTCATCTGACAGGTCAGTATACAGTATGGGGCCAGGTAATTTCAGGCATGGAAGCAGTTGAAAATCTAGCGGTAGGTGAACCACCAAGAAATCCAGATAAAATGATATCAGTTAAACTTGGTAAAAAGTAAAATTAAATTTCAACAACTCTAATTGAGTTTGTTGAACCAGATATCCCAAAAGGCATACCTGCTACCACCACTATAGTTTCACCTTCTTTTGCAAAATTTTTATTTTTTATAATTTCTCTTGCCTCTTGTATTGCTGCTTCATAACCTTGAACTTTACTAAAAAAAGGACAAGCTCCCCATAATAGTGACAGCTTTCTTTTTACGTTGATTTCAGGTGTCATAACTACTAATAATAAATTTGAACGTTCTCTGGACATTCTATAAGCCGTATTTCCAGATGCTGTAAAAGCAACTACAGCTTTTGCATTAACAGACTCAGCCAAACTAACAGCAGAACGTGATACTGCATTATAAATAAAGTTTTCTCTTCTTAAATTTTGTGGTCCGTCGCCTGGATTTATTTTAATATGGTTTTCAGCTGATGTTATTATTCTATCCATAATGCATACAGTCTCAAGAGGATAAGAACCAATAGCTGTTTCTGCAGATAGCATGACTGCATCTGCACCATCAAAAACAGCAGTAGCAACATCAGAGGCTTCCGCTCGTGTTGGCGACGGTGTTTCAATCATAGATTCTAGCATTTGTGTAGCAACAATGACTGGTTTACCCGCTTGTCTACATTTAAGAATAATTTCCTTCTGTATGCCTGGGACTTCTTCAGGTGCTAATTCAACTCCTAAATCACCTCTTGCAACCATTATACCTTCGCAGGCTTCTATTATTTCATTTAATTCTTTTAAAGCAGATGGCTTTTCTATTTTTGCAATTACACCTGCTTTATCAACAATATATTTTTTTACTTCTTCTACATCTTTTAATTTCTGAACAAAAGAAAGAGCTACCCAATCGATTTCTTGATTTAATATAAATTTGAGATCCTCAATATCTTTGGAGGTCAAAGGGCTTGTATTTAGTACAACATCAGGAAGGTTAACACCTTTATTACTTTTGATAGCTCCTCCTACTACAACTTCAGTTTTTATTTCATCTTTAGATATATCTTTAACTTTAAATTTGAGCTTTCCATCATCCATAAGTATGTTTGAGCCAATTGATAAACTTTTAAAAATTTCATCGTGTGGTAAATTTACTCTTTTAAAATCTCCAATTTCTGGATTTTTATCAAAAATGTAATTACTCCCCTTGATCACTTTTGATTCATTCTTTACTGCTCCAATTCTAAATTTTGGTCCTTGGAGATCAGCAAGAATTGCAACATTAGCATTCATTTCCTTTTCTGCTGACCTAATGTATGTAATTCTTTTTAAATGGTCTCCATGGTTTCCATGACTAAAATTTAAACGAAAAACATTTACACCTGTTTTTATTAATTTTTTGATAATATTTTGGTCATCTGTTGCTGTGCCAATTGTTGCAACTATTTTAGTCGATCGAAGAAACTTTGAGTCTGTCATTATTTGTCCTTTGCTTTAAACCTTTATACATTAATTTTTAAAAAAATATTAAATTTATTTATTTAAAAATTAAAATCGGCAAGCTATTTGCAAACTCCTAACATACTACAAGGAGAAATATAGATGGCTCAGATTGTTCCCTTTCCACTTGATAAAGTAAGAAAGTCAAAAAAAGAAAATATTTTTGAAAAAAAGCATATTTTACATATGATTAAAAATATTAGACAAAATTACCCTCCATCACTTTGGAACACGGTTTATCAACTAACAAAATATGGTCATATTGATAATGATGAGATATACAACTCTTCAGATACAAACCCAAAAAAATAGATTTTTTTATTAAATTTCTATAAAAAAACAAAAGTATTTCATAATATACAAAAGTTATTTAAAGTTATCTTATAATGGAATTAAACTTTGAATATCCCATTTTATATACTTTTAGGAGATGTCCTTATGCAATGAGGGCTAGATTTGCTATTAGGTCATCCAAGATAAAAGTAGAAGTAAGAGAGATTAAATTACAAGAAAAACCATCTGAATTTTTAAAATCATCTCCAAAAGGAACTGTCCCAGTACTAATTATGAATTCAGGTCAAGTTTTAGAAGAAAGTTTGGACATAATAAATTGGGCTTTAAATATAAATGACCCTGATAAATGGCTCGTCAAGGGGAAATTACAAGACAGAGAGATTAATAACCTATTAGATGAACTTGAAATTACATTTAAAACTAATTTAGATAAGTATAAATATCCAAGTAGATTTTCTGAGATTGACCCACATTTACATAGAGATGAAAATTTATGCTTTCTTGAAAAATTAAACTCTTACCTTCGAAATAATAAATCTCTCAATTGCGAACATCTTACTTTTTTGGATTATGCTGTATTTCCATTTATTAGACAATTTAGAAATGTTGATCAAGAATGGTTTGATAAATTAAATTTTAGTCTTTTAAATAATTGGCTTAATCAAATCATTGATAGTGAAGACTTTTCATCTATAATGAAAAAATTCAAAAAATGGGAACCAAATGATTTACCAATTTATACAAATTTTGAATAATTAGTTTACCTAGGAGATATTTTATGTCAGAAGCATATGTTTGTGAAGGAACAAGAACACCAATTGGGAAATTTGGGGGAAGTTTATCTTCTATTAGAACAGATGATCTTGCAGCTTTGCCTCTTATATCAATGAAAAAAAACTTACAAAAAATTGACTGGGAAAATTTAGAAGAAGTTTTTTTTGGCAATGCTAATCAGGCGGGTGAAGACAATCGTAATATTGCAAGAATGGCCCTGCTTTTAGCAGATCTTCCACATACCGTTCCAGGTATAACACTAAACAGGTTATGTGCTTCAGGTATGGAAGCTATATCAAGCGCATCAAGAATGATAAAATCAAATGAAGCAGATATGACTATTGCAGGAGGCGCAGAAAGCATGAGCAGAGCTCCTTTTGTAATGCCCAAAGCTAATTCAGCTTTTTCTAGGAATGCAGAAATTTATGATACAACAATAGGTTGGAGATTTGTAAACCCTAAAATGAAGGCTACTTACGGTATAGATTCAATGCCTGAAACCGCAGAAAATGTTGCAGAAAAATATCAAGTTAGCAGGGATGATCAAGATAAAATGGCTCTTAATAGTCAAATAAAGGCTTCTGCTGCAATTCAAAATGGAAGATTAGCCAAAGAGATTACTCCAGTAGAAATTCTTCAAAGAAAAGGAGAAACCTTAATATTTGATAAGGATGAACATCCCAGAGGCACATCAATTGAAAAACTTTCCTCACTTCCAACACCATTTCGAAATAATGGCACTGTTACTGCCGGGAATGCCAGCGGTGTGAATGATGGTGCTGCCGCAATGATAATTGCAAGTGAAGAAGGGGTGAAACGAAATCATTTAACTGCAAGAGCAAGAATAATTGCTGCTGCAAGTTCTGGGGTTGAGCCAGCATTCATGGGAATTGGACCTGTTCCTGCTTCGTTAAAAGCACTTAAAATATCTGGGATTAAAATGAAAGATATTAATGTTATTGAAATAAATGAAGCATTTGCCGCGCAAGGTTTAGCTAGTTTAAGGTCTCTTGGTATTGAAGACGACGACGAAAGAGTTAACCCAAATGGTGGAGCAATTGCACTAGGGCATCCTCTTGGCATGTCCGGAACAAGATTAGTTCTTACAGCAACTCAAGAATTAATTGAAAAAAAATTAAAATATGCATTGTGTACAATGTGTGTTGGTGTTGGTCAAGGAAGTGCAATCATAATAGAAAGGGTGTAAATAATCTACATAGATTGATATGCTTGTCTATCTATAGATACTGAGCTTATATAAATGAATACTGTATCATTTCTTGATAAATTCATTTTTTTTAGATTATAAGTTGTTATCCTTGCTCTAAGTTTTTGAATATTTTTGTTTTTTTTTAAATTTTTTAGTAAAATTACCAACTCAGAAAATGCTGAATTATTTTCAATTTCAATAGTAGAAATTAAACCTTCCAATTCATTTTCTGTGATTTTTGTTTCTAAAGGAGATAATGAAAGCAGTATATCTCTAGATCTTATTCTAACTCTAACTACATTGTTAAAATTACCAGGTAAGCCCGGAACAATCAATTTTTGTCCATCCAAATCAAGAGTAGTTATATGCAAATTATGATCTTTGCTTATAACTATTCCATCTAAGACGGAGCTTAACTCAAACTTTCCTGTCAGATCTCCAAATGAATTTGTATTTAGGATATCAGAAACAGATCCATTAGCAATTTTTTTGCCATCTTTGATTAATACAATTTGATCTCCAATTTGTGATATTTCTTCAATAGAATGGGTAATATATAATATTGGTATTTTAAATTTTTTATTAAAATTTTTTAGAAAAACTAATAATTTAGCTTTATATTTTATATCTAAATCTGACATTGGTTCGTCTAAGAGCAAATACTTAGGTTGTTTTAAAATTGTTCTTGCTAAAACCACCCTTAATTTCTCACCTCCAGATAAATTCTCTGGTGATCTATTTAAAAGAGAATTCAATTCAAGGTGCTTAATCAGATATTCTTTAGAAATTGAACTTTTATTTTGGTTTTTTATTTGATTTTTTTTAATAACAAAATCAAGATTTTCTTCCACACTTAAGTGTTCAAATAATATTGGATTTTGAAACATTATTCCAAATGGCCTCTTGTTAGGAGGATGTTTGTTTGTGTCATGAAGTTCATTACCATTAAAAATAATTCTAGTTTCTATACTATTAATAAATCCACCTAATGCAGAAATTATTGTAGATTTTCCTGATCCATTTGGGCCATATAATATAGTTATTCCATTGTTTTTAAAATAATGCTCAAAATTTAAAAATAAATTTCCAATTTTACCTTTTAAAAAAACCGATAAATTTGACATTATTTAATTCTTACAACTGTTGTTTTGTTAAAATAAAATAGAGTTAATAATATAATAAATGATAGAATTAACATCCCACCTGCTAAAATATGTGCTTTCCCAAATGATAATTGTTCTACATGATCATAAATCGAAATAGCAATAACTTTTGTTTTACCATGAATACCACCTCCAACCATTAAAACGATTCCAAATTCACCTAAGGTGTGTGCAAAGGATATTATAAAAGACGTTAAAAATCCTTTTTTACATAAAGGCATTATTACATGTAAAAAGGTTACTAATGGACCAACTCCTAAACTATAAGAAGTTCTAATAGTATCTCTTCCAATTTTTTCAAATGATGCTTGAAGAGGTTGAACCCAAAAAGGTATAGAATAAATGATTGAAGCCAGAACTAAACCATAGAATGAAAAAATTAATTGTTCTCCTGTTAGAAGTATGAAAATTTTACCTAATGGTGTTTCAGGATTAAAAAATACAATTAGATAAAAGCCAATAACTGTAGGTGGTAACACAAGTGGTAGGGTCACTATTGCTTCAATAAATGGTTTGGTCTTTTTTGACTTAAATGCTAAAAAATAAGCTAAAGGGGTACCTATTAAGGCGAGGAAAAAACAAGTAACAACAGCTAACTTTAATGTAATTAAAATAGAAGTAAAATCTGAACTTAAATGGTTATAAATATCCATATTAAAAGACCAACTAAATTTGGAATTGATTTTGAGTACTATAGCCTAACTAGAATATAATGGGGAATTATAAATGTCATTTATAAAAACTGATGATAATGTAAAATTATTTTATGAGTCTATTGGTAAAGGAGAACCGATAATTTTTGTTCACGAATTTGCTGGTGATTATAGAAGTTGGGAACCTCAAATTAATTATTTTTCTAGATATTATCAATGCATATCATTCTGTGCTAGAGGATACCCACCATCTGAAGTTCCAGAAAACGAAAGCAGTTATAGCCAGAAAAGAGCATGGCGTGATATATTAAGCGTGATGGATAATCTAAAAATTGAGAAAGCTCATATTGTTGGTTTATCCATGGGAGGATTTGCAACGCTTCATTTAGGAATAAATGCTCAAGATAGAGTGTTAAGTCTAGTAATAGCTGGTTGTGGATATGGTGCCATACCAATTGATAAAATTAGTTTCAATAAAGAAGCAGACTTTTCTAATATTTCGTTGGATAGTGCGAAAATTATTTTAAATGAGGGAATGGATAAATTTGGATCTGAATATGCTCTAGGTCCTTCTAGAGTTCAATTTCAAAATAAAGATCCAAAAGGTTGGCAACTATTTAATGACCAACTAATAAATCATGATCCTGTCGGTTCAGCCAATACTTTATTGGGCGTTCAGAATAAAAGACCTAACTTATATTCTTTAGAAGAGGAAATAAGTGGTATAACTTGTCCAACACTAATTATAAACGGTGATGAGGATGATATGTGTCTTGAAGTAGGTTTGTATTTGAAAAGAACTATTAAGACAGCTGGTTTACTAATAGTTCCTAAAACAGGTCACACAATCAACCTAGAAGAACCAGATTTATTTAATAATCATTTACTTAAATTTTTTACTGCAGTGAATTCATCTTCATGGGGAATTAGAGATAAAAGAGCAAAAATTATAAAATTCTAATCTCTAAAATTTTCATACTGTAATGGGTGCTTTATATTTAATTCTTTTATTAATTTAATTGCCGCTTGAAGATCGTCTCTTTTTTTCCCAGAAACTCTTACTTCATCTCCTTGGATAGATGTTTGTACTTTACTTTTTGAAGATTTAATTGCCTTCACTATCTTTTGAGCTACTTCTCTATCAATACCTTGTTTGATTAATATAATTTGTCTAATGGAATTACCTGATGCAGCTTCTGGTTTTTCGAATTCCAACGCGCCTGTATCTACCTTTTTTCTAGTAAGGTGAGTGATAATAAGATCTTCTACTTGCTTTCTTTTTAAATCGTCATCAGCTCTAATTATAATCTTATCTTCTAGTTGTTCTACTGCACACATACTTCCTTTAAAATCGTACCTAGTGCTAATTTCTTTTTTGACACCATCTAAACCATTTTGAACTGAAGGCATGTCTATTTTACTTACTATATCAAAGCTAGGCATTTTTTTATCCCCCCTTATAATTTTATAATTACAATATTAAATTTTTATTTTTCAAACAATCTAAATATATGTTGATAGATATTTCTTAAAATTATAGGTTATGAATGTATTAATTTTAGTTGTAGTTTGTGATGGATATCGTATTTAAATTATTTCTACTAATACCTTTAATTCTAAGTACAATTTTCCTTTTTATAAATATTGGGATATGGGCAATATTTCCATCCTGGTTTTTATGTGGATTAATTGACGTCTCTAGACACAAAACAATGGATCTCAACTTAATTAAAGAATATTTCATTGGGAAAGGTTTTTTAACTTTTTTACTATCACCATTAAATCTTCTATCTGATCTATTATCACATAGAAACCTTCATACTTATAAAATTGAAGACCTTCCACAAGGACATCAAAATGAAATAAATGACGTTATTTCGCTTTTTGATAAAAACAATAAAGAAATTAAAAAGAGATTTAAAGAAAACCCAAATGATAATAGAACAATGTTATTTTATAAATGGTATGGATATGAACTAGATGATTCAATTGAAGAATTTAATGATGAATATAAATATCTCAAAACTATTGGTGTTTCACTTTTTAGAGAAAAGACTTCAACGTCTAGACATTTTGGTCCTCTAAGAATGACTTATCGAATTTTATATAATTTTAATAAAGTTAAAAAAGATGGATCCTTTATTGAAGCTGATGGTAGAATTCATAAGTGGAAATCTGATCCATTATTTATTTTTGACGATACATTAATACATCAAAGCTTTAATGAAGAAGATGATCTAAGATTTTGTGCTTTTATTGATATTATTAGACCTTCTCATTTTGATAATATAATCAAAATAATTTTAAAATTAGTCGGTTTTTTATTAAAAAATACTAGAAGTATTTTTTATAAAAATTGGAAAATGATATAAAAACTAACTATTTGGCATCAGTATCTGTCTAACCACTTCACCTTTTGACAATTTATCAAAACCCTCATTTAAATTATCAAATGTAATTTTCCCATCAATCAATTTGTCCACTGGCAAACGTCCTTGCTTATATAAATTTAGAAATCTAGGTACATCTCTTACAGGAACACATGAACCCATATAGCTTCCTAAAATTGATTTTTCTTGTGCTACTAAATCACTATGATTAAAACTAAATTGAGTGTTTATGGGTGATAAACCAGCAGTAACAACAGATCCTCCATATCTAATAATTTGGTAAGCTGTATCCATTGCTTGTATTACACCAGCTAGATCAATAGCATAGTCAACACCGCCATTTGTTAAATCTCTTATTTCTTCAACCATATCGTTGTTTCTATTATCAAAACAATGTGTTGCACCAAGTTCTTCTGCTCTACTAAATTTTGATGGATCGATATCAATTGCAATTATGGTTTCAGCTCCTGCTAGTTTTGCACCAATTATACCATTTAGCCCTACACCTCCTAATCCTATAATAGCAACTGAGTCTCCTGGTCTTATTCTAGCGGTATTTATTACAGCTCCAACACCGGTCATAACAGCACACCCAAAAAGAGCTGCATCTTGTATATTAAAGGCTTTATCAATTACAACAACAGATCCTCTATCAACTACATTGTATTGAGACATACATGAGATCCCAGTATGGTGATTAAGCCTATTTCCATCCATATCTGTCAATCTACTTCCACCTGACATTAAATCACCTTTACCTTTTGTTGCAGCTGCAAGTTCACATACTTGAGGTCTTCCTTCAAGACACCTTCTGCATCTTCCACATGAAGGCGAGAATTGAAAAGCAACATGATCTCCAACTTTTATATCTTTTACTGCACTTCCTAACTCAACTACTTCACCCGAACCTTCATGACCAATTACTAATGGTAAGGGCATTACTCTAGATCCATTAATAACTGACAAATCGGAATGACAAAGACCTGCACCCATAACCTTCACAAGAACTTCGTTTTCGAGAGGAGGTGATATTTTGATTTCCTCAATAGACAAAGGCTTAGAGACCTTATATGGCTCAGCTAATTTATTATTTCTGATAACTGCAGCTTTACATGTAATTGACATTAAACACTCCTATTTCTAATATTTACCGGCTTGCCATGAGGTGTAGATAAATAAGCTTGCGTCCAATCTTTTTTTAATAGCATCAAAGTATCTTGATTGCTTATTTTCTTTATAATGAGAATTTCTTCAAGCGCATTTAACCAACAAGAAAAATAATCATTACTGCCATCTAATTTTTTAGAGAGTGATCTTTGTTTTTTAAGAGACTCTCCAAAAACTTCTACAAATTCTTTCCAGCTAAAGTTTCCTTTCTCAGATAATTGAACTGTAATCGCAAATAATTGACTATGCCAAGGATTTTGGAAAACAATTTGATCTTCGGTTTTCTTCTTGAATGGTAAATTATAATCAGATTTCATCTTTATTTTTTTTAAAATTAATTTGGTAAAAGTTTTAAGTATGGCTCCCACAGGTCTAGAAGGATACTGTCATTTTGACTTTCAGCTGATTCTCCCCATAACTCTGAAGATTTAAACTCTACAGTATATAA
Source organism: uncultured SAR116 cluster alpha proteobacterium (assembly GCA_902619805.1). Taxonomy (GTDB): domain Bacteria; phylum Pseudomonadota; class Alphaproteobacteria; order Puniceispirillales; family Marisalimonadaceae; genus Marisalimonas. The sequence goes on along the minus strand of CACNGC010000001.1, from coordinate 247,627 downwards.
TGGTAAAGGATTCTCTCCAAAACCATGAGCGTTTTTATCAGGGAAAACATGATTGTTATTATAAGAATGAATTACTCCAACTCTTCCCATGGCATATTTAGGTAATCGTGTATGACCGCCACTAACATCTTTATTTGGACTGTAATTTTGTGTAATAACCTTATCACCTATATCAAAAACAGGATTTACATTTGTGTCTCTAATAGAAGGACCTCCCCAACCTAGTGTTTTTTGAACATCTTTAGCTAACCAAGTCCTGTGATCAAGTTTGATATCTTTATCAGAAAACTTTGTTAAAGTTCCATTTTTTGCGGCAGAAACATATTCTTTTAACTCATCTAACGAAACAAGTTTTTTGTCTATTAAAAGATTAGTAAGAGCTGCTAACCATTTTTCGTAATAAGAAAAATTTATATAATCTTTTGGTGGCAAACACTCTCTATAATGACGGCTAATATCCAGATTCCATTCACCTAGAGCTCCAGCAGCAAGAGTAATTGCCCATGCCTTTGCATGCCACTCATACTTGAAAGTTGGTTCACAGTTAGTTACTTCATTATCATTGTTTCTTGGAACAGGAATTGATCCATCACCAAAACGACCACCCATGTCGTGCAATCTACTCATTTTATTTCCTTTGGTAATCCAGTACCTATCATTGAATTTCTTGTTACCAATTCTGAAAGTTCACTTTCATTCATGTTTTCAGTACCTTTTGGTCTCATTGGTAATACCAAATATCTTATTTCAGCAGTTGAGTCCCATACCTTTATTTGCACTTTTGGATCTAAAGATAAACCAAATTCTAAAAGAACTTTTCTAGGTTCTCTTACTGTTCTAGATCTATACTCATCACTTTTATACCAAGTTGGTGGAATACCAAGGACTGGCCACGGATAACAACTACATAATGTACAAACTATTACATTGTGAGTTTTAGGTGTGTTTTCAACAACAACCATATTTTCACCCTGTCTTCCTTGGTAGCTCAATTCTCTAATTGCTGATGTGGCATCATTTAAAAGTCTTTTTTTATATTCTGGATCTACCCAGGCTTTAGCTACAACTTTTGCTCCATTTTTGGGGCCTATTCGATTCTCGTAGGTGTCGATCAATTCATCTAAAGTTTTAGAGTCAATTAAACCTTTGTTTAAAAGCAAAGTCTCAACAGCTTTTACCCTTAATTCAGGATCTGATGGCAAATGTGAATGCGCATGATCATGTGAATGATGATCATCAATTATATTTTTCTTTTCACTCATAATCCAATCCTTGTTTTTATAATTATATGTTTCTAATCTGGAATTAGAACTATTCTTCCATTAACTTTGCCCGATCTTAAATCAGACATTGCTTGATTAGCTGTCTCTAAACCTTGTTTTTTTACAGGTATTAATTTTATTTTGCCGGATTTGATAATATTAACAAGTTCTTTTAATTCCCTTAATTCCCCGACATAAGAACCTCTGAGGGTCATAGATCTCATTGGAACTAATGGCAATGAAAGTTTTAGTGATCCTCCATATAAACCTACTACAATTACCATTCCACCTTTTTTTACTAATGCTAGACCAAAGTCAGTAGTTTCTGGTCTCCCAACAAAGTCTATTGCTGCTGCTGAACCAATACCAATTTTATTTCTAATTTTTGTCTCTTCATCTGGTGAAAAAGCTTCATTTGCACCAGCTTCAATAGCTTTTTTCCTTTTTTCTGGGTCATTATCTATTACTAAAATTTTTGCTTTGTGCACTGCAGGAGACAATAAAATACCATTTATACCAACACCACCTGCACCAATAATAATAATCCAATCATGTTTTGATGTTGTAGGAATTTTTTTAAGAGCACTAAATGCAGTTAATCCTGAACATGCATATGGTGCTGCTTGCGCAGGATCCATATCACCATAAGAAACTATATATTTACTATGAGGTACAATTATGTGATCAGAATAACCTCCATCAAGACGAGCACCTAAATATTTAGGAGCCTCGCATAATGTTTCATTATTTTCTAAACAAGCCGCACATTTTCCACAACCGATCCATGGAAATACTATTCCAGCATCACCTATTTTAATATCTTTTACATTCTCACCTAAAGCTACTACAGTTCCAGTAATCTCGTGTCCTGGAGTAAATGGTAATTTTGTTCCTCTATCAGCCAATGTTATTTTTTTTCCATCTCCTAAATCGAAATAACCATCTGCCAAATGAAGATCACTGTGACAAACGCCACAAGCTGTAATCTTTACAAGAACTTCATCTCCTTTAGGTTGTGGATTTTCATATTCTCTTAATTCTAAAGGTTCACCAAACTCAACAACCTGATAACTCTTCATAAAACAATTCTCCCCATCTAAAAATTATCAACTTCTTTTTGAAGTTTCGTACTTGCTTGATATTTCGTAATAATCATCAAATCCAATTTTTTGTCTTAAATCACTAAAATCAAGTAATAACCCAGACCTATCTTCATCTTTCATTAGCAAATTTAATGAGTTTGTCATTGCTTTCATTGCTGAACTCATAACTGTAAGTGGGTACACTGCAAGTTTATAACCAATTTCTGATAACTCTTTCATAGATAAATTTGGTGTAATGCCACCTTCAACAATGTTAGCAATTTTATCACCTGGAACTTCTTTACAGATTGTTTTCATTTCTTCTTTATTTTTTGGAGCTTCAATAAACATGATGTCTGCTCCGAGTTCATAAAATTTTTGTGATCTTGATATTGCTTCACTTAGACCGTGAGTGTGATTGGCATCAGTTCTTGCCATAATTAAAATATCATATCCTTCATTTCTCATATCACTAGCTGCTCTTATTCGATCAAACGCTTCTTCTCGATTAACCACGTCTTTTCCTGGTGTATGACCGCAACGCTTTGGTGCTAATTGATCTTCAATTAAAATGCCAGCACAACCTGCTTTGGAACATTCTTTCAATGTTCTTCGTACATTCATAGCATTTCCATATCCGGTATCTCCATCTACAATCATAGGTATTTCAATCGCATTGCAGATATTATTAGCCTGATCAAAAACCTCTGAGAAGGTCATAAGTCCAAGATCTGGAGATCCTATCCTAGAAGCAGACGCAGCAAACCCTGACATAAACGTTACATCAAAATTAGCTTGTTCGATTAATTTAGCAGACAAAGCATCAAAACATGATGGTACAGGAACAAAATCTTTTTCTTTTAAAATTTTTCTTAAATTATCAGGCTGACTTATTTTATTATTTAAAAATGTTTTATTTTTCATTTTAAATCCCCCTAGATAACTATTTCATAAAAATTTATAATTTAAAAGGAATATAGAGCGCTAAATCAGGCCAAATATACATTATGAAAACTGTAAAAATCATCATGACTATAAAAGGGAATACTCCTTTAGCTACCTCTCCTAACTGAGTTTTGGCGACAGATTGTATTACATAAAGATTTAATCCAACAGGCGGTGTAATCAAAGCACATTCAACCATTATGACCATAAAAATACCAAACCAAATAGGATCAACACCTATAGCCATCGCTGCTGGCAAAAGAACTGGCACCATTATAATAACCATCGACAAAGTTTCAAAAACCAAACCCATAGCAACTAGAATTATACATACAACAACCATGAAAAGAGCTTTTGTATCTATAGTAGAGCTAATAAAATAAGATATGTCCTGAGGAATTCTATATAGTGCGATTGCCTTTCCAAATGTCTTTGCACATGCAACGATAATTAAAATAGCAGCAGTGGTTACCATTGACTCGAAGATAGCTTCTTTAAAATCGGCCCAGGTTAAGGTTTTTAAAATAAGTACAGTTATAATTAACGACAGAGAAAAACCTATTGCAGCAGCTTCAGTTGGAGTGAATACACCAGTATATATTCCACCAAGTATTAAAACGGCTAAAATAATTGTAGGAATTACTTTTTTAGAGGTATTTTTTTTAACCTCCCAACTACTTGGTTCTAATTTTTTAAAACCACCAAAAAATTGGGAAAATACTATAGAGTAAATAATAAACAAAGATATTAAGAATATTCCTGGCCCAATACCTGCAAGAAATAATGCAATTACAGATTCCTCTGTGATGAAACCATATACAATCATTGGCAAACTTGGAGGTATTAATATTCCTAATGTTCCGCCAGCAGCCAAAAGACCATAAACAAAATTTTTATTATAACCCCTTTTAATCATTTCTGGTATAGCAACGACACCAATGGTAGCTGCAGTTGCAACAGATACCCCAGAAATAGCCGCAAAAATACCACATGAAATAATTGTTGCTACGGCTAAACCACCAGGCCAGTGACCAACCCAGGCCTGTACAGCATTGAATAAATCCTTACCACATCCTCCTTTTAAAAGTACATTACTCATAAGAAGAAAAAGTGGTACAGCTAGTAAAATAAAACCATCCAGGGTAGATAAGATTGCCTGAGGTGCCATCAAAGGTGAAAAACCACCAAAAATTAACATTGAAAGACCAAGAAAACCAAGAGAGAATGATACTGGTAGACCAGATAATAATAAAACAAACATCAATGTTAGAACTAAGAGTATAGTCATAATTAGTGATTACTTTCTGGTGGTTCAATATTTTTTAACAATTTTATAATTTCAAAAATTGACTGTATGAAAAGTAAAAAAAAGCATAACGGAACAGACAACTCAGCAATCCATGACGGTAGGTTTAATAAACTTCCTGTAGTCCTGCCTCTAAAAAAAGAGTCGTAAAAAATTTCAAAGCCAAAAATCATAACATATGAAGAAAAAATAATTAAGATTATCATTATTAAAATATTTATTATTTTTTTATAGGTCTTGGATAGTCTGTTGATTACTAAATTTATTTGAATATGCTTTCTTGACTTTAATGCCCAAGGCATAGCTAATAAGGTACCATAAATAAGTGAAAGTTGACTAAGTTCGGCTGCCCACGAAGTAGGTGCTAAAAAAAAGTATCTAGCTACAACTTCATATGAAAGCATAAAACCTGCTATACAAAATAACCACGCTGATAACCAGGCAACTAAATCAATAATTTTTTCGAAATAAATCATAATGAGAAAAGAGAGAATTAAAAACTCTCTCTTTTTAAAATTTACAATTTAGAGGCTGCATCTAAAAGCTGAACGCCAAGTGATCCAGCATTTTTCTTGTAATCTTCATAAACTGGTGTAGATGCAGACTTAAAAGCATCAATATCAGCTTTACTTGGAGTTACAATTTTCATTCCTTTAGACTTTGCTAAATCATATGCTTCCTGCTCAATCTTAGCAACATTGTCACGCACATCTTTTTCTGCAATTTCTGCAGATTTAATAATGATATCCTTTTGTTTCGAAGATAAGCTATTGAACCATTTAGTATTAGCAACAACAATAAATTCAATTACACCATGATTAGTTTTTGTAATAGTATCCATAACTTCAAATAGTTTTCTTGACTTTACACCTGATACGCCTGTCATTCCAACATCAACTGTACCTCTTTGATAAGCTAAATATTGTTCGGAACCAGAGATCAATGTGGGCGCTCCTCCTGCTGCTTTCACAAAAGTACCTAAGGTCTTTCCAAAAACTCTAACTTTTTTTCCTTTCATATCTGAAGGATTTTTAATAGCTTGACCTTTTGAAAGCATAATTGCGTTACCATAGGCTTGCCACCATAATACAGTAGAACCAGTATTTTTAATTGCGTTGTCTATTGGTCCTCTGATTGAAGAACCTTTGGAAACAGCTTTTCTTACTTTTTTGTCAGTATTTAACAAGAATGGTTGGTAGAATAAATCAACTGCTGGAATATCACCAACATATCTTGTTAATGATGCCACACCTGATTCAATTGATCCAGAACCAACTGCTGCAGGTACTTCTTTGTCTTTATATAATTGCGCTGAGTCGTAAATTTCGACCTTGATTTCTCCATTTGATCTGCTTTCAACTTCTTTTTTAAAGAGTAATAAATTTTGACCTAAGTGACTTTTCATAGGCAACTGCAGTGATATTCTCATCGTTACATCTGCCGCAAAGGCATTAGCAGTTAAAAATAAGCTCGTAAAACTTATAATTAGTATTTTAATTAATTTATTCATCATAACTCCTATCCGTTATTATTATTAAAATTACTTAGGCAAATTTAAACCCTAAGTTACTTATGTTACCAGAGTCAATTGCAAACTCTGTCAAAAGTTCTTTTATATTTCCAGTTTGTCCAAAACGATCAACTCCAAGAGGTATTACTTTATGACCAAGTACAGAGCCTAACCAAGATAATGTTAATTGATGACCATCAATTACAGTCAAAATCTTTGTGTCTCTTGGAACATCTTTTAATAAGTTTTCAATATGAGATTCAGCTTTATTTTGATTTGGAGATAAATGTTTATCTTTCCAATCACTTAATAATATATCTGAACTTGTAATAGCTAAGACCCCAACATCTCTAAATTTTTCTCCTAAATTAGCAGTTGCTTCAATGACTTCTGCTGCTATAACACCTTGATAGGCTAATATGATTTCTGGATTTGAACCAGGTTGCTTTAACCAATATCCTCCCTTTAAAATTTCATCTTGTAAATCTTTAGTTAATTCTCTAGATGGTTGATCAATAGATCGAGTGCTTAATCTGATATATACTGAACCCCCATTTTCATCTTGCAAATAGTTGAAACTGTAGTTCATCATAATTGATAGTTCATCTGCAAAAGCAGGTTCAAAACTTAATAGGCCTGGCTGACTTATACCAGTTAAAGGAGTTCCTATAGATTGATGTGCACCGCCCTCTGGTGCTAGGGAGACACCAGAGGGAGTTCCTACAATTATAAATCTTGCATCTTGATAACAGGCATAGTTTAGAGCATCTAAACCTCGTGCTATAAACGGATCATAAACTGTGCCTATAGGGAACAATCTTTCATTAAATAACTCATGAGAAAGACCAGCAGATCCAAGCATTATAAATAAATTCATTTCAGCTATACCAAGTTCTATATGCTGTCCATCTGGAGAAAAAATCCATTTTTGAGCTGAGGGTATTTTCCTATCCTTAAAAATATCAGAATTATCTTTTCTACTGAATAATCCTCTCCTATTAATCCATGACCCAAGGTTAGTTGATACTGATACATCAGGTGACGTGGTTACAATTCTTTGGGTAAATTCAGTATCGTTTTTTGCATAAGAGTCTAGAATTTTTCCAAACGCACTTTGAGTAGATATTTTATTATCATTAATCAAAACAGTTTCATCAATTACTACTTTATTTCCAGTAAATTTTCTATGACCTGCTTTTTGAAAAGGTAAGTTTTTTATATATTCATCTATATTTAAATATTTTTTGTCATCAGAAAAATTATTCCATTCATCACCATCTTTAATTTCTAATTTAGATTTAAAATCATTCATTTGAGCTTTGGTCATAAGACCAGCATGATTGTCTTTATGTCCTGCTAATGGAGTGTCCCACCCTTTAATTGTATATGCAATGAAAGCAGTTGGTTTATCATCCTTAATTTTATTAAATGACTCACATAGAGTGGAAATACAATGACCTCCTAAATTTGACATTAATTCTAAAAACTCAGAATCAGATCTTTTATTAATCAGATTTGAAATCTCAGATTGATCGCCAATATCATCTAAAACTCTTTTCTTAAAAGCTTCGCCTCCTTCAAATATTAGAGCTGAATATAATTGATTAGGGCAATCATCAATCCATTTTCTTAATTTATTTCCACCAGGCTCTTTAAATGCTTCTTCTTGTAATTTACCATATTTTAATACCATAAGGTTCCAATCAAAAGCTGAAAAAACAGAACTTAGCCTTTCAGATAACCCTTCATGGACAACTCCATCAAGTGATTGTCGGTTATAATCAATTATCCACCAAACATTCCTTAAATCATGTTTCCATCCTTCTTGAAGACACTCGTAAACATTACCCTCATCTAGCTCTGCATCACCAACTAATGCAATCATTCTTCCTAAAGGTTTATTTTTATAAAATTTTTTCCTTGCAACATAATCTTGAATTAGTGAAATGAAACTTGTCATTGCTACACCTAATCCAACTGATCCAGTCGAAATATCAACATCATCAATATCTTTTGTTCTAGACGGGTATGATTGTGCGCCACCAAAACCTCTAAAATTTTGAATTTTTTCTTTAGTTTGCAATCCAGATAAATACTGAATAGCATGAAATACTGGACTTGCATGAGGTTTGACTGCAACTCTGTCTTCAGGTCTTAAAAAACTAAAATACAAGGCTGTCATTATTGAAACTATTGAAGCAGAACTAGCTTGATGACCACCAACTTTAAGGCCATCTTGATTTTCTCTAATGTGATTTGCATTATGAATCATCCAACAAGCAAGCCACAACACTTTCTTTTCAATTTTTTTTAAAATATCAACATCATTCATTTTTTTACTTTAGCATCTTTCAAATGGAATGAATGACTAAATATTATAAAAATACTTCTAAAATTAATATTATATGCTAATATAAATCTATTAGTAAAATATTATATTAATATAGGTTTTTTTTGAGCAATATTGATACAATAGATCAAAAAATTATTTTTTTTCTTCAACAAGACGGAAAACTAACTAATTTTGAATTAGCAGAAAAAGTTGGCTTGTCACCCTCTCCTTGCTTAAGAAGAGTAAAAACCTTAGAGCAAAAAGGTTTAATAGCTGGTTACTCAGCTATTATTGATGAAATTGCTTATGGTTATCCAGTAACTGCTTTTGTCTCTGTTAGATTAGAGAATCAAACTGATCAAATTTTAAAGTCATTTGAAAAAGAAATAACATCTTTGGATGCTGTTATGGATTGTTGGTTAGTAACTGGAAATAGAGATTATTTATTAAGAGTTGTTGCAACTGACCTAAAAAACTATGAAATCTTCATGAGAGAAGAACTCACAAAGGTTAAAGGTATTGCATCAATAGAAACAAATTTTGCGCTAGGAAGAGTTAAAACAATAAATACCTTACCTATAAATTATTAATAATTTATGTTGTTTGAAAATTGATAAAGAATTTAAAAAATATAAATGCTGGAGATTTAAATGTAAGCTACTTTGAGGCGGGTTCAAGTAAAGGTTTACCTGTAATACTTCTGCATGGCTTCCCATACGATATTCATGCTTACAAAGAAGTAGCCCCGTTATTAATGTCAAGCTGCAGAGTAATCATTCCTTACTTAAGAGGGTATGGACAAACAATTTTTTTAAAAAATGATACCTTACGTTCAGGTCAACAAGCTGCTCTTGGATTTGACTTGTTAAAACTTATGGAAGCACTCAAAATAGATAAAGCAATATTAGGAGGATATGATTGGGGCGGTAGGGCAGCATGCATAGTTGCTGCACTATATCCAAATAGGTGTTTAGGTTTAGTTTCCTGCAACGGCTACAATATTCAAGACATAAAAAAATCATCAATACCAGTTAAACCAGAAATTGAACAAAAATTATGGTATCAATATTTTTTCCATAGTGAAAGGGGACGAAATGGTCTTTTAAATCAACGTCACGATTTTATAAAATTTATATGGAAAACATGGTCACCTACTTGGAATGTTAATAATAATTTATATAATTTAAGTGCTGATGCTTTTGAGAATCCTGATTTTGTAGAAGTAGTCATTCATAGTTACCGTCATCGATTTGGGCTAGTATGTGGCGACAAAAAGTTTGAAAAAATAGAACAGAAATTATCTAACCAGCCTGTTATTTCTGCGCCCGCCATAACAATTGATGGTAATAATGACGGCGTGTCCGGATTATCTGATATTGCAAAAATTAAACAAAAATTTTCAAATCATCTCAAACATGAAATTCTTCCAAATATTGGCCATAACATACCTCAGGAGGACCCTAAAAATTTTTCCGAAGCCATTTTACATATAATAAAGATTCACAAAAATTTATAAATTTGCAATCTTTGTGGGTATTCCAAATTCTTTTCTACATATTATAGCCAAACGTTTAATGCCCTCATCAATTTCTTTAATTGAAGGATTACCAAAGCAAAGTCTCATTTTATGTTTACCACTTTTGTTAATTGACCATTCATTTCCTGGATTTATAGCTACACCATCTTTTAATGCCAATTCGTAAAGACGAGATGTGTCTACTTTTTTATGCATATCTACCCAAACAAAAATTCCACCATCAGGTTTTTTATATTCAGCAGAAGAACCAAAATATTTGTCCAAAGCATTGCAGATAGCTTCTGATTTTTTTTGCAATTTATTTTTTATTGTTTTGACATGTGAATTAAAATTTTCTTTACAAAACTCTGCCAGTGCCATTTGTTCTAATGATCCGCTACCTGCATCAGTTTTATAAGGTAATATTCTTGACAAAACTTCCCAATTGGCAATTAAATAACCAACTCTAAGTGCAGGTGCAATTGATTTAGAAAAAGATCCACAGTAAGTAACATATCCTTCTTTATCAAATGACTTTATCGCAGGGGGTCTTTCTTTTTCAAAAAGAAGATCTGCGTAACAATCATCTTCAAAAATTGGTATTTGATATTTTTTTGATAATTTTATTAGTTGCTTCCTTTTAGCAACAGACATTACTGTTCCAGTAGGGTTTTGAATTGTTGGGATTGTGTAAATATATCTTGGGATTATTTCTTTTTTCTGAAGATCATTTAACTCTTGCTCTAGGATTTTTAAATTCATTCCGTCTTTTTCTAGAGGTATTCCGACCATATTTACACCAAGTCTTCTCAGCCTTGAAATAGTTCCTCCATAATTTTCCTCTTCAATTATTACTGTATCGCCTTTTCTAAGAAATGTCTGGTTTACAAGATCTAAAGCTTGCAATGAACCAGAAAGAACTAATATCTCTCTTTCAGAACAATTAATTTTTGAACTGATTTTTAATTGATTTGATATAAATTTTCTTAATGGTAAAAAGCCCTGAGGACCACTTTCTAGTCCATATTTCGCTAAAGTTTTTCCCTCTTTTAATATTATTTTATTGAGAGAGTCCCTTATGGGTTGCACAGGAATACTATCACTATCAATATGCCCTCCTACAAAATTGTATTTTGGAAAACCTTTCCATTCTACTGCTGGTTTTAGAGCGTCTAAATGTAAAAAATTATTAATGTTAAACATTTCTCCTCCTATAGTATAGACTTATATCAAAGATTCCTTTTGTAAAATATTTATAAAGATTTATATTTTTACATAATGGAAAGAATATAGTTATGCTATCAATCGAAAATTGGATAAACAACATAAATTCCAATAAAAGATTAATTGAAAATGGTCGTTGGTTAAATATCACTTTCACATTTGGTATTGGAGACAAAGATTATTTATTTGAGATCCTGAGTGGAAATGTATTGTCTATAAATGAAAGAGAAATTTTAACACAAAGTGGAACTTTTAAAATTTATGGTCAAAGGGAAAGTTGGAATAAACATTGGTTAAAAATACCTCCTAGAGATTATCATGATATCTTTGCTATGCTTGCAAAAAAAATTATATATATAGATGGAGATCTAACCCCATTTATACAAAACCTTCAATATTTCAAAGATCTAATAGCTTCTAATAGGGATATGCATGACTGATTTCAACTTTGAGGATATTATTGGCAGATATTTTAATTTAAATTTAAAAAAGGACAATTATAGAATTTATGTTGAGGAGGCAGGACAGGGGACACCTCTATTATGTCTGCATACAGCCGGATCTGATGGAAGACAATTTCGACATATTTTAAATGATAAAAGTATTACAAATAATTATAGAGTAATTGTTTTTGATTTGCCTTGGCATGGGAAATCCAACCCACCAGAAGGTTATGAATTAAAAGACTATAAACTAACTACAAATCTTTACAAAGAAATAATAATGTCTTTTTGTAAGCAATATAAATTAATTGATCCAGTTATAATGGGTTGCTCCATGGGTGGAAGAGTAGTCTTACATCTTGCCCTAGAACATTGTGATTATTTTAAAGCTGTGATTGCACTTGAAGGTTCTGACAAACTTGAACCTTATTATGATCTAGATTGGCTGCACAGACCAGATGTTCATGGTGGTTTAGTTCAAGCGGCATTTGTTTCCTCACAAATAGCACCTCAAAGTCCAAATAATTTTAAACATGAAACTTTATGGCATTATATGCAAGGAGGGCCCGGCGTTTTCAAAGGAGATCTTTATTTTTATTGGCATGACGGAGACTTTGACGACCGTTCAAATTTAATAGATACTTCAAAATGTCCAGTATATCTCTTATCAGGTGAATATGATTGTTCTTGTACACCTGAGCGGACACTAGAAACAGCAAAAAGAATTAAGGGATCTAAGGCAACTATAATACCAGGAATAGGTCATTTTCCTATGTCAGAAAATCCAGATTTATTTAAAACTTATATCTATCCAATATTAGATGAAATTATAAAATAAACTTATCCGGCCTTTTCTATATTCCCACAAACACTTACAGCTTGACCAGAAATATTTTTCCCAAGAGGACTACACAAAAAATGAGCTTGCTCTGCTAAATCTTCATGAGTTACAAATCTATTCAATGACGCACCAGATAAAATTTCCTCTCTCATTACTTCGAAAGATACTTTTTTAACTTTAGCCTTTGCATCAATAACTCGGTTTTGTCTCTCGCCTTCAACAATACCTGGTAAAAGTGCGTTTGCTCTTATACCCCGAGGACCTAGTTCAATTGCTAAACTCTTCATCATGCCTATAACCGCCCATTTTGTAGCTGCGTACGGTATTCTGTAAGCAAAGCCAACTCTACCAGCAACAGAAGATATCGACAGAATTGATCCATCGTTATTCATGCGTGGAACAACTAGTCTCATTGTTTCAAAATGACTAGTAATATTAACTTGTAAACACTCTTGCCAACCTCCTAGCGTTTGCTCACCAACACCAGCTGTCTCTCCTGCAATCCCAGCATTATTTACTATAATGTCAATCTCTTTTAGGTAATCAAACCCGGCTTCAACCATAGATGAGATCAATTGAGTTTGCCTAAGGTCACATACAACTGCTTTAATATTATCATCAACATCATTGACTTTGTTCACAGCTTCAGGATTAATATCACATACAAAGACTTTGGCTCCTGCTTTTTCAAATCTTTTAGCTATTGCATAACCAATCCCATCAGCTCCAGCTGTTATAAGAGCTTTTTTACCTTCAAGAAGTTTTTCGTAGTTCATTTTTAACTTTCTAATTTATGTTAGTATTATTTTTTCCTTTTAGCCCTAACATTTGTCTTGCTTCATCAGGTGTAGCAATTTCCAGTGAAAGTCCTTCTAGGATTTCTCTTACCCTTTTTACTTGATCAGCATTTGTCTTAGCTAAATTACCTGGACCGTCCCATAGAGAATCTTCAAGACCAACACGCACGTGAGAACCTAAAGAAGCACCAGTTGCATTCATCCTCATTTGAGTTGCTCCAGCACCGACAACTGACCACTCATAACCTACTTCACCAAATAATTTATCAGCTGTTTTTTTCATATGTAATAAATTGTCAGCATCAGCACCAATACCACCCATTATTCCCATAACAAATTGAATAAAGTAAGGACTTTTTAACATACCTTCTCTATGAAAATAATGAAGATTATATAAGTGACCAACATCATAACATTCAAACTCAAATTTAGTTCCATTTTCATAACCAAATGTCATTATGTTTTCAATATCTTCAAAAGTATTTTTAAAAAGAGAATACTTACTTTTTTCAAGCATTTCTTTTTCCCAAGGATACTTTAACTGATTATGTCTTTTGAGCATTGGGAAAAGTCCAAAATTCATTGATCCCATATTCAAAGAAGCAAGTTCTGGTTTAAAATGCATTGCAGGCTTCATTCTCTCTTCCACTGTCATTTGTGGACCACCTCCAGTTGTAATGTTTATCACTGCATCACAAGAGTTGTGAATTGTTGGCAGAAATTTTTGAAATTCTTCCGGATCTTGAGTTGGGTGGCCATCATTCTCATCTCGTGCATGCAAATGCAGGACAGCAGCACCAGCTTCATGTGCTGCTAATGAATGTTCAATAACTTCTTCTGCTGTCACTGGTAAAAACTCTGACATTGAAGGTGTATGTATCGCTCCGGTTACTGCACAGCTAATAATTACTTTTTTAGCCATTTAAATATCCTCTCCTAATTCAAATTTAAGCTTTCTAATTAATGCAATCATTTTATTTCTTTTTTCTACTCTATTATCTCTTTGATCATAAGATAATCTTTTTCTTTGATCCATTTCTAATTTATTTAAATATTCTTCTGAATATTCAGGAACACTGTTTTGCTCCTTAGCTAAATTTTGTATACCCTTTCTATATCGAGTAAAAGAATCTTTAATACCCTCTGGTGCATTTAAATCCATTATCTCAAAAGGACCCATGAATGCCCACCTTATACCTAATGCATGTTTTAAAGCTATATCGATATCTTCCATAGAGGCAAACCCTCCTTCGTGAAGTCTAACTGCTTCGTTAAGAAGAGCACCCTGCAATCTATTTAAAATAAAACCTTCTGCCTCTTTATTTACACTTATAGCTGCATATTTGGCTTTTTTGTATATTGAGATAGCATGTTTAATAATTTTAGAATCTGTATTTTTCCCACCAGCAACTTCAACAAATGGTACAATATGTGGCGGCAACGCTGGATGAGCATTGATACATCTATACTTATGTTTAACAAGCTCCGAAATTCTAGATATTAAAAGGTAAGATGATGATGAGGCAATTATAGTATTTTCTGATGTTAGTTTATCTAATTGTACAAAAATTTTTTTTTTAATCTCTAAATCTTCGACAACACTTTCCTGGACTAACACAGAGTCATTGCATATTTCTTCAATATTACAGTTAAGTTTTATATTAGAATTTATCCTAACTTCGTTAATATCGGGATTAATTATACGTAAATCTTGAATTAATTTGTTTGATGTTTTCCTAAATTTTGCAAAACTATTTTGATTAGCGTCATATACAAAACATTTAAAACCAGCATTTGCAAAACCTATTGCCCAGCTTGCTCCAATCAAACCCGCGCCACAGATTCCAATTTTATCCATTTATTAATCCTAAAAAAACCGCATCAAGATGCGGTTTTTGTTAAATTCTATATTAGTCGTGGCAGCCACAACGCCATTTCTGGTTGATATATAACAAATCCTAGACCTATTAACTGTATAATAACAAAAGGTATAACACCTCTATAAATACTTAATGTAGCAACTTCAGGAGGAGCAACTCCCTTTAAGTAAAATAGGGCAAAACCAAATGGTGGTGTAAGAAATGAGGTTTGAAGGTTAATCGCCATCAAGACTAAAAACCACACCATAGTTTCTTTACGACCGTCAAGGCCAGTTAATTGTGAAACATGATCACCAAAATCTAGTAGAACCACAAGTGGAGCGAATATTGGAAGAATAATTAAAGTGATTTCAACCCAATCTAGGAAAAATCCGAGTAAAAATGTCATTCCCATTAAAAGAAATAATAAACCCCAAGATCCAAGACCAGCCTTTTCAATAAGCTCCTCCACAATATAGTCTCCGCCAAGCGATCTAAACACATACGCGAAACATGTAGCACTTAAAATGATCATAAAGACCATAGAAATAGTAAGACCAGAAGAGTGCAAAACACTCCTTAACATAGGTATAGTGAATTTATTTCCAATTATAGCTAATATAGTTGCTCCAAAGGCTCCAACTGCACCAGCTTCACTAGGTGTTGCCCATCCAAGCAAAATTGAACCTTTGATAAGGACAATCAATGCAACTGGAGGTAGAAATGCCTTTAAGACCATTTGCGGTAATTTACCCTTTTCATATTCCAAATCACCTTCTTTTAGGGCTGGTGCAACATTTTGGTCAATAGAACACCATATAAAAATAAATACTAAATACATTAAAGCCAATGTTAATCCAGGAATAACTGCTCCCATAAATAAGTTTCCGACAGAAACCTGCATAATGTCAGCCATAATAATCAACATAATGCTTGGAGGAATAAGTATTCCTAGAGTACCTGATGCAGCAATTACTCCAGTAGCAAGTGCATGACTATATTTATTTTTTAACATTGTAGGTAATGCTAGTGCTGTCATCATAGTAACTGAAGCACCAATGATACCAGTCATAGCTGCCAAAACCGTACCCATAACTGTCACAGACATAGCCAATCCACCAGGAACTTTTCTAAGTAGAATCTGTGTTGTTCTTAATAAGTCATTAGCAATACCACTTCTTTCCATCATGGTTCCCATAAAAACAAAGCTTGGTATGGCTACTAATATTAGGTTTTCTGCAGAAAACCCCCACATTCGAGGAACAAAGTTAAAAAATTCTGCAATTTTGAAAACTCCAAATAGATAACCTATAAATCCGTAAGTTATAGCTACACCACCAAGTATGAAACCAACAGGATATCCAATAAATAAAAGTACACCCATTGTAAGGAACATAAAAATTGGGAGATATTCTATGATAATATCAACAAAATCCATAACTGCACCTATGCTTTCTTTTTTTTAAAATTATAATTTTCATATTCTCCAGTATATCTTTGCCAAACAACAATCCTT
Organism: uncultured SAR116 cluster alpha proteobacterium; assembly: GCA_902619805.1. Lineage (GTDB taxonomy): Bacteria > Pseudomonadota > Alphaproteobacteria > Puniceispirillales > Marisalimonadaceae > Marisalimonas. The sequence goes on along the minus strand of CACNGC010000001.1, from coordinate 230,994 downwards.
GAAATTCTCCAACCATATTTAAGCGAGAGAAGAAGCAAACAAACAAAAATAGTTATAGTCAATAAAGATGAATTTTTAATAATCGCTTCGTAGAAGCATAACAATACTATAACAGATGGAGCTAAAGAAATTATATAAGATGAAAATAATTCATAATTTCGTATAACGCTAAATATCGAATAAATTACTGAAATAGAAGCTAATAACCAGATATAGTAAATCCAACTATTACCTTCAAATATTGATAACATTGCGGCTAATCCAATAATTCCATAAATAGTTCCAACAAACACTCCATATGCAGTCAACTCATATTGAGATTGAGCCAAACTCAGTTCTTTAGCTTCAGTTAAGTATGGTGTTTTTTGTTTATCAAAAATATAACCTGGAACTTTTGAAAACCACATTGTTTATCTCGTAGAAATCTTGGTAAATAATTCTTTAATCTTATTTACTTTTATCATAATCAAGCACCATAAGATCAAGTTTCTTTTTATTATCGCCCCAAATTACAGCGATTAATTGTATCATAACTGACATTCCACCCAAGAATAAAAAGAAATATCCAATAGGCAAGAATGTTTTTATAATCCATCTATTACTTAAACCAACTAATGATGCGGACACCTCCTTAATTATGTATGAATCTACCATATAAATCCAAGAAAAATATACGCAAATAAGTGTGAATGGTAGCATAAAGAATAAATTTCCATAAAATTCAACTTTCGCCTTTGATCGAAAGTTAAAATTTTCTCTAAGAAAATCAACTCTTACGTGCCTGTTGTGAGTGTATCCATAACCCAAAACCAAACAGAAAACTACCGTGTGAAGGTGCCATTCCATTTCTTGCATTAGAGTAGATTCAAAGAATGAGCCAAAATTAGCCACCATCCAAATTTGTATCCAAACTAATTTTCTAGCAACCACATCCCACATTGTAATTATCACTAAGGGAACTAATAGCCACGTACTAGCTCGGCCAACTCTATTTACAATCTCACGAAGTTTTTCGCTAACTGAAATTAGACCTTCCATATTTTGCTCTGTAAGTGCCATTATTTCCCCCCAGAAAAGTAGACCTGTAGTAATTTTAATTAACTTATTAAATACAAAATTTCAATTTATTTATCAAAAAAAAAGTACACTTATTATATGAAATAACAAGTGTACTCAAAATTAGGTAGTATTATTAGTACTTTTTAGCTTTTAGATAAGCTCTTGATGACCAAATACTATAGTCTTCTCTGAACTTGTTATAGCTAGCAGTAATCTCTTTGAAAAGAGGGTCAGAAGCTGATTTTTCTTCAACAACAGCATCCCAAGCTCTCTTGAATTTAGAAATTTCTGAGTCAGGCCAAGTTACGAATGTAACTCCTTTTTTCTCTAGCTCTGCCATAGCAGGAACCTGCTTAGCATCAGATCTAACTAAAGCCCACCACATTGTGTCACGACATGCTGTGTTAATAACTGCTTGTTGTGTCTTAGTAAGACCACCCCATCCTTTAGTACTCATTAGTAGCTCACCAATTGATGTTTGCTGATGCCAACCTGGGAAATAGTTAAACTTTGCTAACTGATAGAAACCATAACTTAAGTCATGAGTAGGCATAGAAAATTCTGTTGCATCAATAACACCTTTTTCAAGTGCTGGATAAATATCACCACCTGCTAATAATTGTGTTGACACACCTAATTTACTCATAACCATAGCACCAAGACCGAAGAAACGCATTTTCATACCTTTCAACTCTTCTACATTGTTGATTTTCTTTCTAAACCAACCTGATGTCTCAGGAGCGTGAGTTAAGCAGTTAAGAGCTTTAAGGCCATACTCGCCATAAATTCTATCTTTTAACTGCTGACCTCCACCATATTCCATCCAACCATGATACTCACTAGCACCTGGACCAAAAGGGACGGCTGTGAAGTAAGAAACTGCAGGGATTTTACCAGCATGATATCCAGGTGTTGTATAACCTGCATCTACTGATCCATTCTTAACAGCATCCCAAACTTCTAATGAAGGTACAAGAGCGTTTGGCTCGTGAAATCTCAACTGAACGTCGCCACCTGAAATTGACTTAACTTTGTTGGAAAAATAAACAGCAGCTTCGCCATTAATTGCGACCTGGCTACCCCACGTGCTTTGCATTTTCCAACGTAACTTGTCAGCATTTGCTGAAACAGCTACTAAACTAGTTGCAGCTAGAGCTACAGCGCCTACAAATAGGCTTGATTTGAATTTCATGAAATTCCTCCCTAGTATTGTAAAAAGACTAAAATGAATTGATAAAATCAATTCATAAAGTCAAATAAGAGAAACATTTGTTTCTCAACTAATCCATATCATTCTTAATATTTTCAATAAAGGCAAGAAAAAATTTATAAAATTTCAATTATTTTTTTTTGCTTGACAGACTTTGTTTTAATCTTGCCTAAATAATGTTCAAATATAATTATAAAATATATTTTGATTAAATTTCAGACAGATTTAATTAAGGTAACACTTGTTTTTTAGTTAATTAAGATTAAGAGAGTTATACCTACAAGTTATTGATTATTAATAATTTTTTATAAAAACTAAAATTTTGGTTGCAATTTTATGCTTGATCTAATCATCAAAGTGACCTGAAGAAGAAAAATAACCTCCATGAGTTGTAACTAAAGAATCTTTAGAATCAATAAATCCGTCTTTTTTTTCAATTAAACTTCTGAATTCTTCTGCATTATCTTTTGGTTTATAACCAATGTGTTTGGCATATTTGTTATCGATTAGCACCGAATCGTTATTTGATACTCCAAAAATTACAGAGTGTTGTACATTAGGACAATTTATACACGCAATAATAAGGCTCCTCAAATCATCATAACTTAACCATGTTGAGAGCATTCTATGATCTTTAGGCTCAGGAACACATGAGTAAATTCTTACAGACACGGTTTCTATTTTGTATTTGTCCCAATAATACTGAGCCAAGGACTCTCCAAAGACCTTTGACAAACCATAATTGCTATCTGGTCTAGGCATTGCTTTACTATTTATAACTTCGGATCTTGGATAAAAACCAACTGTATGAACTGAACTAGCCCAAATAACTCTTTTAATTTTATTTTTTCTGCATGCCTCATATAGATTGTACATGCCTATAATGTTTGAATTTAAAACATTATCCCATGTTCCTTCTATACTTTGACCACCCATATGAACTATGCAGTCTATATCTTTTGTTAATTTTAATATTGATTCTGTTGAAGCAAGATCAGCAATTTCAACTACCTCATTATGAAATTTTTTTTCTAAATTTACCTTGTCAGAAATTCTAAGCAAATCACATTCTTTAGATAATGTTTCCCTTAGTTGATTGCCTAAGGCTCCAGCTGCACCGGTTAAAAGAATATTTTTATATTTATATTTAGACAATTAATTAATCCCCTCACTAATCTGATTTTTTATATATTCTCGCCAAAAAGTGAATAGTCCTGCTGAAATTACAATTAATGACCCTATTACTATTTCACTCTCCAATTTCTCATTAAACATTAATACTCCAATTATAGAAACAAAAACTAACTGTAGATATGTAAATGGCTGTAATATTGAAGCCTCACTCTGTTTGAAAGCATTTATCATCAAAAAATGCCCTCCAGCTCCAAGCATGCAAACTAATAATAACCAAATTAAATGCGCGTTATCAACCGGTGTGTAAAAGAAAGGCCCTACAGAACCTAATATTACAAATCCTGTAATACCAGTATAAAAAAGACTAGTGTCAGGACTATCTTCACTAGAAACATATCTTGTTAAAATTTGATAGATAGCGAATGCAATTGCGCACCCCAATGCTATTAGAGATAAGGGGTCAAAGACTTTGGTACCTGGCCGAAGCATAATTAAGATACCTATGAAGCCAATCAATATTGCACTCCACCTTCTCCAACCTACTTTTTCTCCTAAAAAAATTACTGATAATGCCGCAACTATTAGAGGACAACTTGCAAAAATAGCATGTGTCTCTATAAGACCAATTTTTAAAAAAAGATAGTGAGCAAAACACATCTCTACAGCAAGAATAGTACCTCTTAAAATTTGGATAAGTTTAAACTTGCTTTTTGAAACAAGAATAACACTTTTATTCCCTACTCTGTTAATTGATATTACAAATAGAAATAGGAAGAAATAACGAAACATATTAATTGCTATTACGTTATAATAATCTGTTAGGTATCTTGTAATACCATCCATTACAGACAAACATGATACAGCAGCAATTATAAATAATATGCCCTTTGCATTTGAAGAAATATTTAAAGGCATAATTTTTTTTCTTTCTAAGTTTTAATAAAAATCGATTGTCCTTTTAATCCCATCTTCAAGGGAAGTATACTTAAATTTTCTAAATATATTGGAAGGCTCATTTCCTCGTATTTCATCTACTACACTTAAAGGATTGCCTTTGATACCTATGCTCGCCAGCGGTATATTTTTTTTAATTAAATTTATGAAATGGCTAACATCGGTTGTTATTCCATTTATATTAAGAGTTAATGCACCTGAGGGAATTTGAGCTATTGACATTTCAACTAAATCCGCAACATCTTGAACATAAACAAAACCTGCCTTACCTGAAAAGTTTACAGTGTAACTATCCCCTTGTTTTGCGGCCTTACAGGCTAAGGTTACCGCTGCAGTTCCCCCAATTTCTCTTCCTGGCCCATAAATTACATATGGCCTAATTCCAACACTTGAAATACCAGATTCGTTAAAATACGCCCTTGCAACCCCCTCAACCGCCAACTTATATGCACCGTAATGGGTTTCTGGAAATGGATAATAATGATCTTGTTGCCCAAAAACACCTGCGCTGCTTGCATAAACTAAAAACTTAATATTATTTTTTTTCAAAACTTCAAAAACATTAATTGAGCCAATGAGATTTACTTTGGCGCCTAAAATAGGATTTGAACTACAGTCTGGGGTCATTAACCCAGCTAAATTTATTACATGGTCCATATTATTTAGTGCTTCTTGGACCTGATCATAATTTGTTATATCACCGTTAATAAATTTTATTTTATTAATATCCTCACCAATAATATTCCTGATTAATTCTTTTTGGATTTTTAAGTCAAAGATTGAAACGCAACAACCCTTTTTTAAAAATGCTCTTACTATCCAACTTCCTAAAAAACCACAGCCTCCAAAAATGATGATTTTTTCCATTTAACCCCTCTTTTTCAATACCATTGAGTTAGCAGCTTTTCCTATTTCTTTAATACATTCGTGAGCTTTAGGAAAATGTATTGAATTCGATAAAAAACCATGTATCTGACCAGGATATAATTTATAAGTCACTTTATTGCCAAAGGCCTTTAATCTGCTGGCGTAAGCTATACCTTCATCTAGCAAAGGATCCAATCCAGCCGCGAAGATAAATATTTCAGGTAGACCATGTAAATTCTTGGCAAAAAGCGGTGATGCTTCCCAGTTAACTGCATCATTACTTGAATTAAGATAATGTTTAACGAAATAGTCCATAGTATCAAAAGTTAAACTCATGCCTTCTAGAAAAATATCCATAGATCTCATTGTTAGTGTTAGATCAACACAAGGATATACTAATAACTGACCTCTTATCGGAATTACCTTTTTATCCCTTGAGTTTATACTCAAAACAGTTGCCAAATTACCACCAGCGCTATCTCCACATACAAAAATATTTTCAAGATCAATAAAAAAATCTTTTTCAAAATTTACAAGGCTATTTAGAACATCCTTAACCTCTTCTACTGCATAGGGAAACTTATGTTCTGGAGACAAACTATAATCTACTGCCACAACAATCATTTGAGACTCTAAACAAATTGATCTGCAGGTAAAGTCATGAGTATCTAAATCTCCCATGACAAATCCACCTCCATGAAAGAAAACTATAATTGGAATTTTAGTTTTTTTATCGAAGTTATTTGGAAAGTAAAATCTTAATTTAACATCTTTGTTGAAGCGGTTTTTTATTTTTAAATTTTCTACATCATAAACTTTCAGAGGTGTTAAATTATCTTCCCTTAACTGTCTCAAACGTTCAGTTCTTAATTGTACTGGATCTAATAAATGATGTAATTTTGAATTATTTTTAATACGATTTTTTAAAAAAATATCAGTTTCTGTATCAATTATCATTGATCTATATTTTCCTATACTTGTTTGTTGTGTTCTTTTATCTTTATATTTTTAATAAAGTTTATTTATAATAAAAAATCTAGTGAATTTTTTTAAGGAGAAAACCATGACTGCATTAAAAGGAATTATTGCACCTTTTACAACTCCATTTAAGGCAAATGGAGAAATTGATCTTACTTTGATAAAGCCACAAGTGGATTGGTTAATTGAAAATGGTGTTCATGGTTTAGCTGCTGGAGGTAGCACAGGTGAAGGTCATGCTTTAAGTCGAGAAGAATATTTGTCCATAATGACAGAAACGGCTTCATCTTTAAATGGCAGGGTACCTTTAGTTGCTGGTATTATTGCGAATTCGACATCTGAAGTAATTGAAAGAGGTAAGTCAGTAAAGTCTCTTAACGTTGAAGCTCTTCAAATAACACCACCAAGTTATTTATTTAGGCCTGATGATGATGCAATGATAAGACATTTTAGCGAGATATATGATGAATGTCAGATACCTATATTAATTTATAATGTTGTACCTTGGTGTTATTTATCACCTGATTTACTATTAAGAATTATGGATGAAGTTCCAGGAGTTTTAGGTGTAAAACAAAGCGCTGGTGATATGAAACTTTTTGCAGACCTCATTAGAAGAGCAAAACCTAAAAATATGATTTTTAGTGCTGTTGATGCTCTGCTTTACTTATCATACAAATTGGGAGCACCGGGGTCAATTGCAGCAATTTTAACTGCCGCCCCAGGTCCATCTGTTAAATTATGGGACGCTGTCATAGATCAAGATTGGGAAACTGCAAAGGATCTTCATGAAAAACTAATGCCTTTATGGGATACAATTGGCTTAGATAATATGCCATCTCTATGTAAATATGCTCAAAGTTTACAAGGTCTTGAAAGTGGTTTTGCCAGAAGACCAACCTCTCCTGCAACGGATAATCAAAAAGAAAAAGTGAGGGAGGCCCTAATTAATCTAAACCTCATAAAATAAAATTGGGAGGATAAATATGAACCTTAATTATCCAAAGCCAACAGAATCAATAAAGGCTGCAAAAACTGACTTAAAACAATGGGGTTATTGTTTACTTAAAAATGCTATTCCACCAGATCTGAATAACAGAGCTATGGAAAGGCTAATTGAACAGGCTAATGCTGAAAAAGAATTAAATCTTGCATACGAGGATGGAAGTAAAAATAAGAAATGGGGTGAATTCCATGAAAATACTGACGCCCTTGGGGTCAACCAACGAGTATGGATGTTGCCAAATAAAGGTAAAGTATTTTTAGATATTTTAGCAAAACACAATTATGTGGATTGCGTAAAAGAAATTGTCGGAGATGAATTCCTAGTTTCAAGCTTTGGAGCAAATATTGCTAAGCCAGGTGGCGTTGCAATGGATCTTCATACTGATCAATGGTGGTTTCCAGACCCAGTTAATCGAAATGATGATTTTCTACCTCCAGGATCTATTAAAAGAAATAAATTTAATATCAAAATCAACGAAAATATTAGTAACAACAACGAACTTATTTCAAGGCCAGCTGTAACCAATGTTTTAATAATGCTAAATGGAATGAGTAAAGAAAATGGTGGCACGCGTATTGTCCCAGGATCTCATTTATTTGGACGTCATCCAGATAAAGGTTTAGATAAAGATATAGAAGTTATATCTGCTGAAGGCCCTTCTGGTTGTGCTATTATTACTGATGGTAGGGTATGGCATGGAACAGGTGCTAATATTACTAAGGATAATAGGCTTGCGCTATTAATAACTTTTTGTGGACCACAATTTAGGCCTCAAGAAAATTTTACCTTAGGTATAAAAAAAGATGTTTTTTCAAATTTAAATGATTATCAAAAAGAATTACTGGGGTTTAAAGTTTGGAATGGATATGGAAGAATTGGAAATCCTACTGATACATTTCTTGATATAGAAAATCATGAAATTGGTGAATTAAAAATTTAAACTATTGCCTAAACTTTATTTAAGCATCATAAAATCTAGCTAACGATTAGATTGGTATCTTATGAATTTTATAATTGAAAATGCTAGGTGGTTGTTAGCAACAGCTCTTTTGTATTTTAGTTCCTGTTTTGGACAAACTTTTTTTATCTCATTATTTGCTGGTGAAATTAGACAAGCGTTTGATTTATCACATGGTGATTGGGGCGCCATCTATTCTGGGGGAACATTAGTTTCTGCTTTGGCTATGCTAGTTTTTGGTGGGTACGTTGATAAATATAAAATTACATCAAATATAAAAATTGTAATAATTTGCTTAAGTCTTCTTTGCTTAAGCATGACATTTATTGAGATTGTTTGGCTTCTTCCATTAATAATTTTTGGTCTCAGGTTTTTTGGTCAAGGAATGCTAATACACATACCTGCTGTAGCTATAGGTAAATGGTATGGGAAAAACAAAGGTAAAGCTCTGTCTTTATCAATAATGGGATTTTCAATTGGGGAAGCAATTTTCCCGGTAATATTTGTAAGTTTATTCACAATTATTGGCTGGAGAAATACTTGGGTTGTTGGAATGATTATTCTATTATTATTATTACCTATAATATTGAAATTATTATCTAATGAAAGAATTCCTAACAGCAAACAAGAAAACATTTCTAATCAGTTAGGTATGAAGAATAAGCATTGGACTAGAAAAGAGGCTCTTAATCATTGGGTATTTTGGGCTGTGATAGTGCCTTTTTTAATTCCTCCAATTTTTTCTACTGCCTTCTTTTTTAATATGGTTCACTTAACAGAAATTAAAGATTGGTCTTTAATTTCTTTTACTGCCCTATTTCCTTTTTATACTTCAATGTCCATTTTCACTACCTTATGTTCTGGTTGGATCCTAGACAAATTTGGTGTTGAAAAAATTTTACCATTCTACTTACTACCAATGTCCTTAGGATTGTTAATATTTTCTTTCGGTAACACATATCTTCATGCAATGATTGGACTTGCCTTTCTAGGAATGACGCAAGGATTAGCAATGACAATCGGAGGAACTTTTTGGCCAAATTACTACGGTACAAAAAATTTGGGATCTGTTAGATCCTTGTCAACATCAACAATGGTGTTTGGGACTTCATTAGGTCCAGCAATTGTAGGCATGCTATTAGATTTTGGACATAATTATAATTCTATTTTATTAGGAATGTGTATATTAGCTATATTTGCAAGCATTTCTTTAGCTATTACCATGAAGCATACACCAAAATTAATATCTAAAAATATCAAGAAGGGAGTTTAACATGTTGAACATTTATCTTTCAGGAGAAATACACACTGATTGGCGTGAAGAAATAATAAATTTGTGCAAAAATGAAAATTTAAATGTTTCTTTTTCTTCCCCAATAACAAATCATGAAGCATCTGATAATTGTGGAGTAGAAATATTAGGACAAGAGGAAAAAAATTTCTGGAAAGACAGCAAAGGTGCCAATATTAACTCTATAAAAACCAGAAAAGCAATTAAAGATGCTGATATTGTTATTGTTAAATTTGGAGAAAAATATAAACAATGGAATGCAGCGTTTGATGCAGGTTTTGCTGCTGCTTTAAACAAATCTATAATTGTAATCCATAATGATGAACATCAACATGCACTAAAAGAAGTAGATGCAGCAGCATCTGCTGTTGCAAAAGATCAATACCAAGTTGTAAGAATTTTAAAATATATATTAGAAGGGTCTCTAAATTAAAAAAAATTAATGTTTCATATAATTTTATATAATCCTGAAATCCCTCCTAATACAGGTAATATAATGAGGTTAGCAGCTAATACTGGCACTCAATTACATTTAATTAGACCATTAGGTTTTAATCTAAGTGATAATTCACTTAAGAGAGCCGGCCTAGATTATAAAAAAGATGCAGATTATTTTTTACATGATAGTTTTGAAATATGTTTAAATTCAATTAAATTTAATCAAATTTATGCATTTACAAAATTCGCAACAAAAAAATTTACAAGTGTAAAATTCAAAAGAAATGATTGTTTCTTATTTGGAAGCGAAACTAGCGGATTACCTGAAAATATTTTAAACGAAATAAAAGATATAAATAAGCTTAGAATACCCATGATCAAGAATAGTAGAAGTCTTAATCTAAGCAACTCTGTTGCAATAACAATTTATGAAGGACTTAGACAAAATACGTTTGAAAATTTAGTTTAAGATTTGGTTTTAACATGAGCATCTATGAGTGGCTAACAATTACATTTATTTGTATAGCTGGAGCCACAAGCCCTGGACCAAGTATATTATTAATTATTTATATCAATAATACTAGAGGCTTCATATCAGGTGTTACTGCTTCAATTGCACATGGACTTGGCATTTTTATTTATGCTCTAATCTCTATTTATACCTTAAGTTTAATTCATAAAAATTTACCCCATGTAATACCATCTATACAATTGATGGGAGCAATATTTCTTATATTTTTAAGTTATAAAATGGTGCTTTACAATCCAACTAAAAAAAAGACTAACAAAGATTTATTGCCCCCTCAAAAAATGACAAGTAACTTTCTAATGGGACTGACAATATCTATAATTAATCCTAAAATTCTAATTTTTTTTACATCTGTCTTTAGTCAATTTATAAATAATGACTTTAATAATTATAACAAATTAGGTGTTGGACTATTAGCAGGTATAATTGATACAGTCTGGTATATTTTAGTTTCATATTCTGTAAATCTTCCAAATTTAAAAAATTATATTATCTCTAATCAAAGAATAATCTTTCTATTTTTTAGGATAATTTTAATTATTTATTCTATTTATTTAGTTAAAAATTCAATTAGGTATTTTATTTAATAATCTATTAGATCTATTATCTGACGATATTTTTAAAACGTCAAAATTTTGATTATTTTCTAATTTCATCCATTCAATAGTACTTAATAGATTACACTTTGGACAATGTAATTCCCAATTGTGGTTTTTATTACCACAGGAATAACAAAAATAATTATATCCTTCTTTAGCGCTTGCAGCTTTTTCAAGATAATTCTTAACTACTTCAGGATTATTTTGAGATCCAGCTATATCAGCCAACGCTTGATATGCTTTGATTGTAAGCTTATCCTCGGGAATATCTTTTAATAGTTTTTCAGCCTCTCCCCAAATTTCCTCTGATATAGCATAACATGCCACTTCAATTTTAAGATCATTTTTAATTTCTTGTGAAGATTTTTTATTCAAAAGATTAATCGCTTTTGAAACACGAGATCCTGATGTTTTTAAATTCCACTTTTTTGATAGTTCTTCTAAAATATCTGGGTTAGCAGTTAATAAAAAAGTTTTTTCTAGTTGATCGATTGACTTTATCTTTGAACCAATACCTTTAAGCAGGCCTGACAACTTTACAGAAGCTCCAATATGACTTGGTTTTTGTTTAAAGGCTTCTTTTAAATGATTGGTGGCAAGATAATTTTTTTCATCTTCTAAGTAATCTAATGCCTTTAAGTAATTTAAATCCGCAGATATATTTTTGTATATATTATCTTTCATATAATTAAGTTTTTTTAATTTATTGAGGTATACAAGAGAATTTGAAATATCTCTCAGCTTTGCATATGAAAACAACAAAACTTCTAAAATTTGTTTTGACTTAGGTTCAAATTTAAGAGCCTTTAGACCTTCATTAATAATTTCATTTAAATCTTTATTATTAAATATTGCTTGTCTCATAAGTGCTAAATGACCAACAAATGCTGTAGATGGTTCATCAGTTAGCTGTTTAAAATAATTTTTCGATAATTCTTCATTTTCATTAGAGTTTTTATTTATTTTGTTAAAGACATTAATGTGTGTGTTTAATAATTTACCTAAATTTTTATCCTTAGTATTCCTCGATACTAACGCAGCTTCTTTTGCTGCAGTTTCTAATTCTCCATGACTTGCCAATAAAAATGCCTTTACTAATTTTTGTTCAACTTTTTTATTATTGTTAGTTTCAAATCGTCTTAATGTCGCTTTTGGCAAATTCAAAAAAGCTAGCCAAATTCTGTCAATAAAGATTAGTATTACAGAAAATAAAATAATAATTAGAATAAACCTGTCTGTAGGTATTTGAATTCCCCACTCCATCCAATTTATAGATGTTACTCCTGGACGCTCAGAGAAGAACTCTGATAAATACCATATGATGGAAATAAATATTATTAGTTTTAAGATTTTAAAAATCACTTATTCGCTCTTTTTTTAACTTTGATTTAATGCTCTTTCAAACCTATTTATTGAGTCTTTTATAGTTTCTTTCCAATTCTCAGGAAGTGTCTTTATGATAGATAAAAAATTATTAAAATTTTTGTTTTCAAGTTCTTTTTCTGCCATTGTAATTAACCCTCTAGGAGTGGTATTGTCTGAAAACTTTCTAAGTTTTAAAAAACCTGCAAAATAATTTTTCAGTCTATTCAAATAGGTTTCTTCACTTAAAACTTCATCGTAATTAGAAGATGAACCGAAGTCTTTTTTTGAGAGAAGTTTTTCTATTATTATTTCACCTTCTTTTATTAGTTCTTTTTGAGAATTCTCTATATTTTGTGAAAAATTTCTTGGTTCATAAGATCTTTTAACTTGAGCAGCGTTATTTTTTTTTACAATTTCTTTATTTGCTGTTTCAGTTTTATTTTCTAATATTTTAATTTTATCTGAGATTTTATCTAGCTCTTCTTTTATCAATAACAAGGAATTACCTTGGTTTTTAATTTCGAGGTTTATTGTTTCGCTAGTTTTAAAATCAAGGGTATTAAGCTTGTTTTTAAGTAATTTTATTTCTGTATTAATTTCATTAATTTTTATATTTTCTTTATCCTTTAAAGTCTCAATCTCGTTATTTAGTTGACTGATTTTATTTGACTGCTGTTCAGTATAATTTGGCAAATAATATATTGTTAACCAAATTAAAATTATAATAAACGAGACGACGATTATAAATGGTATTAAAAAAATAGGATTTTTTAAAATAATTGTTTTTTGTGTATCATTTACCGGCTCCATATCGATGATTGTTTCTTTATCACTCTTAGCTTTATGAGTTTTGGCTTTTATCATCGTAATGTCCCTGTTTACTAAGGTAATTTGATTATATTATCTAAAAATTCTTTAGTAAAATTTTTCTTAATAATTTTTATATTTATCCAACCTATGCTCTCTGCTTTGTTAGCAACATTCTCACTATTAACATACAAAGTTGCTTTATTTTTAACAATGTTGAATAAATTGTAATTTTCTAAAATTTGTTTTGCAATTGATACATTTCTTGACGAAAATATGACTAAATTTAAGAAATCATATTCAATTAAATCGGTTTGCAAAGGCTTTGGTAATTCTAAAATCGGATGGGTGCTATAACCTTCGACGATTTCTATTTTTCTCTTATAATTTAATAAATTTTTTTCAAGTTCAATACTTCTGTTTTTAGCAGCAATCCATAAACCACAATCTTCTTTTTTAGTGTTATTTACAATTAGGTTATATAAAGATTTAGAACTATTATTGGCTTGTACAATATTAGTATATGATAATTTTTTCAATTGAAATGTGGTTTCAAATCCTACAGAAAAAATTCTTATATTTTTTGTAAAATTACCTGATGTGTTTAGAATTATTTTATCAAGAATATTTAATGCTTTAGGACTTGTTATAATAATATAATTAAAATCTTTTTTAGAAACATTTAAGCATTTAAAGTCTTCATATTTTAATGTGGTTATAGGAAACGGTTTTGAATAAGACCCATTATCATTTAGATATTGTGAATTCCTCTCAGCATCTTTTTTTTCTCGAAGGACAAAAGTTATTTTTTTTGATTTTTTAATCCATCAACTCCTTGCTTAATAAAATTATTTAAATAAAAAATCACCATTAGTTTGAGCTTTAATTTTATTTCCTAACTCTTCACCTAACTTAATTGCATCTTTAATCGATCCTATGATTTTAGATCTAATCACTTTCTTACCATCTAAAGTTGCAATTGCTCCATACAATATCAATTCTTTACTATCAGTAAAATGAGCGCTTGCTGAAATTGGAGATCTACAAGAACCATCTAAAGTTTTTAATAGACTTCTTTCAGCTAAAGTTTCAATAAAAGCTCTTTCATCGTTAATTTTATTAAAGAGTATCTTTAATTGTTTTTGATATTCATTATTACCATTTGTAGCAGATTGAATCGCAATTACCCCTTGAGAAGATGCTGGAGGAATAATTTCATTTGGAATTATATTACCAACGTTAATATTTAACCTATCCAAACCTGCTTTGGCTAATATAATTGCATCATAAAATCCAGAGTTTAGCTTTTCAATTCGAGTTTCAACATTACCTCTTAAAATCTTTATGTTTAAATCAGGCCTATAATTTTTAGCAAAAGCAGCTCTTCTCACAGAACTTGTTCCCACAATTGCTTTATCTGGCAAATCATCAAATGAATCATAATTTCCTAACAAGACATCACTTCTATCACCTCTTGGAAGAACAGCTGAGATTTCAGTATTGTTGGCAATATCTGTTTCCATATCTTTCATTGAGTGAACAGCAATATCTGCAAATCCATTTAAAATAAAATACTCTAATTCCTTAATAAAAAGACCTTTACCTCCAATGTCAGATAGAGGTTTGTTTAAAATTTTGTCTCCTGATGTAGTAACTTTAATAATTTCAGTTTCAACATCCTCTCCAAAATAACTCTTAACAATATCGACTTGTCGCAAAGCGAGTTCTGATTTTCGAGTAGCAATTCTTATTTTAAGTGTCATTTAAATTTATTAATCTTTTATATCATCAAGTTATTTATTAATTCTTGAATATTCCTATACACTTATAGTAAATCGTAAAACATACAATATTAATTTATATTGCATTACTTAGTTTTAAATTTAATTTATAATAAAATTTTTATTTATTAGGAATTTTATGTGTGGCTCTGATGATATAAAGATACTTGGTATTGAAACAAGTTGTGATGATACAGCAATTGGCGTAGTAACTTCAAAAAAAGATATTTTGTCTAATGTTGTAATCAATCAAAACTCAAATTTAAATAGTTATGGTGGTGTTGTACCTGAAATAGCAGCTAGAGACCATTTATCAAACTTAGAACATGCAATCAATAGAGCGTTGGAAGAATCAAAGCTAAATTTAAAAGACATTGACTTAATTGCAGCTACAGGAGGACCAGGATTAATTGGTGGCGTAATTGTAGGTACTGTATTTGCTAAATCTTTAGCTATGTCTCTCGAAAAACCTTACGTTGCTGTAAATCATCTAGAGGGACATGCATTAACCGCTCGTTTAACAGATAATATTGAATATCCTTATCTTCTACTTTTAGTTTCTGGAGGCCATACTCAAATAATTGCAGTTATAGCATATGGAAAATATACAAGAATAAGTTCAACCTTAGACGACGCTGCAGGAGAAACTTTTGATAAAGCTGCAAAAATACTCGGAATAGGTTTTCCGGGTGGACCCATGATAGAGAAAATGTCTAAAGATGGCGATCCAACTAGTTTTTATTTACCAAGACCAATGCATAAATCTAAAAATCCAAATTTCTCTTTTTCAGGTCTCAAAACAGCTTTTAATCAGATAGTAATGAAAAACAAATTAAACCAAAAAATAATAAGTGATTTATCAGCAAGCATTCAAAAATCTATAACTGATTGTTTAATTGATAGAACTAGATTAGGAATTACAAAATTTAAGGAAATTCTTGGTAACATGTCTAATATTCAACTCGTAGTTTCAGGTGGAGTTGCTTCAAATTTACACATAAGAGATAAACTAAAAAAACTATGTTTAGAAACAGGTAGTACTTTTTTCGCGCCGCCATTAAATTTATGCACAGACAATGGTGCAATGATAGCTTGGGCAGGCTACGAAAAATATAGTAATGAAGGTGAAAGTAATTTAAATTTCAAACCAAGACCAAGATGGCCGTTAGATCCCAATGCACATTTAATAAACCCTATACATCAAAATATTGGGAAAAGTGGGGCAAAAGCATAAATGTCAATTTATTCAAATATATGTTTTTATGGAGGTGGTGCATGGGGGCAATCATTAGCAATTACACTTTCCACGCTAAATCATAATTCTACTATATTAGTATCTGATAAGACACGAGAAACTCAGATAAATAATAGTAAATCAGAGAGATTCCCTAATTTAAAATTAAGTCCTTTGATACAAGCAACTACAAATAAAGAAAAAGCCATGAAAGATAGTAATTTAATTTTTATTACCACAGAAAGCAAAAGAGTTTTAATGGCTATCGAAGAAATCTCATCTTTTTCTAAAAACAAAATAAATGTAATTATTACTTCAAAGGGTTTTGCAACAAAAAAAGGTGAAACTTTTAATGAAATTGTAGAAAATAGATTTCATAACATATCACTTTCTATACTAACTGGACCCACTTTTGCTGATGAAATTGCTAACAAAAAGCCTGCAGCTGCGATAGTAGCTAATAAAGAAATTGATATAGCTACTTCTATTTGCGAATTATTTCATAATTCAAATTTAAGACTTTATCCTAGTAATGATCCAAATGGGGCATCTATTGCAGGTGCAATAAAAAATATAATTGCCATTGGCGCTGGTATTGTTGCAGGTTTAGAATTAGGTGACAATGCTAAAGCCGCACTTATTACTAGAGGTATTTCGGAAACATGCGAATTGATTAAAAAAGCAGGTGGGGATCACGCAACCGCCTTTGGTCTTGCTGGAATTGGAGATATGAGCTTAACTTGTAGTGGGCCGCATTCTAGAAATATGGCATACGGGATTGATATAATAAAAAATAATTATCAGCGTCCCACTCGTCTGGTAGAAGGTTTAAACGCTTTAGATGCTGCCATTTCTTTGTCCAAAAAACTTAATGTAGAGCTGCCAATCGTGAACGCAATTTATAAAATAATAAACAAAAAAGCAGATATCAAAGATATAATAAAAAACTTACTTGCTAGACCAATTAAAAATGAATTTTCATAAATCTAGTCTTTAGATTAATATACTTAAAAATTCTTCAAGAATTATTTTCTAGTTTTTTTTCTCTATATATAAAATATAAATTTCTAGCGTATATAAATACGCCAACCGACTGTCCAGCAATTATAACTGGATCTTGTCTCCAAATTGCATAAGTTAATAAAACCAGTCCGCCTGAAATTGAAAAATACCAGAAAGCTATGGGTATGACTGACTTACCTGCATTTTCACTGCTTATCCATTGAATTATAAAACGTGTTGCAAATAATGCCTGCCCCCCAAAACCTATAGTAATCATAATTGCTTCCGGATGATTTAATAAATAAGGTTCCATAAATGGAAGAATTGAAATTATTAACTCATTTAAAAAAATTGCACCTTTTTCTATCTGGGTTGATAAGAATGATATAAAATTCATTACAAATTCCTAATTATTTTAAAATCTCTTTAAAGGAAGTATTTTTTGGCATTCTATTTCTTAGCCAAATTACACCTAGCACATCAAAAAGGCCAACAAGGAATCTTCCAAAATTAGTATAATTTGAAGTCCCTAATAATCTTTCTCTATGTTTAACATTAAATTTTAATACCTTGGCCCCTTCACGTAAGGCTAAAGCTGATAAAAATCTGTGCATATGGTCAAAATAAGGAAGTCTTAAAAATAACTCTTTATGAAATACTTTTATACCACAACCTGAATCTGGGTGAGTATCCTTAAGCAAAATAAATCTACAATATTTTGCAAAAGATGATGCCCATAACTTAGAAATACTATCCTTACGATTTACTCTAACTCCGCCAATTAATACTAACTCATCTTTACAGCTCTTGAGTGTATCAATCATTTTTGGAAGATCTGATGGATCATTTTGACCGTCTCCATCCAAAGTTGCTATTAGTGTTGAATTTGATGCTTTAATACCAGTCCTTAAAGCTGCAGATTGACCTTGACTGTTTTCATGACTAATAACTCTTAACTTTTTGTTATTTTTCATATTATTTTTCAATTCTAATTCGGTTTTATCGTCTGATCCGTCATTTACGTATATTATTTCGTAACTAAACTTTTTTAATGACTTATGAATTTCACTTACTAGGCTATCAATGTTTCCTGCTTCATTTTTAACAGGAATAACCACAGATATTTCAGTTGCTTTGGACATGTTTAAAATTGCAATAATTGAATGTATAGAAATCAATAGCTATTTTAATTACTTAGGTCAAACAATTGATTTTGAAAAATGTATATTTCTACATGCCTTCCTTTAGCTATGTTAAAACCTTTTACTATAGATATTTCTTTTATTTTTAAATTTAGATCATTTGTTGTTTCTAAGAATTGTTTTAGATCGCTTTTTTCTATTAATGCTACATTGTTTTTACCCTCAGCCATAAAAATAGCAACTTCGTGAGGATCAGATAATAAAACATCACCATTTAATAAAAAAACAAGACTTGGTTCATGATAGCCTGAAGACGCTACTGCATCAGCCTTAACTTTTTTTAATTTTTTTATTATTGCATTACTTGGATGTAAATAATCTAGTTTAGGTAAAACAAAGTTATAATTAATAATATTAAAAATTGATGCAAGAGCAACGATTGCCAATAAAATATTGTAAAAACTTTTACTAATATCTAGGTATAAATTTTTGAAATTAAAAATCAAAGTTAAGGACAAAATAAAAATAACAAGCGAAATTAAGATAAGTAAAATTGTAAAAAATGTTAAAATATTATCGTTTTCAATATTAAACTTAGAAGAAATATAAAATATTCCTCCACTTAAGATAATCCCTCCAAAGCTAAATAAAATTGAAGACATATAGGTAATTTTTCTAACTAAAGCACATTTTATTTTTTTGATATTAGACTTAAACTGCAATAGTCCTCCTATTGCTAGAATTGCAATTGCAGGCAAAACTGGAAGTGGATAATGAAAAAGTTTTGTTGGAATTAATTCGATAATAACCCAAAATGGTAAAATCCAACACAATAAAAATTTTATAATTATGTTAGTTCTATTTTGTAAACTAAATAAAATCAAGCAAGGTAGAAAAGTTGCAACAGGCCATATTGAAATTGATAGTGTTAATAAATGAGTTCCTGGCAACGCACCATGTCCTTCTTGACCACTCTCCAATTTACTAAAAAAATCTTCTTGAAAAGCTTTTTGTAAAAACATACCGTTTGTTGCTTCATCAATCGCCAAAAACCATGGTAGAATAACTAAAGTACATATTAATAAACCTATAATGGGTCTTAAAGACTTTATCAAACTTATAGATTTCTGAATTATACAAAAGGCAATAACTGTAGGAAAAAGTATAGCTATTGAAATAGGACCTTTTACCAAAACCCCAAAAGAAAAAGTCAGCCACACTAGTATTGGATAAAGGTATTTTACTTTGAAAGTATTTTCTTGTTGCAAAATTATTTTGAGTAAAAAATATTGCTGAACACAAATTAAACACAAAAGAGTAGCATCAGTTTTGGCAAGATGAGCTTCTCCCATAAATACAATTGATGATGCAAATAATAATGTTACGATAAAGGTCTGATAAAGTGGAAAAATCAACCTAGTTATTAAACCAAAAAAAACTAGTGTTATAATAGAGCTTAATAAAGATGGTATTCTATACGAACCAATATCTTCCTGACCAAATATTTTTGCTGAAAACGCTTGAAGCCAATAAATGCCAATTGGTTTCTTGGCTCTAATTTCGTCTTGAAATTTAATATTTACATAATCACCACTTTGAATCATTTGACTGCTAGCTTGAGCAAAACGGGCTTCATCCCTGTCTATAGGAGGTATTGAGTATTGCCCAGAGAAAAGAGCTATAATTATTAAAATAATCAAGGAACCTAAAACTAAATAATTTAATTTTTTTAATTTTTTTAAAAATTCTGAAAATTCTAAAATACTATTCATTTCTTTAACTTTTTTGTTAATTTAGAAATACCATATTTTAAGAGTAATGTTATAATTTTAAATTTTATTACGAGGTAATTAAATAATGGTATATAATTTTAATGAGATTATAAATGGATTTTGCGAAAATAGAAAAATCAAATCAATTCCTCTTTATCTTTTTAACGATATAAAAAATTTAAAATCAACTAAGTTAATATCCGAAAAACAAAAAATATTTTTAAATACAAGTTTTGTACTAGAAACGCAGAATTTTGGATTTTTCCCAGATGAGGAATTTGCTCTTGGTGGAGCAATTGCGATAATTAAAAAATCCCATGAGCCAAAAGAAAGCTTAATTGACCAAGCAGCTAAACTATCACAGAAACTTCCAAAGAGAAAATGGAGTGTTCAATTTGTTGACGAATTTGAAAACTTTGACAAGTTAAACTTTATTTTAGGATGGGGGTTAGCATTCTATAATTTTTCCATAAAAAAAATAAACAAAAACACTCACAAAAAGCAGTCCCTATGCTTGTCTCAATGTAAAAAAGAAGTTTCAAAAAATTCATTAGAAAAGTGTTTTGCAGAAATACGAGGTATTTTCCTAGCAAGAGATTTAATAAATTTACCACCAAACATCCTAACACCACTTAACTACGAAAAAGTAATTAAAAAATCATTTAAAAAATTTTCACCTGTAATTTTAACATATAAGGACAATAAATTAGAAAAGAATTTTCCCTTAGTAGACTTTGTTGGCAGATCTTCAGAAAACAAACCTTTGCTCATTGATCTTCAATGGAATAAAAGTAAAAAAAACAATTATCCTAATATTGTTTTGGTTGGTAAGGGAGTTACTTTTGATAGTGGTGGTTTAGATATAAAACCCTCCAATAGTATGTTATTAATGAAAAAAGATATGGGTGGTAGTGCAGTAGTCCTGGGCATAGCTTATGCATTAATGTCCATAAATTGTCCTGTTAACTTAAGAGTAATTTTACCACTTGCTGAGAATGCTGTTTCTGAAAAATCTATGAGACCATTAGATGTTGTTTATTCAAGAAACCAAACACCAGTTGAAATTGGTAATACAGACGCGGAAGGGAGATTACTACTTGCAGACGCACTCACTTATTGTCAAGAAAGCAAAATAAAAAGTGATTTTATTTTAGATTTCGCTACTTTAACGGGAGCTGCAAGAGTGGCTTTAGGTACAGAATTACCTGCATTATTTACAAACAATGATAATTTAGGCGAAGATATTATAAATGAAGGTATAAAACAAATTGACCCAATGTGGAGATTACCTTTATTTAAACCTTATAATAAACAACTTGATAAAAATAATAATGCAATGAGCAGCACAGGATCATCTGGAACAGGTGGTGCAATAACTGCAGCATTATTCCTAAATAGATTTATAGATAAAAATACAAATTGGGCACATGTTGATTTGATGGCTTGGAATACTTCATCACGGCCAGGTTTCCCTGTGGGCGGAGAAGCTATGGGATTAAGGAATATTGTGAATATGATTATAAAATATTGTTCAAAAAGTTAAATTTTAAATTAATTCATGTAATTAATTGCTGTGTGATAAATATTCTTATCTCTTGCAACTATTACAGAGTACTTGCTGAATAAATCATTCTTAAGATTAATTTTTTTAGATTTCCAGTCAGTTACAATAATATCTTTTGCTTTTAATATAGGTATCAATGGCAAGATATCATATGAAGAAAGACCTTCTTCAACTATTAAATCTAAGCCTCCTTTGATTACCAAACAATAATTATGACAATCTCCTGACCAAATATGATACTTGGAATTTTTTATCAAAGTTTCATATTTTTGTTTACCAATTTCAGAAAATAAATGTGGCCCTGTAGAGCCAACTGTTGCTTCAGATATGCTTGTGATGGATTTATAATTTTTTTTAAAAGCTACGTTGTTAAGTAGACATTTATTTTTATAACCAATCCATCTTTCATCTAGGGCAGGAAAATCAGCCATGCCAATAATTGGTTCACCTTTAAATGCAAGTGATATTAATGTGCCCCATAAAGGCCTTCCAATAACATAGCTACGAGTTCCGTCTATTGGATCTATTATCCAGGTATAATCTGAATTATTAGATGTAAATCCCATCTCTTCAGCAAATATATTATGATTGGGAAATTTAGCTGATATAATCTCTCTTAATATTTTTTCAGAATTAATATCATAGTCTGTTACAGGGCTTCCATCATCTTTAACTTGTAGAGTTAGATTTGAGTTAAAACCTTCTAAAGTTATAACTTTTGAACGATCAGCCAATAAATTTATAAAATCTGAAATTTCAATAAATTCAGCTTCATTCATAAAAGGGACCTTTTCAAAAGGGATTTTTGTTCATTTGTATTTTATCTATGGCAAGGCCACAGGACTATCGCTCTTTGTTCTTAACCAAGCAATTAGATCAGCTCTATCTTTTGTTTTTGATAAACCTGCATAGTTCATTTTAGTACCTTTATAAAATAGTTTTGGTTTATACAAAAATTTGTTCAGCTCTTCGTAAGTCCATTTCCCAGATAATGACGCAAGTGTTTTTGAATATGCATAGTCAGCTTTACCTTGATCTTTGTTAACAATATTATAAAGATTAGGCCCAACTTTGTTTGGACCTCCAGCATCAAATCCATGACAAGCAACACATTTTTTAGAAATTTTCTGACCACTATCTATATCTGCATTAGCTAAAAGAGCAAGTATAGGTTCAACAACTATTTCTTTGGTTTCTTTTATTTTTGTTTCAGCATTTTCTGGAACTTCGATTGGATATGCATTTGAAACTACCGTATTTGGATTAACAAGTAAATTACCAATTTTTCCAAAAACCATTATCAACAAAACACCTGATAATAAAGCTGCTGCTATCTTGTTAAATCTCAATGCATCCATAAATCAATCCACAAATAAAAATTCTTATTTAATAATTATTTACATGCAAGAAATGCTTTCTTCAAGTATAAAAGTCAAAAAGGGTAATAAATTATTTCCAAGAAACTTTAAATATAATTATAAATGATTCATGGAGCATAAAATTGGAATTTACTGATACCATAATTATGATACCTGCTAGGTTGGGTTCATTAAGATTACCTAATAAACCACTACTAAAGATAAATGGTATCCCATTAATAATTCACGCATACAATTGTGCAAAAAACGCAAAATTAAATGCTCCAGTAGTTGTTGCAACTGATGACAAGTTGATTTTTAAAACTGTTAGTGAATATGGCGGAACTGCATTAATGACTTCTCATCAACATGAAAGTGGATCAGATAGGATATTAGAAGCTCTTGAAAAGTTTGATCATGAAAAAAAATATAAAAATATTATTCATCTTCAAGGCGACCTACCAAATATTTCCGGAAATTTAATTCAAAAATTAGCTCAGGTAGCTAATGATCCATTAAAGGAAATTACAACAGTTATTGTTAAAGCTTCTCCAGATGAATTTGATGACCCGTCAGTTGTTAAAGTTGCAGCAGCTTTCAAAAAAGACAACCCAAAAATAGATGATGTTGGAAGAGCATTATATTTTAGTAGAGCATGTATTCCAACTGGAAGTGAAAATATTTGGCATCATATCGGGATTTATGCATGGCGAAGAGATATTTTAGAAAAATTTGTAAAACTTAAACCTTCTCCACTAGAAAAGTCAGAGAAACTTGAACAGCTTCGAGCGCTAGAATCAGGAATGCAGATACACACGATTATTACTTCTGAACACCCGATTGGAGTGGATACAAAATCAGATTTAAAGAAAGCAGAAAATTATTTTAAAGACTTAATTTAGTTATTCATATAATAAATTAATTCAAACAAAATAGAGATAAAAAATGGATAATAAAAGTAAACTTATAATTGCTTTTCAAGGTATGGCTGGCGCATATTCAAATATGGCATGTGAAGCTTATTTTCCTAACTCTAAAACTCTAGCATGTACTTCATTTGAAGACATGCTTAACTCTACCAAAAATGGTAAATCAGACTACGCAATGGTACCTGTTGAGAATTCTTTGGCTGGAAGAGTGGCGGATATCCATCATTTAATACCAGAAAGCGGCTTGTTTATTGTTGGTGAACATTTTCAAAGAGTAAATCATCAATTACTTGGACTTAAAACTTCTAAATTAGAGGATTTAAAATATGTAAAAAGTCATGCACAAGGGCTTGCTCAATGTAGAAAATTCATAAAAAAACATAACCTAATCCCAATACAACACATAGATACTGCTGGAGCTGCTGAAGAGGTTTCAAGGCTAGAAGATCCTAAAATTGCAGCAATCGCTTCAAACATGGCAGCAAAAATTTATGACTTACAAATATTGAAAAATAACATTGAAGATGCAGAACATAATACAACTAGATTTTTAATAATGGCTAAAAACCCTGGAAAACCATCTGTTGATATCTCAATTCCTGTAACAACTATAATATTTGAGGTTAGATCGGTTCCTGCTGCTTTATATAAAGTATTAGGTGGGTTTGCCACTAACGGAATTAATCTTACTAAACTAGAGAGCTATATTGGCGGCAAAGAAATGAATGCGGCAAGATTTTATGTTGATGCAGAAGGTCATCCCGATACAAAACCTATGCAAAACGCTCTAGAAGAAATGTATTTCTACAGTGAACCTAGTTCAGTAAAAATTATTGGTACTTACTCTAGAGCTAGAAAAAACTAATTCAAAAATACAGAAATTCTTGCATATTGTTATTATTTATAACATATATATTTGTGAAGGGTCACACGGACGTAATTCTTGCCAATCCGGTCAGGTCCGAAAGGAAGCAGCCGTAACAATGATAGCGGGTTGTGAGGCCCTTCGTTTTAGCGATTAAAAACGAGATATCAAATAAATAATATTAATGAACAAAACAATTATAGAGTTTTAGCTCGTAAATATAGACCAAATGATTTCAGTCAATTAATTGGTCAAGATACATTAGTAAAAACTTTTAATAATGCTCTGAACAAAGGTAGATTAGCCCACGCGTTTCTCTTAACTGGTATTAGAGGCGTCGGCAAAACTACCACTGCAAGAATAATTGCTAAAGCATTAAATTGCATTGGTGATGGTAGCAAAAAAGATCCATCTTTTGAAATTTGTAATAATTGCTCACCGTGCCAATCTATAAATAATGGAAATTTTCTTGATGTCATTGAGGTTGATGCCGCCAGTAGAACAGGTGTGGATGGCATAAGAGAAATAATTGACTCAGTTATATATTCACCAAATAATGCAAGATACAAAGTTTACATTATAGATGAAGTTCATATGTTGTCTAACGCAGCATTTAATGCTCTTTTAAAAACATTAGAAGAACCTCCACAAAATGTGAAATTCATTTTTGCAACAACTGAAATTAAAAAAATACCAGCAACAATAATCTCAAGATGTCAAAAATTTGATCTTCAAAGAGTTGATTTAAAAACATTGTCAAATCATTTAAAAAGCATTTGTCAAAATGAAAGGATTTCTTTTGAGAATGACTCTATCTCACATATTTGTAAAGCAAGTGAAGGATCTGTAAGAGATGCTTTATCTTTACTAGATCAAGCTGCATCTCTATGTGGCGATGATATTAAAGAACAAACAGTCTTAAACATGCTTGGATTAAATGGTTATGAAAAAAACATTGAATTGTTTGAGCTATGTTTATCAAATCAATGTAGCGAAGCTTTAAAAGTTTATGATGACATTTTACAAAATGGTGTACAACCACTTCAAATAATTTCAAACCTCTTGGAAATAAGTCATTTGGCATCAAAAATCAATGTTATTAAATCAGATAATAATATGACTGAGTCCATACAAAAAAAAATTTCTGAAATTTCTACAAATGGATTACCAAAGCTTGTCAGATTATGGCAAATTTTAATTAAGAGTATTGAAGAATTAAAATATGCCCCCAATGAAGAACAAGCTGGTTCAATGGCGATAATAAAATTATGCTATGGATCATCACTTCCAGATCCAAGTCAATTTTTAGAAAAAATGTCAGAGCAAACAAACACTCAATCAGAGAATAAACATACTAAAATTTCTGAGATACCAAACTCTAAAGAAAAAGCAGTTAAAGATAATATTACTAATTATAAAGAAGAGAAATCAAATAATGATCAAACTAAAGTGTCTGAGGCGCCAGATTCTAAAGACAAGTTAAATAAAGAAGTAATAGTTAATAATGAAGAAAAATTAGAAAATTTCAAAAATCCTGAATCCTTTGAAGATATGTTAGATTTACTTTTAAAAAACAGAGAGTCCCTGCTCCATGCTCAATTAATTAATAATGTTCATTTAATATCTTTTGAACAACTTAATATAAAGCTAAGATTAAAATTCAAATCTGATACAGAAATTCTGAAAAATTTATCTTCCACCTTAGAAAAAATAACAAAAAATAAATGGAATGTTACTCATTCTGAAGAAGATGGAGAAAAAACTATTGTTGAAAAACAGGATATTAAATTGAATGAGCAGAAAGAACAAATAAAAACAAATCCTCATTTTGCAGAGGTATTTAAACATTTTCCTCAGGCTGAGATAACTTCAATTAATGATAAAAAATCAAATTAAATTATATTTGGAAAATTACAATGTCTGAACAATATTTAGAAAAACTAATAAAAAAAGTTTCAAAACTACCTGGTTTAGGTCCTAGATCATCCAGAAGGGTTGTTTTACATTTATTAAAAGATAAAGAAAAATTACTATTACCACTTATTGAAGATTTGAACACAGTAGCTAATAACATTAGAAGTTGTCTTGAATGTGGTAATTTAGATGAAAATGAAATCTGTCACATTTGCAAAGATTCTTCAAGAAATCAAAACTTGTTATGCGTAGTTGAGACTGTTGCAGATTTATGGGCACTAGAAAGATCAAATGTTTATAATGGGAAATATCATATATTAGGTGGTGTTTTATCAGCAATAGATGGTGTCAATCCAGAACAACTTAATATTGCTTCTTTAGAAAAAAGATTAGAAAACGAATCTATCAAAGAAATAATTATTGCAATCTCAGCCACACTTGATGGACAAACAACCGCACATTATTTAGCAGAAATATTAAGTAAATTTAATATTAACATCACAAGATTAGCACATGGATTACCAGTGGGTGGAGAATTAGACTTTTTAGACGATGGAACAATTGCGCAAGCTTTAAAAGCTAGAAACAAATTATAATTTATTCAGTCAATTTGTTTTTGTCACTAACATCAATAGATGTTATCAAGTTACCTCTATTTTCAATTTTTCTATGTGAAATTTTGATTTCATCTAAGTCTTTTCTTGCCAAGTCAAAATGCTTATCAAGCTTTAAAATTCTATCAGCTAATAAATTTAAATCATTAGTTAACTTATCTACTTCAACTTGTATTTTTCCTGCAGTTTGACTCATAGTGGCATCTCTTAATATAGCCCTAACGGTATGCAAAAGCAGCATTAAATTATCAGGACCTGCCATATAAACTTTTTTATTTCTACTTTCATTAACTAGTCTTGGAAACCTAATATTAATTTCTGAATAAATTGATTCACTTGGAAGAAACATTATGGCTGAGTCTGCTGTTTCACCTGGTGAAATATATTTATCAGCAATATCTTTAATATGCTTTTGAACTGCATTATGAAATGATTTTAAATTATCTTTTTTTTCTTGTTCATTTGAAGAATTTGCAAATTTTTTATAATCTTCTAATGGAAATTTTGAATCTATACAAATTGAACCAGGTGGTTGCGGCATTTTTACAATACAGTCAACTCTAGTATTAGATAGTAATGTATATTGAAATTGGTATGCATTCTGAGGAAGTGCATCTTTAACTATATTTTCAAGTTGAACCTCGCCAAAAGCTCCTCTGAGTTGTTTATTTGACAAAATATTTTGGAGGTCATTGACCTGAGTTGATAATGAATGAATATTTTCTTGAGCTCTGTCAATAATTGCTAATCTCTCATGCATCTCCATAAGAGATTTTTGTGTATTTTGAGTTTGTTGTGTAAGACTATTACCAATGGAGGTCCCAAAGTTACCTAATCTCTCTTCAATGCTACTGCTTAATTGAGACACCGCTCCTTTTAATTCAGTAATTTGATTTAATTCGTGATTTAAAGGTGTATTAAAATTTTTATTTTTATTTTCAAAATATAATTTACATATTAAAAAAATTATGATTGAGAGTATAAATAAAGAAATGATAAATATAACTAAATATTTTAAATCCATTTTGTCTCCATATTAAGATAATATAATATTACAAATTGTTTTTAAATTAACTAGCATAAAATACATAAGGATTTTGCTAAATGAGCCTAAGAGAAATTATTAAAGTACCTAATCCTTTTTTGAAAGTTACTGCTAAACCTGTAACAGTTATTGATAAAAATATTTTGACCATATTAGATGATATGATGGAAACTATGTATCACGCAAATGGTATTGGTTTAGCTGCCACACAAATTGCAATTGATAAGAGATTAATTGTAATAGATTGTGGAAAAACAAAGTTTGAAACCCAAAACATATCAGAAGAAGAATATAATGAAAAAATGAAGGATGAACAAATTGACCCTAATCCAATTAAAATGATTAACCCAGAAATAATAAGTTTAGGTGAAAATCTTGAAGAAAGGGAGGAGGGTTGCTTATCTATACCTGGATACAATGCAAAAATCAAAAGACCATCATCCTTAAAAGTAAAGTATAGAGATGAAAATAAAAAAAAGAAAATCATTGATGCTGATGGATTGTTAGCAACTTGTATTCAACATGAAATAGATCATTTAAATGGCATTCTTTTTATTGATCATCTATCAAAATTAAAAAGAGAAATAATTCTTAAAAAAGCTATCAAAGAATACTCTAAAAATTAAAATGTTACGAAAACGAGGGTTAGTTGAATATAATATTTATGGGAACTCCAGATTTTGCTGTCCCCAGCCTTAAATTTATTGAGGAAAATTATAATATAGTTGCTGTTTATTCACAACCTGCTCGCCCTAGTGGAAGAGGTATGAGAACAAAACTTTCCCCAGTTGAAAAAGCTGCAAAAGAATTAAATTTAAAAACAATTACCCCTTCAACTTTAAAAGAGGATGATGTGTTTCTTCAATTTGAAAAACTGAACCCAGACTTAGTTGTAGTTGTTGCATATGGTTTGCTTCTACCTGAAAAGTTCTTGCTATCACCCAAATTTGGTTGCATTAACGGTCATGCTAGCCTTTTACCAAGGTGGCGCGGTGCTGCTCCAATACAAAGAGCTATAGAAGCAGGTGATCATACTACTGGTTCATGTATAATGTTAATGGAAAAGGGTATGGATACTGGGCCAATACTATCTTCAAAATCAATAAATATTAATCCTAGTGATACTTCTAAAACTATTCATGATAAATTATCTAATTTAACAGCTAAAATGCTTGTGAAGACAATAAAAGAATATATTGATGGCAAAGTTGTACCAATTAAGCAAAAGGAGGATGGTGTTAAATATGCAGATAAAATTGTTAAAGATGAGGCTATTATAAACTGGAGTTTGCCCTCGATTAATATTTTTAACAAAGTAAGAGCTTTTGATCCTTTTCCAAGCACTTATACATTTTTATCTGGTGTTAAAATTAAAATTGTTGAAACCAAACCTTGTAAAGAGAGGCATCAATTTGAACCAGGCACAATAATTGAGTGTAAAAACAAAATAATTGTAGCGTGCGGAAATAAATCAACGTTAGAGATTAAATACCTACAAAAATCTGGGAAAAACATCATGTCTGTCAAAGATTTTCTAAATGGAACAAAAATAAGTATTGGTGAAAAATTTGGAAATTAATAAGACTGTTAAATTTGCTTTACTAATTGAGTATGATGGTAGTAACTTGGTTGGCTGGCAAAAGCAAAACGAAGGAATTTCTGTTCAAGGAAGTTTAGAAGAAGCTGCTAAGAATATTTTTAATCAAGAATTTGAAATTCAAGGTTCTGGTAGAACTGATGCTGGAGTTCATGCCCTTGGACAAGTAGCTCATATAAATCTTCCAAAAAATCATAAATTAACAACTAAACATCCATTTTATATAATCTCTGCTTTTAACTCACATTTAAGGAAATCAAATATTAGAGTAGTTTCTAGCAAACAAGTTGAACCAGAGTTTAACGCCAGGTTCAGCGCTACAAAACGTCATTATAAGTATAGAATTTTATGTCGTGCCGCACCACCTGGTATTGAAAAAGGAAAAGTATGGCATTCAAGAAAAAAGTTAAATATTCGATTAATGGCAGAAGGAGCTCAACACTTAATTGGGAAGCATGATTTTACAAGTTTTAGAACTATAAACTGTCAAGCTAAATCTCCTATAAGAACGTTAGACAAAATATCACTATCATGTGTAGGTGAT
The DNA here is from genome assembly GCA_902619805.1 of uncultured SAR116 cluster alpha proteobacterium. Taxonomy (GTDB): domain Bacteria; phylum Pseudomonadota; class Alphaproteobacteria; order Puniceispirillales; family Marisalimonadaceae; genus Marisalimonas. The sequence goes on along the minus strand of CACNGC010000001.1, from coordinate 200,438 downwards.
GAAATAATAATAAATGTATCCGCAAAAAGTTTTTTGCATAATCAAGTAAGAATTGTTGTAGGAACAATTTACAAAGTGGGTGACGAAACATTAGAACCTAACAACATAAAAAACATTCTTGAAGGTAAAGACAGAAGTCTGGCAGGGACTACTGCTCCTGCAGAAGGTCTATATCTTGAAAAAGTGGAATATCCAAGCAATTTACTTGATGACAAGTGGCCAATACTATATGACAGAAACCAGTATTATTGAATCAAATTGTCATTGAAAGTGAACGTGAAAACATTCCTAAACTTGCTTCAATAACAACTGATAAAAAAATCATGCCGGTGGCTCCCCAACCAGTCAGACCAACTTCTTCTTTTCCAATGCGCCATAAAGAAAACGTAACCCAAATTACCACCATAATCCCAAAAAACACAAAAATTGATGGTGGTAAAATCAAACCTAATACAGCAAAACTTAACATTAAAATTGCCTGAAAAGATTGTATCCAGTTAAATGGTATAATAAATTTATAGAACTTATCACCCTTCCCAATCTTTTCAAAAATTGTATTAACTAAGATTGAGAATAAACAAATGTCTATAATTGTAATTAAAAGTAATCTAGGTAATATTCCACTTTGTATATCACCATCAATATTCGCTTTAATTCCATAGGAAGCTAATGTTGATACAACTGCGTTTACAAAAAAAACGATCCAACAGCTATCCCAAAAACCATTTAAATTTAAGTTAAATAATTGACTTGAATTACCTTTTTTAGACATGAATTGAAAAGCAGATAAAAATCCATCTTTTATAATAAAAGGATTTGGTGGTGATTTAATCATTTTTTTCAACTCTGAAATAATTTTGTAGGAATTTATTATAAATATTTGTTAACTTCATGATATCATCAATTTCAACATTTTCATCTATCTTATGCATTGTTTTTCCTACCAATCCAAACTCTATTACAGGACATAGTTTTGTAATGAATCTTGCATCTGAAGTACCACCAGTAGTAGATTTTTCAGGGTTAACATTTACAACTTCTGTAATTGCATTTTGAAGTGTTGATTTGATTTTTTCATCACTTGTAAGGAAAGGTTCAGCATTACAAAAATAATTAAACTCATAGTTTTTAGTAATAGCGTCAAACTGGTTTTTTAGCATAGATTGTAGGGAAGCAACAGAATGTAAGGTATTAAATCTAATATTAAACTTTGCCTTCACCTCTCCAGGAATAACATTACTTGCATCATTATTCACATCAATTGTAGTAACCATTACAGAACTAGGCTGGAATTCATTAGTTCCTTTATCTAAATATATTTTTGAAAAAGGTTCTAACATTTTTAAAAGTGAATTTATTGGATTTTCTGCTAAATCAGGATAACCAACATGACCTTGAATACCTTTCACAGTCAAAGAACCAGTAAAACTGCCTCTCCTTCCAATTTTAATTGTGTCACCCATTTGATTTACATTGGTTGGCTCACCAACAATACAACCAGAAATTTTTTCTGACTTGTTTATAAGCCATTCAACTACCTTTTTTGTACCGTTTATTGCCTTTCCTTCTTCATCACTAGTAATTATTAAGGATATGCTACCATAATCTTGGAGATTACAGTTCATTTCCATAAACTCTGAAATAGCAGCTATAAAAGCAGCTATTCCAGATTTCATGTCTGCAGCACCTCTTCCCCATATTTTACCTTTTTTAATTTCCCCACCAAAAGGATCTATGGACCAACTTTGTTCATCACCAGTAGGAACAACATCCACATGACCTGCAAAGCAAATATTTGGTTCTAAGGAACCAAGTCTTGCATATAAATTTTCAACCTTTTCATCACCCTGTCCAAAGTCTAATTTTGTGCAGGAAAACCCCATGGGTTCTAAATATGAAATAATTAAGTCAATAGAACCTGCAGATGTTGGAGTTATACTTCTACACTTAATTAAAGTTGAAGTTAACTCTACTGGGTTTAAAATATTAGACATAAAAGGCCTTAACTAATCTCGTAATAATTCGTTTACAGACGTTTTTGAACGTGTTTGAGCATCAACTTTTTTTACAATTACAGCACAATATAAACCTGGTCCTTGGGAACTATCAGACATCATTTTTCCAGGAAGAGAACCAGGAACCACAACAGAATATGCAGGTACTTTACCTATATATATTTCGCCAGAGTTTCTATCAATAACTTTAGTAGATGCACCAATAAATACACCCATTGATAACACTGCTCCTGTTTCAACAACTACACCTTCTGCCACTTCAGATCTTGCTCCTATAAAGCAATTATCCTCAATGATAACTGGTCCAGCTTGTATGGGCTCTAGAACACCTCCAATACCTGCACCACCAGAAATATGAACATTTTTACCAATTTGTGCGCAAGATCCAACAGTTGCCCACGTATCAATCATACTTCCACTATCAACATAAGCACCAATATTTACAAATGATGGCATTAATACAACACTAGGTGCAATATATGCAGAATGTCTTACCACACTTCCAGGAACTGCTCTAAAACCAGCTTTTTTGAAATCTTCTTTATTCCATCCTGAAAACTTAGATGGAATTTTATCCCACCAATTAGCTGGACCAGTGTTTTGACTTTTTGGTCCTCCAGAAATTACGTCCATATCATTTATCTTAAAAGATAATAAAACAGCTTTTTTAAGCCATTGATTTACTTGCCATTTACTGTTTCCTAATGGCTCAGCAACTCTTAATTTTCCTTGATCTAAGTAGTCTAATGCAGTTTCAATAGAATCTCTGATTTCACCAGTAGTATTTGGGTTAATATCCTCATTATTGTCGAACACTCTATCTATAACTGATTTCATATTTTCTATTTCCATTATCTTTCCTTCAATAAAATTAAAACATATTATCTTTTAAAATTTTAACATATTATTTAAAATAGATTTTATATCTGATCCAGTGAAATTAATATATTCTCTTAAACTATCAGCTTCTTTTCTGTTAAAATCATTTTCTATCCAGACGGTGCTCATTCCTAATTCCCTTGCGGGCTTTAAATTTTTTGCTGTATCTTCAAAAAAAATACTTTTTGAAATATTCTTATCATCAAGATTAAGTTTTTTTTTCATTATATGATAGGAGTTAGGATCTGGCTTAGCTATGTAATTTGCGTCTTTAATATCAAAGATAATTTCAAATTCTTGAAATATTCCCATTGATTTTAATATATTTTTTGCATGTTTAAATGTTGCATTAGTATAAATTGATTTCTTACCTTTAATTTTACGTAGAAGTGTTTTAAGGGTGACATCTTCATTTAATTCACTAAAATCTACATCATGTACAAATTCGAGAAATGGCTCTGGGTTGATTTTTTTTTCAATCATTAAACCTCTTAAAGTTAGACCATATTTTTTATACATATCTCTTTGGAGAGTAAGAGCATCAACTTCATTTAAGTCGAAAAATCTTTTAATATATTCAGTCATTCTTGAGGAGACACGTCTAAACAAACCTAAGTTATAATCATAAATTGTGTTATCTAAATCAAAAATCCAATGATCATATTTTTCATTAAAATCTTTAGTATCAATATTATTCAAAAATGATTTCATAAAAATTTAAACTAATTAGAACTTTTTCTAATGATAGTTCCCACACCATGTTCTGTAAAAAGTTCTAGCAGCAGAGAATGAGGCATTCTTCCATCCATAATTACAGATGCCTCTGCACCACCTAAAACTGCATCAATACAAGTTTTAATTTTTGGGATCATGCCTCCAAAAACAATTTTATTTTTTATTAATTCTTGTGCTTCTGAAATTGTCAATTCTGGAATTAACTTGCCATTTTGATCAAGAACTCCTGCAACATCAGTTAACATTATCATTCTGGAGGCTTTCATCGCGGCTGAAATAGAACCAGCAGCTGTGTCAGCATTTATATTATAAGTTAAACCATCTGTTCCAATACCAACAGGAGCAATTACAGGTATCATCTTTTCATTAATTAAAGCATGAATAACTTGAGGATCAATTTTTTCTGGTTCACCCACATAACCAAGATCAATTGCTTTTTCCACATTAGAGTCAGAATTTTCATCAACTTTAATTAGCCTTTTAGCAATTATCAAATTTCCATCCTTACCAGAAATACCAACAGATTTTGCTCCTGAATTAGCAATCGATGAAACTATTGCCTTATTAGTTACTCCACTAAGAACCATTTCAACAACATCAATTGTTGCTGCATCCGTTATTCGAAGTCCATTAATAAACTCGGTTTTTATTTGAAGCTTAGATAACATTTCACCTATTTGTGGCCCACCTCCATGCACCACAACAGGAAGCATTCCTACTTGTTGTAATAAAACAATATCTTTTGCAAAGCTGTTCACATATTCCTTTTTACCCATTGCGTTTCCACCAAACTTTACAACAATAACTTTATTTGCATAACGTTTCATAAAAGGTAAAGTTTCTGTGAGTAAATCAGCTTTTTTCAGCCATTCATATTGAATTTGGTCTTTATTTTTTTTCAATGCTTTAACCGTCTAAAATTTATATCACTATTATTATCATATATTTTTGAATTTAATTATTATTTTATCTTTTTTTATGCAAAGCTTGCTAAATATGTTCTCAGCATTCCAATACCATCATTTTTGAGACTTGAAGTAAGCATTATTTCTGGGAAAGCAGCTGTGTATTTTGAAATAATTTTATTTGAATCGTCTTTTACTTTTATAATTTCTTCATCACTCAATTTATCAATTTTTGTAAGAACTAAAACCCAACTTACTGCTGCTGTATCAAGTTCTTTCATTATAGTTTTATCTAAATCTCCAATACCTCGCCTACTATCAATTAACAAACATACAGTTCTTAGTGTTGGTCTACCTTTTAAATACTTTAAAGTAAGAGATGTCCAAGATTTTATATCTTTCTTTGGTGCTTTTGCATAACCATAACCAGGTAGATCAACTAATCTAAATCTATTGCTTTGATAGACAAGGTCAAAGAATATCAATTGCCTTGTTCTTCCTGGTGTTTGGCTAGTTCTAGCTAAGGTTTTTCTATTTGTAAGGGCATTAACAAGTGAACTTTTCCCAACATTAGATCTTCCTGCAAATGCTATCTCATAACCTTCTTGAGGGGGTATGACATTAATATCAAGAGCTGCAGCTATGAATTTACATTCCCCTGAAAAAATTTTTCTAGCTTTTTCAATTTCAAAATCATCATATAACAAGAATTCAACCTACTTATTTTGACTCTTTATTCATCTTATTCATAATTACCCATTGCTGACATATTGAAAGCAGATTATTCCATGTCCAATATATAACTAAACCAGCAGGGAAAGTTGCTAATAAAAATGTAAACGCAACTGGCATCCATGCAAATATTTTTGCCTGAATAGGGTCCGGTGGAGTTGGGTTAAGTCTTTGCTGTAAAAACATAGTCACGCCCATTAACAATGGCCAAATACCAATATTTAAAAAGTCTGGTAAAAATGATGTACTATATGGAAGCAAACCAAATAGGTTAAAAATACTTGTTGGATCTTGAACAGATAAATCCTTAATCCACCCAAAAAAAGGTGTTTGCCTCATTTCAATTGAAACAAATAAAACCTTATATAGAGCAAAGAAAACAGGAATCTGGATTAAAATTGGCAAACATCCTGCCGCAGGATTCACTTTTTCTTTTTTATAAAGATTCATCATTTCTTGGTTTAATTTTTGTCGATCATCACCAACTCTTTCTCTCAATTTTTGAATCTGAGGTGTTAGCACTCTCATTTTGGCCATGCTTTTGTAGGATTTATTTGCTAATGGAAAAAATAATAATTTAACAATTACTGTTATAGCTAAAATTGCCAATCCAAAATTACCTAAATAATCATTTGCCCAAGATAAAGCATAAAAGAAAGGTTTCGTTAAAAAATAAAACCAACCAAAATCAATAGCCAAGTCAAAATGTTGAATATTAAACTTTTGTTCATATGCATCAAATAAAGCTAATCTTTTTGCTCCTGCAAATGTTCTTGATAAAAACTCACCTTTAGAGTTCGCAGGAATAGTTACGGCATTTCCTAAAAAATCAGTTTGATATTGTCCACCATTTGAACTTAATTTTCTAAAAGTAAAGTTGTATTTCTGGTTTTGATCAGGTAATAAAGCTGTCATCCAATATTTGTCAGTCAACCCAATCCAACCCCCTGATTCTTCAGGTTTTATATTAATACCCCTTTTGCCAGCCTCTGTTAAATCACCATAACTTTGTTCAGACAATGTTCTGTCAAAAACTCCAAGTGGACCCTCATGCAATACAAAAAAATCAATTGTTTCTGGTTCGCCAGCTCTTCTAATTAAACCATATGGATATAAAGTAACTGACTTAGCAGAACTATTTTCTACTCTCTGGTTAACAGTGATCATAAAAGTATCGTCAACACTTATGTCTTGATAAAAATTAATTCCTTCACCATTATTCCACTTTAAAGTAACAGTTTTTTCAGGAGTTAAAAGATTACTTGATGACTGCCATAATGTTTTACCATTAGGGACTTTAACCCCATCCGGGCTACTCCATCCAAATTCAATAAAATATGGTGTCCCACCATTAGACTTTAACAATAATTTAATCATATCGCTCTCAGGCTCGAGCGATTCTCGATACTGTGTTAAAGTAATATCATCTATTCTTGCACCTCTTAATGAGATAGACCCAGATACCTCTTTACTTTCCATAGAAATTCTTGGAACTGTTTTATTTTGATCAGTTGGCTCAGCATTATCAGATGTAATAATTCCATTACCTATATTTTCAGGCAAAGGAATGTTTGAGGTGTCATTATTTTCTTTTGTGATTTTTTGTTGTTGATATAAATCTTTTTTGGGATCAACAAATAATATTTGATAGCCTATGAGAACAGCCATAGATAAACAAATTGCTGCAACTAAATTTCTTGTTTCTGGGTTCATCTTTTCTCGCTCAATTTATATCTAATAGTAATTCATATCTTAATTTTTATAATTGTTTAACCTAAAGTACGTTTTATTAAAAGAAATGAATTAAATAATTCATTTTATTGGATCATGTCCACTTTTCCCCCATGGGTGACATTTAAGAATTCTTTTAAAACCTAACCAAATCCCTTTTTTTAAACCAAACTTGATTATCGAATCTTTTGTGTATTCAGAACAAGTGGGTAAGTATCTGCAATTATTTCCTAATAAAGGTGAAATAATATATTTATAACAATCAATTAAAGTAATTGAGGAAAATGTTAAAAATCTTTTAATCATAATCTACTCAAACATTGTTTCAATTGATTGTGCATCTCAAAAAAGGAAGCTTTTAAAATTGACTGTTTTGCTATTAAAACATAACTATATTTTTCTTTAAACAAAATATTATCTTCTTTTAACAAGCTTGAGATTAATGCTCTCATTCTCCTTTTTGCCCTATTTCTTTTTACTGCATTACCAATTCTTTTAGTTGCTGTGAAACCGAACATAAAGCCTTGATCTGATATATTAGGATTGTAATACTCTTGTAAAATGAAATTTTTGTTATGGGTTTTTTGCCCATGTTTATTTGATAAAACAAAATCTTTTCTCTTCTTTAAAGTTACAAGTTTCATTTTACCATCTCATAAGCTATTTACTTAACAAACAAGATATAGAAATAATTAAGAAAATTTAAGCTGAGAGCCTTTTTCTTCCTTTAGCTCTTCTACTACGAATGACATTTCTTCCACCAACAGTAGACATCCTGGATCTATAACCATGTCTTCTTTTTCTGACTAAATTACTAGGTTGAAATGTACGCTTCATTATTTTCCTGTATTAATACAGCCTCTAAAATTAATTAGATGTTTTAGACACTTTGTATCAGTTAGTCAATATGATTATTTTTGTGTACGCTCAGAAATTGTAGGAGCTGGCTTCATTTCCATATCCCAAGGAAAATATATCCATGTATCTTGAGAAACTTCTGTTATAAATGTATCAACCTGTTCTCTACCACTTGGCTTAGCATATACTGTTGCATAATGAGCTTTAGGTAAACTTGATCTTATAGCTTTAATAGTTTCACCAGTATCTACAAGGTCATCAACAATTAGCCAACCTTTACCATTATTTGCTATAGAAGACTCTTTTAAGACTTTTACATCACCCTTAGTTTTTTGGTTATAAGATACAACACAAAAGGTATCTATTAATCTGATATCTAATTCTCTAGCTACTATGGCCGCGGGCACCAGTCCTCCTCTTGTAACAGCAATTATTCCTTTATAAGGCTTCAGTTCCGATAAACGCCAAGCTAGAGCCTTGCTATTTCTATGAATTTCTTCCCAAGACACTGGGAAAGATTTGTCGTATGTATTTGTGTTACTCATGAATTATATATAAATGTAAAATTAATATTTTCTACACTAAAATTAACAAAAATATAATATTTATTTTCTTACTTGATTATAACTATTTATGTAGATAACTATTATAAACATTTTATAAAGTGCGCTCGTAGCTCAGCTGGATAGAGCACTAGACTACGAATCTAGGGGTCAGGAGTTCGAATCTTCTCGAGCGCACCAATTCTTTCTTTTTAATATCAATTAGTTAAAAGAATAGAAACTAAATACACCTCAGAGAATACTCAGTTTTGACACAGATTTGACACAGAAAAAGGAGTCAAATTATGGGTTGTGTTCGTAAAAGAGGTAAATCTTGGAACGCTCAAGTTAGAATATCTGGATGGAGAAGTTTTACAAAAACATTTAAGTCCAAATTAGATGCAACTGAATGGGTTTTTAATTTTGAAAAAGAACTTAGGTCAAAACCAATTCCAGAAAAAGATATTAAAAGTTTAAAACTAAAAGACTTATTTAATAGATATAAAGTAGAAATTCTTCCCAAGTTAAAAAGTTATAAAATTGTTTGTTATAAGTTAAATGTTTTATCTAGATCATGGTTAGGTGACATCAAAGTTATAAATTTAACAAAAAGACATTTAGAACAATTTTGTGCAGACAGAAAATTAATAGTCAAAGGTGGTACTATTAGATCTGAATTGATGTTTATACAAAGAGTTTTTAAAATTGCTATAGACAAATGGGATTATGGAATACCATTTAATGCTTTTAATGGACTAGACATCCCCTCACCTCACAAACCAAGAACAAGAAGACTTGTTTCAAATGAACTGTCTACTCTAATATTTCATGCTGATAAACAAAGAAACAAATACATCTCCACTATCATTCAGTTTGCAGTAGAAACTGGTATGAGAAGATCAGAGATACTTAAACTTAAATGGAATGATGTAAACCTAGATACTGGAATTGCCTCCTTGTATGACACTAAAAATGGGGATGATAGACATATTCCATTAACTAAAACTGCAATACAATTACTATCTAATATTACTCAATCATCTGAGTTTGTATTTCCTATCTCTGCAAACTGTTTAAGACTTGCATGGGAGAGATGCAGAAACAAATCCAATATCAAAGGATTGAGATTTCACGATTTAAGACATGAGGCAGTATCAAGATTCTTTGAAATGGGATTATCTGTTCCAGAAGTTGCATTAATATCTGGTCATAAAGATGTAAGACAACTATTCAGATACACTCATTTAAAACCAGAGAACTTGATTGCTAAGTATTCAAATATATTCTGAAGAAAATTACATTATCTAAAAACAAAAACATTTATTGTTCATATTTTAATCATGTTGTTTTTTTTTGATTCTTTATTGATTTGAATTTAATCATATTGACAAAATAAATTTAACAGAACTGTAAATATTAACTATTTAAGTATTAATATGATATTAACAAAATATTAGATCCTCCTAATCTAATTTTAAAAAAGTACCACACCTCCCCCCCTCGTGTGGTATTTTTTTTGGAATAACAATAAATAAAAACATCTAATCTGCGGATAATTAATACCTCAAATATCAAAATTATAATTCTTATAAATAGTATTAATTAAACATAAGAAAAAAATAATGCTCTTGTGTTTAAAATTTACATTGTATGAGATTACAAACCTATTGAGTTACAATTTTATATTGGAACGGATCTTAGTTAGGTAACCAGTTTTTAGTATGAAGCACCCAAGTTGGAATGGTGTTTAAATATTCCCAACAGGACAAGGGAGAACTAACCCTTACAGAATATGAAGTTTATCTTCATCAGATTCATATTCTTACCGAAGTTTAAGTTGAGAAAGAATCTGTCTGCATTGTGCCAATTCTGGAATGCCACAGATAAAATGGGATATCGGACTTCTCACCCAACTAAATGAATTACAAAGGTAATACTATTGGTTCATGTAGTTTCTCAGATGAAGATGTGAACTTGGTCATCAGACTCAAGAAAACCACTTAACCTTTGAGTAGGTTAAGTGTGTCCAAAATCATCTCCTCAAGTAGTTTGAACTATGGATTTTGTAATCAATCATTATTTTGATATCAGCAAAAAAACTAAAATGTCTGTTAACCTAAACTGGTCTAGGTAATTCTAAAACTAAAGTTATGTTTAACATCTTATATTGAACTTATTATTTTTCTATAGATAAAAATAAAAATTAATATTTCTTTTAAAAGGTAAAAACAATTTAATGGAGAGAGTATATTAAGATAATTTATTAGTCAGAAATACTTAGTAGATTAGTGTTTTGTCAGTGCTTAAAACTAAATCTAACAAAGTTTTAGGTAAAACTTTTCTAATTTTTTTTCCTTCTAAGTCTAAATTTGTAACTCCTCTGTTTTCACATGACATAGAAGAGACGTAAATGGTCACCCCTTTTTTTGTAAGTACTGCCATATGCTCTTTTAATTTGCCCGTTCCAAGACCTACTAAGTTATCAATAATGGTATTTCTAACAAGTTGAACACCATCTCCGGATAAAAATATTTCCACCTTATGTCCTTCTTCAACTGCAGTTCTAGCAAGTAAAAAACCTAACATTGATTTAGAAACGTTATTAGGACCAGACATAATATGAAATAAAATACTTTCCATTAAAATAGGATCTTAAAAAAAATAAACATGATTTTGTATTGCAATCTTGCATTTCATTTTTATTAAAATAATTTTAAATAAAAGTGATTTTTAGAAAAAGATTATAAAATTAAAAATTTACTTATATTAATAAGAAATATGTTGAAATTTTCATCATTAATTTTAATTCAATTACATACATATATTAAATCAAATTAAGATTCTAATACGTTATCAATGTTCTATTAATTTATTTAAGAATCAGGTTAACAAAATGAATTAGACCTTATCAAACACACACTCTTATAAATATCATTAGCAATCATTTAAGGACTGCTCAGTATATATAAAAACTCATATTGATAGACTATGAACACTTCTTCAAACCACTATAGAAAAAAGTTAAAATGAACATAAAACAAAAGATAAATCTTCTTGAAATACTCAAAGAAGAACGAGACACAAAAGAACAAAAATTAAGATTTGGAGTGAAACCAAGATGGAATAGAAATACTGGTTATTCCTTCTTTAGAGAACTTCGTGAGTCTCTATCAACATCAAATCAAACCAAACCAAACTTAATAATCTTAAAAGGAGTGTATTAATATGAACACACATAATTATCTAGTAAGAGTAAAAGACGAACATTGGGAAGATATTCAAAGAGTTATGACTTTGGATAACAGTTCTGCAAATGTAATCATTAATGAAGGAATAAGATTAGTGGTAAAAGAGAAATTACAACAAATGTCTACATTGAGAAAGAATAGAAATGGTTTGCAGAATATGGTTTCAGTATAATTAGTAGAGGGGTTTTAAACCCTTCCAAAATTAATCAAAAAATATGAGAGAATACCTAGAGTTTTAAATCTCAAACAACTGGGGTTTCAGACAAATGTTTAAAACCCCTAATAAGAAAGAATGATAATAGAAGAACAATTTTAATAATATATTTATGTAAACCTTTGCCTTAGATTAATAAATTATTATTATTTTATATCTTTAGATAAATTCTTAATAGGTTTTATGTGTCGATTTACCATCAAACATTAATTATTACTGATAATGGGTGGAAAAAATGTGAAGACCTCAATAAAACCGATATTTTATTTAATGATGAAGGAAAAAAAGTAAAAATTAAAAATATTATTAAAGAAGATGTTTCTTGCCAACTTAAAGAAATCACATTCTCTGACAATGAAAGGTTAGTAATTTCGTCAGATGTTTCTTTGTTAACTATGAATTATAAAGAACGAATGCAAATTACTAGATTATCAGACGACTTTAGAGAAAAAAGACGTCTTACTAGAAAATCGAGAAGTAAAGGAATTAGACCAGACTTAACATTAAAAAACAGTGATAGAACATATGAATATAAAGAAAAACCAAAATCAAAATATCGAATTATTGAAGAAATACAAAATAATGTATTAGAAAAGAATAATAGGAAAAACTATTCTATTTTGATCAATAAACCGATTAAGTTTTCAAAGAAAAATAATTCTATAGACCCCTATTTAGCAGGTGTTTGGTTAGGTGATGGAGACACTTACCAATCAGCAATAACTACTGCCGATGAAGAAATATTAAATGCAATTGAAAAATTAGGATACGTTGTAAAAAAAGGTTCGGGAAAATATTCATATAGAATAAATGGTCTTTGGACAGATTTAAAGTTGAATGGTTTAGTTGGAACAGTAAAGGAAAAAAAACCAAAAAAGATAACTGAACAATTACTTAGGAATACAGTAGAAGTGAGAAAAGAACTTCTAATGGGTCTAATGGATACAGATGGTTCAATAGACCAAAGGGGTCAGTGTGAATTTTCTGTTGTAAATAAAGAATTATGTGAAGGTTTTTTAGATTTATGTAATTGTTTAGGTATAAAGGCAAATTTGCGAGTTGGAGATGCTAAACTTAATGGGAAATATATAAGTAAAAGATATAGAGTTAAGTTTTTATCTGTTTTTCCCGTTGTTAAGTTACCACGAAAATTAAACAAGCAAAAACTTATTGATTTTAGACCTACTGTATTTCACAAATATATTTCTAAGATCATCAATTTCAAAAAAACTAAAACCATAAAAATTAAAATTGAAGGTGACAGTAATTTTTTAATTGGAAAGAACCTTATTCCAATTAAAGAGAATTAACATCAATATCTCTAGGTTTAAAACCAATCTTAAATGGAACACCCACCCCTCAAAACTGACAACCAAAACCTAATCTATAAACCACGATAGTATCCAGAGAGAAATATCCCAACTTGGGAATTTTGGATTATCACTATTTTAGTTAAATATATTTTTTTGATTTAAAAATAGACATTTATAAAAACTATTCTTTATTTTTTTTAAAAAGTCTTTGAAACATCATGTTTAACATTGTGTGATAAAATATATTAAAATCGTTATTACACGGAGAATAATATGAGTGAATGTAATAATATCTCTTGTTCTTGTGGTTCATGCCAATTGTTTTTAAATGATCCGTTACCCAAATATTCAGTAATGTGTGCATGTGAAGATTGTAGACAGGCATTGCGATGGGCAGAGATTAATGGAGGCAAAAAACCTAAGGATATACTCTATTCCGTATATTTTCGTTCAGATATTCAAAGTTATAATGGTATTGAAAATATGATTGCAACTCAACTAAGAGGCGATGCAAGTTCAACAAGGATATATTGTAAAAATTGCTATTCTTGTTTTGCAGTTGACCATGTCAACTATCAAAATAATGTGTTCATGATTCAACCTGATTATTGTAAGCAAAACTTTAACGTTCAAATACCACCATTAGCAGTCCTAAACTTACAAGATTATCCGGGAGAATTTGCTGATTTAGACTCTGATACAATTCCGGTTTTTCATTCAAGAAAATATCCTCAAGAGAGAAAAAGATTTTTATCCATTGACCCACTTTCTGAATTTCTTGCTCCACCAAAAACACCTGCAATAGGAATGACTATTAGAGAAATTATTTCAAAAATTGGAAAAATAAAAGTATTGGATCTAATAAGAGGTGATAATTTAGAGGAACTACTGAGTGAATAAGTTAATTCTTAAACAAGAAGTTTTAGATGCATATGATGGTTATGTTAAGGCATTTATAAAAGGAGATACAAAAGAGGTAGAAAACTATTTAAGTTTTCCCAATTTTAGATTTCTCGATGGTGAAATAAAAGAATTTAATGAGTTTCATTCTAACCTAAATGATTTAAAAAATAGAGGTTACAAAGATACAATTGCACTTAGTATTGATGTTGTAGAAATTAATGAAGAAAAAGCACATTTGATTTTAAAGGAAGCATTGAGAGTTAGAGATAATAACGAACCACTTGAAGAAATAAGTTCATTTTATATTTTTATTAAAGAAGATAATAAATGGAAAATAAAATTCAGTTCTGCTTTCTTTTTTCCTAAATAAGTCTAATCAATAAACCACGATAGTATCCAAAAAAAATATTAATTAAACACCCTCAGATATTGACACAGATTTGACACAGTAAGGCAGTAAAATGTATACTTATTCAATAATAAATCTGTGAGAAAATAAGGGGTTAAAGGGGTCAACTGGATAGAGCACTAGACTACGAATCTAGGGGTCAGGGGTTCGAATCCTCTCGAGCGCACCATCATTTAGCCTCCACCTTACATTACAGATAATTTCCTTTTCATCTTGATTGACAAATAAGCAGAAATTTTGGTATAAATAATGTTCTACTATAGTTGCTACTATAAATGCTAAAAAAATTATTGTTTAGGATAAATGTTTTATGTGTCAAATTTTGATTAAGTGAATAGAAGATTATCATGAGTATTTAGATAACATAAATTTTTTTAATCAAAAAAATTTGTAATAATGTAAATTTTTATTGTTTTTTTACTTTAATTTAAACCAGATATTTACATGTCAAAAGAATATAGTTAAATTATCATCATTTTTTTAATATTTAAAGTTAATATATTTAATTATTTTAATTGAAAGTAATAAATTGCTTCAAATTGTAAAAGTTGACCATCCATTTTCGTCACCTCTCATATATATTAAAATAGATAACCATGCAAAATTAAACGATTTGTTAATTAAAGAATCATATGAATGGAAGAAATTAGATAAAGGCAACGATAAATCTAATAAGGGTAAGGGCTGGCAATCTCCTGAAACTTTAATGCTAAAGAAAACTGAAGGTTTTAAAAATTTCACAGATATAATTCCAAATGCAGCAGCCTTGGCAGTTTCAAAGATTAATCCAAAATTAAAGATTACTAATTATATTTATAAGGCAAATGCATGGGTAAATATAAATCAAAAAGGTGGATACAATTCAATCCATCATCACGGAGAGTTTCATTTATCTGGGGTATATTATGTTAAGAATCCCTTTCAAGATAATGATAATGGTAAAATTGAATTTATAAATTCTAGAAATGATTACAACATTCATAAAGTATTAGGGGGTAATGCTTTTTCCACTTCAATTAGGGTTACACCAAAAGAAGGTTTTATGATAGTATTTCCGTCTTCATTACTTCATCTAGTACATCCAAATAACACAAATGAAGATAGAATCTCTATAGCATGGAACATTAGGTTTGAAAAAAAAGAATAACGTGCATTAATTTTAAACTTTTTTCATAATAATAATCTCTGCAAAATTGAAACAATTAGATTATACCTAAATATTTTTGCTAATGATGTAAATAATGATAAAATTGTCAAACAAACAATAAGTGAAGTTTTAGCAATTCAAGAACCATTAAGTAAAAAAATATTGTATAAACCAAAGAACTAATCGAGCAAACTGCACATACTGGTTTTATTCAACCCTCAATAAGCATTGATAATACCCAGATCGAGATTATTGAAAAAGCAATCCAACTTCAGCAAATAATAATTTTTAAATACCTATCCCCTAATTTTCTAAACACTAATCATAACCTATAGATGAAATAAGTATCAATTCAAAAACACCCCCCACTTAAAACTGATATACAAAACCTAATCTATAAACCACCATAGTATTCAGAGAGAAATAGCAATTACTCTTTACCTTCAAAGAATATTTTGATTAGACTGTAATTATGGATAAAAAAAATAAAATTTCTTGTTCATGTGGTTCATGCCAATTATTTCTGAATGACCCATTACCTAAATATTCTGTAATGTGAGCATGTGAAGATTGTAGGCAAGCATTGCGATGGGCAGAGATAAATGGGGGTAAAAAACCTAAAGATATACTCTATTCTTTATATTTCCGTTCAGATATTCAAAGTTATAATGGAATTGAGAATATGATTGCAACTCAACTCAGAGAGAATGCAAGTTCAACGAGAATATATTGTAAGAATTGTTTTTCTTGTTTTGCCGTTGACCATGTCAACTATCAAAATAATGTGTTTATGATTCAACCTGATTATTGTAAGCAGAACTTTAACTTGCAAATATCACCATTAGCAGTCCTTAATTTACAAGATTATCCGGGAGAATTTGCTGAACTAGACTCTGATACTATTCCTGTTTTTCATTCAAGAAAATATCCTCAAGAGAGAAAAAGGTTTTTATCCATTGAACCAATATCTGAGTATCTTACCACACCAAAAATTCCTGCTGAAGGAATAACAATAAGAGAAATTATCACAAAAATTGGAAAAATTGGAGTATTGCATTTAATTAGAGGTGATAATCTAGAAGAACTACAAAATGAATAAGTTAATTCTTAAGCAGGAGGTTTTGGATGCGTATGATGATTATGTTAAGGCATTTGTAAGAGGAGATACAAAAGAAGTTGAAAACTATTTAAGTTTTCCCAACTATAGATTTCTCGATGGTGAAATAAAAGAATTTAATGAGTTTCATTCTAACCTAGATGAATTGAAAAACAGAGGTTACAAAGATACAATTGCACTTAGTATTGATGTTGTAGAAATTAATGAAGAAAAAGCACATTTAGTTTTAAAAGAGGCATTAAGAGTTAAGGATAAAAATGAACCACTTGAAGAAATAAGTTCATTTTATATTTTTATTAAAGAAGACAATAAATGGAAAATAAAATTCAGTTCTGCTTTTTTTTTTCCTAAGTAATAATTAAATACCCTCAGATTTTGACACAAATTTCACACAGTAAGGCAGTAAAATGTGTACCAATTCAAAAATAAATCTGTCAAAAATAAGGGGTTAAAGAGGTGAACCAAAAGAACTAGAAACATGATTAAGTTTCTAAATTATTTGAAAGAGTTTTTATCTAGCCAAATATTAGCAAGATCTTTATTAATTAAAGATTTAACCTCCCATAGGTAAAGTCATCGAAGTAGTGAGAATACTAGTTGAGGATAAGATAAGTAACGCAATGTACATTTCAATTCGAATGGATTTTTTTAGTTGCATTGAGCCGACTGTAGGCTCATTTTTTATTAATGGAACATTTTTAAATTTATTTAAAGCACCAAATAAAAATAATAAAGAAACTAAGGACATTTTAATTAAAAATGCGTTCCCATAAGAAGTGTCGAACAATAAACTAATGTCATTCATCAAAATGTATGCAAATGAACCTCCAGATATTATTAAAACGACTAAATAAAAAATAGCTATAATACCAAATCTGTGGGCTATTAAATGAAGGTTGCTTGTATTAGCAGAGGAGCACATATTGTATAATGGGAAAAAAGATCCAAGCCAAAATGCCACACAAATGAGATGAAATAATAGTAATATCTGTGCCAAAATACCAGATTTTTGGGAATGACCTGTATAAATAAATGATAAAAGAACAAAACCAATACCTAGCCACCCAAGGAACTTCAGAGAGACTAATTCATATCTTGCGCTAATTACAGTTAGTGTAAAACCAATTAATGCAAAAATTGTTGCATATCCTGCCTTTGATGTTAAAGCAAGCTCTAAAATAATTGGGTCTAAAATACTCAAAAATTCTCCACCTAAATTACCTGCTATGGAAAATATCATCCCAACTGATATTATAAGGCCATACAAACAACTCTTTTTAGATAAAAAGTTACAGTATTCCATGTTGTCTATTGTTTGAAACTTACTAAAATGAAGATCAAATAATTTTGTTCCAACTACTGCTAATCCAGCCAAATAAAGTAGAACTTTCAAAATAGGAGTTAAAACGATCCATACATCCATCAACTATACCCTTTAACATCCTTAGATGTATTTATTAACTTTTCCTATAATTTGGCTTTACAGCTGTAAATTGAGTTGTTTTTATCTTAGCTTTTGAAGACATAAGTGGATTGCCTGTTCCATTCATTTTTGACATTTTTGGCAATTCTCCTTTATACTCATACGCCTGTTTACCTACAGGGTTTTTAAACCAGCCGGGATCAGTGTAATCACCTGGGGCTTGATCAGCTCTAACCTTGAGTATACTAAACATACCTCCCATTTCAACAGAACCATAAGGACCATCTCCTGTCATCATTGGGATAGTATTATCTGGCAATGGCATAGTCATTTCAGTCATATCAGCCATTCCTCGTTCACCCATAACCATATAATCTGGAACTAACTTCTTAATCTTTTCTGACACTCCTCTATGGTCAACACCAATCATTGTAGGCACATTATGGCCCATAGCATTCATTGAATGGTGGCTTTTGTGACAGTGCATTGCCCAGTCTCCTTCTTCTTCAGCAATAAACTCAATTTGCCTCATTTGGCCAACTGCTATATCACTAGTTACTTCTTTCCATCGACTCTCTGGTCGAGTTGGCCCACCATCTGTACCTGTTACCTCAAACTCTATTCCATGGACATGTATAGGATGGTTTGTCATTGTTAGGTTTCCAATTCTTACTCTAACACGGTCATTTTTTCTTGCTATAAGAGGTGAAATTCCAGGAAAAATTCTGCTGTTCCAAGCCCATAAATTGAAATCAAGCATAGTCATTATTTTTGGTGTCTCTGAGCCGGGGACAATATCAAATGCATTTAGTAAAATACAATAGTCTCTATCTACTTTACTAATCCAGGAATGTTCTTTTTTTGGATGAGTAACCCAAAATCCCATCATACCCATTGCCATTTGAGTCATTTCGTCAGCATGAGGATGGTACATAAAGGTTCCTGGTCGTTTTGCTTCAAATTCATATACAAAGGTTTTACCAGGACTTACAGCTAACTGGTTTAACCCTGCTACTCCATCCATTCCATTAGGTAGCCTTTGGCCGTGCCAATGAATACTTGTATGTTCTGGTAATTTATTTGTAAGGAAAATTCTAACTTTATCACCCTCAACAACTTCGATTGTAGGTCCAGGACTTTGACCATTATATCCCCAAAGATTAGCATTCATTCCAGGTGCTAGTTCACGAACAACAGGTTCAGCAACTAAATGAAACTCTTTAAAGTTACCGTTCATTCTGTAAGGCAATGTCCATCCATTAAGTGTAACAACAGGATTATACTTGGATGTTTCTTTCGACTTATTTGGACTGATTGTGTCTGCAGATGTTTGTATCACCGGCTCGGGTAACCCCGCGAGTGACGAGGTAGCAACGGATGCACCTGCTATTGCTGAGCCTGCTAATGCAGACATCTTTATAAATTCGCGTCTTGTTTTCACTTAAGTCTCCATTTTTTACTGTTATCTCTCATTAATGCACTTTTTTAGCTTTATTAGAGGCAATCTCTGTGGTTCTTGATTTTGCCCCTAGTTTTCTACCTAAAACAACACTATTTAAGTTTAGTTCTGCAGAAAATAAGTTTTGTAATGCGTCTGTAGCTTTTATCTCAGCTGTTGATTTCTCAAGCCCACTTTGCATCAACTCAAATATTCCAATTATCATTCCATTATAATTATAAGTTGCTTCTTCTAAGAGTATTTCATGCATTGGAATAATTTGATCATAATAATGTTTTGCGATATCAAAGGCTGTCCTATAGTTTTGATAAGCCTCACGAAGTTCAGACGCTGCAGCTAATAAGATATTCTCATAAATTTTTTGCTTAGCAATTAGATCTGCTTGAATTGTATCTCTTTGAAGATTACCCCAATCAAAGATTGGGATTTTAATTTCAAGTTCATAGCCTTTTTTGTTTGATATAACTCCATCATCTTTTATTCTATCATTTCTATATCCAAATTCGATATCTGTGTAAGAATTAATTTTTTCAACTCCTAACTGTTCCAACAGCAGTTCATATTCAATACGAGCAGTTTTTACGTCAAATCTGTCACTAATTTTATCAGCAATTTTCTCTATTGATATTGGTGTTTTTGGTAATTCTGGTAATTTTTTAGGTATGGTTAAATTATTAGCTTCACTCTCGGTTAGACCTATTTTACGTATTAAGTTTTCCCTACTAGATATTTTTCTCATTTTCGCTTTAGCAAGTGCTACAGTGGCTTCCGAATAGATTAATTGTTGACGAACTCTATCACTAGTTGTCATATTACCAGTTTTTTTCATTCGTTTAGCAAGTTCAGCATTCGCAGAAAGAGCAACAAAGGCATTATCATAAAGAGTTAGTTGTTGTTCTGAAGCAACTGCTTCAAACCAAGACATTCTTACATCACTAATTGCACCATAAATTTCAGAAGCAAAATTTATATTATTCAAATCAACAGCAAGTTTTGAGGATTTTTGTTTAGTTGGAAGTGAAAGCAAATCAAGGAGTCCAAAACTCAGAAACCTCCCATATTCTATTTCAGAACCCTTCACCATTCG
Organism: uncultured SAR116 cluster alpha proteobacterium; assembly: GCA_902619805.1. Classification (GTDB taxonomy): domain Bacteria; phylum Pseudomonadota; class Alphaproteobacteria; order Puniceispirillales; family Marisalimonadaceae; genus Marisalimonas. The sequence goes on along the minus strand of CACNGC010000001.1, from coordinate 179,721 downwards.
TTCAAACGAAAAAACCGGATTAGAAATCCTTCCCTTTTGAGCAGCAGCTGACCCACTTCCGCGATATTTAAATAAAAGGGATTGAAAACTAGGACTTTTGGAAAGCATTAATTCTACAGCTTCCTTTTCACCAACTTTTGAATTTAGAAGTGCTTTTGAATTGTTAAATAATTCATTTTGTTGTTCCTGGTTAATAGCTGCGGTTATTTTACCAGCAATAACAATATCTTTGTTGCTGTTAATATTATTTAAACTTTGATCAAATTTATAAGACGTACAACCAGATATTAAAAATATTAAGCCAAAATAAAAAATTCTCAATTTCATCGCTAACCTATTTTTTTTCATTGCTTTTTTCACGAGAGTAATATTGCCACCCTCCAATCTCATCGACTGTATTATTTGAAATGATCCAGTCTGATGTGTCCTCCCATTCCCAATTTTCATAAGAGTCAAAAACTGATTTATATGTATTTTTATTTGATAAATTCTCCTCACTTTTAGCGGCAACTGAAAACGAAAATATTCCTGCAATCATTAAGAAAGCTGGGGCCTGGAATGCTAATAAGTAATATTGAAAATTAATATAGTAAGCTGAAATAAGAGTGGTTGCAGTAAAATTAATTTTTTGGGTTGGTTCTTTTTTTCTATTCATTTTTTATTAGACATCTATTTTGATTCAATTTTAATAAGTTCTAATTCTTTATTAACTTGAAAATTAACTTTGTCACCCCTTTTAAAATTTGAAATTATTTTTTTGTCTGAGACATTAAATTCCATTGTCATTGCTGGCATTAACTCACCTAATGGACCATGTTTTATTGTTATTTTTGACCCTCTTACGCGTTTAACTTGACCTTCACCATTCAACAATTTTATATCAGCACCTGATGTGTCTGAACCTTTTGGTGATACCTCAAATATAAATTCTCCTTTAATGGCATGACCATCTTCACTAAGTGCGCGCCATGCTGTTTTATAAATACCGTCGTTTAATTTAGGTAGACTGATAATGTGACGTCTTAATTCCTTCATTAGATGATCTTTATTTAATTTTATTGGGGTGAAAGTTTCGTTCCCAAGTAGGCCACTAATTAATGATTTTTTTTGGTCTGATGTAACTTTTGAGAGCTCTACTTTGATCAGTTTAGCTGGTGCAGTAAAAACAATTTCCATTTTTTTTGGAGCCTTTTGGATTATAGACCCATCTTTTGGTACTACAAAACCAACTGGCGAGTGAGCAATAGCAGTTGAAAAATTTAGCAATAGACTTAATATACATATAACGAGTATCTTCATTTCATATTATCCAATAATTTCTTAAAAAGTATTGTGGTAAGGGAAAAGATTTGTATTAAAACTTAACCGGTTTTAATTATATAATCTCTGCCCTAAGGGGAGAGTCAATCATATTTTTAAATTTTTTATATACTTTAAAAATATATACAAATACCAAAATCATTTTAATGATTATTTCTTCATTATTTCCAAGGTATGAATATTTTATTAAATAAATTATTTTATAAACCTTTCTCTCAAAGAAGAGTAAAGAAAAACTTTTATTGCTGTAATTTAAACATTAGAACCTAAATTATTTTATTTAATTTATAATATTATTTTGTTTAATTTATAATATGATAAAAATTATTTTCAGTAGGAAAGGCCTCGATAGTACTGCCGGTGGAATCCCAAGTCCTAAAAAAGGAAAAAATATTCAAAGTTTTCCAATCCCATATAAAACAAATACTTTAACTTCATATGAGTATCTTGGTTTTGGTAAAGAAATAAATCAGTTATCTAAAAAAAAGATTAAACCTTCAGATACCTGTCATTATGATCCTAACTTAGAAACTGGTCAGTTTGGTCAAGTAGGAGCTGCACAAACACATCTAGAAAATAATAAGGTTGGAATAGGTGATATTTTTCTATTTTGGGGATGGTTTAGAGAAACTATAGAATTTCAAAATAAAATTTCCTTTTCAAAAACTGATCCTGGTCACTACAGAATATTTGGTTGGTTTCAGATTGGAGAAATTATAAAACTTGGAGATGACCCAAGTTGGTATTTTAAGGAGAAACCAAACCCAAGTTCGCATCCACACACCATTGGTAAATGGAAAAAAAATAATACGCTTTACATTGCAAAAAAAAATCTTGAAGGTTTTGAGTTAAAAAATTTTCCAGGGTTTGGAAAATTTAAAGCTACTAAGATAACAAATTTAAGCTTTAACCCTTTAGTAAAAAAATCTAAATGGATTTGTCCTCAGTGGTTAAATCCTAAACATGGTGGTTGTGGTATGTCGTATCACAAAAATCTTAGTAGATGGAAAGAAAATACAGTAGACATTGTTGGACGAGGCCAAGAGTTTGTTGCCAAACCTAAAAATGATAAAGAATGTAAAAAATGGTTAATGTCTATTTTTCAATCAGTTGATTTAAAAAAAATATAAACTTTTAGACTAATAATAATTTTATAAATAAAGTAATAATGCTTTTAAGTTTTAAATTAAAATGCCAAATTAAATTATTTATTGAAGAGATTATACAGATTATCTTTGGAGTTGGACATTAATAATGAATAAAATGGGAGTTATTTTTATAATTTTATTTGTAATTTTTGTATTTTTTCCAACTATGTCTTATTGGATTAATCAGTGGAGTTTTTAAAAGATGTTTAAATTGAATAGTTTTTGTAAAGAATGTTTTGATCCACATAAAATAATATGGAGTTGTAAAAAAAACTTTTTGGATAAAAATTGGATTTATCTTTGTGGTAATTGCATAAGATATTATCAATATTTAAATGGTAAAAATTTTAGATCTCAATTCCAAAATATAAAATCTTGCATTAAGTGTAATTTACAGTTGAAGAAAATAGAACTTCGATTTTATGAAGCAATGTAAATAAAATTATGGAACATATTATTTTTGAAATATTTATATTTTGTATGTTTATAATTTTAGGTGTTTTAATTTTTGGTATAATAAAATGGTTATTTAAATATTTAAAACTATGTTACCTCCACATTAATTGGAAAATTAAAATATTAATTATTTTTCCTCTAAGTGCTCTTATAATTATCCCTTGGTTTCTTTTTCAAACTTTAATTTTAAAAGGTTATATAGAATTAATTATAGGAATTATATTAGGATCTATCGGATCTCACTATATTTTTGGTAATGAAGAAAAAAATGAAATTTAAAACAAATATTTATATGTTATTAATCCATGAAATATCATTATTGTTCAAGATGTAATCATCCCTTTAAAAAATTATTTAATTGTAAGTACGAGAAAAATGACAATGATTGTTTTTTTCTTTGTGCCAATTGTGCATTAAAGTGTAGCAAGATTTTTAAAAAAACTTTTAAATCAAAATCTGGAAAATTTGTTTCAATTGGTTTGTTAAAATCCAGGAAAGAAAGAAGTATCTTTTAATTCTATTCAAAAACATATTGAATATTCTTTACCTCTAATTTTAAATTTGTTTAAATTACGTGCATGACAAAACCAATAAATATATATTCTAAATTCAATAAATTTGATGATTACTGGTCTCCAAAAGTAATATCTGAGATGAATAATTATCAATTCAAACTAGTTAAAATAAAAGGGGAATTTATTAAACATCACCATTCAGGCACAGATGAAGTTTTTATTGAAATCAAATGTAGTATAAAAATAGAATTTGATGCAGAATTCATAGAAGTAAATGAAGGTGAAATGATAGTAGTACCTAAAGGGGTGGATCACAAACCAACTGCTGAAAACGAGTGTCATTTGATGTTAGTAGAACCAAAAGGAATAATAAATACTGGTAACGTAAAAGGAGATTTAACAGCCCCTAATGATGAATAGATTTAAGCAATGATTTCAGTTTATATAAAATTCATTTGGATGATTGTTTTTACATTCCTAATCTTTTTTATAGTTCGTTCTGTTCATAGTGAGACCATGAATGATTTAATTTGGAAAGGAGGAATTTATTATAAAAAAAATACTAATATTCCTTTCAGTGGAAAGATAAATGGAAACATCAAAGGTCAGTTCCAAGATGGAAAGAAAGAAGGTACATGGTTAAGATATTATAGTAATGGACAATTATTTTCTGTATCAAATTATAAAATTGGAAGAAAAAATGGTGCCTGGATTACTTACAACAATGAAGGTCATTTAATAGAAAAAGGTCAATACAAAAATGATCTTGAAGATGGTCACTGGATACGTCTATTTGAAAATGGTGTAATTAGCTACAAAGGTAAATTTAAGAATGGCAAAAAGTCAGGATCTTGGGTTGCTTTCTATTATAATGGACAATTGAAGTTTCAAGGGAATTATAAAAACGGGACCAAGGATGGTTATTGGGAGTATTTTTCTCCATCTGGTTATTTATATGAAGATTATTCTGGTTATTTCAAAAACAATAAAAAAGTTAGCAGTAAAATTTGAAAAAAATCACTAACTTAATTTTAGCCTGCAACTCCTCTTAACATTGAAATAAATGGGATTATTTTAGAGACAAAATTTTGAAATAAAGCAACAGGATTAATTCCAAATCTTGGCAAAATAAAAAATATCATTACTACAACCAATAGTGTTAATATTATTGGAAAGATGAATTTAGCACTTCCATTTTCTCTTTTAGACATAAATAAATTAAATACAAAATAAGCAATCGAGAAAATGATAACTAAAAAGATTATAAGTTTTAACATTTATTAAGTTTATGCTTTTTACTGTAAGTTTGGTTTTTTTGAAAAATGTTTAGTTAATATTTTTCTTATGTTGTCCTTAATTTTAGAGTAATTCCAAATACAGACAAATGAAGCTAAAGCTAAAACAAAAGTAAAAAATAAACTTGTTGTAGAACCAATACACATAAAAATATATTAATTTAAAAATAGATACTTTTCAAGTTGTATTTAAAAGATTAAACATTTTTAATTTAATATTTTTTCTTATATTTAATAAATTTCTGTAAGCGATGAATTATTATTTTTTGGATTATTTACATCCATAGAAACACGATAAAAATTTATATTATTGTTTGCATTACTATTAAAAATATCTTTTCCTAAAAGAAATAAAGTAATTTCAGACTCTTCTAATAAGACAGGTTGTCTGTGATGTATATGATTTATTTGATCTACAGAATTTCTTGTCAATATTAAACAACCAATCTCATTATATAGACCAGCAAAATAATTAGTTTGGGAAAAGTGATAATAAGGTATTTTTTTATTGTCTTTTCTTTGCCACTCATACCAACCATTGTTAAAAATTATACATCTCTTTGCATTTTTAAATGATGGCTTTTCATTCATAGTTTCAGAACGACAATTAATTAGGTTTAAATCTTGTTTCCATAATGGAGAATATGACCATTTCATTAACAGCGATTTTTCTTTGGTTTTTACTGGTACTAATTGTGACGGACATACATTATACGATACTTCATATTCTAAATTGAATGCATTTTTTGACGAAATAACAAATCTTCCACACATCTTAATAGAATAACTTATTCCATTCAAAACTAGTAAACAAAAAAAAATTAATTAATAGTTATATTAAAGATTTAAAAATTAATGTTTATGTTGTACTAGGTTTAACATTTGCTTGTTGTAATTTTTATTACTGTTGGTTTTTTATTGATACCTATTGGTTATTATTATGATTGGAGTTGGATAAAAAACTTTAAATTAAGATTATTTCATTTTGGTCTAATGTTTATAGTGACACTCGAAACTCTTGTTGGCATAACCTGTCCATTAACTTCTATTGAGAATTATCTTCGAGGAATACATAATAGTAAATCTTTTATTTCTTTTTGGATTGAAAAGATTATTTACTGGGATTTTCCAACTAGTTTTTTTATGTTTTTATATTTTGTATTTTTAGGATGGACATTTTTGATGTGGAGGATTTATCCTCCAAAATTTAAGGACATTTATTTAAAATAATTTATCATAAATATTGGATTAAAAACTTTAACAAATAAGAGATTAATATGGATTTTAAATATGCTCAAAGTTGGTTACTTGGAATTGTTTGTTTTGTATATGGAATTTATAGAGTTATAGGAGGATCGGATGAATCTTTTAATTGGGTAGACGCTGCAGCTATTTTTGGATTTTGCTATTCAATTTATTATACCCAATTAAAAAAATTAGGAGAAGATTAGAGGTATTCAATTATGAATAAATATAAATTTTATGTAAATTTATACATAATTTTGATGAATATTATTAATTAATTTTTTTTCAATAAGTTTTTAATACTATTTAAAAGTTGTTGATTATCGTCTTTATACTTAAATTTTATTAATGCAATTTTATCATCAATGTTATTAGTTTTTTCCAGATAAGACTTAAAAAAATCACTTTTCTTGGATTTTAGTTTTGCTTCAGCTTTAAATTTATTAAGCTTATCATTTTCTTTATTCATAAATTATCGTACCACATATAAATTTTAAAAATAAATTAAAACTTGAAAATTTTTATTACTCTTTACGTTAAGCTATTAATCAGTTTAAGATTTATATATGATAAAAGATAAATTTTGCATTGTATATGTAACAGTTGAAAATTTTGAGCAAGCAGAGCTAATTGCCGAACTTGCGATTAAAGACAAATTAGTTGCATGTGCAAATATTTTTCCAGAGTCTCATTCCATGTTTGAATGGAAAGGAGAAATTAAATTGGAAAAAGAAATAGTTTTACTTTTAAAAACATTAGTTAATAAATATGATTTACTTGAAAAGTTAATAATTAAAAATCACGTATACGAAACACCATGTATACTTAAGATAGATGTTTCTAAGGGGCATAAAGATTTTTTAAAATGGGTTGAAACGTCTGTAAGTCTGTCTGATTAGAATGTATAAATTATATATGAAAAAAATATCTACTTTTTTAATGATTTCATTTATGTCTATTTCAATGAGTTATGCCTCTGAAAAAATAATCATGGAAGACTATATCAATTCTTTTGCATGGAAAAAAAGGATAGTCCTTTTTATTTCAAAATCAAAATACGTTTATTTCATAAATGAAACCGATAATTTTTTTAAAAAAAATAAGTGTGAGAATGATAATAGAAATTTAGAGTATATTCGAATAGTAGGTGATGAAGTTAAAAAATATAATATTTCAGAAAAATTTAAAAATAAATATGGAATGTGGTTGATTGGTTATGACGGCCAAATAAAATCATATTCATCAGACATCTCATTATTAAAAGAAATTTATAATATTGTAGACAAAATGCCTTTAAGGAAAAAAGAAATTTTAGAACAAAAAATTAAATGTAACTAATAAATTTAGATTGATAGTTGAATAAGATAAAAAAATTACCAAATATCTACTCGATAACAAAATTAAAACATCTGCTATACTCTACAAAATGATATTTTATATAACATTATTACTTATACTATCAATCGCTCCAATGATATGGCTAAATTACGTATTTACGAAAAATGACAAAATTCTAGTAAATATGCCTTTTACTGGGTTAGAGTTTGGCAAAATTATTCTTAATGAGCTTGGCTTAAATGATGTTAAGATTGAGAAATCTATAAGTATAGATCATTATGATCTTAGTGAAAAAAAAGTAAAAGTTTCTGAAAATCGTCTTTCTCGGAAAAGTCTTACAGCAATATCAATTGTTTGCCATGAAATTGGCCATGCAATGCAACATCATGAAAAATATAAACCACTTGAACAGAGGACAAGCCTTGTTAAGAATACAGCATGGATCTCACAGTTAGGTAGTGGGTTATTACTAATGGGTATTCCGACAATCTTTGCAACTGGTTCTTATTCATTAATAAAAGTTTGTCTAATATTAGTATTATTATCACTTATAATAGGTGTAATAATTCATTTAATAACTTTAGAAGTTGAATTAGATGCTAGTTTTAATAGAGCTTTGCCAATAATTAAAAGTAAAGTTCCAGAAGAGTATCACGATGCTTGTCAATCTATTCTAAAAGCTGCTGCTTTTACCTATGTTATTGGAGTTATAAGAAATTTTGTGTCTTTAAGATTTATTTGGTTATTACTTTCAAGAATTAGATAATTATGAATAATAAAAAACAAAAATATATTATTACACTTTTAGTAGATAATAGAGAATGGAACAGCCAACCTATAGAAGGAGAATTGGGTAACCTTCAGAGTATAATTAATGAAGCATTAGAACAACACAGAATTTCTAGATTTTTTACGATTAGACCAAAGCACGTAGAATTTAAAAGAGCAACGTTACTAAAATAAATATATTAGATTTAATCTATAAAATTAATTTCTTTAATATAAATATCTGCTGAATGATCTCTCCCAAATGCAACAACTCCTAGAGATGTAATATTTTCAGGATTAATTTGTTTAGATAAGAAAACACTAGACCTTTTAAATTCATTAATTGGTAATTTAAATATTTTGAAATCATTAACAACTTTAAAACTAATTTGATAATATTGCCACGGCAGTAAAGTTCCAGATGTTCTCAAGTGAATAAAATAATTTTGATTATTACCTTTTGCAGTTATTTCAATAAATTTTGCGCCTTTTAAATTTGATTTTTCAAGTTTTCTTCTAATCTGAATGAAACCTCCCTTGTTTTCTGTGGAAACATTTCCTGTCAATCGTGCATATAAATTATCATTGTCATTAAAAAATTCAACTTTACCCGAAGACACGCCGCCCATTACTTGATCTGTAATAAATTGCCACTTTTTTGGATTTTCAAAATTATCTTTAAATATCGTATTACCTATTGCTTCTTGGGTTAAAATAAAGAAAAGAAAAATAAATTTAAAAATATTCATATTAAATAAGAAAATTACGTTTTATAATTATAATTGATTTAATTTTATTTGTAATAAAAGTTTATCAATTTTTTGATTTGATAGATTTAAATATATTGGGAAAAAATGAAAAAACAAATTATTGGCTGGATTATTGTTGCATCTGCATTGATATGGGGCATATTAAGATGGATAGATTTAGTTGAACCCAATTTTGTAATAAATTTCTTTGCTATTGGTGGCTTCTGCTTCGGAGTTTACCTTACTAAAGATCCAAATGAAGAAAATGATGAATTTAAGTCTAATAATTAGCATTTAAAATTTAGGTAATTTAAATTCGAGACTGAAATGACCAAAAGAGATTATCCAAAAGAAATCAGCCAAGATGAGTGGCTAAAAAGACAAAATTATTTTCTTGAAGAACAAAACAAGAGACTAAAAAGTGAATTAGCTGAAACTAAGGAATATATAAATGTTCTAATTAATAAATTAAAGTTATGTCAATCAAAACAGTAACCTGGAGACAAAAATGACGCTAACGAGTATTCTGATATTATCTTTTTTATTAGTCCTAATCCAAATTACAATTCCTGTACTAATAAGCCTGTTAACAAATAATGTAAAATTATCTTATTTATTCTCTTCCAGAGATAATACAGCAAATACTTCAATATATATAGATAGAGCCAATAGGTCATTAAAAAATTTATTTGAAACACTACCAATATTTATTGGATTAATTCTTTTATCAATTATTAATGATGTAGATAATTCTTTACTAGCAATGATCTGGTTGTTCGCAAGAATAATTTATGTTCCAGTATATATTGTTGGAATAAATTATGTAAGGACAGGCATTTGGGCAATTGCTCTTATATGTTTAATTATGATGAGTGTCAGATTTTTATAAAAATTTAAGAATTTGAATCAACTATAACTTCACCACTATAAACAACTTCTTTGGGGGATAAAGAATTTGGTATGGAATTATGTTTTGATAAATAAGATCTAATTTCCTTCAAATGTTTTTCATCGTCATATTTCCAGATACTTGTCACTTGGTTTTTAAGTGAGGTATTTTGTATCATTGTAAAATTTACTTTAAGATTATCTTTAAGCGCATCTTCATAAATCTTTTGGGAAATAGCAATAAACATTTCTGCATGTTGTTCGTTTTGGAATGTTCTAACTGTTATTCTCATTATAGACATAAAAATATTCTATAAACTGATTACAAGAAATTCAAATATTTTATATGATACTACTGAAGTTTGAATTTTTTTTATGTAATATTAGTATTGAGGTATAAATGGCCAAAGCAATAGTGTTAAGAGAACATGGTAATTCTAATGTTTTAAAATTAGAAGACATTGAAATCAAAAAACCAAAAGAAAATGAACTCCTTATAAGACAAACAGCAATAGGTGTTCATTTTCATGATATTTATGTTAGATCAGGGCTTTACAAAACACTAAAGCTGCCTGGAATACCAGGCCTTGAAGCGGTTGGTATCATAGAAGAAACAGGAGCAGGTATAGAAGACTTTAAAAAAGGAGATAAAATAGCATACATAACAAAAAATTATGGAGCGTATTCAAGCAACAGAATTTTGGATAAAAATCTAGCTGTTAAAATTCCTAATTTTATTTCAGATGAAATGATGGCAACTAATTTCTCAAGAGCAATTACAGTACAAATGTTAATTGAAGAGGTTACCAAATTAAATGCTTCTGATACAATTTTAATTACAGCAGCCGCAGGCGGTGTTGGAAAAATTTTTTCTCAATGGGCTAAATCAAAAGGAGCTGTTGTTATTGGTACTGTTGGAAGTAAAGAGAAAATTATTACAGCAAAATCTTATGGGTGTGACCATACACTTACTTATCATCAAGAAGATTTTACAGAAACTATAATGGAACTAACAAGTGGTAAAGGTGTAGATAAAATTTTTGACTCAGTTGGTAAAGATACATTTGAAAATTCTTTAAAGAGCATTAAAGTCTGTGGACATTTAATAAATTTTGGACAATCATCAGGACCTCTTGACCCAATTTCAATGTCTATTTTAGCTGGAAAATCCCTTACAATTTCAAGACCAATTTTGTTTGATTATATTTCTGATTTAGCCTTATACCAAAAAATGGCTGATTCAGTTTTCCAAGCATTTAAAAATAATAAAATAACATTACCAGAATTTGAGTCTTTCAAACTTAAAGATGCTAACTTAGCTCATAATATGTTAGAATCTAGAAGAGGTGGTGGAAGTGTGTATTTGGAGCCTTAATTAAGTCTTTGTAAATATAGAAAATTAAAAATTATGAAATTAGATACTTGGAAAAATCCTGAAGCAATTGTTAGCTGTGAGTGGTTAAGTAAAAATCTTAACAACAATAATATAAGGATATATGATTGTACAACTTATCTGCATTACAGAGATAATGATCCTACTTTACCCTACATTGTAGAAAGTGGCAGGGAAAATTATGAAATTTGTAACATTCAAAATTCTAGTTTCTTAGATCTTCATTATGATCTTTCTGATCAAACTAGTCCGTTTAGGTTTACATTACCTAAACTTGAAATACTCGCAGATAGTTTTAAAAAAAAGGGAATAGGAAGTAATTATCACGTAATACTCTATTCAAGGAATGGGACACAATGGTCGGCACGTATCTGGTGGATGTTAAGAGCAGTTGGATTTGATAGGGCGAGTATATTAAATGGTGGATTTAATCAGTGGCAAAAAATGAACTTACCTATTTCAAAAAGTAACTTAACTTTTTCACGATCAGATTTTAATTTTTCACCAAGAAAAAATATTTTTATAAATAAAGACGTAGTATTAGAGGCAATAAATAATCCAAAGTTTAAAATTTTAAATTCATTAACCGCCGATATACATAATGGAGAAAATCCAAGGTATGGAAGGCCTGGTAGAATACCAACAAGCATCAATGTGCCATTTCATGAATTACTTGATAGTGAAACAGGTAAATTTAAAAAATTTGAAGAATTGTCCAAAATTTTTCAATTAAAAGGCATTAATAAAGATAGCTGTATTTTAAATTATTGCGGTGGTGGTATTGCCGCATCATTAGAAGCATTTGTTCTATATCAATTAGGTTTTGAAAATATAACAATTTATGATAATTCACTTCATGAATGGGCAGCTGTTGATCAAACCTTACCAATGGAGAATAATTAATTTTTAAACTCTTATAACTTAAAAAAATTTTGAAATTAGTTGCAAATAAAACTTATGTTAAAATGTTCTTTTATTGAAGGTCCAATATTACATAGATTAAAATACGGCAAAGGGAGAGGCCAAAACCTTGCTAAAGCTGTTGGTATGAAATCTAATAAAAATAGAAATATAATAGATGCAACAGCTGGGCTAGGATACGATTCTTTTATTCTTGCGTCTATTGGTGCCAAAGTCACATTAATTGAACGATCACAGAAAATGCATGAACTACTTCAAAATGGTATTGATGAAGGAAAATCATTTGGTGGTGAGATTGAGAAAATTATAAATAGAATGGAATTATTATTTGGGGATTCTAAAGATATTTTACCAAGACTTTCACCTGAAGTTATTATGATCGATACAATGTATAAAGACAGAAAGAAAACAGCTCTTGTTAAAAATAATATGAGGTTAGTTAGAGATATAGTAGGCCCTGATTCTGATTATATTGATCTTTTAAAAATTGCTTTGAATTGTGCAACAAACAGGGTGGTTCTCAAGCAACCTAGATATGCTGAACCAATTAAAGAGATTAGAAAATGTTCCCACCAGATTTTAGGAAAAACTATACGCTATGACATATTTATGACCAATAAATTTTTTAATAAAGAATAATTTTATGGTTTTATAAATATAATCAAACTATTTTTGATAATTATTAAATATTCTTATTTATAAGACGTATTAATAATGTAACTTATTTTGGAATTATTGATAATGAAATTATATCTTTCAGTATTATTGTTAATTTTTTTGTCTGGTTGTTTTCATGAAACATCACTTATAAATAATTATGGTCAAAGTATTGTAAAAGTTCCAAACCAAACAGAAACAACTCATGCCCTTAATTCTACCAAAAATGCTAATAAGCCTAATGTTAAATTATCAAATAAAGATATAAACTATACTAATAAAGTTGAAGATATTGATTTTTCTTCTAGTAAATTTCTGAAAGGTGATCCTCGCTGTATTAATATTATGAGAGTTAGAGTACTTGGTAGTTTAAGCTATGATGAATTAATGTACGAACTTAGAAAAAGAGCAGCTACTATGGGTGGAAATGCTATTGGTATTTATGATTTAAACGAAAATAAAGAAATTATTTATGCTAATAAAGAAATTGATATGAAAAATAGTTTAAATGTGCGTTATGAATTCATGAAACAGACTAATCTACTATCTAGCGTAACTGCTGATATTTTCAGATGTAAGTCAGATACATAATCAAAAGTTTTTTTCCTGTCAAAAACATACTATTATTACAAAATGAAATTTTTCATTTTAATATTATGTTTCTTACTGCCATTTGCGTTAGCATATTTGATAAAGGTAACTCAAATTAGCATTTTTGTTACTTTCATAATTATAATTTTGTTCACAATTTTAGTAGTTAGTTATCTTAATAAAAATAATAAATATGCTCGATTTTCTTTTAAAAGTTTTTTATTTAAAACTAAGAAAAAAAATTAAGTTAAAGTTAATGTATTAACTAAATTCATCGCTATTGCAGTACAACTTACAGATGAGCCAATCATGATAGCTCTATCACCCCATTGCATTCCAACGTAAATCCAACCAATACAACTAACCACATACGCTATCTGCCCATAAAGAGTAAATGAAGCACTAATTAGGAATATACCAGCTACAGCTAAAAGCATAGCTATCCATTTTACATACCAATCACGCGTACCCGTTGGGGTTGTGGGTTTAATTTCATCATATTCTGTCTGAAGCTCTTCTAGTTCTTGCTTAAGTCTCTTCTTCTCATGAGACAACTCCATTGCCAGCCTTCCAGCTTTTGTCATTGAACTTCCTGCAAGAGTATTATTAGCCTCATTAGCTTGATCAGAAATTACAGTAATATTTTTATCTTCCATAGCAGTCACCTCAAATAATAATGTGGTTTAGCTTGTAGATTATTTTAAAAAATTGTCAAAATTTAGTTCAAAAATTTTTTAATTAACATAAAATACTCTATTTAAATAAATCAGGAGAAAAGTTTTATGAAATGGGAGAGTGGAACTTTACTACATATACATATCGCTCCTAGAGCTTCAGCTAATATGGTAGAATTAGAGGAAGCAGAATTAGTTGAAGGTAAAGGAATTATTAATGATCGATATTATAACCAAACAGGTACATATTCTCCAAAACCAGACATTAGGGATATAACTTTAATAGAAAATGAGGTTCTCGAAGCCTTAGCAGATAATCAACCACCGCTTCAAGAAAAACCTATTATTTTGAAACCAATTGAACATAGAAGAAATCTTACAACTTCTGGTGTTCCACTTAATTATTTAGTTGGGAAAAGGTTTAAAGTTGGTGGTGCTATCTTATTTGGTGGAAGACTTAACTTTCCATGTAAATATCTTGCTGATCTTCTTAAAAAACCACTTGTTCTGCCATTATATAATAGATCAGGTCTTAATTGCTCTATAATTAAGGGTGGTATAATTAGAAAAGGTGACAATATAATTCAAATTGAAGACTAACTAAATTATATATATGCAAGCATCCAACCACAAAGTGAAATAAGAAACACAGCTGCCCATTGTGGTATTTTAGTAAAAAATAAAATTACAAAAGAAATTAAAATAAGAGCAGAATCGTAATAACTTTCTAGGCTAGAAATGATGATTGGATCATATAATGCTGCAATCAATAGTCCTATGACACTGGCGTTAACACCTTTAAAAGCACTAATAATTGAATCAAATTTTCTTAACTCATTCCAAATAGATAAAGTTCCGATAATTAAGAGAAATGATGGTAGGAAAATAAAAAACAAACAAAATATACTTGTAAACAAAGTGTTGATTTCACTTTTTAAAAAAATTCCTAGATAAGATGAAAATGTAAATAAAGGCCCTGGTATTGCCTGTGACGCCCCATAACCTGCCAAAAATAGATCATTTTCTATCATTCCACTAGCTACAAATTCTTCTTTTAACAATGGTAATACAACGTGACCTCCTCCAAAGACCATAGAACCAACTTTAAAGAAACTATTGGCTAAATTTAATAGATTTGAATTAAAAATTTCATTCATAATTGGTAGAATTATTAAAAAAACAAAAAATAAAATTAATGGTGAAATTTTCCAAAAATTTATTTCAATAAAGAACTTTTTATTTTTTTCTTTTCTTTTTTGTTCTCTGTAAACAAATACTCCAATTAGACCACTTATAATTAAGCATATTAATTGATTAAGTGATGATGGAGAAATTATTAAAAATAAAGCTGTGAAAAATGTAATTATATATCCCATGTTGTCTTTTAAAAGATTTTTACTCATACCTAATATTGCCTGAAATACAATTACGACAACAATAGCTTTCAAGCCTTTTAGAACACCTTGAGGAATAGAACTATCATAATTTAAAATTGCGTAACCAAATAACATAAGAATTATTACTGAAGGCATAGTAAAACCTATCCACGCTAAAATAGCTCCTTTTATGCCCTTGAAATAATAGCCAATAGATATGCCAACCTGACTAGAAGACGGACCTGGCAAAAAGTTACAAAGAGAAACAAAATCAGCATAAAGTTTTTCATCTAACCATTTTTTTTGTTTTACAAAGAAGTTCCGAAAATAACCAATATGAGCTATTGGTCCTCCAAAAGAGGTTAAGCCTAATAATAGAAAGGAGAGAAAAATATCTAAATTTTCAATTTTTGTTTTATTATTTTTTTTCACTATTAAGTAGTCTAAATTTATTTTATCCTATTACTTTATACTACTAAATAACTAAGCTTAATAGAGGATTAAATATGAAAATTAAAAATGTGATATTTTATATAAGCTTCTTATTAATCTCCAGCGTTGTTTCTTTAAAGCCTTTACTTGCTAATGAAGACGCAAAAGGAGTAGTTAAAGAAAGAATGGCCAATTTTAAGATGAGCAAAAAAATGATGCAAACTATTCATAAATCTATTCAAAATGAAGACTTTGTAACAATAGAAAAATCCGCAACTACACTTCACAAATGGAGTAAAGAAATGATAAAATATTTCCCAGAAGGAAGTGACGGAGCCCCTTCTGAAGCCTCTGCAAATATTTGGTTGGATCCAGATGGTTTTAAAAAAGCCGTAAATAATTTTGAGTTAGCTTCTTTAAAATTAATCAACAACTCTAAAGAAAAAGATTTTGACAAGACAGTAGATTCTTTTCGAAGCCTTGCTGGAACATGTAAAGGATGTCACCAAAAATTTAGAAATTAAGTTATATTAATAGGTAAAGCATTATGAAAGGAATTGTATTTCTAGGAGATAAAAAATTAGAAATTCAAGATTTTGACGACCCTTCTCCAGAGCCGGATGATGTGATTATTGAGATCAAAGCTTCAGGAATGTGTGGAAGTGATCTCAAATTCTACAGAGCAAATAGTGGTCCATCATCTCTAGGACTAGGTGGTGACGACAAACCAGTTATTGCTGGACATGAACCATGTGGAACAATAGTTGAAATAGGCACCAACGTATCAAAAAATAATTTTCAAATAGATACACGTGTAATGCAGCATCATTATGAAGGCTGTGGAACTTGTTCACACTGTTCTACAGGATGGCAACAACTTTGTGTTGAAGGAGTAAAAGCCGTATTTGGAGTTACTGGTCACGGAGCCCATGCTAAATATATGAAATGCCCTTCTAGTACATTAGTTCCTTTAAGAGATGATATATCATTTCTTGCGGGGGCCGCAATATCATGTGGGACTGGAACAGCTTGGGGAGCTCTAGAAAGATTAGATTTAAAAGCAAGTCAAACTATCGCAATTTTTGGAATGGGACCTGTTGGATTATCAGCTGTAATGTTAGCTAGTAAAATGGGATCAAAAGTGATCGCAATAGATATAAATAAAAAAAGATTAGAGAGATCTATTGAATTTGGAGCTGACATCATTTTAAATCCAGAAGAAAGTAAAGACTTATTAATTGATATAAA
This sequence comes from uncultured SAR116 cluster alpha proteobacterium, assembly GCA_902619805.1. Lineage (GTDB taxonomy): Bacteria > Pseudomonadota > Alphaproteobacteria > Puniceispirillales > Marisalimonadaceae > Marisalimonas. The sequence continues at coordinate 162,707 of CACNGC010000001.1, read as the reverse complement.
AGATCTGACAAAAGGTCTTGGAGTTGATGCCTCACTAGATGCATCATCTTCACCATTAGCAAGATCCATAGCAGTAAAATGCGTTAAGACATGGGGTAAAGCATGCTTTGTAGGAGAAGGTGGAGATGTAACTTTAGATGTTAGTAATGATCTTTTAAGAAGACAAGTTACAGTTATTGGAAGTTGGACTTTTTCAAAACACGGACAAGCTGAATGTGCGGACTTTATTGCAGACAAAAAACTAGACGTAGACAAATTATTTACTCACAAATGGTCGCTAGATCAAGCTGAAGAAGCCTACAAATTATTTGACAAACAATCAGATGGCAAAGGTGTTATCATACCTTAAATCCTTCAGATTAATTTTCTTTATAATATAATTTCCAAGGTCCAAAGTGTAAACTTAGACTAATAAATAAGCCATAAATTATTAAACCAGAAGACATCGTGAAAAACAATAAATAGGGGCTAGCTAAGTTGTTGTAGAAAAGAATTAAAGTTAAAATTACTACATAAAACAATCTTAAAAATGTTCCAACCACAGGCCAAAATAAAGTATTAAATGCTTGGCAAACAAAATAAAGACCAAGACCAAGAGCAAAAAAAGCATAAAATGGTGCGACTAAATTTAAATAAGCTTTTGCAGTTACTTTTGTCTGTAAATCACTTGTAAAAAGACCTGACCACAACTCAGGATATATTGAGAAGAACAATCCTATTACTCCTACTATCACCACAGAAAAAGAAGTACCTTTCCAAGTCATCTGTATTGCCCTTTGAAATTTATTTGCACCTACATTTGCTCCCACTATTGCTATCAAAGCTCCTCCAATACCAAAAATTATTGGAATTAAGAGCAATTCCAATCTTATGGCAATTCCAAATCCAGCAGTCCAGTTGGTTCCAAAATTACCAATAATTGTTGTACAAAATAACGCTAAAGATATTGTCATCAATGACTGACAACTCGCTAATGATCCAGATTTAATGAGCTTAAAAAATCCTCTTAATTTAAAGATATCTTGAAATTTGAGTGAATATGAATGATTTCCAAAACAATAAAATCCCAGAATAAAAATTATTCCTGCTAAATATCCTGACAACAATGAAATAGCTGACCATTCTAGAGACGTAAATAAAAACATCCCGTTAAAGAGAGATACGCTATTTGTTAATATAATATTTCTATCATCAAAATTAAAATTTAAAGTTGCAAATAAAATATGAAAAAATAAAACTATCAACCAACTAATTGCTGGAATGGTTGTATTTCCAGATCCTCTCGTTACAGAGATAATAATGTTAAATAACCAAATTAAAAAAATACCTTTTAACAAGATATTTCCATAGGTAATTGCTGAAAGACTAACTTGTTTATCAACTTTGTAATAAATTAAAAATTTTTCTGAAAAAGAAAAAAATAGAAACATCAATATAATTGCTCCAAAAAGAGCAATTAAAATTGCTGACCTAAATATACATTCAGCTTGAGTAATATTTTTGCTACCAAATGCTCTAGCAGTAGCTCCACTTACAGCTCCTCCAAATGCCCCATTAGAAAGCATACTTGTTAACATATAAATTGGGAAAATATATGCAACTCCTGCTAATTCAGAAATTCCAATTTTACCTATATACCAAAGATCAAATATAACTGTAGTAGCAGCAAAAAATGTAGCACAAACATTAGGAATTGCTAATTTGAAAAAAATTTTATTAAAAGGTAATTCGGTTAAGCTCTCAGATAAATTTAATTTACTCAAAATCTATCTTTCAAGATTAATTTGTAAATTCTAATGTCTTTTCTTCATCCTTAACTGACTTGACAACTGTACCGGGTCGTTCTTTGGTAAATTCTCCATTTTTATAAGTAACTTTACCTGACACAATTGTGGTTACATAACCTTGCGTATTTTGCATTAGTCTTTTTCCACCTGCTGGTAAATCTTGGGTCATAAAAGGATCAGAAGAACCTACATTTTCCCAGTCAATTATGTTGATGTCAGCTTTTAAACCAACTTTTAACAAACCTCTGTCATTCAAACCAGCGGCGTTTGCTGTGTCAGAAGTTAATCTTCTAACTGTCTCTTCCATAGAGTAAGCTTTTTTCTTAACTGACCAATATGAAATAAGCCAAGTTGGATAACCTGCATCTAAAATAAATCCAACATGAGCTCCACCATCACCTAGTCCCATTATTGCATTTTTATCATCAAGCATTTTTTTACATACACCAAATGTATGATCGGCGTAATTTACCAATGGGGCATATATAAAGTTATTACCATCATTTTCTATTAGAATTTCATATGCTAATTCAGCTGCTGTCACTCCCTTTTCTTTTGCCATTGCTTCTATAGACTCTTCTGGCTTAGGATTATAATTTGGTGGTGAACCAAATCTATACATTTGGGTATATCCAATCCTATTTATCAGTGGGAAAGTACTTCCCTTGATTGGATCTTCAGATAAAATTTTATTTTTTATTTCATCTTTCCTCATTTCAATTACGCGTCTATCTAATGGCAGATTTGAAATAGATTTGTATGTATCTGTTCCAGAAAACGGATTTTGACTTCCATTTAATCCTAACAACAAACCAATAGGTCTTGGAGTAACAACTGGTCTAATAGGCAAACCTTCTTTTTGAGCTTGTCTTGCCATTGCCATAAGATCTTCCCAAAAATGCGGCCTATCATGTCTTTGTGTGCAACTAAATACAACTGGTCTCCCTGATCTTTTAACAATTCTTTTTAAAACTTCAAATTCTGTTTCAGGATCAGGTTCATTCCAATCTGAAACTATTTCCATAAAGCCTGATCCTGCATCTGATAAGCCCATTGCAATAGCTGTTAGTTCATCTTCGTGCGCCCTTAAAGTTGGAGTATATTCTCCTTTCAAACTCTTGTGACTAATTGTACGTGATGTTGAAAAACCAAAAGCTCCAGCTTCAACGGCCTCTTTTGCAAGTTTCCTCATTGTTTGCATATCTTCTTTTGTTGCAACTTCGTGCTTAATTGCCCTTTCACCCATCACATATACTCTGAGTGCCGCATGAGGTAAAAGTGCACATATATCTATGTCTAACTTATTTTTTTCGAGAGCCTTTATATATTCCTCAAAAGTCTCCCACTGCCAGTTTAAACCTTCATGCATCACTGGAGCAGGAATATCTTCTACACCCTCCATAAGCTCTACTAATTTAACTCTATCTTCTGGTTTACAAGGAGCAAAACCTACCCCACAATTACCCATAACCACAGTAGTTACACCATGAATTGATGAAGGTTTTAATTGACTATCCCAAATTGCTTGGCCATCATAATGAGTGTGAATGTCAACGAATCCAGGTGTTACAACTAAATTAGTCGCATCTATCACTTCATTAGCTTTACCTGAAAAATTGCCAATAGCTGCAATTATACCATTTTTAATAGCTATGTTACCTGGTTTTGACTTAGATCCTGTTCCATCAACTAGAGTGCCGTTTTTAATAATTAAGTCAAAATCATTTATTTCTCTATTTAAGCCATCCATTAATAACTACCCCCTAATATAAATATTTTGTTATTTAAATTATTTGATGTCAATAAATCATTTTAATTTAATTATTAGTAATTAATTAATAATTTTGTTTTTCCTTAGCATCTGTATCTGTTTTTCTGATATACCAATCTCTTTAAGTACTACATCTGTATCACCTCCCAAAGATGGTGCGGAATGTCTTATCTTTCCTGGAGTTTTGCTTAATCTTGGAAAAGCCTGATGCATTAAAACATTTCCATATTCTCTATTAAAATGGTCAATGAGGACTTCCCTGTCTTGTATATATGGATGCTCTATGATTTCCGATATATCTAGAACAGGTCCAACCGTAATTCCTTCTTTTGAGAAGATATTTAAGACTTCTTCTCTGTTATATTTTTTAATAAATTTTGAAATAGGTTTATCCAAATCATCTTGATTATTTAGTCTATCACTATTAGACAAAAATCTTGGATCCTTAATCAAATCACATGAACCTATTGTTAAGGCCAGTTTTTCCCACATTGACTGCATTGACGCTGACAAAGAAACATATTTATTATCTTTTGTTTTATATATCCCTCTTGGTGCAGCCACATTACTTCTATTTCCTATTCTTTCAGGTACCTTACCTGAAATTTTATAACTTGCGGCCCACGGACCTAAAATTGAAAAAAAAGGCTCAAAAAGAGACAGGTCTATTACTTGACCACCAGTATTATTTTTTTTAGAAGCTAAAACAGCCATCAAAATAGCACCAAATCCTGTTAATCCAGCAACCATATCAGCAAGAGCTAGGGGAGGTAAAAGAGGAGCTTGTTTTTCTTCACCAGTCATTGCTGCAAATCCACTCATACCTTCTACAAGAGATCCGAAACCTGGAGCATTTTTAAATATCCCAGTTTGTCCCCAACCTGAAATTCTTAAAATAATTAAATTTTTGTTTAACTCATTTAATTGTTCTGGACCAATTCCCCATTTTTCTAAGGTACCAGGCACAAAATTTTCGATAAAAACATCTGCTGTTTTTACCAACTCCTTTAAAAGCTTTAAACCCTCGTTATTTTTAAGATCTATCGAAATACTTCTTTTGTTCCTTGAATAAACAGCCCACCAGTGGGATATACCATTTATTTTCCAATTTCTGAGATCGTCTCCTTTTCCTGGTTTTTCTATCTTGACTACATCTGCTCCAAAATCAGCAAACATATGACTTACCATATTGCCAGCTGCCAAACGAGATAGATCCAAAATTTTAATATTTTCTAATGGTAACAAAATTTAAAGTTCCTATTTTCTATGTTTCATCATTTTCAATTTTTAATCTTCTAAGTTGTTTTAATAAGGAATTTCTTTTTTTGGCTCTTTTTTCTAAATCATCTTCACTAAGAACCTTTCGTCGTTCTAACTCAAGTTTTTTACCAGCATTTTCTGACCAATCTGGTATTTTAGTTTGTGATTTAGCCATTTCAATAAATATAGAGCCATATCTAGCCATATAATCTTTGATTCCACCTGGTGCATTTAAATCAATTGTCTCAAAAGGTCCCATAAATGCCCATCTCAGACCTAATCCGTCCTTTATAGTTGCATCAATATCTTGTGAACTAGCATATCCTTCTGAGTATAATCGCATAGCCTCATTTAAAAGTGCACCTTGTAATCTATTTAGTATAAAGCCATCAATTTCTTTATTAACAGTGACAATGGATGAACCTGAGAGTTTAAAAATTTCTTTTGCTTTTTCAGTAGCTTTTGTTGATGTGTTCTCACCTGGGCAGATTTCCACACATGGTATTAGGTGCGGTGGATTAGCAGGGTGTGCTATCAAGCATCTATATTGTCCTCTTAGGTTTTGTGTTATTTTTGAAATTGGTATTGCGGAAGATGAAGATCCTATCACAACATTTTGAGGTGACAAGTTATCTAACTTTGCAAATAGTTCTTGTTTAACAGATAAAATTTCAGGTGCGCTTTCTTGAATATATTCAACTTTAGAACACAATTCTTCGAGTTTTACATTTTGGGAAATGTTGTTTAAGCATCTATTAACATCAACTGTGTCATCTATAACTTTTAATTCCTCGAGAAATAAAGTTACTCTTTCTTCATACCCATTAAAAACTTCAGGATATGGGTCATAAACAAAAACATTAAAACCACTTTTAGAAAATATTGCCGCCCAACTAGAACCAATTAATCCACCACCAATTATGCCAATATTTCTCATGTAAATTCCTTTAAATTTAATTTCTATTAATTCTTACGTTATTTATAATTCAACAAATGAATAACTTAAATTATTTATTTATATTTTGAAAATCGTGATAGTTTATCACTAAATTTAATTTTTGGGATTAATTTATGGGACAGTTGGTCAATGGCGTTTGGACAAAAGGCTCAGTTTCACACAATCAAAAAGATGGAAGTTTTAAAAGAGTAGATAGTGTTTTCAGAAATGTAATAAGTGATAATGACCAAGTTTATAAACCTGAAACAAATAGATATCACTTATATGTAAGTTATGCATGTCCATGGGCTCATAGAACATTAATATTTAGACATTTAAAAAAACTTGAGAATCATATCTCTGTGGATTATGTACATCCAGATATGCTTGAAAATGGTTGGTCATTTTTAAAAAACTTTCCAAAAACGACAGGAGATAGTCTTCACAATAAAAAGTACATACATGAAATCTATCAAATTTCAGATAAAAAAGTGTCTTCGAAGGCAACAGTTCCTATTTTATGGGATAAAAAAACTCATACAATTGTAAATAATGAGTCTACTGAAATAATTAGGATTATGAATAGTGCATTCAATGATATTACAAAAAACTATTGTGATTACTATCCATCAAATTTAAGAATTGAAATTGATAAAATTAATAAAGTAATTTACGAAAACATTAATAATGGTGTTTACAGATCTGGTTTTTCAACAACTCAAGAAGCATATGAAGATGCAGTAACAAAGTTATTTTCATCATTAGAAATGATTGATGAAATCCTAGAGGATAAAGAATATTTAGTTGGAAATGTGCTAACTGAAGCAGATATCAGATTAATTCCTACATTATTAAGATTTGATAGCGTTTATTATGTTCATTTCAAATGTAATTTGAAAAAAATAACTGAGTTTAAGAATATTAGTACTTATGTAAAAAGAATGTTTAATAATCCAGCTATAAATAGAACTACAAACTTTGATCATATCAAAAGACATTATTATTTTTCTCACGAAAATATAAATCCTTATAGAATAATACCTATAGGACCCAATTCACCAATTTAAATTATTTTTTAACTTTTTCTCTGAATAAATTGAACATGCTGAACCAAACTCAGCAAATAAACATTTATTTAATTCATTTTTTTCAGGTTCATATTCAGCATGCCACTGAACCCCAACTGCAAATGAAGGATGATTAGGAATGCTTACTGCTTCAATAATGCCATCATCTGATAGAGCTTCTATTTTTAAATTATTAGCAATAATATCGATAGCCTGACCATGAAGTGAATTAACTAAACAAGAATCCTTTTTTAGTAATTTAAAAAAATAACCATTTTTTACAAAATCAATTCTGTGTTTTAATTTAAAAATTTGTTCAACCGTTACATCATCTCCTCTTGGCATACGATGATCATTTTTCTCATCCAATAGATGTACCCTATAATGCAATGTTCCACCATAGGCCACATTCATTTCTTGAATACCTCTACAAATTCCAAAAATTGGAATACCCAAGCTAACACATTTAGGTATCATTTCTAAAACAATCTCGTCTCTTCCAACATCAATGGGCTCATCTGGTGGGAACGGATTACCTCCAAAATGATGAGGTTCAACATTTGCTCTACCCCCTGTTAAAACTATACCATCAACTTTTTTTAAGAGTAGGTCTAAGTCTTTACCTTTTATATATGAGGGAATTAAAATTGGTATTGCATTACTAAACTTTGATACTGCATTAACATACCTTAAACCTGTCGAATGAGAGACTTGCCTACCACCAAAATTAATAATTTCATTAGTTGATATACCAATTATTGGTTTGGTTGAAGACATAATTTATTTGAAACTTCCTATTATTTTAAATTTTCTATTAACAACCTAATTGTTTTGCTAAGTTTTTTAAATCTGTTGAAACTATATCCCACTCTCTATCACCTTTATAATCATTTACTTCAGCAATATCAAACAACTTATCCTTGCCATATTCAAAAGGTCTATGAACATAGGCAGTTTTCATCCCCTGTTGTCTTGCTGATCTAAGATCGTCTTCGTGTGCAGCAACCATCAAACATTCTTCTGTTTTAAAATTTAGAGCATTGCAAGCTTTTAAATAAGCTTCTGGCTCAGGTTTATAATGACCAGTTACTTCTGCTCCTAAAATAACATCCCAATTGAGATTTGAAAATTTTGCCATGTTAACAATTAAAGCTATATTCCCATTAGATTGAGTGGCTAAAATATATTTTTTCTTGAGAAGACTAAGACCATCACTACTATCTGGCCAACCTGGCAGTCTATGCCAAGCAGTTACAAGAAATTCAAAATCATCGTCTGAGAGATTATGCAAATTAAATTTTGGAGCGATTTTTTTTAAATTTTCCATATGTAAAATATCAAGTATAGTAAATGATCTTCTACCCTTTCTGATCTCTTCCATGGCTGGTTGATATTCTGCTCTCCAAGCGTCAGCAAAATCAAAAGGATCTAGAGAGATATCGTTTTTCTTAGCAATACTCTCTACCTCTCTTGCTATTCCACTCCTCCAATCAACAACTGTACCAAAAACATCAAACAGAAGCGCTTTAACTCTTAACATTTTGCCTCCAATCAATTAATATGTTAAGTATATTTGATAAGTATTCTTAAAACTCAAATTTAATCTAGTTAAAAAGTATAACACCTATTTAAATTTTTATTATAGATCTGTTCAGTTTCATGAATAAAGATAAATCGAAAGAAATAAAATCATTATCACCTGCATTTTTAGCTGTGATATTCATGGTATTATCAGGCATTTTTGCAACAACCATGCATTGTTTAATAAGGTTTGCAACGGAGGATAGTCATCCATTTGAAGTTGCTTTTTTTAGAACAATATTTGTTCTCCTCATTTTTTTACCAGTAGTTACAAAAAATGGTTTAGAGTCGCTAAAATCTAATAATGTAAAATTACAATCATATAGGGCAGTTGTCGGAAGCGTAGCTATGTTATGTATGTTTTATGGACTTAGTATAACAGAGTTGGCAAAAGCAACTGCACTTATGTTTACTGTTCCTATTTTTGCAACAATACTTGCAATTATTTTTCTTAAAGAGATTGTTGGAATAAGAAGATGGCTTGCAATGTTTGTGGGATTTATAGGAGCATTAATTGTTTTAAGACCAGATATCGAATTAGGGTTTGGGCCATTACTTATTTTATGCGCTTCATTAATGTGGTCTTCTTCAATGTTAATGGCAAAAAAACTTACACAAACAGATACCACAGTAAGTATAACATTTTGGCAAGCTGCAGGTCTCATACCAGCAACATTTATACTTGCCATACAAGTTTGGGAGTGGCCTACCCTTCAACAACTAATAATGTTTTTGTTTATTGCAATAGCAGGAACTTCAGTTCACTGGTTTCTAAATGAAGCACTTAAGAGAGCTGATATTACTGCACTTCTTCCACTAGATTATTTAAGATTAATTTGGGCAGTATCTTTGGGATTTATGTTTTTTAATGAAATACCTCATATTGGTCTTTGGATAGGATCTGCACTTATTTTAGGTGCGTCAACCTATATTGGTATTAGACAAGTAAGAAAGAGAGAACAAGTGAATACTAGCACAAATGTTAATATATAAACTTAACGTCCTCCAGTGACAGGCACCACTGAACCTGAAATGTAACTTGCTTCTTCACTTAATAACCACATTACAGTTTTTGCTACTTCATCTGCACCACCAATCCTACCAAGTGGAACTGATGGCATTAACCTGTCTACCCTAGACGCATCACCTGCTTTGGCATGAATTTCAGTATCAATCAAGCCTGGAGCAACGGCGTTAACTCTTATTCCAAATTTTCCAAGCTCTTTTCCCATTCCGTAAGTAAGAGAATGAATGGCACCCTTAGACATTGCGTAGTGTACAAACTCTCCTCCACCACCAATATCTGCGGCTATTGAAGACATATTAACTATTGTTCCTGATTTCTGAGAAATCATAACTCTTGCTGATTCTTGAGCTACATAAAAAGCACCAGATATATTTGTATCTATGACCATCTTCAAGTCATCTGGGCTAAGATCTTGTATTGGTGAAATTGGACCAGTTATCCCTGCATTGTTAAAAACGCCATCTATTGTTCCAGCTTTATCTAAAAAATCATTAAACATATCTTTAACAGATTTATTTTTAGCTACGTCACATTGTAATATAATTCCATCACCACCTGAATCACGGACAAGTTTTAGACATTCTTCTGCTGCCTTTGAATTTTGATTATAGTTAATTCCTACAAACATTTGTGCTTTAGCAGCCTCAATTGCAGTAGCCTTTCCAATGCCTTGACTTGCTCCTGTAATTAAAATATTTTTCATTGATATTTCCTTTTTTATTAGATTTTTTTAAATTTTTCTCGAAAAATTCCTAATACTTCTGAATTCACTGGCCTTAATGGATCCTTCCCATCAAATATATCCAAAAGCTGTGTTGCAACAAATTCAGACATTTTATTACGACTATCTCTAGTAATTCCAGCTGTGTGTGGGCTAGCTATAACATTTTCATGTTTTAAAAGTTTATGCGTTGATGGAGGAGGTTCAAACTCCCATACATCTAAGCCAGCGCCTGCTAAATGCCCTTCTGAGAGTATATCATATAAATCATCTTCATTATGGATTGATCCTCTGGATGTAGTAACAAAGTAACTACCTTTTTTCATTTTCTTAAACCAACTTTTATTGATCATATTATTTGTTTCTTTGTTTAAGGGTATATGTACAGAGACCACGTCACTTTCTGCTAATAAAATATCTAATTCAGTTTTATTTGCATTTTTCTTTTTAAAAGCTTCGTCAGATAAGTAAGGGTCATAAGCCAAAATATTACAGTTAAATGCAACTTTACATATTTCTGCAACTCTGCCACCTGTATTTCCAAGACCTATAATTCCAACATTTTTATTTAAAAGATCTTTTCCCATTAGACTAACTCTTGGCTCGTTCCAACCCCTCCTTAGAGCATGGTCACATTCACCAATTCTTTTAAATAAATTTAAAATCATACCTACTGCGTGCTCTGCGACACCTTCAGCATTTCCGCCAGTTTGATTAACTACTAATACGCCTGCATCCGTACATGCCTCAACATCAATAGTGTCGTAGCCTGCACCAGAAGATGAGACAACAATTAAGTTAGGTACTTTGCTTAAAAATTGTTTATCAACTTGTAAATATTTTGGGACCTCATCTCTTGCTGCCCCGACTTGATATGCATCTGCTTTTTGCAAAATTGATATGCACTTTTCTTCATTATCAGAACTTTTGATTTTTAATATTTCAACTTTAGATTGAGAATGTAAAATATCTAAACCATTTTGGGCAGGTAAAGTATCTAGGTAAACTATTGTAGGCATATTATCCTCATAACGAAAACACTCCCATATGATATTCATTTTCCAAATTCATGCAAAGTAAATGAAACTATTTTTTAAAGTATATTTTACAAGATACTATTGTAGGATAATAATATATCGATTTAATTAAAAATTATGAGGATTAAAATGATTAATAGAATATTGATACCAGATATACTTCAGCCAGTAAGTCACTATTGTCATGTAGTTGAAGCAAATGGTGTGGTTTGGGTTTCAGGATTAGTAGGCATGAATTTTGATGAAACAATCCCAGAAAGTACAAAGGATCAGTTTGATATTGCGATGCGAGATCTAGATACTTGTCTTATTGCAGCTGGAAGCTCGTCAAATGATGTAGTTAAAGTAAGAGTTTTTTTAACTGATATTAGAGATAGATCTATTATTAATCCAAAAAGAATTGAATATTTTGGAGAACATAAACCTGCATCTACTTTATTAGAAGTATCTGCTCTTGTTGACCCAAGAATGAAAGTTGAAATTGAAGCTGAAGCAATTGTTACAAAATCATTATAAGAGAGAAATTTAGATGGACTTAATTAAACTAAGCGCTAATGAAGCATTAAAAATGATGGAAGAAGGTAGTCTTTCGTCTGAAGAGTATGTGAAAGCATTTTTAAAACAAATAGAATTACGAGAAAATGAGGTTGGCGCTTGGATTTTTCTAGATCCTAAATTTGCATTAGACCAAGCAAGAGAAGCTGATAAAAGATGGAAAGATAAAACTGCAGGTAAATTAAACGGCCTCCCAATTGGCATTAAAGACATCATCGATACGAGGGATATGCCTACAGAAAACGGATCTCTCTTATGTAAAAACAGAAAACCATCTAAAGATGCTCATTTAGTTAGATTACTGAGAAATGAGGGTGCTGTTATTATGGGTAAATGTGTTACAACCGAGTTTGCTTTATCAGGTCCTGGTAAAACAAAAAACCCAAAAGATTTAGAATGTACCCCTGGTGGCTCTTCATCGGGTTCTGCTGCTGCTGTATCAGACTATATGGTACCGCTAGCAATTGGATCACAAACAGGTGGTTCTGTTTTAAGACCCGCATCATTTACAGGTATATTAGGATTTAAACCAACATTTGGAACAATATCAAGATCTGGAATGTCACCAATTTCTCAAAGGTTAGACCACCCTGGTATTTATGCAAATTGTGTTGAAGACATAGACTTAGTTGCCTCAGTGATTTTATCATATGACAGTGAAGATTTAGATATGATCCAAAATTATCAATATAAAAACGATCTCAATTTAAATAAGTCACTTAAATTTGGATTTGTTAGAGGACCTGTTTGGAATTTCGGTGATGAAGATATGAAAAATGGAATTGAAGAGTTTGTAAAAAATTCACAACTTGACATTGAAGAGTTAGAACTTGGAAAAGATTTTGAAGATGCGGCTAAAGCGCACGAAATTATAATGAACGGGTCTATAGCCAATTCGCTAATTAATTATTATCAAGCTGATAAATCTAACCTTCACCCATTTACCGTTAAAAGAATAGAAGCAGGAATACCGATATCAGCTAGTGACTACGTATCAGCAATAGAGCAAGCAAAGAAAATGGAACAAAATTTAAGACAATTGTTTCTTAAATACGATGCTATTATTACCCCTTCAGCACCAGGACAAGCCCCTCGTGATCTAATGAATACTGGAAATGCAATTTTTAACGGATATTGGACTATGATGGGCATTCCAGCAATAAGTCTTCCTTTTTTAAAAGGGGACGACAATTTACCAATAGGAGTTCAATTTATTACAAATTGGAAAGAAGATTTTAAATTATTAGAAATTTGTAAGGAAGTCTTAAAAAAAGAAAAGCTTGCTGACTAGAGCAGTCAGCAAGCTAAATTAATTATATTTTTAAAGTAAACCTATTTTTTTCATGTAAGATAAGTTTGACTCTAAAGCCTCCTTTGCAAGTGGGCTTTTTGCAGCTGCTGCATTCCAAGCCTCTACAGCAATTTTTCTAAATTTTGCTCTCTCACTAACTGGCCAGTCAATAATTGTTAAGTCACCTGCAGCTTTATCTTTAGCAACCTGTGCTCTACCATCCAATCCAGCATCTCTTAATTTGCTTGTCCATACCCAATAGGTCCAAGTTTTAAGAGCAACTTGATTTTGTTTACTTAACTTATTGAAAACTTTCTTATTGATAATAGTTTGTAAATTCGCCATTGAGTGAATACCAGGATATAACGGATATTTAGCAATTTTGTGAAAACCACTAGCATGATTGTTAATATAAACTGAGGCATCAGCAGCGTCAACAATACCTTTTTCTAGAGAAGTATAAACTTCAGAGAAAGGAATTGAAGAAGGTGAAGCTCCAGCTCTTCTAAAAACGTCAGCCGCTAAACCTTCAGGAGATCTAATTTTTACACCTTTAAGGTCTGCAACTCCATTTATTGGAACTTTTGATACAAGGGCTTCTTTACCGTAAGGACCACAACCTAAAACTAAAATTTTTCCAGGTAAAACTGAATCATATATTTTTTGAAGCATCTCTTTTCCGCCACCATGCATACAATACTCTTGGTATTGCTTAGGTGTATCATATCCTGCAATCAAGTCTCCCATAATTGCAAATGCCGGATCTCTTCCTGCAAAATATGCAATAGCATTCATATCACCGTCTAGTATTCCATTGGCAACAGCATCGATTGTTTCTCTATGTGGTACAACAGACTTTGTTGGTAAAGGATCAATTTTTAATTCGCCATTAGTAAGTTCTTCTAAAACTTTATTTTTGGAATTAAGATACGTGTGAGCCCAGTCACCAGCTTTTGAACTTATCTGAAACTTCAGAGTTTTTGCATTAACTGCACCTGATAAAGATAATCCGGCAACTAGTAATGCACCTATTAAATATTTTTTCACTTTATTCCTCCTTTTGTGAAAATTAGCTGAAACCGTCAGCTATGTAAAACATCATCCATATAATTAAAACCGCGAAAGCAAATCCAGCAATCCATGCCCACGGACCGTAAGTATCTACATGATCGCTTCTAACAGGTTTAGCCAATATTTCCTCCTTGGTTCTTGACATACAAAAATTAATGTCTCTAATAGATACTATTATAGTTCTTAATTCTAAGACAATTGCAAGTTAAAAATTCATATGGGGGAATATTTATGTCTGAAGCTGTCCAAAAAGAAGAATTAGATTTGGATAATATGGAAAATTTCAAAGCGGGCAAAGATAGTTTTGCTTTTTTTGATCACTTTAGTAAATTTTCTGGTATCGCAGTTGCTCAATTATATTTAATTTGTGCTGCGATAACTGGTTATGAAGTTATTTCAAGATACGTTTTTAATGCCCCTACTCAGTGGGTTTTTGAGGTTGTAATGGTACTTGCTGCCACAGCATGGATGTTATCAGCAGCATATGTAACACTTCATAAACGCCATATCGGTATAACCGTATTTTATATCATGGCCTCAGCAAGAGGTAAATGGTGGTTAGATTTTATAGCTTATGTAGTTGGAGTAATTGCACTTTGGCTGTTAATTGATGACTCTGTAATAAGAGCATTAGAATCAGTAATGATGACAGAGAGAGCTGGAAGTGCTTGGAATTCACCTCAGCCACTAATTTTAAAGTCAATGCTAACGCTTGGTGCAATGACATACATAATTCAATTGATGATAAACTTATATCGTCATTTTGAATCTAAACTTGCTAAACAAATCGTTTTACTTATTTGCGGAATTATAATCTTAAGGATTATATGTGTTATGGTTGTTCATTTTGTAGGTGAAGAAAGTTTCTTTGGCGCCATAAATTCTGTCTATGCAACAGTAGGAAGTTATATCAATCCTCAAGATTATCTAAATATGCAAGATATGAATATTGCAACTGTTAGTTTAATGATTGTTGGAATGATGCTTATATTAATGATGACTGGTATGCCGCTAGGTGTAGTCACCTTGTTCGTATCAGTTTTAAGTGCCCTCTGTTATTTTGGTTATGGAGGTCTTTATTTAGTCTCAACCAATGCTTTTGGTTTATTGGAAAAATATCCACTGATAGCTGTTCCTTTATTTGTTCTAATGGCTTCAATATTAGAAAGAGCAGGTGTCGCCGAGGATTTATTTGACGCTATGTCAATTTTCGCAGGTAAATTAAGAGGTGGTGTTGCAATCCAAACAATTGCGGTAGCTGTTGTATTAGCTGCAATGTCAGGTGTTATGGGTGGAGAAATTGTTATGCTCGGTTTAGTAGCTTTACCACAACTTTTGAGATTAGGTTATGATAGAAAAATGTCTATTGGTTTAATTTGTGCTTCTGGAGCTTTGGCAACTCTAATTCCACCTAGCATTATTATGATTATTTATGGCTTGTCTGCTCAAGTTGCTATCGGTGATTTATTTATGGCTGGAGCTGTTCCAGGTCTAATGTTAGCCGGTCTTTATGCCATTTATGTACTTGCAAGATGTAACATTAACCCAGCAATGGCACCTACCGCCGAAGAAGTCGCAAAAGCTCGTAAAAAAGACATGAAAATGTCAAAGGACAAACTATACGCTGTGTTTTTGAGTATATTTTTAATTTTTTGTGTTATGGGATCAATTTATGGAGGAATTGCATCAGTAACAGAAGCAGCAGCTGTAGGTGTATTAGGAGCTATTTTTGTTGCATGGTTTAGAAATGCTTATAGTTGGAACTTATTACAAGTAGCTCTTGCTGGAACAATGTCTACTGTTGGTACAATTATTTGGCTAATTTTAGGAGCTGTAGCATTTGTTGGTATTTATAATCTTATAGGTGGCGCAGATTTTATGAGATCCTTATTTTCAGGATTAGGATTACCTGCTATCGGAATAGTTTTCGTTATGATGGGGATTTTAGTTATCCTTGGCACATTTATGGAGTGGATCGCAATTGCATTTATAACAGTGCCTGTGTTTGCTCCTGTTGTGGTTGGAATGGCACCAGAATTAGGATTAGAACCTGAGTGGGCAGCTGTTTGGTTTGGTGTGTTATTTGTTATGAATATTCAGATTTATTTTCTTTCACCACCATTTGGACCTGCATGTTTTTGGTTAAAATCGGTTGCACCAGCAGACATCACATTACAAGAAATTTTTGTATCTGTTCTTCCGTTCATAGCTCTACAAATAACGGGTATGTTATTAGTTATGTTTTATCCGGAAATTGCTCTTTGGTTTCCAAAATGGCTTGGTTCATAGATAGTTATTGATATAAGGATAAATTTGCAACCAACCATCTAAAGTCATTTTAGATGATAGGTAAACTAGAAAAGCAAGACCTAAATAAGATAGCCATTTAAACTTGGTTAACAATTTAACTATAGCGGTTGCAAATAATGCCATTATTAAAATGGCAAACGCAATCCCTAATATTAACAAAGTCTTATTATCTCTTGCTATTGCTGTAATGGCTATAACGTTATCAAGAGACATTGAAATATCAGCAATGATTATAGTTATGAGTGCACCTTTTAATCCTTTTCCAGAAACATCTTTTTGAAGCTTTTCTTTATCTTCATCTGATGAAGAAAATTCTTTTATGTCATTGTAAAATTTCCAACAAACCCAAAAAAGTAATAACCCACCTAATAAAAGTAATCCAGGTATACTTATTAAATAAGAAGCAACAAGAGCAAATAAAATTCTAAGTACGGCTGCAGCCATTAAGCCAATAAAGATTACTTTTTTACGACTTTCTTCAGGAACAGCTGCTGCTGCCATTCCAATTATTAAAGCATTGTCTCCAGAAAGCACAATATCAGCAATTATTATCTGAGTTACATCTAATATCCACTCAAGCAAATTTTAATCTCCTAATTTCTCGGATAATTAACATTGTTTAAATGTTTTATCAATGAAGTGATAAATTTAAATTAACTGATTTTATTATATTTAACGATTGATATGAAAATATAAATGACTACTATCTCTTGGAACAAAGGTAATAATAATGAATAAAGACTACAATTATATCATCGTTGGTGCTGGTTCTGCTGGTTGTGCTGTTGCAAATAGATTATCAGAAAATCCAAATAATAAAGTATTGTTAATAGAGGCTGGAAGATCCTCACATCCTGTATCTAGGCTTCCAGCAAGTTTCGCGCTTTTAATTGATAATCCTAAAGCTAATTGGAGATACAGATCTGAACCTGAAGAAAACACTTCTAATAGACAAATCCCTATACCACGTGGGAAATTACTTGGAGGATCTAGCTCTATTAATGGGCTTGTATATGTTAGAGGTAACAAACTCGATTATGACACTTGGGCTCAAATGGGTAATACTGGCTGGTCTTATGACGATGTTTTACCATTCTTTAAGAAAATTGAAAATTACCAAGGTGAAATAACAGAACTTAGAAGTTCTGAAGGTCCGTTAAAAATTTCTGAAGTTGTGGACAGAAACCCAATTTATGACGGGTTATTTAAAGGTGCAGGAGAAATAGGTATTCCTGTGAATAAAGACTATAATGGTGATGAACAGGAAGGTATAAGTTATACTCAAACGACAATTTTTAAAGGTGAGAGAATGAGCGCAGAAGTAGCTTATTTAAAGCCGATTAGATCAAGAAAAAATCTTAAAATAATTACTAATTCACTTGTTACAAAGTTGTTGTTTGCTGGTAAGACGTGTGTTGGAGTAAAAGTTAAAACCAAAAATAAAATTCAAGATTATTTTTCTCAGAACGAAGTTATTTTATGTGGTGGTGCTATAAATTCACCACAAATATTAGAGTTATCTGGTATTGGAAATCGATCTATTTTGGAAGAAAAAGGAATATCTTTAATTCATGAATTAAAAGGAGTTGGAGAAAATTTAAGAGATCATCTAGGTCCAAGACTAGTATATAACATTATTAAGAGAGGTATATCATATAATGATAAGGCTAGAGGTATAAATTTAATCAAACAAGTTCTGACTTATGCTTTTAAAAGAGAAGGTTTCTTAACCTTGCCATCAGCTCCAGTTCTCGGATTTTTCAAAACTAGAAAAGAATTAGTTGCCCCAGACATTCAGGTACATTTTATTCCATATAAGGTTGTATTAAATAATGGAAAAAGAACCTTGGGAAAAGAACCAGGTATTACCTGTACTGTTAATCAAAACTTACCTGAAAGCAAAGGAACTATTCATATTAAATCGGACAACCCAGAAGAATATCCTAGCATAAAATATAATTTTCTATCTAGCCAGTTAGATAGAGACACTCTAGTTGCTGGAGTTAAATTAATAAGAAAACTAATGCAATCAGAGGCAATGAAAGAATTTTGTGATGCAGAAATTCAACCTGGGTACGATTTTTCTTCAGATGAAGACATTATGCAATTTATCAGGAACAAAGCTGAGACGCTTTATCATCCTTCAGGGACATGTAAAATGGGATTTGACCAAAAATCAGTTGTTGACAAAAATTTAAAAGTTCATGGCATTAAAGGTCTTCGTATAGCTGATGCTTCAATAATGCCAACGCTAGTCTCTGGGAACACAAATGCAGTTTGTATGATGATTGGTGAACGTTGTGCTGACTTTATATTGAATAACTAAAAATGGTAAATAGATCTAATATAGAAACTTTTTGGACTCGAGGTGACATTCATTCAAGAATCCATAAAGCTATGTCAGAGGCTGGTTTAAATGATAGAAAATTAGAGATTGAAGATTTATTTCCTATTGATCAGTATCATGCTCGAGGGATTGCAGCTACTGTTGATCTCGGTAAAAGGATGCCAATATCTGAAAACCAAAGAATCATAGATATTGGATGTGGACTTGGAGGACCTGCAAGATATTTTGCAAAACAATTTAAATGCTTCATAACAGGAATAGACATAACACCAAGCTTTATAGAAATTGGTAATAAGTTTAACAATCTTACCTCAATGTCCAAGCAAGTATCTCTTCAAATAGGAAATGGTGAAAATCTAGATTTTGAGGATGAAACTTTTGACGGTGGATATTCTCAACATGTAACTATGAATATCAAAAGCAGAAAAGAATTTTTTTTGGAAGCATTTAGAGTTTTAAAAAAAGGGACTTTTTTTGCTTTTTCAGAACATGGATTAGGGCCAGAAGGAAATCCAATTTTCCCATTACCATGGGCAGACACAGCAGAGATGAGTTTTTTGTTCTCTCCTGAAAGTACAATAGCCTTATTAGAAGAAGTTGGATTTTATGATATTCAAATTATAGAAACATCTGAAAAATATATTTCAGGCTATGAAAAAATGATCAATACCAAATCTAATAAAGAAAAACCTATTCTTGGAATTCATGTTATAGGAGGATCAACAATGAAACTAAGATCCATAAATTCTATGCGGTGTATTAAAGAAAAGCGTACATTACCATTTGAGATTGTATGTAAGAAATAATTTTAAAACCTAAAAATTCAAAATTATTCTTTTATTCATTTTACCTTTGTTTTCTATTTTTACAGATTTAACATGATTAATCTCAGATGTTTTATTTACATGTGTCCCACCACATGGCTGAAAATCAATATTATCTCCAATTTTTATCATTCTTATTTGCCCTGATCCTCTTGGAGGTTTTACCGCCATAGTTCTAACTAATTCTGGATTTTCGTCTAACTCTTTATCTGTTATGCTTGATATAAAAATTGAATAGTCTTGATCAATTAATTCATTAATTTTATTTAATACTTCTTCTTTGTCAGGCTTGCTTTCAAGATCAAAGTCTAAACGACCTCTTCCGTCTCCTATAGAACCTCCTGTAACAGGAAAAGGTATAATTGAACATAACAGATGAAGTGAAGTATGCACTTTCATATAACTATATCTTTTAATCCAATTTAAATTTAACCTAACATCTTCATCTTTTTTAAAACCATCAATATTTTCAATCAAATGAACTAATTTATTATCGATATATCTAGTTCCATTAACGTTAATTATTTGATTATCTATTGTGATTGAACCTTCATCTCCAGGCTGTCCACCGCCTTGAGGATAAAAAATAGTTTCATTTAGAACTAAACCTTCAGGTACAATTTCAGAGATAATTGTATTATGTTCTTTCAAATAAGAATCGTTTCTGAATAACTCAATTGTCATTTTATTACCTTTACTATATTTTAAACTTTACTAACAAATCTCAAAGTAAAATGTTATAAAAATTTTCTGAATTATAAATAAACTTAAAGGATAAATAAAATGGATATTAACGGTAAAAAGGCTATAGTTTTTGGAGGCACATCTGGGATAGGACTCTCAGCAACTCAAATGTTATCTGATAAAGGTGCTCATGTAATAGCACTTAGCCGAAACCCTGATAAATTAAAAAATGTTCCCAAAAACGTTACAACCAAAAAGATGGATGTTTTAGACAGAGATGCATTAGGAAAGTTTTTTCAAGAAGTGGGCGAATATGATATTTTAGTTAATTCTGCTACAGGCGGCGCGAGAGCTGTTGGTCCATTTTTATCTATGGATTTAGACGGTTACAGAGCATCATTTGATAAATTGTGGGGATATACTAATGTGGTAAGATATGGCGCTAAATTTCTTAAGGATAATGGAAACATCGTCTTAGTAAGTGGCTCTCCTGCCAGAAAATGTAGACCTGGGCAAATCGCCATTTCATCTGTTGGCGGTGCTGTTGAAGCATTCGCAAGAGGTATAGCACCCGAGATAGCTCCAAAAAGAATTAATATAGTTTCACCTGGCATCATTGATACTCCAATGAGTCCTCTTCAAGGTAAAGAAAGAGAAGATTATTATAAAAACACAACAAACAATAACTTAATTCCAAGAGCAGGAACTCCAGATGAAGTAGCTACTGGAATAATTTTTGCGATTGAAAATGAGTTTATCACTGCAACAACTATTGATATAGATGGTGGCTGGCTAATTTCATAGAAAGATTAAGGAGAGTATGTTTTTATACTCTCCTACACATATATTACAAAATATTAAATCCAATAGGACTTAGTATTAAACCTAAAAAACCACCAAAAAAGCCCCCCCAAACCACCAGCCAGCCTAGATGCTCTTTAATCATTTTTTGAATAATGCTTTTTATATCTTCAGGTGACAAATCGGCTAATCTAGCGTCTAATATATTTTCAATCTTTAATAATAAAGACGCAGTAGTATCAGAACTATTATCATTCGAAGTATTTTCAGTTACAAAGTCTTCAATAATTATTTTTAATTTTTTAGTAAAAGGTTCTTTAAGAGGATCAAGAGCTTTTCTACCGCCAACCATCGCCAACATACCTCCTAATTGTGACCCCTCAATTGCTTCTACTAAACCTATAAAAACCTTATCAAAATCAATTTTATTAATGATTGTTTCCGAAGTAGTGACTTTATTATCTAATAAAAAATTATTTATCTGGGTTTCAGTAAATAACTCTTGTAAAATAAGATTCTTTATTCCTAGTTTAATATCTTCGAATTTATCTAGGATAACTCCAGATCCATATAAAAGGGGTACTTTTTCAAACAACATATGAATAGCTAACCAATTAGTTAAGCTACCCGATAAAGCAAATACTCCTATGATTATAATAAAAGGATAATTTTCTTGATAAATATAACCTACAATTATAATTAATGTTGATAATAAATTTGTTATTAAAGATTTATTCATTATTTATAAATCCTCATAAATTTAATTTATAACTTTGGTTCTGCAATCACTGGGTTTTTTAAAACTCCTAACAACCCGATATCAACTTCAACAATGTCTCCTGGAACCATGTATACAGGTGGATTCCTTTTATCTCCAACACCCCCAGGAGTGCCTGTTACAATCACATCTCCAGATGATAATGCAGTAAATTCTGAAATGTAACTAATTAATCTTGGAATTGGGAAAATAAGATCAGCTAATGTAGCTTTCTGCATTACATTTCCATTTAACCTTAATTCAATTGGTAGCTTTCTATAATCACCTACTTCACTCGGTGTAACTAAATAAGGTCCGAACCCACCTGTTCCTGGAAAAGTTTTACCTGGAGTAAATTGAGAAGTGTGTCTTTGATAATTTCTTATACTTCCGTCATTGTAACATGTATAACCAGCAATATGATTTAGTGCCTCTTCTTCAGAGATAAACCTACCGCCTTTACCTATAACGATTGCCATTTCAGCTTCATAATCAAAACGATCAGAATTGTCAGGTTTGATTAAAGGTTGCAAGTGAGCAACTTGGGAGTCTGCAAACCTGGTAAAAATTGTTGGGTTATCTACATCAGGTCTACCAGTTTCTTTTTTATGCTCTAAATAATTTAACCCAATACACATAATTTTTTCTGGATTTGGAATTACAGGTAAAAAAGTAAAATCTGAAAAAGACAAGTCTTTTGTTTTACCTGCTATATACTCTTCTGCTTCATCTTCCATATTAAGTGAAATTAATTCTTTAATAGAATTAATCTCTGGATCTAATTTGCCAGTAAGATCAATAATTCCATCTTTAACAACTGCTCCAAAACCTGTTTTTCCTAATCTAGTAAAACTTAGTAATTTCATTTTATCTCCTCTCTTAAGATCTCATAATTGCTTTTCCCCATAAATTCAGGGTTTTTTCTTCTTGAGGCCAGTTTTTTGGTGGTCGACCAATTACCGTTTCCAATTCAGCCGATATTTCTATCCAATTTCCATCAATATCTTCAATAAATACGAATAAATTATTTCCTGGACCGTGTCTACCAGGACCCCACATCAATTTTATATTATTTTGTGCAAAATGATCACACCAAATTTTTATATTATTCCATTCTCCAGCTTCATATGAGTGGTGATCCATTCCATTCTGTGAAGACTTAAAACACGCAATTGTGTGATGTTCGTGATTTGACGTTGTGAAACAAGTTGCAAGTTCTCCAGTACTTTTTACTACTCTGTCAGTTACTTGAAAACCAAGTTTTCTTTGATAAAAATTTTGAAACTTCTCAACGTCTTTAGATGCAAAAGTTAGATGCTGCAACGGTGCATAAATACCTTTTTTCAAAAAATTATTTTCTTTTTTTAAAACGCCAAAGCAAATCATATTGTTATCAGGATCTTCCAACGCAAAGGATCCTGATTGATAAAACTCTGAAACAAAAGCATTAAATTCACATTTATTTATTTTTAAAAATTCTTTATACCTCTCTAAATTTTCTTTGTTTTTACAAACCATACCTGCGTAACCGAGTGTTTTGTTTTTCCCGGTTGTTATTATTATTTTTCGACCAGGCCCCTCGCATAAAAACTTTTGATTTGTCAGCCTGTTTATCTTCATATTCATTACTATTGAATAAAATTCAGCTAATCTTTTTGGGTCACGACTTTTTATTTCAAGATGGTGTAATGAAATATTAGCTTGAACAGCATCTAAAGACATCTATCTACCTTATTGAATTTGTTTCATGATGATATTTTTTAATATCTTCAAAAATTTCATTAATGTATTTTTCTACTAATAAACCATAAGTCGTTAGATTAGCATAAATTATGGGCTCATGCTCTAAAAGAAAATCATCTAAATTGAATATTGAACTTAAAGACGCTTCAATACCCAATTTTTTGTTACTGATTGAAACTGCAAAACCAATGAGACCTTTATCTACTTGACCTTCTGTAAAACAATATCCTTTTTTTCTGTCACTTTTTAAATCTTTCAAAAAATTGTTTTTATCTTCATCTGATTTAAAATTCTCTAAATTAATTAAATTTTCTAACCTTTTGCCAGTAATTTGCATAATTATTGCCCTGGAAGTTGCACCGTAAATTAATGGCATTAATTTACCTCTTTGATAACTTGTATTATTTTTAAAAGATGGATTTTTGTAGTCAGCAACGCACATCACATTTTTGCCATAGAGTCTCGCTAAAACGTTTACACTAGTTATAGGATTTTCATTAGATAGTTTTTTTAGAAATGGTTGTCCCGCTCTGACCAAAGGATCAGAAAAATTAATTATTCTATTAAATTTAATGAATGCCGGCCCCAATCTAAAATAAGATCCTGACGCACTTTCAAGAAATTCTGCTGTAACCATTTCTCGGACAATTCTATATATTGTACTAGATGGTGTTTTAAGTGATTTTGAAATTTCTAAGACAGTCCAAGAACTTCTCTCTTCGGAGAAAAGATCTAAGATTTTTTTATACCTTTGAAACCCTGACATCTTTGTCCCTATCAAGCAAAAATTTGATTAAAATAAAAACGAGAAAACTCTTTTAAGTCGCTTTTATCTGTACTAGCAAGAACAAACCGATCAGGTCTAATTATTAAACTGTTTGTATTAAATTTTTTTAAAATTGTTTCTATTTCTGGTATATCAAATGAAGTATAAGTTCTAATTTTTAATTTCTTTTCACTTACCTTCTTATTTGTAATTAAGATTGGATAACATGAAAAAAAATCATCAAATTCTTTGTTAAAATTAATTTTTATAGATGGAAAAATTTTTCCTCTATTTTTATCATCCAGATTACCTAATCCTTTTCCAAGTTCAGGCTTAATACTATTCATTTTTATTGTACCATCTTTCTCCATATAAACAGTGTCTGATACCTTTGATCCTCCAATTGAATTAAGTAGTTCGCCCATTTTCATTGCAGTATTTATATAATCTCTTACATTTGAAGATCTCTCACTTTGATAAGTATCAAGTAATTTTTCATTATGACCTTTTTTACAACATATGCTAATTTTCCAAGCTAAATTAGATGCATCTCTAATTCCAGCACACATTCCTTGTCCCATAAATGGTGGTGTTAAATGAGCAGCATCTCCAACTAAAAATAGACGTCCCATTCTCCATTTTTTTGCAATAGCTGATTGAAATGTATAAACAGTTTTTCTTTCAATTTTTGCTTCATCTTGGGATACCCATTGACTTAAAAATTTCCAAAGTGTCTTGCTATCAAAAAAATTTTCTGCACTTTCTTCCTCTTTTAAAGCGACTTCCCATCTTCTTCTTTGTCCTACGTTTCTACAATATGTAGCTGGCCTTTTTGAGTTACAATATTGTATTGTTCTATCTGGCAAATTTGTGTTTTTTGTTTTTAAAATTACATCAATGACAGCCCATCGTTGCTCAAAGCCTAGATGTTCCATCTCAATTTTTATTTGCTTTCTTAAAAAGGAATTAGCACCATCACAACCAATAACATATTTAGACTTTACGGAAAAAATCTGTTTGGTTTTTAAATTTTTGTATTGAATAATTGAAAAATTTTTATGATTGATAGTTTTGTATACTTCAGAATTTTGGGAAATGATAACCTTTTCAAATCTTTTTAATTTATGACGAAGACTTTTTTCTAAATCAGGTTGATGAAAACGATAACTAGGATACCAGCCATTTTCAGTAATTATTTTGGGTCTTGGCCAATCAAGAAGCAGTTTACCTTTTTCATTTATAAATTTTGTGCCTTTGTTAATAATTAATTTTTTTGTTAAACTCTTTGTAATCCCAATGGTGTTAAATACCCTCATTACTTCATCATCAAAATGAACTGCTCGTGGTAGGTTGTATATACTTGATTCCTTTTCTAAAATTAGAATTGATAAATTATTCATAGCTAAAAGATTAGCTAATGTTCCTCCTGTAGGTCCTAATCCAACTATAACAACATCAAAATTCACAGTACTCATTTTTTTTGAATATTTTGATATAACCAAGGACAATCAATTATCAGAGGTGATCTTTTACCTTGCTGAGCTGTTTCAAAACGTTTTTTTCTAAACTTTAATCTTTCTTCATCAGGTAAATATAATCTTTCATGCCCCCAGAAACTTGGACCCTCGTTCGTTTCATGAGGAACCCATATAGTCGGATCAATAATTCTGCCACCCCATCCATTTTCAATAAAAAAGCCTGAAGGAGTATGTGCATAAAAAGAGGTCATGTAATCGTTTGTATGTCGTCCCAAGGTATAAGCTATTCCATTTTTATGGTTATATTGTAGTAAATCATATCCTTGCCCAACATCATCTAAGTTTTTATATTCTACCATAAAATGATGAAACCCTTGCTGACCACTCCCAATTAGAGCGAAACTGTGATGGCGTCCATTTACATGAAAAAAACATAATGAAATAGGATCAAAACTATAATCACTTATTTTGAAATCTAAAATATCTCTATAAAAAGGAATTAACATATCAATATTAGATACATGTAAAACTGCGTGACCAAGTCCACAAACATCAGTTTTAAATCCAGAAATTGGTCTTCCCGAGACAAATGGACTGTTATCAATATGAGGCCTATAAACAAGTTCAATTCTATTCCCTACTGGATCATCAAAATATATTAATTCATCAACAAACCTCATATCAGCAAGGTTTTTGTCCCCTACAAAAACATCTATTCCAGTATCTTCTAACTTTTTAGCATATTTTTGAAGATCCGATTTTTCTTCTACTTCCCACCCAAGAAAAGCAAGTTTATCACCAGGTTCACCAGAGACTGTGAACCTTTGCTTTTGATCATCCATACGAAATAATAGAGATTTTTTTGAATAATCAGTTTTTTGCATTCCTAGATTCTTAGTTGCAAAGTCTTGCCAATCTTCAATTTTATCTGAATTAACTCCAATATAACTAAGGGCATTAATTGACATAAAATAGATCCTTGTAATGATTTTATAAAATAATATACTATTTTGATAAAAAAACAATAATTTTATAACTAATTTCTCATATAATGATAATTATTACAATTTTTAAAAAAATAGAATTTGATTTATAAAAATATCTAGTTAATGATTTAGATTAGTTAGATTAAAATTATTTTAAATATTATATGGAGGAATACTAATGAATAAATTGATTGGCGTATTAGCGACAACAATTATCAGTGCTGGATTATCATTTTCAGCATTAGCTGATAAAGTAACTTTAAAATTTCATACATTTGTTCCAATGCCTGCAAATTCTAATGCTAAATTTGTTAAGCCATGGGCCGATAAAGTAACCAAGGAAAGTAATGGAGAAATTATCACTGAAATGTATCCTTCAATGCAACTTGGTGGTAAACCGCCACAACTAGTCGATCAAGTTCGTGAGGGTGTTGTTGACTTAGCTTGGACGGTTGCAGGATATACTCCTGGTAGGTTTCCAAGATTATCTGTTTTTGAATTGCCCTTTATGCCAACAAGCGCAAAAATTACTGCTCAAGCTGTACAAGAATATATGGAAACAGTTGGTGCAGAAGATCTAAAAGATTATAAAATTCTTGCAGTTCATGTTCATTCACCTGGAATGATACATACAAAAAAAACACTAATAAAGTCTTTAGATGACTTTAAGGGCTTAAAACTAAGAGGTCCAACACGATCAGCAACCAACCTTCTTAAGAAACTGGGTGCAACTCCAGTTGGAATGCCAGTGCCTAAAGTAGCGCCATCGTTATCTAAAGGTGTTATTGATGGAATGGTCGTGCCCTGGGAGATAATGCCATCGTTCAAACTTCAAGAACTTACAAGATCTCATACAAATATCGCAGGAAATAGAGGATTATATACCACCCCATTCTTATTTATCATGAATAAAGCCAAATATAATTCATTATCAGCGGCACACAAAAAAATTATTGATAATAATTCTGGAATGTCTCTTGCTAAACAGGCAGGCATACTTTGGGATGGTTTTGAGGGTCCCGCAAGAGACTTAGCTGTAAAAGCTGGCGGTGAATTTCACATCCTTTCTGGAGAATCTGTTGCACAAATTAAAAAAGCCGGTGATGAGGTTATCAGTGATTGGATAAAAGACGCGAACAGTAAAGGACTAGATGGACAAAAACTTTTCGATACTGCAAAGTCTCTAATTAAGAAATACGAAAAAATGTTATAATTCAATTATCATGATATTTTGGAAAAAAATTATTTCATCTAAAATACGTCCAAATAATCAATTTGG
Source organism: uncultured SAR116 cluster alpha proteobacterium (assembly GCA_902619805.1). Classification (GTDB taxonomy): domain Bacteria; phylum Pseudomonadota; class Alphaproteobacteria; order Puniceispirillales; family Marisalimonadaceae; genus Marisalimonas. The sequence goes on along the minus strand of CACNGC010000001.1, from coordinate 134,627 downwards.
ACGTATTTTAAATTTAACATCCAGATATTTTGCTATATTTGGGGGATTTATACTTTTATTTGCAGCTTTAATTAGTATTTTTTCAATTTTTGGAAGAGTAGTTTTCTCATCTCCTATTTTGGGTGACTTTGAACTTGTAGAAATTGCTTGTGCTGTAGCTATAGGATCATTTTTACCATTGTGTCATTTAAAAAATGGAAATGTTATTGTGGATTTTATAACAGCAAAACTCTCTAAAAATAAAATTAATTTATTAGACTCAATTAGTTCTTTAATATTTGCTGTGGTAGCATTGTTCTTTAGCTCTCGTATGATTTTAGGAGCAAAAGATATGTACATCTATCAAGAAGAAACTATGCTTTTAGCATTTCCTATTTGGTTACCTTTTTTACCTGTAATTGCTTCTTTTTTTCTTTTAACAATCTGCTGTTTTTATACATTCATAATTAAAATTAATCTCATAACAGGAAAATAACTTTATGGATAAATTTACCCTTGGCATAATAGCTTTTCCAATATTGTTTTCTATGCTTGCGCTAAGAATGCCGATTGGTTTGGCTATGCTAATAGTTGGTTGTTCAGGTACTATTATAATAGCTGGATGGCTTCCAATTTTATCTCAAGTTAAAACTAGTGCGTGGCATTTATTTTCTAATTATTCTTTATCTGTTATTCCACTATTTTTATTAATGGGAAATTTTGCTGGTAAAGCTGGTATGAGTGAAGCACTTTTTAAATTTACTGGCGCTTGTCTTGGTCATAGAAAGGGTGGGGTTGCAATGGCAGCTATTGGCGCTTGTGCAGGATTTGGAGCTATTTGCGGATCATCACTAGCAACAGCAGCCACTATGGGTAAAGTTGCACTTCCTGAACTAAGACGATTAGGATACTCTGGAGCTCTAAGTACAGGAACTTTGGCTGCTGGTGGAACTTTAGGGATATTAATTCCGCCATCTGTAATACTCATCATCTACTCAATTTTAACAGAACAAAATATTGCTAAAATGTTTTTAGCTGCTTTCATTCCAGGAATTCTAGCTGCTTTAGGATACATACTTGCAATCGCTTTATATGTTAGATTTGTAAAAGATTCTGGACCAACTAAAGATAGAGTTGGCTGGAAAGAAAGATTGTCTTTATTTAAGAATATATGGCAGATAATTCTAATTTTTTTGGTGATGATAGGAGGTATTTATTTAGGTTGGTTTACTCCTACAGAAGGTGGTGCTATTGGCGCAGGGGGAGCTGGTATAATTGCTATTTCTAATAAAAATTTTAAGTTTAAAGACTTGGTTGAAGTAATTGAGAGTACAGCAATTACTTCTGCTATGATATTTTTAGTACTTTTAGGAGCAGAATTTTTCAACTCATTTATAGCATTAACACAACTTCCAAACCAATTAGGCGAGATAGCTCTAGAAAACAATCTTTCTCCTTATCTGATTGTAGCATGTATTCTTGTTTTATATCTTTTCTTAGGCTGTTTGATGGATAGCTTGGCAATGATTTTACTCACAATACCAGTTTTTTTTCCCTTGATTATGACATTGGATTTTGGAATGTCTGCTGAAGAAACAGCAATATGGTTTGGAATATTAACACTTATCGTCGTAGAAGTAGGATTAATTACACCTCCAGTTGGATTAAATGTTTTTATTATTAACAAGATGGCAGGAGATGTAAGTATTGCTGAAACTTTCAAAGGAGTTTTACCCTTTTTATTTAGTGATATTTTAAGAGTAATACTATTATTTTCTTTTCCTGGTATTACGCTATTTCTTCTCAAAACTTTTTAATAGTAATTTTCAACTCTAAATCTTTAATAAATTCTCCTAATGAATTTTATTTAATCTGTTAATATTTCTTGTTTGACTTTTACTTATATATGCTGAGTATAAAACTATATTTAATTTGGAGGAAATAAATGATTAATATTAAAAGAATTTTTGCAGTTGGTTTGATGGTTCTTATGTCAAACATATATGCAAATTTAGTTCTTGCCGCTGTTGATGGACCAGATGTTTTTTGGAAATTTAGTCTTTGGGGAAAAAGAAGAGCTTTTACTGAAGGTGCAGAAACATTGTCAAAAAGATTATCTGAAGAAACTAATGGTAAATTTAAACTAAAGATTTTCTATGGTGGACAACTATCTAAATCAAAAGAAAACTTAGATGGATTAAAAGCCAACTCATTTGAAATGGCTGCCTTTTGTAATTTTTACCACCCAGGTAAAAATGCTGGATTAATGGTTTTAACTATGCCTTTTCTACCAATGGGAGATTTTGACAAAGATGCAAAGATTAGACAAGCTGTATATGATCATCCAATTGTCTCAGGTCAATTAGCTAAATGGAATGCTATGCTTTACATGACATCTAATCTACCTCAATATGAATTCTTAGGTAAAGGAAAACCACCTACAAGCTTATCAGATTTTAAGGGAATGAGAGTTCGTGCTGGTGGTGGCGTTGGTAAAGCTATGGAAAAATTAGGAGCTATAAGGCAAACAGTTCCTGCTAGTGAAGTTTATACATTAATTTCAAGAGGTGCTGTTGACGCTGTTTCCTTTCCATATACATATGCTCACGCTGCATATAAAATCCATGAAGTTGCAGAATGGTATACCGCAAATTTATCACCAGGAACTTCTGACTGTCCATATGTGATAAACAAAACTTCATTCAATAAACTTCCTAAACAATATCAAAAACTGCTTCAAGATTTAAAGCCTGAAGCACTAGCTTCAATGAAAGCTGCTTATAAAAAAGCTGACGATAAAAATTTACCGATGTTTAAATCTAAACTTAAAGAAATAAAATATGACGAAAAAACTTTAGCTGAGTTTAGAAAAACTGCAGGTAAACCTGTTTGGGATGCTTGGGTTAGTGCAAATAAAGATAAATTTGATGCTCAAGCCTTACTAGACTTAATTTTTGCAACAGCAAAATAGTTATCTCTTGGCATGTGTGTGATCTTTTACACACATGCTAAATTTGTAAATGTCTAAAATTTTAACTAAATCAAATAATCACCTTAGCGTATTAGAAGATTATTTAATAAGGATATCTGGTATTTCTTTATTTGTTGTGATGATACTTACATCATTCCAAATAATATCACGGGTATTAGGTTATCCGTGGCCAGGCTATTTAGAATTATCGGAACTATCAATTTCAATTTTTGCTTTTTTAGGTGTTGCATATGCACAAAGATTAGATGCGCATATAAGAATGGAGCTTTTAGTTGGAAATTTAAAAGGACGTGCTAAATGGCTACTTGAATTTTTTTCTACAATCTTTTCATTCTTAGTTGTTTTAATATTAATTTATTATAGTTGGTTATTTGCAATTGATGCATATAAAATCGGTGATACAACTTATGATTATTTATATCCTACTTGGCCAGCGAAAATACTTGTCCCAATTGCCTTTACTATATGGGCACTTAGATTGTTCCTTGAAATATTTGGTTTTTTAAGAATGATTGTATTTAAAAACATAGAGCCAATAGCTATTCCAATTATGAAGACGCCTGAAGAACTCGCTAACGAAGAAATAAAGGTAATTAAGGACTAATTAATGTTTGGTAAATTACTAAGTGGACAACCATCAGGGATTTTTGGAATTGGGTATGAAGACCCAACTACAGTTGGTATTATTTGTACTATTATTTTGCTAATTTTAGTTGTTTCTGGTGTAAGAGTTGTATTTGCAGCAAGTATTGCTGGTATGATTGGATTGGTTGAATTAATAGGTGTTGGTCCCGCTCTTGCGAATATTGGTGCTATTCCATACTCTAAGTCTGTAACATTTGTTCTTGGATTATTACCTATTTTTATTTTAATTGGATTTTTGGCCTATCAAGCTGGAATGACAAAACAACTATATGACTGTGCAAAAGCTTGGATTGGTTTTGTGCCTGGTGGTCTCGCAGTTGCTACAGTTTTTGCAACTGCTGGGTTTGCTGCTGTTTCTGGAGCCTCAACAGCTACAGCCGCAGTTTTTTCAAGGGTAGCTATACCAGAGATGTTAAAAGAGGGATATGATCGAAAATTGGCTGCAGGAGTAGTCGCTGCAGGTGGAACTCTCGCATCGTTAATACCACCTTCTGCTATTTTGGTTATATATGCAATTATTGTTGAGGAATCAGTTGGAGCTCTATTACTAGCAGGTTTCTTGCCGGGGGTTTTTTCAGCAATAGTCTATGGTGCAATAATAATTATCTGGGCAAAAATTAATCCTAGCTTAGGACCTCCAGGTAGAAGGTACACGTTTAATGAGAAAATCAGAGCACTTCCAGGAGTGATTCCAATAGCCATTGTAATTTCTGTTATTATTAGTGCAATTTACGCTGGTTGGGCAACACCAACAGAGGCAGGTGCTTTAGGCGCATTTGTAGTACTCATCATAGCTGTTATGAGAGGTTTAAAACTTAATTCACTTAATTTTGCATTAATTGAAACTGCTAAACTAGTTGCAATGATTTTTTCAATTATATGGGGCGTGTTAATTTTTGTTAGATTTCTTGGATTCTCAGGATTACCAGAAACTTTTGCCAATTGGATTATTTCATTACCTTTTGATCCTTACATAGTTCTAATTCTAATTTTACTTGGTTATGTGGTTTTGGGTATGTTTATTGATGCAATTGGACTTTTATTGTTAACTTTACCAGTTGTTTATCCTGCAATTATTCTTTTAAATGGCGGCCCAGATGTCACTGCAGATCAAAGTCCTTTTGGAATGACATTTAATCAGGTTAGTGTATGGTTTGGCATAATTGTAGTTAAAATGGCAGAGGTCTGTCTAATTACTCCACCTATTGGTCTTAATTGTTTTGTAGTTGCTGGCGTGAGAAAGGACATACCTGTCACAGATGTATTTAAAGGAGTAACCATATTTTTTATTGCAGATATTCTAACTATATTAGTACTAATAATGTTTCCTGCAATAATAACTTGGCTACCCGATTTGATGATGTGATTTTTACAAATTAGCTTGGTTATTTGTTAGTTTGGTAGACAATTTTAACTTAATGTAATTTGAAAATTGATTCGCATAATTACTTAATTTCTATATAAATTAAGCACCATTATAAATTTTAAGGAGAACATTTATGAAAAAAACATTAATTTCATTTATGCTATCAGTATCCTTAATTTTTCCAGCTATTGCAGATAATGTAAAAATTGGAATTATTCTTGGATTTACAGGTCCTATTGAATCTTTAGCACCTGTGATGGCTAAAAGTGCTGAAATGGCTATTGATGAAGTAAATAAATCAGGTAACTTTACTCATGGCAAAATAGATAGTGTGAGAGGTGACTCTACATGTGTTGACGCTGCTGCTGCGCAAGCTGCTGCAGAAAGATTGATTACTGCAGAAAAAGTGAATGCTATAATGGGTGCTGATTGCTCTGGCGTTACTACTGCTGTTTTAAAAAACGTAGCAATGCCAAATGGTATAGTTATGATATCTCCATCTGCAACATCGCCAGCACTATCAACTGAACCTGATAATGGCTTATTTTTTAGAACCGCACCATCGGATGCCAGACAAGGTGAGGTTATAGCAGATTTATTAATGGAAAAAGGTTTTAAAACAGCTGCCTTGTCACATACAAACAATGACTATGGAAAAGGCTTAGCTGCAAGTATTCAAAAAAACTTTACCTCTAAAGGAGGTAAAATTACCATAACAGCATCTCATGAGGATGGTAAAGCGGACTACAGCGCTGAAGTTGCTGCTCTTGCCCAAGCTGGCGGTGATATTTTGATAGTTGCAGGCTACCTTGATCAGGGTGGTAAGGGTATAATACAAGCATCATTAGATGCCGACGCATTTAATAAATTTTTCTTACCCGATGGTATGATTGGTGACTCTCTTCCTAAAGCTATTGGTCCAGATCTAAATGGATCAATTGGATCTGTTCCAGGTACAGACAGCCCAGGCGCTGCTAAATATTCAGAATTAGCAAAAGCAGCAGGTTTTGAGTCTGGGCCTTACGGACCTGAGTCTTATGATGCCGCAGCTTTAATTATGCTTGCAATGGAGAAGTCAAAATCTACTAAAAGTAATGTTTTTAAAGCTAGTGTTATGGATGTAGCTAACGCTCCTGGAGAAAAGATTTTTCCAGGTGAACTTGGTAAAGCACTAAAATTAATTAAGGCAGGAAAGGAAATAGACTATGTTGGAGCGACAGCCCTAGAACTTGTTGGTGCTGGCGAGTCATCTGGAAGTTTTGCCGAAATATTAATCAACAACCAAAAAACCAACAAAGTTGGTTACAGGTAAAATTAGAAAAGGCTTAGGATATTTTCTTAAGCCTTTTTTTTTGTTTTTATATGCTTGGAATAAAAAACCTTTACAAAAGTTTTGGTGGTATAAGAGCCATAAACAACATAACTTTAGAAATTGAAAAATCTTCAATTACTGCACTAATCGGTCCTAACGGCGCAGGTAAGACTACTTTATTTAATATAATTAATGGCTCTATTAAACCAGATTATGGAACTGTAAAACTAAATGAAATTGACATTACTGGTTATGAACCTCACCAATTATTTAATCTTGGCATTTTAAGAACTTTTCAAATTGCTCATGAATTTTCTTCTTTAACAGTTAAAGACAACCTAATGATGGTGCCTCCAAATCAAACTGGCGAGTCAATATTACAAACTTGGTTCTCACCAAAAAAAATTAAATCAGAAGAACAACATATTGCTAAAAAAGCGAATGAAGTAATGGATTTTCTGCAATTGAAACACTTATCAAACGAGTATGCAGGAAATCTTTCTGGAGGACAAAAAAAATTATTGGAATTAGGCAGAACAATGATGGTTAATCCTAAAATTGTTCTCCTAGATGAAGTTGGAGCTGGAGTAAATAGAACTTTATTAAATACAATAGGTGATGCAATTTTAAGGTTAAACAAAGAATTTGATTATACATTTTGCATGATAGAACACGATATAGAATTTATTAGTAGATTATGTGATCCAGTAATTGTCATGGCAGAAGGATCAATTTTGATGACAGATGAAATATCAAAAGTCAAAGAAAACGATAAAGTTATAGAAGTATATTTAGGTAAAAATTAACAGATTATGTATTTGTTATCAGGAGAAAAAATAACATGTGGATACGGTGCTGTTGACATCGTAATCAATTGCAATATTGGAGTTTATAAAGGAAAAATATCATCTGTAGTTGGACCCAATGGAGCTGGAAAATCAACTGCCATGAAAGCATTATTTGGCCTTCTTCCAATCAATCATGGAAAAGTTGTTTTTGATGGTAAAGATATCACTGATTTACCTCCACAACAGAGAGTATTAAGAGGGATGGGCTTTGTACCACAAACTAATAATATTTTTCCCTCTTTGACTGTACAAGAAAACTTAGAAATGGGAGCTTTCATAGACCAAAGTAATATAAAAAAGATGTTAGAATATGTTTATGATTTATTCCCCATTCTAAATGATAAAAAAAATCAGAATGCAGGTGAGTTGTCTGGTGGACAGCGGCAACAAGTAGCTGTTGGACGAGCATTAATGACAAAACCAAAACTTTTAATGTTAGACGAGCCTTCTGCTGGGGTTTCACCAATAATTATGGATGGTTTGTTTACAAAAATAAAAGAAATAGCTGATCAAGGAACTGCTGTATTAATGGTTGAACAAAATGCAAAACAAGCATTAAAAATCTCTGACTTAGGTTTTGTTTTAAGTCAGGGTAAAAACCTTTTTACAGATAGTGGGAGCTCACTTTTAGCAAATAAAGAAGTGCGTCAGGCTTTTTTAGGAGGTTAAATAATTTTGGATTTTTTAAATGGTATTACTTTAATTGCAAATTATATTATTATTCCTGGACTGACATATGGAAGCCAATTAGCTCTTGGAGCACTTGGAATCACTATCATTTACAGTGTTTTAAGATTTTCAAATTTTGCCCATGGTGAATTTATGTCTTTTGGAGCTATGAGTGCAATCCTCTTGAGTTGGTTATTTATAAGCCTCGGGATTACTTTACATCCAATTCCAACAGCTATAATGGTTTTACCAATAGCTATAGTACTTACAATTTCTTATTGTCTTATTGTAGATAAATTTATTTTTAAATTTTATCGAAAACAAAATTCTAAAAGTGTAATTAATTTAATTGTATCCATAGGAGTAATGTTTTTTACAGGTGGATTAATCCGATTTATAATCGGTCCAGGAGATAGAAATTTTTTTGACGGAGAAAGATTTATCCTAAAGGCTAGAACTTTTAAAAATATAACAGGTTTAAATGAAGGCCTTACCCTTAAAACCACTCAAGGAATTACTATTATATTAAGCTTGCTTCTAGTAATTTTATTATTTTGGTTTTTAAATAAAACTAAAACAGGTAAATCTATGCGAGCTTATTCAGACAATAAAGAACTAGCATTATTATCAGGGATAAATCCTGAAAAGGTTGTTTTAATAACTTGGATAATAACTGGTACGTTAGCTTGTGTTGCTGGAACTCTCTATGGTTTAGATAAAAGTTACAAACCATTTACATATCTTCATTTAGTTTTACCAATTTTTTCTGCTGCTATTGTGGGTGGTGTAGGTAATCCTGTTGGCGCGATAATAGGAGGATTTGTTATAGCTTTTTCAGAATTAATAATAACATTCGCTTATAAAAAAATATTTTTTTACTTCCTTCCAATTAATCTTGTTCCAGAAGGATTATCACAAATTCTCTCAACCGATTACAAAATAGCTATATCTTTTTTGATATTAGTTTTAGTTTTACTAATTAAACCAACTGGAATCTACAAAGGTAAAGTTATTTAAAGATTTAAATATGACTAATGCTTCACGAATAAAAATTTTTTATATTTTAATGACTATAACATTACTTTTTGTTGGTTTTTTCCAAAGTTGGAATGTAGCACTAACTATATTTAATTTATGTTTAATTTCGTCGATAATGACACTCGGCATAAATATTCAATGGGGTAATGCAGGTATTGTTAACTTTGGTGTAATGGGTTTTGCCGCATTAGGTGGACTGGCAAATATTATTATTTCAATGCCACCTACCCAAAATGCTTGGGAAGCAGGTGGTGAAATCATAATAGTTGGTTTAATGATATTTACCCTAGCTATCATTTTTTCAATTATATTATTTAAAAAAAGTAATTTAAATAAAAGAATTAAATACTTAATTTCATTTGCCTTTATAATTTCTGCGTATTTCATTATGCGTCATTTAGTTGATACCCCTATTGAAAAAATAGAAGCTATAGAGCCTGCAAAAACAGGTTATTTAGGAGGATTTAATTTACCGGTTTTATTATCTTGGCCTGTAGGAGCTTTATTAGCGGCCTTTTCTGCTTTTATAATTGGAAAAATTTCTCTTGGCTTGAGATCAGATTACTTAGCTATTGCTACATTAGGAATTTCAGAGATTATTATTTATTTCTTAAAGAATGAAGATTGGCTATCAAGAGGAGTTAAAAACGTTAATGGTCTCCCAAGACCTGTACCTTACGAAATTGAGCTTCAATCAAAAGAATGGGTTTTAAAAGTCTCAAATTATTTGGACACTCCTATTACTGAACTTTCATCAATTATAGTAAAATTATCTTATTCATTATTATTTTGTGCAGTCTTATTGATTGTTTTATTTTTACTTGAAGTAGCAGTTAAATCACCATGGGGTCGAATGATGAGGGCAATAAGAGACAATGAAGTTTCTGCAAATGCAATGGGTAAAAACATTAAACAAAGACATTTACAAGTATTTATTATTGGATCTGCAATCGTAGGACTTGCTGGAGCAATGTTGACTACACTTGATGGTCAATTTACTCCTGTATCATATCAACCCTTAAGATATACATTTTTAATTTGGATAATGGTTATTGTTGGCGGATCTGGCAATAATTTTGGTTCAATAATTGGTGGCTTTTTAATTTGGTTTTTTTGGGTGCAAAGTGAACCACTTGGTTTATGGTTTATATCTCAAATTACTGCTCACATATCTGATACAAATATAATTAAAAGTCACTTATTAGAAAATGCTGCTCATATAAGGCTGATGTTCATGGGTATGATTTTATTGATCACATTAAGGTTTGCTCCTAAAGGCCTAATACCTGAGGTAAAACGTTAATTATGTCAAAAATTAAAAGTTCTCCCAATTGGGTTGAAGAAGTGAATTTGAACTATATTAAATTAATGTTAATCTTTTTATTACTGAAAACATCTCCTTGCTTTGCAACAAACAACTTAATTATAAATATTAATGATACAAAAATCATACTTGAAGGTAATTTTGTTCAAGGTGGCCTGGTAAAAGGTAGGGTCAATAAGGATTTAGATGTAAAATTTAAAGAAAAAGTTTTAAGAAAAACGTCCGATGGAAGTTTTGTAATAGGTTTTGGAAGAGATCATCCGAAAGAAGCTAATTTATATTTTTTTATCAATCAAAATTGGATTTTGAAAAAATTAGATATAAAAAAAAGAAATTATAAAACTCAAGTTATTAGTGGCCTTGAAAAAAAAATGGTGACCCCACCCAAGTCTTTTTGGGATAGAATTAAAAAAGAAAATAAATTAATTAGAGAAGTTAGAAGTTTAGATAGTAATTTAGATTTTATATTTCAAAAGTTTGATTGGCCTACTAAAGGTATAATTTCTGGAGTTTTTGGGAGTCAAAGAATACTTAATGGAAAACCGAAACGTCCACATTATGGTATTGACATAGCTGCTCCAGAGGGAACAAATATACTTGCCCCCACAGAAGCTATAGTAAGAATGGCAGAAAAAGACCTATATTATACAGGCGGAACTGTCATGTTAGATCACGGACACGGGGTAACTTCAGTATATTCTCATTTGTCCTCTATAAATGTAAAAGTTGGAGACAAAATAAATAAAGATCAAAAAATTGGTGAAGTTGGATCAACTGGAAGATCAACAGGGCCTCACTTAGATTGGAGAATCAATTGGTTTTCTGAACGCTTAGATCCAGCACTGTTTATAAAAAAATAAATAAGTAGAAAATTGTTTAATAGAATGTAATTTACATGATCTTAAAACTTGACAGATTACAGTATCAAGTTATATTCCAAAACAATTTACAGTGATTATTCTAATAATAATTATTTAAATAATCATTATATTAATTATTTATCGGATTATAAAAATGTATGCAGTAGTTAAAACCGGCGGAAAACAATATCGTGTTCAAAAAGAAGATTTAGTTTTAGTTGAAAAACTTACCGCTAATGATGGTGATCAGCTAGTGCTTAGTGATGTACTAATGGTAGGTGATGGCAAAAAAGTAACACTGGGAAATCCACTTGTTAATGATGCTGCAGTAATGGCACAAGTTATTAGACAGACTCGTGGTCCTAAAATTACAATGATATATAAGCGGAGAAGAAAGAATAGTAGAAGAAAACAAGGTCATAAACAAGATCTTACACTTCTTAAAATAATTGATATAGCTGAAACTGGTGGATCTAAGTTATCTCCAAAAAAAGCTGCCGCTAAAACAACAGAAAAAAAGACTAAAGTTGTAACTAAACCAAAGCCCGTATCTCAGTCAAAAGTAGTTGAAGATAAAGTTAAAAAAGCAGTTAAAGCTAAGTCAACTAATAGCAAGACAACTGAATCAAAAACAAAATCAGCTTCCACTAAACCTGAAACAAAAGCTAAAACAAAAAAAACAACTACTAGAAAATAGTAAAGGATTAACAAATGGCACACAAAAAAGCAGGCGGTAGTTCTAGAAATGGTAGAGACTCAGCTGGAAGGAGATTGGGTGTTAAAAAATTTGGCAGTGAAGCAGTTGTTGCTGGCAACATTATTATTAGACAACGTGGTACTAAATATCACCCAGGATTAAACGTTGGAATGGGTAAGGATCATACAATTTTTTCACTTATAGATGGTCATGTTAAGTTTAAAGAACATAAAGGAAAAAAAATGTTTGTTTCTGTAGAGCCAATCAAACAAGCAGCTGAATAATCAAACCCTTATTATTTAAACCCTGGAATAGCTTTACTAGCTATTCCTTATTTATTTTAAATCTTTTCATCTATAATACTATATATTAGGGTTTTATAATGAAGTTTTTAGATCAAGCTAAAATCTATATAGCTAGTGGGCATGGTGGACCTGGATCTATTTCTTTTAGAAGAGAAGCTCATGTTCCTTTTGGTGGACCAGATGGTGGTAATGGTGGCCGAGGTGGCGATGTTATTGCTTTGTGTTCCGATGGTCTCAATACACTAATAGATTTTCGTTATCAACAACATTTCAAAGCCAGACCTGGAGAGGGTGGCAAAGGAAGAGATAGAAGTGGAACGAGTGGCAAAGATGTTGTTTTAAGGCTTCCCATTGGAACACAGATATTAGACGAAACAAATAATTTTATATTAGCTGATATGACAGAAATTGGGCAAAAAATTGTTTTAGCCAAAGGAGGTGACGGAGGTAAAGGTAACGCTTTTTTTAAAACGTCTGTTAATCAAGCACCAAGAAAAGCACAACCTGGAGGTCCATTAGAAGAAAAATGGATTTGGCTTCGACTAAAATTAATAGCAGATATAGGCTTGATTGGACTACCTAATGCAGGTAAAAGTACGTTACTTTCCAGAATTACGGCAGCCAAACCTAAAATAGCCGACTACCCTTTTACAACACTGCATCCAAATCTTGGAGTGGTAAACCAAGATAATATGGAATTTGTAATAGCGGATATTCCTGGATTAATAGAGGGTGCTCATGAAGGATCTGGCTTAGGCCACAGATTTTTAGGTCATGTTGAACGCTGCCAAGGATTATTGCATCTAATAGACGTTACTTCTAAAGATATTAAAAAAGATTACCTTACTATTATTCGTGAAATTGAAGCATATGATAGTAATTTGTCGGAGAAAAAACAAATCTTAGTCTTAACAAAATGCGATGCAGTTGATGATAAAAAAATTAAGTCTGCTAAAGAAATTTTAAAAAAACTCAATGTAGATAATGTTATTAATATTTCTTCAGTTTCAGGAGAAAATATTACTTACCTAATTAGAGAATTACAAAACTTTATAGTAAAGATGAAAAATAAAGAAAACAGTAAAAATCAAAGAAAAAAAATTATATCTTGGTCTCCATAAAGAATGACAATATGAAAAAAGAAAATTTAATAAAAGACTCAAAAAGAATTGTAATAAAAATAGGCTCCTCACTTTTGATAGACAAAAATGAGGGCAATCTTAAAAGTGAGTGGTTAAGGTCTTTAGCTCAAGAAATAAATCAACTTATAAAACAAAAAAAAGAAATTATAATCGTTTCCTCAGGGTCTATTGCACTTGGTCAAAAACAATTGAAACTAAGAGGTAATTTGTCTTTAGATGAAAAACAAGCTGCTGCTGCAACAGGTCAAATAAGCCTAGCTCATGCTTGGAAAGAGATTATGGAAAAATTTGGTCTCAATATTGCACAAATTTTACTTGCACCTGACGATACGGAGACAAGAAGAAAACATCTAAATGCAAGAGCAACGTTATTAAAACTTATTGAGTTACAAGTTGTTCCAGTAATTAATGAAAACGACACAGTATCTACTGAAGAGATTAGATTTGGAGACAATGATAGGCTGGCTGCAAGAGTTGCACAAATGTGTAGTGCAGATTTACTTATATTACTGTCTGATATAAATGGTCTTTATTCTTCTGATCCTAATAAGAATAAGGGTACAGTTTTTATAGAAGAAATTCCTGAAATTACCGATGAAATTGAAAGAATGGCAGGTCCACCAATCACAGGTATTTCATCTGGAGGTATGGTCACCAAAATTGCAGCTGCTAAAATAGCTACCAAAGCAGGATGTCATATGATCATTTGTAATGGACATTTTAATGGCCCTTTATCAAAGTTAGAAATTGATGGAACGCAATTTAGTTTGTTTAGTGCAATCGAAAAACCACTGAGTTCAAGAAAACAATGGATTTCTGGTGCATTACAAGTTAAAGGAAAAATAACTATAGACAAGGGTGCGCTCGAAGCTATTAAAAAAGGTTTTTCTATGCTGTCTGCTGGTATAGTTAGTACAGAGGGGAATTATGAAAAAGGTGATTTGATACAAATAGTAGATGAACAACAAAACTTTGTAGGAAAAGGCTTAATACACTTTAATAATTCTGAAGTAGATTTAATTAAAGGGTCAAAAAGCAATGATATTGAAACTATATTAGGCTACAGAGGTAAGGACGAAGTTGTTCACAGAGATGATCTAGTACTGGAAAAAAAATGAGTCACAACAATATTTTTGAATATATAAAAAATATAAATAAAAAATCTAAAGAAGCTTTTAATGTCATCTCTAGAAGTAGTTCAAAAGATAGAAATTTAGCAATATTAAATACATCTAAAAATATAAAACAAGAACAAGAGGAGATCCTCAAAGCAAACAAAATTGATATTGAAAATGCTAAAAGAAAACAACTTAACAATGCTTTTGTTGATAGGCTTTTACTAGATGATAAAAGAATTGATAATATTGTGGAGGGCTTAAAGCAAATTTCAGAAATGAATGATCCAATTGGCGTTGAGTTATCAAAATGGACACAACCAAATGGTTTAAATATTTCAAGAATATCAGTTCCATTAGGTATAATTGGTATTATTTACGAATCCAGACCTAATGTAACTATAGATGCTGGTAGCCTATGCATTAAATCTGGTAACACTGCAATACTTAGAGGTGGATCTGACTCTATTAATTCTTCTAAAATATTAGCTAAATGTATGCAAAAAGGCCTAGAAAGTGCAAATTTACCTAGTAACACGGTACAATTAGTTGAAAACACTGATAGAGAGGCTGTTTCAGCGATGCTTACTTCAACTGGAGAAATTGATATAATCATACCTCGTGGAGGGAAATCTCTCGTTAAAAAAATTCAAGATGAAGCAAGAGTTCCAGTCTTTGCTCACTTGGAAGGGATATGCCATGTATATGTAGATAAAGATGCAGATATAAATAAAGCAGTAAAACTCATAGTAAACTCAAAAATGAGAAGAACAGGGATATGTGGCGCCTTAGAAACATTACTTGTAGATAGACATATCTCAGAAAAAGCTGTGCCAATTATAGTTAAAAACTTAATTGAATCGGGATGTCATATTAAAGGAGATATTGAGACAAAAAAAATTGTAGATGAAATTGAGTTAGCTTCTGAAAAAGATTGGCATACTGAATATCTTGACGCTATTTTATCCATCAAGTTAGTTGATGGAGTATCAGGGGCTTTAGACCACATTAGTAAATATTCATCAAATCATACAGAATCTATAATCACAGAAAATACCAGAGTAGCTGAGACTTTTCTAACTAATGTTGATAGCGCAATTGTTATGCATAACACTTCAACTCAATTTGCGGATGGAGGAGAGTTTGGAATGGGTGCAGAAATAGGAATATCTACTGGTAGAATACATGCTAGAGGTCCAGTAGGAGCTGCTCAATTAACTAGTTTTAAATATATTGTTAGAGGAAATTACCAAATACGTGGATAAAGATCTGAAAGTCAATTTTAAAAATAGTATTCCAATATGTTATTCTTACTCTAGAAAAAGAAAAATCGGTATTTTAGGAGGTTCTTTTAATCCAGCACATATTGGACATATTCACATTACAAATACTGCACTTATAAATCTTGGACTGGATGAAATTTGGTGGCTGGTTGCTCCTCAAAATAGATTAAAATCAAGTCTAGATATGGAGAATTTTGACAAAAGACTGAGTTATGCTAGGCTATTAACAAATAATATTTCTTATATAAAAGTCTTAGACCTTGAAAAAAAAAATCAGCTTTATGCTACATACAAAACAGTTAATTTTTTAAATCAGAAAACCCGAAAGGTAAAATTTATCTGGCTAATGGGAAGTGATATTTTAGACAATTTAAATAAATGGCTTTATCCAAATTTAATAGCTCAAAATATTCATATTGCTGTTATTTCTAGGCCAGGCTATTTAAATTCTTTTTTAAACACATCTAGAGTTCCAAATTTTGGGAAGAAACTTAAAACAATCAAAAGTAGAATTATATTTCACAAAAAAAAACCAGTCTGGGTTTTTTTAAAGAATAAATTATTATCTATCTCGTCATCAGAGATAAGAAAAACTAAAACTTACACTTAATGGGATTATGTAATGATAAAAACAAAAAGTTTATCGTCTAGAGAATTGTTAAAATTTACATTAAAATCATTGGAAAATGATAAAGGAATAGACATTGTAAGCATTGATCTAATTGGTAGAAGTAGCATTGCAGATTATATGATAGTTGTAAGTGGGAATACTACAAGACAAGTAACTGCTATGGCAAATAACTTAGTAAAAAAATATAAAGAAATAGGCCTTCGCTTATCGTCTCCAGAAGGTATGTCAAATGGAGATTGGGTTTTAATTGATGCGAATGATATTTTAGTTCATATTTTTCGACCAGAAGTAAGAGATTTTTATAGCCTAGAAAAAATGTGGGAAAAAAAACAAGATAATATATCAAGTGACGCAGTAAAAAAATAAAATGAAATATAGAATTTCAACAATTGGTAAAATTAAAAGTAATGATGAAGATTTGATTACTAGAAAATATATTAAAAGAATTAAAAACATTGAATTAAAACAATATGAAATTAAAACAAAAAATAAAGAAAAACAATTAGACAAAGAAGCTGATAAGTTAATTAATTCAACCCCTAAAAACGGTAAATTGATCTTACTTGATGAAGAAGGTGAGAATTTATCCAGTTCAGACCTAGCAAAATTAATATTAAATTGGAGCAATAATAATATAACAAGTGTGAATTTTGCGATTGGTGGTGCATTTGGAAATGGACTAAAAATAAAAAAATCAGCAGATAAAATTATTGCTTTTGGTAAGCTTACTTGGCCACATCAAATGGTTAAAATGATGATTGCTGAACAGATATACAGAATAGAAACTATTATTCAAGGGCATCCTTATCATAAATAAAATTTTCTTAATGGATTAAATTGATGGAAAACATACAAAAAAAACCAATAGTTTTATGTATAATGGATGGCTGGGGAATTAATGAAAATATAGAAAATAATGCTGTAGCATTAGCTAAAACTCCAAATGTAGATTTTTTAACTAAAATATTTCCATATTCAACCCTAGATGCTTCTGGTCAAGATGTTGGGTTGCCTATAGGTCAAGTTGGAAACTCTGAGGTTGGACATATGAACCTTGGTTCTGGCAGAGTGGTACTACAAACTCTGCCAAAAATAAACAAAGCTTTTGACAATAATGAAATAGAAAAAAATAACAATTTTCAGAATTTTATGTCAAATCATAATAAAAATAAGACTGTTCATCTGCTTGGTTTATGTAGTGATGGTGGAGTGCATTCACATTCATATCACATGATTGAAATGTCAAAACTTTTAAAAAAAAATAATTGTAAAACTTGGATACACATTTTTTCAGATGGACGAGATTGTTCTCCAAAACAACTAGGCCAGGATATTGAAAAATTTGAAATATCCCTCCCAAAAAATATCAAGATAGCCTCACTTGTAGGTAGATACTACTCAATGGATAGAGATAATAGGTGGGAGAGAGTAAAAAAGGCTTATGATCTTATTGTATGCGGAAAATATGACAGAAAGTTTTCTAATGTATCAGAAGGAATAGAAGAAGCTTATAAAAACAATGAAACTGACGAATTTATTTCACCAACTCTGATTGGAAATTATAAAGGATTTGAAGATGGTGATAGTTTAATTATGATAAATTTTCGGGCGGACCGAGTTAGAGAGTTATTAACAGCATTACTAGATCCTACATTTAGACAATTTGAAAAAGATTTTAACACTCCAATTTTATCAAACAATCTTGGAATGACAGAATATTCAACAGAATTATCAAAATTTATGAATTCTATTTTTGTAAAAGAAAATATTAAGGACACACTTGGGGAGGTCGTTTCAAAAGCTAATTTAAAACAATTAAGACTAGCTGAAACAGAAAAATATCCTCATGTTACTTTCTTTTTTAATGGAGGAGAGGAGACGGTTTACCCCGGTGAAACTAGGGTAATGATACCTTCACCAAAAATATCTACATATGATTTACAACCTGAAATGTCAGCAAAGAAAATTGAGACTAAATTAATATCCTCCATAAAAAATAAAACTTATGATCTAATTGTAATTAATTTTGCAAATCCTGATATGGTTGGACATACAGGTGATTTGAAAGCAGCTATTAAAGCAGTGGAAACTGTTGATAAAGCAATTGGAAATATAAAAGATACAATAATTAAATATGATGGACACATGTTATTGACCGCAGACCACGGAAACTGTGAGGTTATGTTCGATGAAATAGCGAACTTACCACATACCTCACATACATGTAATAAAGTTCCTTTGATACTTATTTCTAAAGATAATAATTATAAGTTAAGAGATGGAAGATTAGCAGATATTGCTCCAACAATTTTAGAACTTATTTCTATCAAATCACCTAAAAACATGAGTGGTAAATCACTTTTAGTAAAATAAAAGTTATAATTAGATTTTTCTGTAGTTGCTGTACTAAATATATTCTATATTGTTATAGTATGTTCTCAACTTGAATTAAGGCCTACTCAAATGATTAAAAAAATTTTTATTTATAATATAAATTATAATACTAATGTTTTTTTAGCATTTTTTTTGGTTTTTAATATATGTTTGTCTGAGCAAAATCTTGCTAGTGCTGAAAATCGTCAAGAAACCTATAAACAGCTAAATCTTTTTGGTGATGTTTTTCAAAGAGTACAGGAACAATACGTAGAAGAAGTTACTGACAAAAAACTTATTGAATCTGCAATCTCAGGGATGCTTCAATCTCTTGATCCTCATTCCTCTTACTTAAGTGCAGAATCATATAAAGATATGCAGGTAAAGACCAAAGGAAAATTTGGTGGCTTAGGTATTGAAATAACCATGGAAGATGGTGTGGTAAAAGTTGTCTCACCGATAGATGACACTCCTGCTGCTAACGCAGGTATGAAGTCAGGCGATTTAATTATTGGCATTAATGGAGAGTCAATTAGAGGACTTTCAATAAATGACGCTGTATCTCAACTTCGAGGGCCTGTTGGAAGTAAGGTTGTCATAACTGTTGTTCGTGATAAAAAAGATCCTATTGAAATTGAAATAATTAGAGACGTTATAAAAATAAGATCTGTTAGACACAACATTATTAAAAATATAGGTTATGTACGTTTAACTACCTTTTCGGATACAACAACTTCTGGTCTAGAAAAATCCGTAGTTGAAATTAAAAAAGAACTTGGAGAAAAATTTCAAGGACTAATATTAGATTTAAGGAATAATCCAGGAGGTCTTTTAAACCAATCAATTTCAGTTACAGACTCTTTCTTAAACCAAGGAGAAATAGTATCGACCCAAGGAAGAAAAGATGATGATACTTCAAGAATTTTTGCAAAAAAAGGTGATATAATTGATGGCAAACCCATGATAGTTCTTATCAATAGTGGGTCAGCATCTGCTAGCGAAATTGTAGCAGGAGCACTTAAAGATCATTCAAGAGCAATAATAGTTGGAACTCGTAGTTTCGGTAAAGGATCAGTTCAATCTATAATTCCTTTAGCAGGTAATGGTGCAATGAGACTTACAACTGCAAGATATTACACACCAAGTGGTATATCTATACAAGCCAAAGGTATTGAACCAGATATTATTGTAGAAGCTGGTATAACTGAATTGACTAAAGAAACACCAGAAAATAGAAGAGAAGAAAATTTAAGAGGAGCCTTGGACAAAAAAGAAAAAAACAAAAAAGATAGTGCTAATAAGCCAGAATTAACTCAAGTTGAAAAACTTTTACAAGATAATCAAATATCTAGAGCAGTTGACCTTATAAGAGGAATTAATTTATTTAGTAATAAAAAGAAAACAACTTCTACTGCCAAAATTTTAAAAAAACCTTTACATAATAAATTTAGTAGTTTTAGCAATTGAGTATAATTAAGAACAATATTCCTCTTTTAGAAAGACCATATCGTTCTTGTGTTGGGTTAATGGTTTTTAATAAAGTCGGAAACGTATTTTGTGGACAAAGACTTGATAACAAAGCTGAAGCATGGCAATTACCCCAAGGAGGTATTGACAAAGGAGAACTGCCTGTAGAGGCTGGATATAGAGAATTAAAAGAAGAGACCAGTATAACTAATGTTGAGTTTATAAGTGAATATCCAGATTGGTTGAATTATGATATTCCTTTGACATTAGCAGATAGTCTTTGGGAAGGAAAGTATAGAGGACAAACTCAAAGGTGGCTCTTATTTCATTTTTTGGGCAAGGATAAAGAGATAGATATTAATACTAACCATCCTGAATTTAAAAACTGGATTTGGCTTGATCCAGAATTATTACCTGAAAAAGCAATTTCATTTAAAAAAGATGTTTACAGAAAAATTAATGAAATATTCATCCCAATGATCAAAAACTTTAATGCTTCAAACTTTAATTAATTATTATGAAAAAACAGATCAACTCAAATAACGAAAAGCTTGTTAATAAACTTTTTGAGATACTAACAAAATTTAGAGACGACCCTAAAAAATTTGAGAATATATTTACTGAGCTTTTTGAAAAAGATTTTAAAGTCCAGCTGAATAAAATAAGTAAACTTAAAAATGGATTATTGAAAGGTTTAATAATATCTGTAAAAGCTTTATTTGATGTAAAGGGATATCATACAAGAGGAGGAACTAAGTTTCTAGAACCCGATATTTCTTTAAACGATGCAAAATGTATCTCTAATATTAGAAAAGCTGGTGGTTTACTTCTTGGACATACAAATATGACTGAACTTGCCTACTCAGGTTTAGGAATAAATCCTCATTACGGAACTCCAGATAACCCTTTTTATCCTGGTTCTGTGCCAGGTGGATCGACATCTGGTGGAGCTGTGTCTGTTGCTTTAGATTTGTCTGACATTGCTATAGGAACTGATACTGGAGGTTCAACGAGGATACCATCTGCTTTCACAGGAATTACAGGCTTCAAACCTACACAAGATAGTATTTCAAGAGATGGTGTTCTTACCCTCTCCAGTAGCTTAGATAGTGTTGGATTAATGGCAAGAGACGTTGAACTTTGTAAACTTGGCTACCATGCTATGAGAAAAAAAATAAATACTAAACAGGAAAAATTACAAAATAAAAATCCAAAATTAATAATTCCTTCTAACTTTGGATTTGAAGATATAGACAATGAAATTAAAGTTGCTTTTGACTTAGCTAAGAAAAAAATTACTAAGAGTGGATATGAAGTCGCTGAAATGAATGTACCGGTTTTAGATTTATACAAAAAAGTGCCAATATGGCAATTCGCATCAGTAGAGTGTGCAACAGAATATTTTTATTTATATGATCAAAAAAAACATTTAATTGATCCAAACGTATTAAGACGAATAGAACGAGCAAATGAAGTTATGGCTGTTGAATATAATCTATTACAAAAAATTAGAGCAGATTTAGTAGAAGAGTTTAACAAATTTTTAAAAAATAATTTTTTAATTATGCCAACTGTGACAATAAAACCACCTTTAGTAGAAGAATGTAAAGATAGTGAATTTTATGATAAAGCAAATTTAATATCGTTAAGAAACACAACTTTGGCTAATTATATGAATGGTTGTAGTATTTCTATACCTTATTTTGAAAATAAAGAACCAATTGGGATTATGTTAAACGCGACGACTAATCAAGATGATTACCTTTTGAGTATAAGCTCTGAAATAGAAAAAGTATTGCAGAAATAGATCAACCTATTTTGTCTAAAACAGCCTTTATAAAAGACGAATTTTTTTTTGCAAGATCTGCTATATTTTGATCATCATGATTTTCTTGAGACTGACAAGCTATAAGTTTTTCTTCTAGAACTTGTTTGTTTGCTTTATCAATCTTTTCAGCTCTTTCTGCTAATATTGTAACTGTAGTTTCATTTATTTCGGCTATTCCACCATCTATCATTATCTGCGATGAAACTTTATTATCACTAAAAATATCAACCAACCCTCTATCCAGAGTAGAAATAACTTTAGAATGTCTTGGAAGAGCACCAATTTGACCTTCTGAACCTGGAACAACAACCATTTCAACAGGTTCAGATAAAATTATAGCTGAGGGAGTTACTACTTCTAAATTAGTTGTTTCTGCCATTCTTACCTCATCTAAAAAAGTTCAAAAGATTAAGCAGCATCTTTTGTTAATTTCTTTGCT
Organism: uncultured SAR116 cluster alpha proteobacterium; assembly: GCA_902619805.1. Taxonomy (GTDB): domain Bacteria; phylum Pseudomonadota; class Alphaproteobacteria; order Puniceispirillales; family Marisalimonadaceae; genus Marisalimonas. The sequence goes on along the minus strand of CACNGC010000001.1, from coordinate 112,314 downwards.
TTTTCTATTGCTTCTTCAATAGTACCTACCATGTAAAAAGCAGCTTCTGGTAAATCATCATACTCACCGTCTGCAATTCCCTTAAATCCTTTAATAGTATCTTCTAAAGGTACTAAAACACCTGGTGATCCAGTAAACACCTCAGCAACATGGAATGGTTGGGATAAAAATCTTTGAATTTTTCTAGCTCTACTAACAACTAGTTTATCTTCTTCAGATAATTCATCCATACCCAAAATCGCGATAATGTCTTGTAACGATTTATACTGTTGAAGAACTTCTTGAACTTTTCTTGCAACTTCATAATGCTCTTCACCAACAATTCTAGGATCTAACATTCTTGAGGTTGAGTCTAATGGATCAACTGCAGGATAAATTCCTATTTCTGCTATCTGCCTTGATAAAACAGTAGTAGCGTCTAAGTGAGCAAATGATGTTGCAGGCGCAGGATCAGTTAAGTCATCTGCAGGAACATATATTGCTTGTACAGAAGTAATAGATCCTTTTGTTGTAGTTGTAATTCTTTCTTGAAGTGCTCCCATATCTGTAGCCAACGTTGGCTGATATCCTACAGCAGATGGTATTCTACCTAATAATGCTGAAACTTCAGATCCGGCCTGAGTAAATCTAAAAATGTTATCTACGAAAAAGAGAACGTCTTGACCTTCTTGATCTCTAAAATATTCGGCTAACGTTAATCCTGTTAAAGCCACTCTTGCTCTAGCTCCAGGAGGCTCATTCATTTGACCATATACAAGTGCTGCTTTAGAGCCTGGACCATCTGGAACGATAACTCCAGATTCTACCATTTCATGGAAAAGATCATTACCTTCTCTAGTTCTTTCGCCAACACCTGCAAAAACAGAATAACCACCATGTGCTTTAGCTACGTTATTTATAAGCTCCATAATTAAAACTGTTTTACCAACACCAGCACCACCAAAGAGTCCAATTTTACCACCTTTTGCATAAGGTGCTAATAGATCTACCACTTTTATTCCTGTTACTAAAATATCAGCAGAAGTGGATTGATCAACATATTCTGGAGCATCTCTGTGAATAGGTAAGGTTGTTTTAGACTTAACTGGCTTACCATCATCAACTGGATCACCTATAACGTTAAGAATTCTACCTAATGTTTCTGGTCCAACAGGTACTGTGATTGGTGCACCTGTTTGAACTACATCCATACCACGGACTAGACCATCCGTACTATCCATAGCTATAGTCCTTACTTCGTTTTCACCAAGATGTTGTGCTACTTCTAGTATTAGTTTTTGTCCATTATTATCTACCTGAAGAGCATCTAGTATTTGAGGAAGATCTGTATCAAACTCAACATCAACCACAGCTCCTATCACTTGAGATATTCTGCCATTTTGTTTAGTGGACGGTTTTTTCGCCATAATGTTTCTCCATATTTATATTATAAGGCTTCTGCACCTGATATAATTTCAATTAATTCTTTTGTAATAACAGCTTGTCTTGTTCTATTATATTGTAGGGTTAAATTATCTATCATCTCGCCAGCATTCCTAGTAGCATTATCCATTGCAGTCATTCTAGCAGCTAGTTCACTTGCTGTACTTTCGATTTGAGAACTATATAGCTGTGTAGCTAAATTACGAGGTAATAGATCATTCAATATTTCTTCTTCGCTAGGTTCAAATTCATAAATTGAACTAGAGTTATTTTCATCAATCTCATCAATTTTAACTTCTACCGGTATAAGAGATTTGAAAGTAACTTCTTGAGTAATTGCAGAAACAAATTTATTAAATATTACTCTGCATACACCAAACTCATTATTTTCAAACAAATCAATTATTTTCTTTGCTAAAACTTCAGCATCTGTGTAATTAGGTTTTGCTGAATTTCCATCTATTTTTTCAACAAATAAGTCACCAAATTCTCTATTTAGTGCATCAGCAGATTTTTTTCCTACCATAAGTAATTTAACATTTATACCATCATCTTTTAGTTTTTTAATTTCAGACCTAACTGTTCTTGTAATTGATCCGTTAAAACCACCACATAATCCTCTATCTGCAGAAAAAACAACTAATAAATGAGTTTTAATTTCTTCTTTACCACGTAGTAAATCTATAGAACTTCCAATTGCTTTAGAAGAAATTTTGGATACAACACTGTCCATAAGAGTAGTGTATGGTCTTGAGGCTAATGCTTGCTCTTGAGCTTTACGTAGTTTAGCAGCCGCAACCATCTTCATTGCTGATGTAATTTTTTGTGTAGACTTGACAGAACCAATTCTATTTTTAAGGTCTTTTAAAGAAGGCATTAACCTAACCCTTACTAATTCAAATTATCTAAGCAAAATTCTTTACTAATTCATCTAGTGTGTCTTTAAGAGCTTTTTCAGTATCATCTGAAATAGACTTATGTTTTCTTATGGATTCTAAAATATTAGAGCCCTTAGCATTTAATTTTTGGATAAGTGACTGTTCAAACTCACCAATTTTTTGTGTTGGGATTTGATCTAAATATCCTTTCACTCCGGCAAAAATAACGGCTACCTGTTCTTCAACATCCATTGGAGAATATTGAGGTTGTTTAAGTAATTCAGTTAACCTTTCGCCTCTTGATAAAAGTTGCCTTGTTGAAGCATCCATATCAGAAGCAAATTGTGCAAAAGCAGCCATTTCACGATATTGTGCTAAATCCAGCTTAATTGTACCAGCTACTTGTTTCATAGCTTTAATTTGAGCAGCTGACCCAACCCTTGAAACTGATAAACCGACGTTAACAGCTGGCCTAATACCTTTATAAAAGAGTTCTGTTTCTAAAAAAATTTGACCATCTGTAATTGAAATAACATTAGTTGGAATAAATGCGGAAACGTCACCACCTTGTGTTTCAATTATTGGAAGGGCTGTTAGAGACCCAGATCCATTTTCTCCATTTAATTTTGCGGCTCTTTCGAGCAAGCGGGAATGTAAATAAAACACATCACCAGGATAAGCTTCTCTTCCTGGAGGTCTCCTTAAAAGAAGAGACATTTGTCTGTAGGCAACTGCTTGTTTTGACAAATCATCATAAACAACAACCGCATGCATTTCATTATCTCTAAAAAACTCTCCCATAGCAGCGGCAGAATAAGGTGCAAGAAATTGCATAGGAGCTGGATCAGATGCCGTGGCTGCTACCACAATCGAATATTCTAAAGCTCCTCTTTCCTCTAAAGTTTTAACAATTTGTGCTACTGTTGATCTTTTTTGACCTACTGCCACATAAATACAGAACAACTTCTTAGTATCATCTTTCCCAGCTTTATCATTAGTACTCTTTTGATTTAAAAAAGTATCTATTGCAATAGCTGTTTTGCCTGTTTGTCTGTCACCAATAATAAGCTCTCTCTGCCCTCTTCCAACAGGAATAAGAGAATCAATTGCTTTCAAACCAGTTTGCATTGGTTCGCTTACTGATTCTCTTGGCATAATACCCGGAGCTTTAGTCTCAACCCTTGATCTTTTTACATTTTTAAGAGCGCCCTTTCCATCTATAGGATTACCTAGTGCATCAACAACTCTTCCTAAAAGCCCTTTACCTATTGGCACGTCAACGATTGAACCTGTTCTTTTGACAACGTCACCTTCTTTTATTGTTTTATCACTTCCAAATATAACTACGCCAACATTATCTCTTTCAAGATTTAAAGCCATACCAGCAATACCACCAGGAAACTCAACCATTTCACCAGCTTGTATCTGATCAAGTCCGTAAACACGCGCAATTCCATCTCCTACTGATAAAACCTTACCAACTTCTGTAATTTCAGCATCAGAGCCAAAATTTTCTATCTGATCTTTTAATATTGTTGATATTTCTGCTGCACGAATATCCATTAGTTTGTACCTCTCATAGCTATTTCAAGTCTATTTAATTTAGTTTTTAATGAGTTGTCTATCATTTTGGAACCTATTTTAACGATAAGGCCTCCAATCAAACTTTCATCAACGCTTGCTGATGATATTATTTTTTTAATACCTGTTGCTTCAGATATTGCGGCTACTACTTTTTTTTGTTGATCCTGGTCAAGCTTAAAAGATGATGTGACTTCAGCTTTAACCTCACCATTAATTCTAGATACTTCTGATAAAAAGTCTTCTATTACTTCTTTGATTAATATTAATCTTCCATTATTTGCCAAAGTTCCGAAAAATTTGATAGTTAATTTTTGAACTTTAGCTTTATTTAAAATTTTAAGTATTGAATTTTGTTTATCGGATTTAGATACAGCTGGTGATTTGATTAAATTAGACAAAGTATCACTATCTTCAAGCAACTTTTGGAGGCCAATAAAATCATCAACTATTTTTGTTAAAATCTTTTTTTCTTCAGCTAATTCATATATAGCTTTAGCATATCTACCTGACAAACCAGATGAAACGCTCATCTTAATACTTCCCTTTTAAGTAAACAAAATAATATGGATTGCTACCACAGCATTCATATCATTGCAAGTAACAAGGGCACCAAATTGAATTAATTTTACATAAAAGAAAATGGGTCAATATCTATAGTTAATTTAATATAGTTTGGTGTGTTGATTTTTCTTGTCCAATTCAGAATTACATCTTGAATATTTACATTCTTATCAGATTTTATTAAAAATCTTCTTCTAAATCTCCCTCTTAAAAAATATATTGGTGCAGGGGCAGGTCCAAAAATTTTAACATTTTTGAAAAATGGTGCTAATTTTAACAATTCTGATGAAAAAATTTCTAATTTTCTCTCTAATTTCGATGACAATATTATAGATGCTAACCTACCATAAGGTGGCATATTAGCGTATTTTCTTGACACTAGCTCTTTATCAAAAAATTCATTTCTATTATTTTTGGAGATTGCATTAATTATTGGATTTTTAGTATCAAAAGTCTGAATTAGAACAACACCTTTGTCTTCTTCTTTTTTTGAATGTCTGCCAGATCTTCCTGATACTTGCTGTAAAACCTGAAAAGTTCTCTCTGATGCTCTCAAATCACCACCAGACAATCCAACATCACTATCGACAATACCAACTAATTTTAAATTTGGAAAATCATGACCTTTAGCAATCATTTGTGTTCCTATAATAATATCTACTTTGTTATTTTTTATTTTTTCAACTGTTTCATTCAGTATTTTATGATTATTCATAGTATCACTCGATAATACTATTAATCTTGCCTTAGGAAAAATTTCTTTTATCTCTTCTTCGATTCGTTCAACTCCAGGACCACAAGCTTTAATTTGATCTTCAACGCCACATTTCTTACAAACATTTTCAAATATTCTAGAATATCCACAATGGTGACAAACTAATATATTTTTAGATCTATGCTCAACTAACCAAGCATCACAATTAACACACTTAATTTTATCTCCGCATGAATTGCAAATTGATAAGGGCGCATAACCTCTTCTGTTTAAAAATAATAAACTTTGTTCTTTATTCTTTAATTTGCTTTCTATTTCACCTACAAGCAAGGGAGATAACCATTTTCCTTTATCAGGTGGGTTGGAAATTAAATCAATTAGTTTAATATGAGGTAAAGTTGCCCCCGTTGCTCTTTTTGGCAAATTTAAATGAATATATTTACCATTTTTTGCATTGTAAAATGTTTCTAATGATGGAGTTGCAGAGGCTAAAACTATTGGAGCTGAAGATCTTGTAGACCTGTAGATAGCCATATCTCTAGCATTATACCTGACGTTTTCTTCTTGTTTAAAAGCTTGTTCATGTTCTTCATCAACGATAATTAAACCTAAATTTGAAATAGGTATCATTAGCGCTGATCTTGCTCCTACAATAACTCCTGCCGTACCGTTTAATGCAGACAACCAAATTTTTTTCTTTTTTTTCTTTGTTATTTCAGAGTTCCAAACTAATGGAGCAAAAGAGAATTTTTTCAAAAATCTTTTTTTCCAATCCGGCGTCAAAACTATTTCTGGTAACAAAATTAATGCTTGCTTACCTTGATCTAAACATGTCCTAACTGTTTCAAAGTAAGTTTCTGTTTTACCAGAACCTGGGACCCCATCAAGCAAGAAACAATCTGATTTTGTCTTAATAATTGAATTATTTATAGTATCTACTGCAAATTTTTGTTCTAAATTTAAATAGTCATAATTTTTTTTATTTTCTTTAGAGTTTTTTAAAAAACAGGAATCTAAATTCAGTGTTTTGTAGACTTTCTTTTCTTGTATCAGTTTTTTTTGGGTCATATCTTTCAAAATTGCTTTTGAAACGCCTATTTGTTTAATTATATCATTTTGTGATTTTCCTATATCAAAATTTAACAGAAAATCTAAGACTAACTTACGTTTGTATGTAATTTTTATTTCTTCAATTTCGTTTATCTCATTTTCATTTGCGAAATTACTTTTATAAACTTTTTCATAATCTGGAGAAGTAATAGCTTCTAATGGAGATAATATCATTTTCAAAACCAAACCTTTAAAGACACAATACCAACTTGCTAAAAAATTCATTAATTCAATTGAAGGTTTTGGTACTGGTTTAAGATCATAAACTTGAAGAACTGTTTTCAATTTTGTTTCAGGTATGGTTTTAGTACCATTACCAATAATTATACCTACTATTTTTCTTTTTCCAAAAGGAACTAAAACGATTTGACCAACACTAAAATTGATATTGTTATCTTCTAAAACGTAGTCAAATGGTTCGTTGAAAGGGCCACTAACTAAGACAGACACTTCTTTTGAATTTATATTTTTCATTTACTATCTTTATGAAATAAGTTTAAAGCTAAATATAGTTATAATTTTTAAATAGTGTATTATAAATTATGCTTAAAGAAATGTTTAAACTTCAAAAAAGTTAAAAGGATACGAGATGCAATTATTTATAGACACCGCTGAGATTGAGGAAATTAAATCGTTGAATATTACTGGGTTAATTGATGGTGTTACTACTAACCCGTCCTTAATAGCTAAATCTGGAAGAAATATAATTAGTACTATTGAAGAAATTTGCAATGAAGTGTCAGGACCAGTAAGCGCAGAAGTCACCGCAACAGATTTTGATAATATGATTTTAGAAGGCAAAAAACTTTCTTCAATTGCTCAAAATGTTGCAATTAAAGTTCCTTTAACAATTGACGGCTTAAGAGCGTGCAAAGCATTTTCTGACGATGGCATTATGGTAAATGTCACCTTATGTTTTAGTGCGGCTCAGGCCCTATTAGCCGCAAAAGCAGGCGCAACTTTTATATCTCCTTTTATAGGTAGATTAGATGACATTGGTGCTGATGGCATGAATTTAATTTCTGAAATTACTGAGATCTACGATATTCACGGATTTGATACTAAAGTTCTTGCAGCCTCAATAAGAAGTGTTCAAGATATCGTGGATTCTGCAAAGTTAGGTGCAGATGTTGCTACAGTACCACCAAAATTTTTAAAATCTATGTACAACCATCCTCTAACTGATAAAGGCTTATCAGATTTTCTATCCGATTGGAAAAAAACAGGACAATCAATTTTGTAATAAATGTGGAAGAATTGAATAAAGATAGTATTTCTAAAAATGAAAATGATACCATTTTTTCCTGGATAAAATATCTAGAAACAATTCGTGGTTATGGGGAACATACCTTAGACGCATATAAAAGAGACGTGTTAGAATTTTCAAATTTTTGTACTGACAAAAATTATGAATTCTTGTTACTAGATAAATACATTTTTAGAGAATTTTTGTCAGTTTTATCTGAAAGACAATTATCTAGACCAACAGTCGCTAGAAAAGTATCAAGTTTAAAAAATTTTTATAAATTCCTTATAAGAGATAAAATTATTTCTTCACTCGATATGTCTATTTTTAAAAGCCCAAAACTTAAAAGATCATTTCCAAAGTCCATAGAGTCAAATCTAGTAGCACAGGCTTTAGAATCAATTATGAATAATGAGTCTGATCACTGGATTAATTTACGTGATAGGGCAGTTTTACTTCTATTGTATGGCTCAGGTTTAAGAATAAGTGAGGCGTTATCATTAAAAAGAAAAGATGCACCCAATGGGGAGTGGTTAAGAGTAAAAGGTAAAGGTAACAAATATCGAGATGTACCTCTTTTACCAATTATTTGTGAAGGAGTCAGAGAATATATAGATCATTGTCCATTTGATACTAATGGGGATGAACCGCTTTTTTTGGGAAAACGAGGAGGAGAATTATCTCCAAGGATTATTCAAAGAAGAGTTGAAAATCTGAGGTATGAATTGGGCTTACCATCCCATACTACTCCTCATGCTTTACGGCATGCATTCGCCACTCATTTATTATCTGGTGGCGCAGATTTAAGAGCTATACAACAATTGCTAGGCCACTCCAGCCTTTCAACCACCCAAAGATATACAGATGTAAACGAAGCAGAACTTTTGAGATTACATAAAGCTATACATCCACGCTCATAAAAAAAGGCGATTTAACATAATCAAATCGCCTTCTTGAAAACATTATCTATCTGATTATAACAAATCAAACCTGTCCATATTCATAACCTTATTCCAAGCTGCAATAAAGTCATTAACGAACTTCTCATGAGAGTCACTACATGCATATACTTCAGAAATAGCTCTTAGTTGAGAGTTTGAACCAAAAGCTAAATCCACACGAGTAGCAGTATTAATTTTTTCTGAAGTGGATCTGCTTACACCTTGATAAGTATTGCTGTTTATTGGTTTCCACTCAATACCCATGTCAAGAAGATTTACAAAATAACCATTAGATAATTTACTTGTATCTTTTGAAAAAACGCCATGACCATCTGCACTAATACCAAGAGATCTTAGTCCACCAATAAGAACAGTCATTTCTGGTGCGGTTAAACCCATTATCTGAGCTTTATCAAGCAACATTTCTTCAGGACTAATACCATAATCTTCTTTTTGATAATTTCTAAATCCATCAACAACTGGCTCAAGAACCGCAAATGAGTCAACATCTGTTTTTTCCTGGGTTGCATCTCCTCTACCTGGGGTGAAATCTAGGCTTTGTCCTGATGCTTTTTCAATTCCGACATTTCCAGCAAGAACAATTACATCAGCAATAGATGCACCAGTTTTTTCAGATATTGATGTATATACATCTAGAACTTTGGATAGTTCGTTTGGTTTATTTACCTCCCAACTTCTTTGAGGTTCCAGACGAATACGAGCACCATTAGCTCCGCCACGCATATCTGTCCCTCTAAAAGTAGAAGCACTTGCCCACGCTGTCTCAACCATTTGCTTTGTAGACAATCCACTATTTGAAATTAGAGATTTTACTGCGCTGATATCATATCTTTTGTTCCCAGCAGGAACTGGGTCTTGCCAGATCAACTCTTCTTCGGGAACTTCAGGTCCAAGATAACGAGTCTTTGGTCCCATATCACGATGTAGTAATTTAAACCATGCTCTAGCAAATGCATCCTGGAATTGATCTGGATTTTCATGAAATCTCTTTGAAATAACTTTGTAAGCAGGATCTTCCCTCATGGCCATGTCAGCAGTTGTCATCATTGTTGTAACTTTTTTTGACCCATAATGAGCATCTGGCGCCATGTCTTCTTCTTTAGGATTTATTGGATGCCATTGAAAGGCTCCTGCAGGACTTTTTACTAATTCCCACTCGTATCCAAATAACAAGTCAAAATAACCATTATCCCATTTTGTAGGGTTAGCAGTCCAAGCACCTTCAATTCCACTTGTTATAGTGTCGCTACCAAATCCTGAACCATAAGAGTTCTGCCACCCAAAACCCATTTGTTCTATTGGTGCACCTTCTGGCTCAGCACCAACATACTTATCTGGATCAGATGCACCATGTGCTTTTCCAAAAGTATGACCACCAGCAGTAAGAGCTACTGTTTCTTCGTCATTCATTGCCATTCTTGCAAACGTCTCACGAATATCCCTTGCACTTGCTAAAGGATCAGGCTTTCCGTCTGGACCTTGAGGATTAACATAAATTAATCCCATCTGAACCGCGCCAAGAGGCATTTCTAATTCACGATCACCTGTATATCTTTTATTTTCGAGCCATTCATTTTCTTGACCCCAGTATATATCCTCGGGTGGAGACCAAATGTCTGCACGTCCTCCGCTGAAACCAAATGTTTTTCCGCCCATAGACTCAATGGCAACGTTTCCGGTTAAAATAAAAAGATCGGCCCAACTAATTTTATTTCCATATTTTTGCTTGATTGGCCACAATAGCCTTCTTGCCTTATCAAGGTTACCATTGTCAGGCCAGCTATTTAGTGGGGCAAATCTTTGATCACCAGTTCCTCCGCCTCCTCGGCCGTCACTAGTTCTGTATGTTCCAGCGGCATGCCATGTCATTCTAATAAAGAAAGGACCATAATGACCATAATCAGCCGGCCACCATTCCTGAGAGTCTGTCATCAAATCATTTAAATCTTTTTTTAAAGCCTGATAATCAAGTTTTTTGAATTCTTCTCTATAATCAAAATCCAAACTCATTGGATTTGATCTCTTATCGTTTTGATGAAGTATACTTAGGTTAAGTTGGTTAGGCCACCAATCACGATTAGTTGTGCTTACACCACTGTTTGTTGTGACTGAACCATGCATTACTGGACATTTGCCGATATCATCCATTAGGAATCCTTTCTGAAATCTTATTAAATTGTATATGTTTGAAAATATGAAGTGAGCTTATTTATGTCAAGTAGTTTAGAACGATTTTAAAGTAAAAAAAATCAAATTTGCTTCTTAATTTTTATTAAGACCTCAACACCGTTATTAAGATAACCTTGAGGAATTTTTGGAAGCTTGTGTAAGTTAACTTCATCATTTTCAATGTCAATTAATTTACCTGTTTCTTCGTCTAAAAAATGATGATGTTGATTTATATTTGTATCAAAAATAGCGGTGTCTTTTGAAGATTCAACCTGTTTAATGAGACCACAATTTCTAAATTTTTTAAGACAATTATATATTGTAGCTATAGACATTGAATTACCTGAAGAATTTATTTCGTTCTGCAGATTTTCAGCAGTAAAATGCCTATTAATACCATCTAAAAGGATGTCTGCAATTATCATCCTCTGTTTAGTAGGTCTTAGACCAGCTTTCCTTAATTTTTCTTTATTATTCATGAGATAATTATTACACTAATTGATAGTAATTCTCAATAAACAATTAATTTATTGTATTATTGAGCCTTTTTGTTCATTCAAGCTTTACGTAAGTCAAATAAAATGTGATCTTTTTCTTATTAAAAGGAGAAAATATGTCAAGGCCATGTGATCTAGATGCTATTGAAGCAAGAAGGTTAATTGGAAACAAAAAACTTTCACCATTAGAGCTAACAAAGAGTTGTATTGAGCAAATAGAAAAATTAAACCCATCTATAAATGCAGTTGTAGCAATTAATAATGAAGATGTTCTAAAACAGGCAAAAAAAGCTGAAGATGATGTAATGTCTGGATCAGAACTAGGTTTACTTCATGGTTTACCCGTTGGCATAAAAGATTTAAATATTGTTAAAAATCTCCGCTCAACATCTGGGTCTAAAATCTATAAAAATAGAATTCCTGAAAGTGATGACACTATAGTTGAGGATATAAGAAGTGAAGGTGCAATAATTTTTTGTAAGACAAACACACCAGAATTTGGTGCAGGTGGTAATACAAAAAATTTTGTTTATGGTGCTACTTCTAATCCATTTGATCTAACAAAAACTCCTGCAGGTTCTTCTGGTGGAAGCGCTGCAGCTCTAGCCTGTAACATGATGCCATTGGCTAATGGTAGTGATTATGGAGGAAGCCTCAGGACCCCTGCTGGGTTTTGTGGTGTTAATGGTTTTAGACCTTCTCCTGGTTTAGTACCAGCAACTGAAGCTGCTGTAGGTTTGAACCCTTTTTCAGTTCAAGGCCCAATGGGCAGAAGTGTGTCGGACACTTATTTACTATTACAAGCTCAAGCAAATTTAAATAGAATGGATCCGTTCTCAAGTTTTGACAGTATTTCAATGCCTCAAGAATTGATTGGGGCTGACCTATCAAATATAAAAATGGCATACTCAGCTGATCTTGGATGTGCTCCAGTAGATAATGAGATTAAATCAATTTTTCTTGATAAGGTAAGTACTTTTAAAAGTAATTTTCGAAAATCAGAGCAAGCTGAACCAGATTTTTTAGATGTACATAATTGCTTTGAAATCATACGAGGATTTAACTATGTTGCATCACATAAAGAAAGATTTGATAATTCAAAAGATTTGTTGGGGCCAAATGTAATTGATAATGTTGAAAGAGGATTAAAGTACTCTCTTTCAGATGTATCATGGGCTCATGTGAGGCAAACGAAAATTTACAGAAACTTTCGTAATTTTTTTAATGAATATGATGTTCTGATTTGTCCTGCTGCATCAGTTTCTCCATATCCGCATGAACAATTATTTGTTGATGAAATTAATGGAGAGAAAATGCCAACTTATATGAGGTGGTTATCACTTAGCTATGCAACCACAATGGCAATCCCTTGTGTTTGGGCATTGCCATGTGGATTAGATCATCAACAAATGCCCTTCGGAATTCAATTAATTGCGCCAGCTGGAAAAGATGTAGATTTATCTGAGATTGCAAAAAGTTTGGAGTCAATTTTAATTAAAAATGAAGTTACTAAAAGGCCAGTTCCACAAATAGTTTAAGGTTTAAAAATGATTGAGACAAGATTAGATAAAAATTTCAAAATTAAAGGTTTTTTTGATGAGGAAACATCCACTATCAGTTATGTCGTTTATGACATGACCTCAAAAAAATGCGCCGTAATAGATAGTGTTTTAGATTTTGATTTTTCATCAGGTACAATAGATTATCATAATGCAGAAAAAATTATTTCTTTTATTGAAAAGATGAAATTAGATCTTGAGTGGCTTATCGAAACGCACGTTCACGCAGATCACTTGTCTGCATCTCCCTATATCCAGAAAAAACTAGGTGGAAAAATTGGTATATCTGAAAAAATCTCCGATATACAAAATATTTTTGGTAAAACATTTAATGCTGGGACAGAATTTCAAAGGGATGGTAGTCAGTTTGATAGATTATTTAAAGATAATGATGAATACAAAATTGGATGTATAAAATGTAAAGTAATCAATACTCCAGGCCACACACCAGCTTGTACCGCACATGTGATTGGAAATTCTATTTTTGTAGGAGACACCTTATTTATGCCAGATCTTGGTAGTGCCAGAGCTGATTTTCCTGGTGGAGACGCTCGTGAACTTTATAGATCGATTCAAAAAATATTGAGCTATCCAGACGATACCTTAATTTTTGTTTGCCATGATTATCCACCGACTTCACGAAAAGTAGAGTGGGTTACAACGGTGGGTGAGCAGAAAAAAAAGAATATTCATGTAAAGACTTCAATTGGAGAAGATGAGTTTGTTAAAGTAAGAGAGGCAAGAGACAAAACATTAAATATGCCTAAACTCATAATACCATCAATTCAAGTAAATATGAGAGCTGGTAATCTACCGCCCGCAGAGGACAGTGGAGATGTCTTTATCAAGGTGCCAATTAATAGCATGAAAAATTTAGTCTAATTCTTTTAAAACAGATTGAACAATTTCAAAAATTTTGTCTATATCATGATTTTCTGCAATTAAAGGGGGAGAAAATGCAAGTGTATCTCCTGTCACTCTTAGCATTAAACCCTTATGCCAAGCTTTTTTCATAGCTTCATATCCTCTAGCGCCTACAGCTCCTGGCCTTGGAGCAACTTCTATTGCAGCTACTAAACCTAAGTTTCTTATATCAATTACATTTTTATCATTTTTAAGCTGGTGAACGATATTCTCTAAATATTTAGCTGTTTTACCAGCCTTGTTGAACAAGTCCTCATCTCTATAAATATCTAGTGCAGCAAGACCAGCGGCAGATGCTATTGGATGTCCTGAATATGTATATCCATGAAAGAGTTCTATGGGCATATCTGCTTCGTCCATCATAGTATCATATATCTCCTTAGACACTACAGCAGCACCCATAGGAATAATTCCATTAGTGATTGCCTTCGCACACGAAATAATATCAGGAGTAACTCCAAAATACTCAGAAGCTGTTGCTTTTCCAAGGCGCCCAAAACCAGTTATAACTTCATCAAAAATTAATAAAATGTCGTGTTTATCACATATTTCTCTTAGTCTTTTTAAATAATTTTTTGGAGGCGGTAAAACTCCAGTAGAACCTGCTACAGGCTCTACAATCACAGAAGCAATATTGGATGCATCATGAAGTGCAATAATGTCTTCTAATGTATCTGCCAAATAATCACCATGTTCAGGTAAACCTCTAGAAAATCTATTCTTTTCTGGAAGAAATGTATGGGATATATGATCTACCCCCGTTAGCAATGATCCAAAATATTGTCTGTTTCTTGGCATTCCACCAACTGAAATTCCACCAAATCCAACACCATGGTAGCCTCTTTCACGACCAATTAGTCTTGTCTTAGTTCCTTTGCCTCTAGCACGATGATAAGCTAAAGCTATTTTAAGAGTACTATCAACAGCTTCAGAACCAGAATTTGTAAAAAAAACATGGTCTAAACCTTTTGGAAATATATCAGCGACACGACTTGCAAGTTCAAAAGATTTTGGATGACCATATTGAAAACTTGGAGCAAAATCCAAAGTTGCTGCTTGCTCAGAAATAGCAGATGTTATTTCTGGTCTATTATGTCCTGCATTAACACACCATAATCCAGCTGCACTATCTAAAATATCTTGCCCAGTTTCACTTTTGTAATACATACCATCAGCAGCAACAACCATTCTGGGATCTTTCTTGAAATCCCTATTAGCCGTAAATGGCATCCAGTAAGATTCTAAATTATTTAATCTTTTCATTATAAATCTCCGAGAGCTAAATCTTACAACTCGCTATTTAACTATTTTGACAACATGTATTAATAACGTCAAGTTAATGATTTTTTAATTAGAAAAATTGATCATTAATATCTCCAAGACTTGGAGCAGAAGCTCTTTTTTGGTCTTTTCTAAATTGCATATCTACAGGTATAGGAAGAGCAGGAATTTCTTCACCTAAATTATTTATGATTTTGTTTTCAAAAATCTTTCTAACTTTAAAGTGATTATCATTGATTGCTTCTTCAATTGATTTAACAATTGAGCAGCAACAATCTGCTTTGTTAAATACATCAACCCAGTAATTTTTTTCTTTTTGTCCAATAATTTTTCTAATTTCTTGAATGACCTTTTCTTGATCATTCTGCATTTTGATAAATTTTTTTGGGAGTTCTATTGCCTCACAAAACTTATTCCAAAATCTATCCTCTAAAGGGGCTGCAGCTACATAACTTCCATCACTTGTTTTGTAGATATTATATCTAGGAGAACCTCCTGATAAAACTCCATCACTATTGCCTGGCCATTTGTTATGGGCAAACCCAGAACCTAAACCCCAAAACATAAAAGGAAAAAGATTTTCTGTCATAGATAGATCTATATATGAGCCTTCTTTATTTAAGTCCCTTTTTCTTAATGCTAATAAGATATTAATT
Organism: uncultured SAR116 cluster alpha proteobacterium; assembly: GCA_902619805.1. GTDB lineage: Bacteria > Pseudomonadota > Alphaproteobacteria > Puniceispirillales > Marisalimonadaceae > Marisalimonas. The sequence goes on along the minus strand of CACNGC010000001.1, from coordinate 96,750 downwards.
ACAGCCGGATAAGATCCACCTGCTATATCTGCTACAAGTGCTGGCGGTACAACGGTATCATTTTCTCTACCCATGCTTATACTCAGAAGACCTGCATTTCCTATGTAGTTTAGATCGTGGCCAGCTACCTGACTTTTTGGGCCATATTGACCATAACCTGTGATAGAGACGTAAATTACATCTTGGTTAATTTTTTTTACACTTTCATAATCTAATCCGAGTCTTTTCATTACGCCAGGCCTGAATTGTTCAATTATAATGTCAGCTTCTTTTAAAATTGGTATCAAGATTTTAAGATTTTTAGGATCTTTTAAATCAAGTGATAAACTTTTTTTACCTCTATTAAGCAAAGAAAAAGATACACTTTGTTCACCCCATTGAGGATTAGACAATCTTATTTCATCACCAACATCAGGTTTTTCAATCTTAATTACCTCTGCTCCTGTTTCTGATAAGAACAAGCTTGCAAGTGGTCCAGGTAAGAGAGTTGAAAAATCTATTACTTTTATGCCCTCTAAGGATCCTTTTAATACTTCTTTCATAATGAATTCCTAAAATTTAATTTATATCAAACCTCTTTGACTTAAATTTTTAATCATTGAAGATATGCCAAACTCCCACTGTGGACAAGCTGTGGATAAATTCACATAATTTACTAATTCACCCAAATTAGGCTCTGAAATAGTTACCTTATCACCAATTTTATGAGTAAATCCCTCACCTACGACGTCTCTATCTTCAGTTGGGGCAAATAAGGTTCCTAAAAATAACATAAAACCGTCTGGATATTGATGATGTCTTCCAATTGTTTGATTTACCAAATCTTCTGGATCCCTACTTATTTCTGACATAGAGCTTGAACCATTTAATATATATCCTTCTTCGCCTTCAACTTTTAATGTAATATGAGCTGATTTCATATCATCTAGTGAATAGGTATCATCAAAAATTCTTATAAAGGGTCCAATTGAACAAGAGGCGTTATTGTCTTTAGCTTTGCCCAAAAGAAGAGCCGAACGCCCTTCAACATCTCTTAAGTTAACATCGTTACCAAGAGTAGCTCCTTTGATTATGCCTTTGCTGTTAACCGCTAAAACGATTTCTGGTTCAGGATTATTCCAATTTGAAATGGGATTTAGACCTACTTCTGATCCAAAACCAACTGATGATAAAGTCTGAGCTTTAGTAAAAACTTCAGCATCTTTACCAATTCCAACCTCTAAGTATTGTGACCATAAACCTTCTTTAATAAGTGCATTTTTAACTTCAATAGCTTTTTCTGACCCAGGAATAATATTTTGCAGACTGTCACCAATCAATCCACCAATATGATTTCTAAGACTTTCTGCTTTTTTAGGATCACCTGCTGCTCTTTCTTCAATTACTCTTTCAACCATTGATTTAGCAAATGTTACACCGCATGCTTTAATTGCTTGAAAATCACAGGGAGCAAGTAGGTGATATTCTGAATTTTTTTTAAAGCTTAATTCAAACAATTCTTCAACTGAAATTAATTTTATACCTTGAACGCTATTTAAATATTTTTTTATATCTTCTAATTCAAGCAAATCTCTTAGAGTGGGGATCTCTTTAGATGTAATGTCATATACATTTCCATCTTTTATTCTAATTAAACATGGTCCATTTTTGGAATTGTCCCATATTCGTCCAATAAAACATCCCTTTGAGTAATCCATTCAGCTCTCCTAAAAAACTACTGATGATAATATAAATGAAAATTTGAATATTTAAATTTAATTATATAATGTTTAATTTTATTTACTTTTAAGAGGTGTTGTAATGAGTGCTTTTTTTGAATTAAGAATTTATCAAATTGCTCCTGGGAAAATGAATGAATGGGTTTCGTTTATGGAGAAAACTATAATGCCTTTTCAAGTAGAAAAAGGTATGGTTATACATGGCAGTTTTGTAATGGATAGTTCAGACCAATTCGCTTTAGAGAATGGTGAACGTGTAATGAATTCTGAAAAAAAAGGAAATACATATGTCTGGATTAGAAGATTTGAAAATCAAGATGAAAAAGTAAAACTTTACAAGGCTGTTTATGAAAGCAATGAGTGGTTGGAAAATATTGCTCCAACAGTCGTAAAACTTGTAGATAGAAATTCTATACTTGTTCAGAACTTAAGCTCCACTCCACTATCTGTAATGAAATAAAAAGGATAAATTTTTGATACAATTATATGGTAGAAGAAATTCTATAAACGTCCAAAAGGTCTCATGGGCTCTTTGCGAACTAAATCTTGAATTTAAATGGCATGATGAGTATGGAAAGTTTGGAAAAGTTAACGTAGAAAATTATGAAAAAATAAATCCTCAACTTATTGTCCCAACTTTAGATCACAACGGATCTGTAATTAAGCAGTCAAATGCGATTGTGAGATACTTATATAGAAAATATACAGATGTATATGAAATTTCTAAAGACGAAGATATTGCAATTGCTGAGTCATGGATGGAATTTCAAACAACTGATTTACAACTAAATATGACACCGATATTTTGGGGATTAGTTAGAAATCCACCAGAAGATCGTGATCAAGAACTGATTGATAAAAATATTATTTTATTAAATAAAAAGTTTGAAATTTTTGATAAATTTTTAGAAGATCATGAATATATTTTAAATAATAAATTTGGTATGTCAGATATTATAATGGGCGCTGCTTCTTATAGATACCTTTCTTTACCTATTGAACGCCCAAATCTTTTAAACTTAAAAAGTTGGTACGATAAAATAAGCAACCGTGATTGTTTTAAAAAAAATATTCTTGGTACTTTTGGATAAAATCATATTCATATATATATTTGATGTAAATTTGTGATATTGAAGAAAAATAATTTAAATAGAATAAATATTAACCGCTATAATGAGTGATTACAAAAGAATACATACAGACGTTCGATCAGTTTTAGTTGTGATAAATTTTTTTAGATTACAATAATTTTAAATGTCTAAATTAATTATAATACGTCATGCTAAATCTGATTGGAGTGGTAATGTTAATGATTTTCAAAGGGGTTTGAACAAAAGAGGTTATAATTCTTGTAGAGTTATTTCAAAGGAACTAAAAAAAAGAATAAATAAACCAGATTTATTTTTAATCTCACCTGCATTAAGAGCAAAATTAACTTACGAAAATATCTTTTTAAATTGGGATGATAAAGATAATAATTTATTTGTGGAAGAAGATTTATATTTTGCATCAATAGAACAGATTAAAAAAAAATTAATTTCTAAAGTGTTTGGATTTAGTACAGTGGTTATAATAGCCCATAATCCTATTTTAAATTTATTAATGTATGAACTGACAACTAAAGGTCATACTAAATTACCAACTAATTTAGTTACTTGTGGTGTTGTTATGATAGAATATTCTGAAAATAATTTTAAAACACCAGATTTTACAAATGGGGAAGTTGTCGATTATTTTTTTCCTAGAATGTATATGTAAAATTAAAAAACCTTGATTTGTAATAAAAATTTAATATTATTGTAATAAATCTGTAATAATAAGGAAATTTGTAATGATTCTTAGGTGTTTTTTCCTTTTTTTTGTATTTATAAGTTTTAATTTTGCATCCCTAGCAGCATTACCAACTAACAACAATTTTAATAAATCAAGAAATGTTAATTTTGTTGAAAATGTAGAATCAGCAAAAGAAAAATTAATATTAAAAGATTATGATAGTGTTATAAATCTTCTTTCTATTAATATTAAAAGTAGAGATATACCTGATAGTTACATGGTAGAGAGTTTAATTAATAGAGGCAATGCATACTTCTTTACTAAAAATTATGATTATGCAAAGGCAGACTATTTAAGGTGCTTGGATATTGAGTTATGCCAGAGAGCTGATATAAATCTCATTTTGGGTAAATTAGAGGTGATGCTAGGAAATAATGAAATTGCAGCTTCTTACTTTAAAAATGCTATATTACTATCAAAAAATAATTTTAAAGTACTTTCTGAAGCACTCAGTTTCTTTAAAAATCCTTAATTAATAATTTTGAAACAAAAATCTAAATAATTTGTAATAATTTAATGAAAATATTTTTTCGTTAATAATTAATATAAGTCTTATTTTTTGTATATTTTTTCATATCAAAATGACAATAGAAGTCGCCCTAAACCAAAAAAGAGTTGGCATTTTCGAAAACGCGGTCAACAAAACTATAAAAAGAAAAAAGTTGAAAGAAGAAACACGTCTAATCTTATAAATAAAATGATCAAATACGAATTTGAAAAAGATGAGTACCAAAGAATTCAAAAAATTAAGAATATAAATAAAATCGACAATAATGATTGTAAAAAAAGAAATGGTAGCGCTAAAACTCTTAGGCAAAGACACCTCAAAAGGAAAACTTTTAAAAAACCTGTTGGAAAATCAGGGTGGGCTGTTTTTCATGGGCCTATTTTAACAAAAATATGATATCATTTATTTTCTTCTAATTTTATATTAGATTATTTATAAGACAATTTTGATTAAATTGGAGGTAAGGACTTCAATGAAAGTTGGTTTCATTGGTTTAGGTAACATGGGCAAACCACTTGCTGATAGATTGCTTATAAATAATGAGCTTTTTGTTTATGATCTTGATCAAAAAAAATTAGAGTATTTTACAAATAAAGGAGCAATATCATGCTCTACCCCCTCAGAATTAGCTTCAACTACATCTATAATTTTTTTATGTTTGCCCACAAGTGCAATCGTAGACAAAGTTATTAATGGAGAAAATGGATTAATTAAATCAGCAACAAAAGGTTCTTACATTATTGATATGACCACAGGGGAACCTGAAACCACAAGGAAAATAGCTAAAATACTTAAAGAAAAAGAGATTAATTTTATAGATGCTCCAGTTAGTGGAGGTCCAAAAGGGGCTCATCAAGGAAATATAGCTATAATGGTAGGTGGGACAGAAAGCCAATTCGCAAAAATAAAACCTATAATGGATGATATAAGTTCAAATATTTTCTATGCTGGTAAAATAGGATCAGGACACTCTATTAAAGCTGGCAACAATTTACTTAATTTAATTTGTAGGATGGCAACTTTTGAGGTTATCTCACTTCTTGTTAAGGATGGTGTTGATTCAAATAGAGCAGTTGAAATTATTCAAAAAAGTTCTGGTAGAAACTATGCCACTGAAATCACACTCCCTGATAATATTTTATCTGGTAAAATGTTTCAGGGTTTTAGCACTGGTTTAATGAAGAAGGATGCAAGTGTAGCGACAAAAATAGCCAATGCAAATAAAATTGATATTCCTTTAGGAAAATTATCTCAGGAATTGTTAAATAGGACTATTGACGAGTTTGGAGAAGATGCTGATATGAGCAATGTCGCTCTTACTTATGAAAAATTAACTGGCACAAAAATCAGACCTTAAAAAACTCTAATTAAACAACACCAATCCATGAATTAAAGTCCATAAAAAAAGTGACAGCATAACAGCAGCTGAACCGTAGTCCTTAGCTCTTTTAGACAAACCATGATATTCAAACGATATTCTATCAACAGCTGCTTCAACGCTAGAATTTAATAGTTCTATAATTAAAACGAGAGAAGTTGCAAAAGTCATGAATATTATTTCAAGAGTACTAACTTCTGCAATAATTATTACAGATAAGGAAATTATTACTAAAAACATTTCTTGCCTAAAAGCGCTTTCTTCTCGGAGTGCAAAAATTAAACCTGACCATGAGTTTTTAGCCGCATGAAGTGCTCTTGTAATTCCAGTATTACCCTTATGAGGATTGTCTTCAATGTTGTATGTAGTGTCTTTGTCTCTTATGCTAACTAGATAAGACTCAAATGTTTTACTTGTTGATTCCCATGAAAATTTTTTAGCGTATTCTCTTGGCACTTTTCTTGGTATCAACAAAGCCTTTTTACATGCTTCTTTTAAGTTATAATTTAGAATACCTGCATTCGAATCACCAATAACATCTAAAGGACCACTTACTGGGAAAGCAGCAACAGGAAGACCACATGCCATAGCCTCTAATAATACAAGGCCAAATGTGTCCGTTTTACTCGGAAAGACAAATACATCTGCTTTGTTATAGTAATATTCTAACTCTTCTTTACTCTTAGCTCCATGAAAAATTACCTTAGGGTATTTTTTCTTTAATTCTTTAAATGCGGGTCCATCTCCTACAACCCATTTTTCATATGGGAGGTCTATTTTTAAAAATTCTTGTAAATTTTTTTCTACAGCTACCCTTCCTACATTTAACAAAATTGGATTTTTATTTTTTCTTCTTCCTTTTTTTGGTTTAAAAATATCTAAGTCTACACCTCTTGACCATATTTTAGGATTCCCAATTTTGTATTTAATTAAATCTTTTTTAACTTCTTCAGTTGGCACCATCACAAGTTCGGATCTATTGTGAAACCATCTTAAGAATGAATAAGTGATTTTAAGTGGAAGTTTTGTTCTTGCATAAACATACTCAGGGAACCTAGTGTGATAAGCAGAAGTGAAAGCCAAACCATTTCTACTAGCATATCCACGTGCTGCAAGACCTAAAGGACCTTCAGTTGAAATATGAAGACAATCAGGATTAAAATCTCTGATCATAGATGAAACTTTTGCACCTGGAAAAAGAGATAATTTTATTTCAGGATAAGTTGGGCATGGTATTGTTAAAAAATGTTCTGGAGTGATCAGCTTAACCTCATGACCTAATTTTTTTAATTGCTTGGATGTTTCATCAAGAGTTCTTACTACCCCATTGACTTGAGGATACCACGCATCTGTAACTATTATAATTTTCATGCTATTTGTTTAGGTTTGAGTAGATCTTGATCAAATTTAAACTCATGACCCAATTCACTCCAGTTAATAATTTCTAGCTCACCATCTCCGTGCTCAACAAGAGCAGTAAGAGACTCAACCCAGTCACCATCGTTAGCATAAATTAAGTTATTAATCTTTTTTAATTCAGATTTATGTATATGACCACATACCACACCATCACATCCTCTTCTAGACGCCTCTTTTACCATAAGAGTTTCAAATGCATTTATAAAAGAAACTGCTTTTTTAACTTTTAATTTTAGATACTTAGATAGTGACCAATACGGTAAATTAAAAAAACGTCTTATTTTGTTAAACCATCTATTTAGCCATAAAAGAAAAGTATATGCTGAGTCTCCTAAATACGCTAGCCATCTGGCATGTTGCATTACTTCGTCAAAAAGATCACCATGAACTATCCATAATTTTTCTTTCTTTGCAGTTTTGTGAAAAGCCTCATTTTTGATTTTGATATCACCAAATGTCATACCTAAAAAAGTTCTTGCACCCTCATCATGATTGCCTGGAATAAAAGTAATATTTGTTCCTTTTCTAGCTTTTCTTAGTATTTTTTGAATTACATCATTATGAGATTGAGGCCAATACCACTTTTTAGTTAAACGCCACCCATCTATAATATCACCAACTAAATAGAGATATTTACTTTCATTATATTTTAAAAACTCAAGAAGATGTTCTGCTTGCGCACCTGAAGAACCTAAGTGAATGTCTGAAATCCATATGGCTCTGTATATATTTTTTTTTTTTAATTCAACCATATAGTATTTTAATTAAAATTTATAATAATATATTGAATATAGGACTTTTATTACAGTTTTATTGCTATAAATTTCTAAAAACTTAAATTAAAATACCCTCATTAATTGCTTTTATATGCAAAGCTAGAAACTTTGAAAAAATTCTGCACTGAGCTAAACTTCCTGCATGAAACCAAAGTCCTGGCTGTTTGGTTTGCATCCACATATTTCTTAATTCTTGCCTTTCATCATCAAACCCCCAAATCGGACCAATTTTGTCTACAACTGCTTTGCCAAATAATTCTTCTACAACATATTCTTGACCTTTATATCCAGTAGCTGTAACCATCAAATCTATATCAAGCTTTTCTCCTGATTTCATTTCAATGCCAGAGGGTAAAAAATTTTCAATGTTTGAAAATTGTAAAACTTTTATCTTACCATCTGCGATTAAATCTGATGCTCCTACATTGAAATAATAACCACCACCCCTTGTTAAATATTTAAATTGCCACCCAGAGTTTTCTTCTCCATATTCAAGGTTAAAGCCAACTCTTGTAAGTTTATCCAAAAGTGGTTTATCAATTCTCTTAGTTTTTTCAGTTAATAACTGGTGTGTCTTTTTGAGTACTTGTAGAGGTGTTGAAATGGTTATTAAATCACAATCGTCAGTATTTGGACCTTCATTATATAATTGATATGGCAATTGTGCGCTAGGTTCCACATTAACTACCATAGATGGTGAGCGTTGTACGATTTTTACATTTGCTCCATGAGCATAGAGATCTTGTGCAACATCATGTGCACTTGTTCCAGTACCGTAAACTAAAACGTTTTTTCCATTGTAGTGTTTTCCATTATCATAATCTGCTGAGTGAATGACCTTGCCTTTATAGTGATCCATGCCAGGTATTTTTGTGCGATTTGGAACTGAGCTTACACCAACAGCCATCACAATATGCTTTGGCTTCATGATCTTAATAGTATCATCAGATAATTTGAGTTTTACTTTCCAGTGCTTTTTATTTTCGTCATATTCCGCCCCAATAAATTTTGTATTAGTCCATACATTTAATTCCATACTTTCAACATAATACTCAAACCACCCTGCCAACTTATCTTTTGGAATATATGTTGGCCAAGTAGAAGGAAAAGGCATATAAGGTAAATGATTAACAAGTGTCTGATTATGTAATTTTAAAGAATGATATCTATTTCTCCAGTTATCTCCTATTCTTTCATTTTTATCTACAATAAGTGTATCTATATTTTGTTGTTTAAGCCTTGCTGCAATTGAAAGACCAGCCTGACCACTTCCAACAACAATCACTTTTGGTTCCCTGTTTTTATAAAGCCTATCTTCATTTCTTTTATCTAACCAATTAGGTCCTTCTAGTACATTTTGATATTGTTCATTGTTTTTTTTGTCAGAAGAACTTAGATCACTTAGGGCAGTCAGAAGACTCCAGGCTTTAAAATAACCCTTTCTTTCTTGATCTTCAAATAAACGAACTACTCCCTCACAATTTCCAAACTTTGTTTTGAATCTTAAAATAACTTCAATAACATTTTTTCCAGCTCTTATGACTTCTCTTGGAAGTGTTCTTTGCTGGTCAATTTGGAAACTCTTGGCGGAAACGTCCATTATTTTGTTGTAAAGATTTTCGATTACTTTTGATTTTCCCGATACAGTTTGTATCTTCCATGTAAGAGCTAAAATGTCTCTCCAATGACTATCTTCAAAAAATAAATTGGAAAGAATTTTTATAGATTCATCTTTATTTTTTTGCTGAGAAATAGCTTGATTGAAACTCTGCAACCAATTATCCACTTCACTTCTGATATTAATAATTTGGTTGTCTAACACAGCAAGCCTCAATAAATTCGGTATAATTTTAGATCTCTATAATATCAAACTATAGTTTGTAATAATATAAATTTTTTATAAGATATTTCTACATGATTTTTGTGAAGGATTAATTATGAATAGATTAGAGCAAATTGCACAATTTATGTTGGACCAACATGATTCAAAACAAAACTATGAAAACTTACCAGAAACATTAATGCCTAAAGATTTTGATGAAGCTTATAAAATACAAGAAATCTTTCAAGAAAATTCTGGAAGAGGTAGCTTGGGTGGTTTTAAAATTGCTTTAGCCTCTAAAGTGCAGCAACAACTATGTGGGATAGACCATCCTGTTGCTGGTGGTATTTTTGCAAATGAAATTAATTCAAGTCCTTCAACCTTTGAATTAGAAAACTTTCATGGATTAGGATTAGAATTCGAAATAGCTGTAAAATTATCACATGATTTGAAACCTGAAATGGGACCATTTAATAAAGATAATATTAGAGAATTTATAAAATCCCTGTCACCAGCTTTTGAATTAATTATAGATCGAAATGCAGATTATTCTAATATAAATCCACTATCAATGATAACAGATAATGCTTGGTGTTCTGGTATAGTTATGGGCAAAGAACTTCCAAATTGGGAAAAATTAAACCTAGATATTATTAGATCACAATTACTTTGGAATGATGAAATTCCCCAAGACGCAATGATAAAGGACGCTAACCCACTTGAGTCATTATCTTGGGTTTCGAACCTATTAAATTCGTTGGGAAGAACTATCCCAAAAGATAGTGTTATAATTACCGGAAGCGTGATTAAGACACGTGCTCCTAATAAAGGTGATTACATAATATATAAAGTTGAGGATCTATCGGAAGTAGAGATTAAGATAATTTAATTTAAAATATTATACTCTAACAATGACCGTATGATCATGTTTATAGCTGATATACTGAAAAAAATGAGCAACAAATTTTTAAATGTTTTAGCATTTACTTTATTTCTAAGCTTTTCTCCTATTTGAAACCCTATTACTGCAACCACTGACCCAAGAGCTCCATAAATAAACATATTAGGCTGAAAAACACCTGTTGCTATATATCCAATTGATACAGGTATACACCCAATGGTAATTAAGAAACCACTTACATCAACAAACTGTTTAGGTTTTACATTTTTCATTAATAAATACATTGTTACTGGAACTGCCCATATTGATGCTGCACCTCCAACTAAACCTCCTAATGCCCCTAGACCACCTTGCCAAAAATTGTCATGATTAGGTTTCATTTTAAAATTAAAACCAAAAACTTGGAGACAAACAAATAAAAGAACGGCAATAGCAAAAATTAATCTAACGACATCATCTCCAATTTGGTTTGCATAAAAAGAAGTAATTAAGATACAAACTACTAATGACGTAGCGAAATATTTATAATTTTTTACTAATTCTCTGGGATTATCTGCCTTACTCAACTGCCAAATGTTTGCAACGGTCATTGGTATTAGATTAAGTCCTAATGCCATTAATGGTGAGACAAAAAAAGTCATAATTGTAATTGCTGTTGTTGGAAGACCAATGCCAATTACCCCTTTAACAACACCAGCAACAAAAAAAGCAAAGCTTACTATTAGGGCAACTTCGTTTGAGTTAATTGATATATCCAATGATTAAACCTAGAAAAATGTGATTTTTTAAAATTTTTAATATCATGCATTTCAAAATTAATTTAGTCATTTCTTTTTAAAAAATAATAATTATGCATTGAAACTAGTATTAAAGAATCTTTCAGGTTCTTAATCTAAAAATTTTTAAAAATATTTATGATTACTTGATCTATTTTAAATCCACCAAATTTTCTGCATTTAAATAGTCCGGTTTATTGGGTAAAGACCTCGCTGACAAATATTTAAATGAGTGTTAAAATAAAACTCATAAATTTTGGTATATTATAGATAATACAAAATAACTTGATAAAAGGGATACCTTGGCGTTTTGGCCCTAACTGGCCAGGTCAAAGATGTGAAGCAAAAACTAGAAAAGGGACACCTTGTCAAGCCCAGCTAAATTACCAGCTGGTCGTTGCAGGCTTCATGGAGGTGCTAGTACAGGCCCTAGGACTGAGGAAGGCCTAAAAAGATTAGCAGATTCCAAAACTAAACATGGACGCTTTTCAAAGATTGAAAGAGAAAAGGCTAAAGTCAGAGCAGAGCAAGGGCGAATAATTCGATATGAGCTTAAAGTGTTAGAAAAATGGTTCATTGACCAAGGACATTTGGATAAAAACAGGCGTAAATATTGGGATAAAATATGAGAGTCATTAAAGTCTATTAACATTTATAATAACCAAAGTACAATTAATGAAATAAGATTTAATATTTTTGTAATCAATAACAATATACTTATTTATATGGAAATTAACTCAACTTATGAATTGGCCAAAGATGATCTAATTACATGGATACCATTAAAACATATTTTCTTTAATAAATTTCATTGTTCTCAAAATTTTGGAAAGTTAGGATTATGTGGTTGTCCTGGCACTTTATTAGATACTAATAATCAAATTATTGAGATTCAAAAAACATTAAAAATTTTTAAAAATCATGACGTTAATGTTGTTTTATCTCTTACGGAAACATCAGAATTAAAATCACTAGGATGTGAAAATTTAGAAAACGAAATTAGATTAAATAACTTCGTTTGGTTTCATTTTCCAATTAATGATTTTAATATACCTACTAAAAATTCACTTTTAAAGTTAAATTTACTTCTCTCGGATCTAGAAAATTTTTTAAAAAAAGAAAAAAATATTATTATACATTGTAAGGCGGGATTAGGTAGAACTGGTACAATCGCATCATTATTATTAACTAAATTAGGAATATCCACAAAAGATGCCATTAAATTCATAAGAAAATATAGACCAGGATCAATTGATACAGATGAGCAAAAAAACTTTGTTTTAAATTGGAAATGTTAACAAGATGATTCTTTAATCATTAAAAAATTAATTTTTATTTTGATAATTCATATGACATTAAAATAAGAAATAATTTTTTTTTATAATTAAACTACTGATTTATATAACTAAATTTTATTTAACAATTTAAAAATAAAAATTAAACAAAACTGTAATATTTGAAGATCAAAAAGTAGAGAATCATGGAGATTACTTATGCTCAAAATAATTAATATCTCAAAATATTTCGATCAAGTTAAAGCTGTTAATAACGTTTCAATAAATGTTGAAAATTCCTCAATGATAGGAATTATTGGTAGATCAGGTGCTGGCAAATCTACATTATTAAGAACGATAAACAGACTCACTGATGCCACCTCTGGCGAAATTCTTTTTAAAGATCAAAATATATTAGAGTTGAAGAAAAAGGATAAACTCGCATGGCAAAAAAATTGTGCCATGATATTCCAACAGTTTAATCTTGTTCCAAGATTGGATGTTCTTACTAATGTTATGTTAGGCAAATTAAATGAGATGTCTACTGTGCGTGCTAGTTTAAAACTTTTTACGTCTGAAGAAAGACATGTCGCACTAAGCTTACTAGACAAATTTGGCATGTTACAGACTGCTTTACAAAGAGCTGAAACACTCTCTGGTGGTCAGCAACAAAGAGTTGCAATATGTAGAGCTATGATGCAAGACCCTAAACTAATCCTTGCAGACGAACCTATAGCTTCATTAGATCCTTTAAATGCTAGACTTGTTATGGAATCTCTTAGAAAAATTCACGATGAACAAAATATCACAGTGATTTGTAACCTACATACTCTAGATACTGCAAAGCAGTATTGTGATCGTATTATTGGTATGCAGAACGGAGAAATAGTGTTTGATGATTTACCATCAAAACTTACAAATCAAAAAGCTAGAGAAATTTATGGTGCTGAAGCTGACGAAGCTTTTGAAGGCACTATGACATCAGTTTCATTAGAGAGCGCAGATATTAAAAAAACTGCGTGAACTTATGAAAATTAGAAGACCAAACTTAAATCAATGGAGAAATATAAATGTTAAAAAAATTATATAGTTTTTTAGCTGTAATGACCGCTTTTTTAATGGTCTCTACAGCTAATGCAGATAAAAAATACGATGGACCAAAAATGGACCTCAGTAAATTTCAGCCTGAGTTCAGAATTGGTTTTCTTGGAGATGAAGCATCCCAAGATATCATCGCAAGAAATGGATGTCTAAAAGATTATATTGAAAAAGCATATAATGTGCCAGCTAAAATGTTTACATTTAAAGATTATGCTGGAACAATGGAATCAATGCTTGGTGGTAACTTAGACTATGGTTGGTTTGGAGCCTCCGGATATGCAGGAATTTACCTTCAAAATCCTGATGCTGTTACTCCAGTTTTAACAAGAATGCAACCTACTGGTGATACTGGTTATTATTCAGTAATGGTAGCGAGAAAAGATTCTGGTATTAAATCACTGAAAGATCTAAAAGGTAAAAAATTAGGTTTTGCTGACCCTAACTCTACATCTGGATATTTAATTCCATCTATTGAACTTCCTGAACTATATAATGTTGATATAGATACATATTTTTCTGGAACACAATTTTCTGGTGGTCATGAAAACAACGTATTAGCTGTTCTAAATGGTGACGTTGATGCAGGTGTAACATGGGTATCAGGTGTAGGTAAATGGGAAGAAGGTTACACATCTGGTAACTTAAGAAAAATGGTAGATAAAGGTATTTTAAATATGGATGACCTAGAACAAGTATGGTCTTCAAAGCTTATTCCAAACGGTCCAATAGTTATGCCTAAAAAACTTCCTCAAGAGGCAAGAGACGTAATGGTAGGAATGAAACAATGGATACTTAAGAACGATCCAAAATGTAGCGAAGATGTTGCTAATGGAATAGTTAAAGCCTGGGTTCCAGTTGATCATACTTTCTATGAAGTTGTAGTAAAGGCTAGAAAAGCAAAATTAGAAGCTAAAAAGAAAAAAGGCTAATAATTTAATATTTAAACGAAAGACAGTTTTTCTGTCTTTCGTTTTTTTATAACAAAAATTTTATACGTTAGAGTTACTTAAATATGAATTCAGACTTCGCATTAGGCTTTGATACCATAGAAAAAAATTTGAAAGCTATGGCTTTTAAAAGACTACTTTATTCTTTAATCAGCATTTTGGCCGTCATTTTTCTCCTATCAAGCGGTCTTACAATTGCAGAAAATAATAATGCTGGTAGTTTTGAAAGAGGAATAAGTAAATTTTTCGATTACCCTGTTGATCTTTTCAAAGAAGCTTTTGAATCTGGTTGGAGATGGTACGCATATGTATTTAAGTATTTACCAGATTTAATATCTACTATCAATATGGCTTTTTTTTCAACTCTGTTTGGGGCAATCTTTGCTCTTCTCCTAAGCTTGTTTGCGAGTAAAAATTTAATTAAAAATCCATATATCGTTACTTTCGCTAGAAGAACTATGGATATTTTAAGATCATTCCCAGAACTAGTTATTGCTATGATTTTTTTATATTTAATGGGAAAATCAGAGTTACCTGCTGTTATTGCAATTGTGATACATACTGCTGGGGCTCTTGGAAAATTATTCTCCGAAGCAATTGAAAACGCCGATAGCAAACCAATTGAAGGTTTGCAATCATGTGGCGCTCGTTGGTGGGCTAGAATAAGATTTGCAGTTATACCACAAGTTGTTCCTCTTTTTATTTCATATACTCTGTTAAGATTAGAAATTAATGTCCGCGCCTCAACAATACTAGGTTTTGTTGGAGCTGGTGGAATTGGGGAAGCTTTGTCAGCTGTAATTCAGTTCAGATATGGGGACGAAATTATAGCTATTATGTTTTTATTAGTTGTCACTATAATTTCCTTAGATTATTTCTCCAGATTTCTCAGAGGTAGGTTAATAGGAGATAATAAATAATGAATTATGCTATAACTCATGACATTAGCAATGAAGTAGAAATAAAGCATAAAAAGCATATTAGAATTCTTATTATTTCAGCTTGTGTTTTTTTGATTTACTTAATTGGGTCTATAATCCATTTCAATTTACCAGGATTAGCCAAAAAATGGAATAATGATAGAGCATCTATGTTTATGCTGGATATATATGCTCACAAAGATCACATAAAAATGAATTGGAAAGAGCCAGAAAAGATCGATGTACGATTTGAAGGTGGATATAGAGAGGTTTATAAACAAGATCCATCATGGTTGATCAGAGACAATCAAAAGAAATCTACAACTGTGAATTTTGAAAATGGTGGAAAATTTGTTTTTTTTCCTAACAGGGTTGAAATGAGAAATTTTCCAAAAACAAAAGAAACTTTTGTTTTCAAACTTAATCAAGAAGGCAAACCTTATGTAGAAAACTATGTTGGTAAAGAAGAATTGTTACCAAGTTGGATGCGTGCAACTGAAAATAAAGTTGAAGTTAGGCCTTCTTTATATGAAAGACTTCAAGTTTACGGATCAAAAGTTGAAGTTCATAGATATGAGTTAGGATGGAAATATTTTTGGTTTGATTTTAATAGTCCCTTGGAGGGAAAAGGGTTTTTCGAAGGTATCGCACTTATGTTTGATAAAAATAGGGTCGATCCTGAAATCTCAAACTTTAATTTAGTGATAAAAGAATTTTGGGGAAACGAAATTTGGCATCATGATACTGTATTATTTGCTATGGTCGAAACTTTATTAATGGCTATTCTTGGCACGTTAATAGCCTCTATTGTTGGACTTCCATTAGCTTTTCTTGCTGCTTACAATGTTACCCCACTTTCCTCAATTAGATTTTTCCTAAGAAGACTTTTTGACATGTTACGTGGTATAGACATGCTTATTTGGAGTCTAATATTTTTAAGAGCTTTTGGACCTGGTTTGTTTACTGGTATCTTTGCAATAGCATTCACAGATACAGGCACGCTCGGAAAATTAATGTCTGAAGCTATTGAAAATACTGATAAAAAAGACAAAGAAGGAATTCAATCGACTGGAGCAAACAAAGTCCTCCAGCACAGATTTGGAATAATTCCACAAATAATGCCAATCTTCATATCTCAAAGTTTATATTACTTAGAATCAAACACGCGAGCAGCAGTTATTATTGGGGCAATGGGAGCTGGAGGTATTGGTTTACATTTCTTAGGTGCCCTTATGACAGGTAATGACTTCGAAAACGTAGCATATATGGCTATCTTAGTGTTGATTGCAGTTATGTGTATAGACACAATGTCAGCGAAATTAAGAAGATTATTAATTGGTATTGAAGATAAAAATAACTAGAGGAGTTTTAAATGAATAAATTAATTATTGCCATAGTAATAGCCATTTTCCCTTATATTACGTATGCTCAAACAAAATCAGTTAATGAACTTACTGAAGAAGCTGCATCACAAGGTGCCGGAAAACTTGTAAATACAGAAGAAATTTTTCAAAAGCTTATTGATAAGTGCGATGATGTTAATCTTCTTATGTTAAGGGCGAGAATAAGATTAGAATTACCTAGAATAGATAAATCAGATGCCGAGAAAGTTGAAAAGATGATGTTAGAAGGTTTTGAAATTTGCTCGAAGAATAACCCTGAGGAAGCTAAAGTAAAATTAACAGAAGCATATGATATTGCCAAACAAGCTGCATCTGAGAGATTTGGTCAGACTGGTACAGGTGGATTAGAAACTGTTAAAAAAGAAGTTGAAACCACAAAAGATAAAGATCCTTCTAATGGTACAAAAGATAAACCATGGTGGAAATTTTGGTAGTTAAAATTTAATTTTTTGTTCAAATATTTGTTAAAAAAATGAAAAATAATTTCTTAACAATCTCCTAAAAAGGAGATCTAAATTGAAATTAAAACCTTTTGATCGTCCAGGAACCTTTTATAAAGGAAATTTGCATGGACATAGCGATTACTCTGACGGACTGCTTAAACCAAAAACTGTGATTGAGTTTTACAAATCATATAGCTATGACTTTACATGTCTTTCTGATCATTTATGGCATGACAAGAGATTTGCTGCAGAAAGTGTAAATGATGTTTCTGATTTTAATTTTAAAGATTTTATTACAATTCCAAGTGCTGAAATTCATGTAAAAGGAAAAAAGTACGAAAGAGCTGGCTTGTGGCACCTTGTTGCTAACGGTTTGCCTTTAGATTTCAAAATTGCATCTGATAATGAAACAGTAGATGAACTACTTAATAGAATCATAGAGACTGGAGCATTTGTAACAATAGCTCATCCAGAGTGGTATTCATTATCGTCTGATGAGGCCATTAAAGTAAGTAATGCTCACGCAGTTGAAATCTATAATCACGCCGCAACAATTAGCTCAAATAGAGGTAGTGGAATAGCTACAGCTGACTTCCTACTAAATAATAATAAAAAAATTTTACTAACTGCATCTGACGATTCGCATTTTCATAAAGAAGATGCTTTAGGAGGTTGGGTATTCGTAAAATGCAGAAACCTGTCTATACAAGATATTTTATATTCCCTTAAAAAGGGCAATTATTACTCTTCTACAGGGATAGCAATACATAATATAGAACTTGATGATAATGAACTCTTAATACAATGTAGTCCAGCTTCACACATAATTATTTCAGGCTCTTCTAATACCTCCCTTTCCAAAAATGGTTACAACATTACAAGTGCCAAATTTGATTTAAATAAGCTTGATACAAATTTTTTTAGAGTAACAGTATTAAACGAGTATGGTAAATATGCTTGGTCTAATCCTTACTGGTTAGATGAAATTTATTAATAACAGGAGAAGAGATTGAAAATATTACAATTAACAGATATCCATTTAACTAGTCCAGGTAAAACAATTATAGGACGTGATCCAATTTTAAATTTCGAACTTGCATTGAATGATGCATTCAAAAATCATAACGATATTGAAGCAATAATAATCTCAGGAGATTTATCTGACTGGGGAGAAAAAGCAGATTATGAATTTTTGAAAGAAAAAATATCTAAGTTATCAGTTCCAACTTACCTTTGTATTGGTAATCACGATGATAGAGAAATTTTTTCAAAAATTTTTCCAAATTTTGTCAACGATGAAGGATTTGTTCAATACCATAAAAGTTTTTCTGAGGCCAATGGAATTTTTCTAGATACCTGGGGTCCAGAAACTCATGCAGGTTTTTTTTGTAAAAAAAGAGCTGATTGGCTTGATAAAACTTTAAGTAATTTAGAAAATCAATGTTTCATTTTTATGCATCATAACCCAATACCTACTTATATTATTCCGACAGACAAAATAATGTTATTAGACACAACATATTTAGAACAAGTTTTAAGAAAATATAAAGAAAAAGTTAAACACATATTTTTTGGTCATTGTCATATGCCATTATCTGGTTCATTTTGTGGGATCCCAATTAGTGCTCCGAGAGGAACTAATCATGCTGGATATCCAAACTTTTCTGAAAAATACCTTTTATCTGCTTCATATTTACCCGAATCATATTCAGTGATTATATATAACGAACCCAGTGTTACAGTACATATGGTAGAATTTGGATACAAAGGAGACATTATTGTTGAAGGTTCGCCTGACTACGCTTCTTGGGACAAGGGAACAATGAAAAGGTAAGGATTAAGTTATTGTTTTTATAAATAAATTTTTTATTTGAAAAAATGTATAATTTATAAAAAAAAAAATACTAATTTATGTGATTTTGTAAAAAATTTGAAATAATTATATAGGCTAATGTGAATGCGAGAAATTCATGTCTAATATTCTAGTAAAAGAAATATATAAATCATATGGAAATACAAGTGTAATCGAAGATATTTCTATAGAAATTAAGAGTAAAGAGTTCATAACACTAGTTGGTCCGTCTGGCTGCGGAAAATCAACTTTATTAAGAATTATAGCTGGTTTAGAACAAATCAATTCTGGTAAGATTTATATTGACCAAAAAGATGTTACTTTTGTCAGACCGTCCGATAGGAATCTTGCAATGGTTTTTCAATCATATGCACTTTACCCTCATTTAACAGTAAAAGAAAATATGTTAACTCCATTAAAATTGAGAGATTTGTCGTCATTTCAAAGATTCCCTTTAATTGGCAAGTATTTTGCCAAAAAAAAACTTGAAAAATTGGATATTCTTGTTTCAGAAACAGCCGAAATTTTAAGATTAAAAAAACTTTTAAATAGAAAACCTGGACAATTGTCTGGAGGACAAAGGCAAAGAGCAGCTCTTGGTAGAGCAATGGTTAGAAAACCAATAGCTTTTCTGATGGACGAGCCATTATCAAATTTAGATGCAGCCTTAAGGGTGCATATGCGATCAGAGTTGTCTGAACTTCATAAGAAATTAGGGATTACATTTATCTATGTAACTCATGATCAAGCCGAGGCACTCACGATGTCTAACAGAATGGCAGTAATGATGGATGGCAGAATTTTGCAGCTTGATGAACCAAACAAAATTTATTCTGAACCAAATTGTATTAAAGTCGCAGAGTTTATTGGTTCTCCAAAAATTAATATTTTACCTGCTACTACTGATAAACTAGGTTATTTATCAATAGGTAACTTCAAATCAAATTTTAAAACTAAAATCAAAAATACTAAAATTTTTATTGGTTTTAGGTCTGAAAATATTATTTTAAATAAAAAAACTAATCAATTTAATGGAAGAGTAAAGCATATTGAGAATCTAGGTTCAGACTATTTTTTACATTTAAAAGTTAAATCATTAAGCAATAAAATTATCATAAGAATATCCCAATGTGATTTTACTAATATTAAAGTTGATAGTTCCATTGATTTTTCTATAAATCTAGAAAAGATTCTATTTTTTGATGTAGATGGGGTCAGATTTAATGCCTCTTATCATACTTTCCAGAAAAAAATAGCTTAATGAATTCACGAATAGCACATTATTGGTTTGTATCTCCTGCATTAGTTTTAATGTTACTAATATTTGGAATCCCAATTGCTATCGCAATTTTCTTAAGCTTCACAGATTATTCACTAGGCAACAAAACTTTTGAATTTGTGGGTTTTGAAAATTATTTCAAAATTTTTACTAGATCATCATATGAAAAAATGTGGGGAGCAACGCTTAGATATGTAATTGTTGTTGTGCCTCTTACTGTTGGACTAGGCTTAGGTGCTGCTCTATTAATTAATTCAATAACAAGATTTAGCGAAATATATAAAACAATCTATTTTTTACCTGTTATGGCAACTTTGATGGCAATGGCAATAGTTTGGCAAGTTATGCTTCATCCTACTGCAGGCTCAATAAATAGATTGCTCTCTTCCGGATGTGAAATTGATTATATATACAATTTATTTACCCTATCCTTTGTTGGACAGGAAGCCTCAGAAAGTTGGTATGGCTCTATATGTAACGGCAACATGCCTAACTGGTTAGGAGATAAAAAATATGCGATTTGGGTAGTTTGCTTTGTTGGCGTTTGGCAGGGATTTGGTTTTAATATGGTTCTTTATTTGGCAGGTTTAACCAGTGTTTCAAGAGAACTTTATATGGCAGCTGAAATGGATGGAGCAAAATCTGGATGGGAAAGATTTAAGTTAGTAACATGGCCTGCTTTGGGGCCTACAACAGTTTTTGTTGTGACTATATCGTTCATAAAAGCTTTTCAGGTGTTTGATATAGTTGAAGCTTTTTATGGATTTGGAAGCGCAGGACCCTCCAAATCAGCATATGTGATGATGTTTGCAATTTTTGAAAAAGGGATTAAACAAAACCTTATTGGAGTTGGAGCAGCTATTTCTGTTATATTTTTAATTTTAGTTTTGTCTATTACCTTAATTCAACGTTTTCTAGTTGAAAGAAAGGTACACTACTCATGAACTATGACATTGGTCAACCAATAAAACATTTTTTACTAGTATTGGGAGCAATTATTGTAATCCTCCCCTTTTACAGCATGATGAGCTATTCTTTTCAGTCACAAGGAGAGATAGAAACTGGGAAAAATTCTAAAGGAGAAAAAGCAGGTTTTTTAGGAACACAGGAAAAAATTGTTGATCAATTTTGCTTTAAATCTAATACACCTGAGAAGGAAGAAGTTAATTCTTTAATGCTTAAAATGCCAGGTAAAACCGAAAGAGAAGTCTACAATATTCTTTTAAAAGATGTAACAGAAAATTGTCTAAAAAAACCTGCATATATGAATTACACCCAAGCTTTTACAAAAGCACCATTGCTGAGATATTTATTAAATGGAGTAATAGTAACAGCTTCAATATTTTTATTACAAGTTGTTGTTGCTTTACCAGCAGCTTATGCCCTCGCAAAATTAAGATTCGTAGGAAGAGAATTTATTTTCACATTAGTTTTACTATGTCTACTAATTCCTATTCATGCTGTTGCATTGCCTTTATACATTATGCTTGCAAAATTAGGTTTAACAAATTCTTATGCAGCATTAATTATACCTTGGACTATATCTGTTTTTGGAATTTTTCTTATGAGACAATTTTTTATGACCGTACCTGATGATTATATTGATGCCGGAAGAATGGATGGGATGAGTGAGTTTTCTATAATATGGAGAGTCATGCTTCCTACTGCCGTACCAGCATTGTTAGCTTTTGCAATTTTTTCTGTGGTCGCTCATTGGAATGATTATTTTTGGCCAAGAGTAGTTATAACTGGTGATCCTGACTTATTTACTCCTCCTCTTGGAATGAGAGTTTTTAAACAAGATACTGAAGGTGATTTGCACGGACCCATGATGGCAGTAGCTGTTACTATTGTCACACCACTTATAGTTGCGTTTCTTATCGCTCAAAAAAGATTTATTGAAGGAATTACTTTTTCTGGAATGAAATAATTAAAAGAATTCATTTAGCAATCAAGCTAAATGATAAAACGGGGTTCTAAGTTTTAAGGTCATAGAACCCCTCGAATAGGAGAAAAAATAATGAAAAACTTTTACTCAGCTACTCTAATATATTTGACTACAATATTTTTAGGTGTAGCACAAGCTAAGGTTGTAGTAGAATTTGCTTATCCTTATGCTGGTCTTTTTGAAATTACGTATGAAAAGATACTTCCCAAATTTTACAAAGCTCATCCAGATATTGAGATTAAAATAAGAGCTCCATATGAAAATTATGAAGACGGTACAAACTCAATTCTTAGAGAAGCTGTTGCTAACAAACTTCCAGATGTAACAATGCAAGGTTTGAACAGACAGGCTATTCTAGTCGAAAAGGGAATAGCAAAATCGTTAGAGCCATTTATAGCTAAAGAAGCTAACTTTAAAAAAGATGGTTACCATGCGTCCATGTTAAATTTATCAAAATTTAATGATAAAGTGTATGGATTACCTTTCTCAATCTCATTGCCAATTGGTTATTATAATATGGATGTTATGGCGAAAGCAGGAGTAAAATCAGTAAATGATCTACCTAAAACTTGGGAAGACGTAGTGGGTGCTTGCAAAAAATTAATTGCCGCAGGTGTTAAGCAACCGATGTTTTGGGGATGGAACATAACTGGAAATTGGTTTTTGCAAGCACTGATGTGGAGTCAGGGTCAAGCGCTTATGGAAAATGGAAAATTTATGATGAATACTCCCGAAGGACTAAAAGCCCTTGAGACGATGAAAATGCTTTTTGAAGGCTGTAATATGCCTAATTTAGGTACTGGCGAAGCTCAAGCATTTTTTAATTCAGGAAACTCAGGAATGTTTTTTTGGTCAACTTCTTCAGTGGCGGCTGTAGAAAGAAATAAAACTGATTTTACCTTCAAAACCAATGAGTATCCTGGATTAGTGAAATCAGGCCCAAAAGGTTTGCCTGCTGGTGGTAATGCTGCAATGTTAGTATCACAATCAAAAGATCCTAAAGTAATTGATGCTTCTTGGAAGTGGCTCAAATTTATTACTTCAGGCGAGGGAGCTGCAGATGTAGCTAGAACAACAGGTTATATGCCACCTAACCAAGCAGCAAACGAAATTGTTTTGAAAGACTTTTATTCAGAAAATCCTAATAAAGCGACTGCAGTTCGACAACTTCCCTTGCTGAGCGATTGGCAAGCATATCCTGGTGATAAAGGTCTTGCTATCACTCAAGTTATTTTCGACAGTATCGAAGGGATTGTTACTGACGAGTATAATGATATGAAAGAACTTCAACAACAAATGGATGAGGAAGTTAAAGATTTACTTCCAAGATAACTTTAAAAGTTAAAATGGTACTAGTACCATTTTAACTTCTTTTTTAAAAACATGAAAAAACTTAATAAAAACAAGCCTTTAATTCACTCAAATTGTCAAATTGTAGACAGTGATTTTGGTTCATTTGTTGAAATAGGTGAATATTCTATTATTTCAAATTCTAATTTCGGTGATTATTCTTATTGTACAAGATTTTGTGATATAGCCAATACAGACATAAAAAAATTTTCTAATATTGCAAGCTCTGTTAGAATTGGTCCAACGGACCATCCAATGGAAAAAGCAAGTCTTCATCATTTTTTATATAGATCAACTGACTATTGGGAAGACAAAGAACATGACAAAGATTTTTTTAAAAATCGATATTCCAGAAAAACTATAATTGGCAATGATACATGGATAGGACATGCTGCTATTGTTAAACCTGACATTACAGTTGGAGATGGTGCTATAATTGGAGCTGGTTCCGTTGTTACCAAAGATGTAGAAAGTTATACTATTGTAGTAGGAAATCCTGCTAAGATTATAAGAAGAAGATTTTCAGAAAAAGTTTCAATTCAATTATCTGAAATTCAATGGTGGAATTGGTCTCATGAGAAAATAGGATCTTCCTTAAACGACTTTAGAACTTTATGTGTTGAGGATTTTATATCAAAACATATATAGATTAGGATACTGCATTAGATGATTTAATAAATCTGTCAGCAACGCTTTTACAAACACTTGCAATCTTTCCATTACATATTGTTGCTTCTATCTCTCTAGTTTTTGGGTTTATAATTACTAAATCTGCGTAATTTTCTACTTTTATAGTTCCTCTTTTGTCAATATTTAGGGCCTTCGCGGGATTTTCTGATATTAATGCCCATGCATTTTCAATAGAACAAATCTTATGATCTAGCAAATACCAAATTGACTGGAGTAGTGATGGATAATAATAATCTGATACTAGAATACTACAGTATCCTAGTTTTAATAATTCTAATGTAGATACATTTCCATTATGTGAACCACCTCTAACTAAATTAGGCGCACCCATTATTACATTTTCATTATTAAAGTATGCTTCTTTAGCAGCCAAAATACTTGTTGGAAATTCACAAATATTAGCACCAAAACTTCTAAACCATTTTCTATCCTTTTTGCTTTCATCATCATGCGAACCAAATTTAATATTATTAGATTTCATAAAATTGCTTAATGTTTTTAAACTATCACTTACTTCATTTTCTTTTGTTAATCGATAATTCACAATATTTGCAAGTTCGCTTTTTTCCATAGACATTTTATTAGCCCATGTTGCAAATGCTGATGGTTTGTTTTGAATTTTTTCTATGGCATCAGGTATATGGTTGTTGAATACCACATAATTAAGTTTGTATTCTGTAATTAAATCAATAAGTTCTTGAACTTTTTCTACAAGATGAGTTTCGTATCTTACCTGAACATTTATATTCGTTATCATAGAAGGTCTGTATTTATTGAGATTTTCTAAAAATATTTTAGCGTACTCAGGGCTTCTTATTCTACCTTCCCAGCTATAGCTACATGCTAGGTAAGCTGTAGTAATGCCATTAATGGAAAGTTCTTTGTCAACAATTTTAAGAGTATCATTCATATCAAAACTTACGCCTGGCCTTGGAAATAACTGCCTTTCAAATCCATCTCCATGTAAGTCTATTATTCCAGGTAATACCCAAAAACCCGTCAAATCTATAACTGGATAATTTTTTTTTGGGTATTGATTAGTTTTATTAACTTCAATTGAAGTTAAAAATTTATCTTCAATAGTTATGGTTCCCGATTGCATTTTATTATGATGCAAAAATTTACTGCCCTGTAAAATATATCCTGAAAATTGATTTGATTGTATTTGATTCATATATTTTAGTTATCTTAATTTTATTAATTTTATATTACAAATATCAAAAGTTTAATCTTCTAATGTTAATTGAATTCTTTCGCCAACAAACCATGTCTGACTGAACTCTATTGGGATACAATTTAAATCTTGATTCACATATGTTGTTTTAAGAAGTGGGCTATTAATTTTACAATCAAGTAAATTTGCTTGAATACTATCAGCTTGCTCTGCGATTATATTAGTGTTTGACCTAACAAAATCATTTACACCCAATAACTTTAGTGTGTGTGTGACAGATAATTCTTTTTGAAATATTTCTAGAAAACTGGGAAACCTTTTATTTGGAATTATTCTTTTAGTTATAATAGTTGGAATATTATTAATTTTACCAGTTGTTTCTATTAAAAGAATCCCATCTTTTGAATTTATTTTTAAATTATCAGCTTCTATCTTTGATGCTTTTCTATACTCTGATCTAATAATTGTTGTTTTAGGAATATTGTTTTCATGAGTAATATTCTGTGAAAATCTTACTCTTTTTCCAAGTTTATAGTTTAACTTAGAAGCTTGAACTATTACACCAGAACCTCTTTTAGAAAACAAAATTCCTTCATTTTTTAATATTTGCAAAGCTCTTCTAATCGTGTGTCTATTTACTCCAAATCTTTTTGAAAGATGATTTTCAGAAGGTAGTTTATCACCTGAATTGTATATGTTATCCGCCACATCTTTTTTTAATGCTTCATAAATTTGATAATAAATGAGTTTAGAATTCATGTAATAAAAACTTAATAAAAATATAATTGTGTAATTAATATTTTATAATTATAAGTTGTATAGTTGTATAGTAAAGAAGTAATCTAAATGATTGAAAAAAGAAAATCTTGGATGAGTTTGTTAGCAACATCTAACCAAAGTGATTTGTTAAATCTCTGGGAACAAAAAAAAATAAAAGTCAATTATGTATGGTTAAGAACACCTGAAATTGGAAGCATAATGGCTCAAGGAAGAATGGGTGTAACTGGAGATAAATTTAATATTGGTGAAGTTACTATAACTAGATGTTCCTTAAAATTGAATTGTGGAACAATAGGTCATAGTTATGTTCAAGGAAGAAGTAAGAAAAAAGCTGAAATAAGCGCATTATGTGATGCTCTTATGCAAACTAAAATGTCTAAAGAAATAAATAAAAATATTATTATTCCTTTAGAAAAAATTAAAAAAGATAATAAAGACAAAATTCTCTCAAAAGCTGAAGCTACAAAAGTTGATTTTTTTACTCTTGTAAGAGGAGAAAGCGATTAATGGAACATTATCCTTTTTCTGAAAATTCTATAAATAGTTCTATTGCTTTTAGATCATTAGTAAATGCAACATCATATCCAGGTAGAACTTTTCAGATAAATAAACTTAACAAACCAAGTGTATTGTCAAATGCAGCAGCTACAATATTAATTACATTATGTGATAATGAAAGTAATGTTTACCTCTCAAAAGATTATAATACAGAAGAAGTAAGGAATTGGTTAATTTTTAATACTGGTGCTATTATTAGTAACAAAAAGAATGCTGATTTTGTAATTGGTACATGGAAATCTTTATTGCCATTAAATGAATTCAAAATAGGAGTACCTGAGTATCCAGAAAGATCTGCAACTTTAATAATTGAAGAAACAAAATATAAAAAAGTAAAATGCAGCATTGATGGTCCAGGAATAAAAAATAAATTACATATTGATTTACCTAATCCTGAATTATTTATCGAAAATAATAATCTTTATCCTTTAGGTTTAGATTTCTATTTCACTAATGACTTAGAAATATTGTCAATTCCTCGTTCAACAAAAATCAATGTCATAAATTCGGAGTATTAGATGTATGTAGCTGTAAAAGGTGGAGAAGTAGCAATTGATAATGCACATTCTTGGATGTCAGAAATAAGAAGAGGTGACACATCCATCCCAAATATTTCCCTTGATCAAATATCAGAACAACTCACACTTGGCGTTGACAGAGTAATGTCTGAGGGTTCTCTTTATGATAAAGACCTTGCTGCATTAGCTATAAAACAGTCTAGGGGTGATTTAATAGAAGCTATATTTTTGTTAAGAGCTTACAGAACAACTCTTACAAGATTTAGTTACAGCAAACCAGTTAATACAGCAAATATGACATGCCTTAGAAGGATTTCAGCAACTTTTAAAGATATACCAGGTGGACAAAAATTAGGCCCTACTTTTGATTACACGCATAGGCTTTTGGACTTTAAATTACTAGCTGAAAATGAAGTACCTATTAGCCCAACAAAAAAATATAATGACAACAAAATGCCTCACGTTTTAAGTTTTTTAAATCAAGAAGATTTAATGCAAGACGAAAAAGATAACAATCTTGATCCTATCGATATAACACGAGAACCTATTAGCTATCCAACATCTCGTTCGGCAAGGTTACAAGCATTATCAAGAGGAGATGAGGGTTTTTTACTTGGTCTCGCATATTCTACTCAAAGAGGATATGCAAGAAATCATGCATTTGTAGGGGAACTAAGAATTGGCATTGTTGACATTGAGCTTTATATTCCAGAATTAGGTTTTGAAATTAATGTTGCTGAGATCATTTTAACTGAATGTGAAACGGTAAATCAATTTCAAGGATCCAAAATTGAACCTCCACAATTTACAAGAGGTTATGGTTTAGTATTCGGACAGACTGAAAGAAAAGCTTTAGCAATGGCTTTGATCGATAGAGCTTTAAGATGGAAAGAATTAGGTGAAGATTATTCTGGCGCACCAGCACAAGACGAAGAATTTGTTATATCACATTGTGACAACATTCAAGCGACTGGTTTTTTAGAGCACATAAAACTACCACACTATGTTGATTTTCAATCTGAACTAGAGCTCATTAGAAAAATTAGAGCTGACGCCAAAGTTAATATGAAAAGGTAATAAAATGAATGAAATGAGTAAAAATGAAAATTTAGATATTCAAATTTATAATTTTGCTTACTTAGATGAAAATACAAAAAGAATGATAAGACGAGCTCTTCTGAAAGCATTATGCATACCTGGCTATCAAGTACCTTTTTCCTCAAGAGAAATGCCAATGCCATATGGTTGGGGTACTGGTGGAATTCAGGTAACATCTGCGTGTTTAATACCCAAAGATGTTTTAAAGGTAATTGATCAAGGCGCCGACGATACTACAAATGCTGTATCAATAAGAAAATTTTTTCAAAAAACTGCAAATGTAGCTGTGACTGAAAAAACTTCAGATGCATCTCTTATACAGACCAGACACAGAATTCCTGAAACAAAATTAAAAGAAAAACAAATATTAGTATATCAAGTTCCAATTCCAGAACCTCTTAGATTCTTAGAACCAAGGGAGGTAGAAACTAGAAAAATGCATGCTCTTTCTGAATATGGATTAATGTATGTAAAACTTTATGAAGATATTGCAAAACACGGCCACATTGAGACAGCATATGCTTATCCAGTAAAAACAAATGGAAATTATGTTACTGACCCTTCTCCTATTCCAAAATTTGATAATCCCAAAATGAATAATAGTCCAGCTATTCAACTTTTTGGCGCTGGAAGAGAACAAAGAATTTATGCTATTCCACCTTACACAAATGTTAAAAGTCTTGATTTTGAAGACTATCCTTTTGAAGCTATGAAAGCTAATTTCAAATGTTCAATATGCGGATCCAGTAATAGTTATTTAGATGAAATTATTGTTTCAGATGACGGTAAACGATCATACATATGTTCAGACACAGATTATTGCAAAGAACAAACCAAATTAAATTCAAAAAAAGAAGATCAATTATGAATCAAGATTTCTTATTTAAAGCCTCTAATATTTCTAAATACTATGGCCAAAATATAGGTTGCAAAAATGTATCTTTAGATATTAATCCTGGAGAGGTCCTTGGAATTGTTGGCGAGTCAGGTTCTGGGAAATCTACATTATTAAACTGTATTCATGGAAATTTAGAAGTTGATGAAGGAGATATTTTCTTAAACGACAAATCAAAAACAATCCTCAATTTTACAAAAATTTCGGAACCAAAACTTCGTTTAATTCAAAGATCTGATCTAGCATTTGTGCATCAAAATCCTCGTGATGGTCTCAGAATGAATATAAGCGCAGGAGGAAATATTGGTGAAAGATTAATGGCCATTGGTCATAGAAATTATGGTGAAATTAGAGAAATTGCTGCAAATTGGCTAGAAAAAGTTGAAATTGATGTTAGCAGAATTGATGATAAGCCAAGTACTTTTTCTGGAGGAATGCAACAAAGACTTCAAATTGCAAGAAATCTTGTAACTAGACCAAGATTGATTTTTATGGATGAACCTACTGGAGGTTTGGATGTATCTGTACAAGCTAAAATCTTGGATTTATTAAGAAACCTTGTAAGAGAACTTGGCATTGCTGCAGTAATAGTTACACACGATCTTGCAGTAGTTAGACTTTTAGCTGATCGTATAATTGTAATGCAAAATGGAAATGTAATAGAAGCTGGTTTGTGTGATCAGGTTTTAGATGATCCACAGCATAAATACTCGCAATTATTAGTTAGTTCAGTATTACAGGTGTAAAATGATACAAATTAAAAATTTAAACAAATCATTCCAACTTTATAATCAAAACGATACAAACATAAATGTGTTTAAAAATATAAACTTCAGAGTTAATAAAGGTGAGATTGTTGCACTTACTGGTAACTCTGGCACAGGTAAATCTACTTTATTAAAATTAATCTATGGAAGTTATGTAATAAGTAAAGGTGATGTTCTTATTTCAGATATTAATATTAGAAAATCATCACCTAGAGATATTTTAAAACTAAGAAAGAATAAATTGGGGTATGTTAGTCAATTTTTGAGAGTTGTACCTAGAGTGCCAACAATAGAAGTTGTAATAGAACCCTTGCTTGAGATTGGATGTGAAAAAAAAATTGCATTAAAAAAAGCCCAAGAAATATTAGAAAGACTTAATATTCCAAAAAATTTGTGGAACTTGTCTCCCTTAACTTTCTCAGGAGGTGAACAACAAAGAGTAAATATTGCTAGGGGTTTTATTCATAATTATCCGTATTTACTTTTAGATGAACCAACCGCAAGTCTGGACCAAAATAATAAAAATGTTGTATTAGATTTAATAGAAAAAGCTAAAATAAATGGTTCAGCTATAATTGGAATATTTCATGATGAAACAGCTAGAAACAAAGTTGCTACCAGAGAAGTCAATTTAGAAAATTTATGAATTAATGAAAAAAACTAATGGCAATTTATTTGTGATTGTAGGAGCTTCTGGGGTAGGTAAAGATACTTTATTAAATGAAATAAAAGCTAAGCTAGAAAATTTTTACTTTGTAAAAAGGTATATTACCAGAACCCTTGATAAAAATAATGAAGACCATATCTCTATATCAAATACTGATTTTCAAAATAAGGTTAAAGATGGTTTTTTTGCAATAAGCTGGCAAGCACATTCCTTATCATATGGTATTCCAAAAGATATTGAAGATGAATTGAAAAAAGGTGTTAATGTAATTTTTAATGGATCAAGACTCGCTTTGAAGCAAATTAGGGAAAGTTATCCTGATGCAAAGATTATTTGCATTATTGCCTCCAAAAAAGCTATTGAAAGTCGTCTTATATCAAGAAATAGAGAAAGTAAGGATGATATTAAAAAAAGACTTAATAGAGAAGTTGGAAAATTACCTTCGGATACAATCTATGTTAAAAATGACATTGATTTAGAAACTGGCGTAAATAACTTAATTAATGCTTTAAATTATTAAATTTAAATCTTTTAATAAAATAAAATTTTTCATCACTCTTTTGTCCAAAAATACAAATATTATTAAAGTTTGTCTTACTTAAATTAACTTGTTTTAAAATGTTTTGAAGAGATTTAAACACACCATCAATTTCCTCAATATTTAATTTACTGGTAAGTGTTAAGTGAAATTTGAATTCATTAAATACGTAAGGATAACCCCACTTATAGAGCATTTTTTTTTGATTTGGGGTTAATTTTTCAGGATTTCTTTTTTTTAATTCATCTTCAAAAAGCTCATCTCTTAAATAATCTAATCCCTCTACAAATTTATTAGATACTTCATTTACTTTGAGATTGTTAGTAGGAATTAATGCAATGAAATTACCTAATTTTTTAATAATTAGTTCGTCTAAATGAAAACTATGTATTTGTTTTGATATTTCACAAACTTTATTTTCAAGATCATTATAGGTATACCCATCCTTTAATCTAAATGGAGCTTTTATTGTGCCATGAAATCCATATTGTTTTGGTGCAAGTACAAATCTAGAAAATTTCTGTAAATTGGGTAGACTTGAAAGATCTGACTTAGTAGTTTCTAAACCTCTATAAGGATCCCATCCTAACCAACATTTACCAAACACATCTAGTTCTGAATTTTCTAACGGTGCATAATATATTGCATATCTTTTATAATTTTCTTCCATGAGATTTATATATTATAGTTTTGTTTCAATTTAATTAATATATTTTAACTTTTAAAAAAACTGTAATATTAGAGTCATAAATATGGATAATTAAGGAATTCATATTGTCTGATGTCATTTTAAATAATGTTAATATTGTAACTGAAGACGAAGTCTTTTTGGGAAATATTCAATTAACAGACGGGTTTATTAAAAGGGTCAATAAAGGAAAAAGCTCTATACCTAGATCTATAGATTGCAATGAAGATTATTTAATCCCAGGTTTAGTTGAACTACACACAGATAATTTAGAAAGGCATCTCAAACCAAGACCTGGTGTAAATTGGCCTATAAATAATGCTCTTACAGCTCACGATGGAGAATTAGCATCTGCAGGTATTACAACTGTTTTCGATGCTTTAAGAGTAGGATCTATTAACAGAGATGGTGTGCATAGATATGACAAATATGCAAGAGAAACAGCCACCTCTATCAATAACTTATCAAAAGACAAATCATTTAAAATTGATCATTTTATTCATCTAAGAGCTGAAATATGTTCAGAAAATTTAATTCAGGAGTTAGAAGAATTCAACGATCAGGATAAGGTAAAAATAGTTAGTCTTATGGATCACACACCAGGCCAAAGACAGTTTCGTGATGTTTCACAATTCAAAGTTTATTTATCCGGAAAATTTGGTCTTTCGGAATCACAAATTCAACAACACTTTTCATACTTAAAAGATCTTCAAAAAATGTTTGGTAAAAAACATAAAAATGAAACAATAAAATTTAGTAAAAGATTAAATGCAGTATTGGCCAGTCATGATGATACTACAATTTCTGATGTGGAAGAGAGTTGTTCACAAGGTATAAATTTAGCTGAGTTTCCAACCACTCTTGAAGCAGCAACAAAGTGTAAAAGCAGTAACATAAAAATAATAATGGGAGCACCAAATTTAGTAAGAGGAGGATCTCATTCAGGTAATGTTTCAGCTCAATCACTTATTGATAAAAACCTTCTAGATATTTTAAGTTCTGATTATGTGCCTTCATCATTGATGATGGCAGCCGTAATGTGGGGCATAAAATCTAATAATTTACCCAAAAGTATCGCTGCAGTAACTGCTAACCCCTGTAAAGTTACAGGCTTAAATGATAGAGGGATGATTAAAGAAGGTTTAAAAGCAGATTTGGTTAGATTAAGTATTAAAAAGGATTTACCAATCATTAGAAAAGTATGGGCAAGTGGTCGAGAAGTTGCTTAAATAAAAGATGTATCCAAAACATAAAAAATTAAATCTATCATTTTTAGATAAATACCTAACTCTATGGATATTTCTTGCAATGATTATAGGTATAGTTATTGGTAATGTTTTTTTAAATATGCCTAAATTTCTTGATTCAATAACTTACAGTAATACAAATATTCCTATTGCAATAGGGCTTATTTTAATGATGTATCCACCTCTAGCAAAAGTAAAATATGAAAAAATAATTGAAGTTTTTAAAGATAGGAAAGTTTTAGCTTTATCTTTATTTCAAAATTGGATAATAGGCCCTGCATTAATGTTTTTTTTAGCTCTTATTTTTCTTTCTGATAAGCCTGAATATATGACTGGTGTCATACTAATTGGTCTAGCTAGATGTATAGCAATGGTTCTTGTTTGGAATGAGTTGGCTAGAGGAAGTTCAGAATATGTAGCAGGATTAGTTGCCTTTAATTCAATTTTTCAAATTATCTTCTTTGCGCCTTATGCGTGGTTTTTTTTAAAAATTTTGCCGGAATTTTTTGGATATAGTGGACAAATTATTGATATCTCAATATTATACATCTCCAAAATTGTTCTAATTTATCTTGGTATTCCATTTTTAGCAGGTTTTGTGACAAGATCATTATTAGTTAAAAGATATGGTGAAGAATGGTACGAGAACAATTTTCTTCCTAGAATAAGTCCTATTACTTTAATTGCGCTGTTATTTACAATTATTATTATGTTTACTCTAAAAGGAAATGAAATTTTGAAACTGCCTTTGGATGTTTTAACAATATCAATTCCTCTAGTCATATATTTTCTAATTATGTTTTTTATTAGTTTTAGTATCAGTAGGTTTGCTAATATTAATTATCCAACGGCTACTTCTTTATCATTCACAGCAGCTTCAAATAATTTTGAATTAGCTATTGCAGTTTCAATTGCCACTTTTGGCCTTGCATCAAAAGAGGCTTTCGCAACTGTTATTGGTCCTCTTGTTGAAGTGCCTATACTAATATTACTAGTTTCTGTTGCTTTAAAATTTAAAGAAAAATATTTTAAATAGACTTAAAATTACTGAATATACTACAGCGTAATATTAGCCAATGTAAACTTCATTAAATTGTAATTTTAAATTAACAATTCAGTAAAAAAGTTAAGAGTATTCTTACTAAAAAAAGGAGAGATTTATGTTTAATAAAAATATGTTAAAAATTTTAGTAACTTCTTCAGTTATTATACTTACAAGTTCAATTTCTACAAAAGCCATGGAAATTAATCAAATATCATCCTTTCAAATTGGAAAAGGTGAGGGTTACGCAGAAATGATACGCTATCACTCCCAATCTAGAAGTCTTTTAGTCACAGCTTCTGAGACTGGCACTATAGAAAGAATTTCAATAAGTGATCCTTTCAATTTAAAAAAAATAGCACCTTTTGATTTGTCAGGTGGTAATGTTACAGCAGTAGCAGTTCACAGAGATTTAATTGCAGCGTCGATAAAAGAAAAAAAAGCAGATGTCCCAGGCAATGTTCAAATATTCAATAGTAATGGGGAAAAACTGGCAGAGTATAAAACTGGAGCTTTGCCTGATAATATTGCATTCTCACCTGATGGTAGATATTTATTAACTGCTAATGAAGGTGAACCCTCTGATGATTACAAAATTGATCCAGAAGGTAGTTTTACACTTATAGATCTGTCTAGCGGTGTACAAAATGCAAATGTAAAGCAGATAACGCTTAAAAATATTAAAATGCCAGCAGGTGCAAGAATTGTTAAACCAGATTCAAGTTTTGCAGAAGATGCTGAACCAGAATATATAACATTTGCTCCAGACGGTAAAAAGGCTTATGCAACTCTTCAAGAAAACAATGCCATAGCTACAATTGATATAGCCTCTGCAAAGGTTATTAATGTGAGTGGACTTGGCTTCAAAAACGTATCTAGAACTTCCCATGATGTTTCAAATAAGGATGGTGGAATAAATATGAAACGGTGGCCAGTTTTAATGATGTATCAACCAGATGCAATCGTATCCTACGAGACAAAAGGTAGTACATATTTAGTTACTGCAAATGAAGGTGACGCTAAAGACTATGACGGTTTTTCTGAAGAAACTCGCGTTGGCAAATTAAAACTTGATAAAACAATGTTTCCAAATGCTAATGAGTTACAAAAGAAAGAAAACCTTGGACGCTTAAAAACCACAAAAACACTTGGTGACACGGACGGCGATGGAGATCATGATATAATATATGCCTATGGCGGAAGATCATTTTCCATTTGGAAAGATGATGGGACTCTAGTTTTTGACAGTGGAAACGCATTCGAAAACATAATTTCTAAGCGTTCTCCAGAAATGTTTAATGCTAATGGTCCTACCAAAATTGATGATCGTTCAGATGACAAAGGTCCAGAGCCTGAGGCTCTTGCAATAGGTAAGATTAATGGAAGAACGTACGCATTCATAGGGATGGAGAGAAATAACGCTATCTTTGCATATGACATCACGCTTCCATCTGACCCACATATGGTGAGTTATATAATGCCTAATGAAAATCACAATTCTCCCGAGGGATTGGAATTTATCTCGTCAAGTGATAGTCCTACTGGGAAGCCTCTACTTGCTGTTGCATATGAAATGACAGGTACAATTGGTCTCTATGAAATTAATAATTAGATTATTAAATTTTATCCTATTTTATTTGGTCAGGAATAATTTTAAATTCCTGACCTAACAATTTTCAAGAAAAAATTTAATGGCCTTAATTAATTATATTATTAGAAATAAATTAATTTTAGAGTTAAGAAAACAAAAAATTTGGATTTTAAATTTTTTAATCTTGGTTGTATGTATTTGGGTATTAAAAGACCTTACAGGCAAAAACTTGGAATTTCTTTTAGCTAATTTTGTAAATATTATGCCTTATTTAGGCTTTTCAATTTTATTTGCTGCATATGCAACTGCAACTATCGTCAAAAACTAGTATTCGACTAAATTCCCAGTCAAGGGAATGGAATGTCTATCTTCTTCGTTATACTCTAAAAGAAGATGTCTTTGAGTATCTAACCAATTAACACCTCTGGTTGAGCTTTCAGATAACTCAGTTTCTGTTCTTAAAACAATTGCTACCACTTCATCAGGTGTAGTCATTAAATAATGAGTAGGCGGTGTTGACAATGCCCTTTCTTTCGAACGTTCTTTTACATTTTTTAAAAATTCGTCAAAACAATCAGGTTTAGGTTTGAATCTAATTACGGATATTTTTGTTTTCATAGTTTTAATCTTTCTAATCAAAATTGGAAGTTCAATAATCTCATTTTTTAATTTTATAAAAGGATTTTTAGTTATTTTATAATTCAATGATTTATTTTGGAACTTTCCCATAAATATGTTTGACTATTTTACCATCTTGAATGTGATCAATTTCAAGATATGTAAAATTAGGATCAATTCCATCAACAGTCTTTACAACAGTATTGGGTGTTTCCAATATGCATTGTATTACAGGTTCACTAGCCCATTTTACGTCGTTAATCATATTTACAAATTCATCGTAATTTTTAACTTTATTTCCCATACTTGATTTATGTATGGACTCACAGTGTAAATCTTTTGAAAAAAGTTCAATAAATGGTTGTAAGTCACCTTCATAATGTTTTATGAAAGCCCCTTTTATAGTTTCAAAATTCATGTTTTTACCTCATAAAATAAATTACATTAATAACTAATCATTAAATAAATTTTACATTTATATTAAATTAACTTTACATTTCATTAGTGAAATTTGATTAAAAATGACAGGTTAAATACTGTGATCAAAATTGATTATAAGTGTCTAACTATGTGGCTAACTGCAAACAAAAACCTATATATACAGGCAAAAATGGGGCAAAAATGTCAGGCTCATAACGTGAAGGTCGTAGGTTCAAATCCTACCCCCGCAACCAATTATTCAATAAAATCGATAAGTTACAAGATCCTCAAAAACATTGTTTTTGGGGTTTTTTTGCGTTTTAAGCCTGATAAGGGTTTGGCTATACCAACCATCTTACCAATCAGAAGAAAGTGAAAAAACTATACTAACCTGCGGTGATTTTAAAATTTAAAATTTTAATTTTTCATTTTAAAAGACAACTTTTTAGGCATTTTAGGTCTTTAATTTAATAATTTATAATTACTCCGTAAATAATCTTGATGTAGGTTTTTTAAGGATTATTCTACTTAAATTGTATTATTAGGAAACTAAGTATGACTTATTTTACAAAAACATATGACGAGGCTTTTATAAATGAAAACTCTGTAAGGACCAATTACAAAAAGTTTATCAGTTGGTATAAAAACCAGGATAATGATGAATTAACAAAAATAAATTCTGATGCAATGAAATTTTTTGAAAATACAGGTGTATCATTTAAAGTTTATTCTAGTGACAAAAAAGAGAATCTAATACCGTTTGATATAATCCCAAGAATAATCAACTCCAAGGAATGGGATAAATTGGTTAGAGGGATAACACAAAGAGTTTTGGCTATTAATTTTTTTCTCACTGATATTTATGGCCAACAAGAGATAATAAAACATGGTGTGATACCTGTTGATCTAATTCAAAATAATACTGCTTTTTTGAAGCAGATTATAGGATTTACTCCTCCAAACAAAACATACAATCATATCTCTGGCATAGATTTAATTAAAACAAATTCAGATAATTTTTATGTACTAGAGGATAATGTTAGAGTCCCGTCTGGAGCTTCTTATATGATAGAGAATAGAGATACCATGATAAAATTATTTCCTGAGCTAATTTCAAGATATAAAGTATCTGAAAATAGAAACTATGCCAAATACTTATCTGAAATTTTAAAGAAGTCCTCACCAAAAAAATCAAAAATAAACCCAAACATAGTTTTGCTAACTCCTGGTATATATAATTCTGCGTTTTTTGAACATGCTTTTTTAGCAGATAAGCTTGGTGTTGAATTAGTAGAAGGAAAGGATCTTCGTGTAATTAATAAATATTTAAACATGAAAACCATAAATGGTTGGAAAAGAGTAGATGTAATTTATAGAAGAATAGATGATATCTTTTTAGATCCATTAACATTTAAAGAAGATAGTTTTTTAGGTGTTCCAGGTCTAATGGAGGTATACAGAAATAAAAACGTTACAATCGCAAATGCTCCTGGTACAGGAATTTCAGATGATAAATCAATTTATTCGTATATTCCTGACATAATTAAATTTTATTTGGGTCAAAAACCAATTTTAAAAAATGTAAAAACATTCAAGTGCCGTATAAAAGATGAATTGAAATATGTATTAGACAATTTGAATAAATTAGTCGTTAAAGAAGTTCACGGCTCAGGTGGTTATGGGATGCTAGTAGGGCCACTAGCAAGCAAAACTGAAATATCAAAATTTAAAAATAAAATTAAAAAAAATCCTTACAGTTATATTGCTCAACCAACTTTATCTCTATCTACATGTCCTATTTATACAAAAAAAGGTCTAACTCCAAGACATGTGGACCTTAGGTGTTTTGCATTATTAGCACAAGAAAAGGTTACAGTTATAAGTGGTGGCCTTACCAGAGTTGCTTTAAAAAAAGGTTCTCTTGTTGTTAACTCTAGTCAAGGTGGTGGTACTAAAGATACTTGGATATTGAGTTCATAATGCTAGGAAGTACAGCCGACTCTTTATTTTGGATGTTTAGATATATTGAGAGAGTTGAAAATACATTGTGTATGATTGAGAGTGGTTTCCAATTGTACCTTTTATCGTCTAGTAATTTGAATAATGAATGGGATGCAATTTTAAGGACTAATTCTATAAGACATCATTTTTTAAAGAAAAATAACTCCTTAGATAGTCTTAATATAATTAACTTCATGTTAAAAGATCCTAAGAATTTTAATAATATTTTAATACTTTTTGATAAAGCTAGAGAAAATGCAAGAAGATCAAGAGTATCAATTACATCGGAGGTTTGGGAGGCCATAAACACTTGTTGGTTATATTTAAATGAAGAACTCAATAAAAAAATAAATGAAAGTAAAATTCAAACAATCATAAAAAATACAAGAGAAAAAATTGCTCTGATTTTTGGCTTTTTAGAAAGAAGCATGTTGAAAAATGAAATTTTAAATTTCTGCTATTTAGGAACATTTATTGAGAGATTTGATAATACTGTAAGAATTTTGAATACAAGATATTATCTTCTATTAGACGAAAAAAAAATTAGATTTGAAGGTTACGATAATTTTCAATTAGAGATGATTTTGAGAAGTATTTCTTCATACAGATCATTTATGTGGAAAAATCAAAATGAAATTAAAGCTAATAAAGTCTCTTATTTTTTAATATCAGATAAAGATATGCCTAAATCACTAATGTTTTGTGTTAACGAAACTATTAAAAATTTAAGGTCAATACATAAAAAAAACTTTCCAAAAAATAAAAGTTACCAAAACGCTCTAAGTATTCAAAAAAAAATTAAACAAAAAAGTAGAAATTTTAATAATCATTCATTTTTGGATAGTCTATTTAAATTAAATATGACATTAGCTGCAAATATAGAGGAAGAATTTAATTTCCAGTAATAGTATGATTTTAAAAATAACACAAAAAATTATATATGAAATTGATGGAACGATTAATTTTGGGTTTAATAAGCTACTTTTAACCCCTCAAAGTAATGAAAGTCAAAAAATTTTAGATTGGAAAATTAATATTGAGGGTGGAAGTAAGGAACTTAATTCTATTGATCAATTTGGTAATCTAATAGATTTGGTTAGTATACACAATAACTCTAAAAAAATTGAATATAATATTTTTGGTAAGGTTGAAACAAAGTCTAACTTTGGATTAAAAGAAATCTCAAAAAAAGATCTTCCACTTTGGTGTTACATTGATAAAACTTACCTTACGAAACCTGGTGAATATCTATCAAAGTTTTACAAAGAAAACATTTTGAATTTCGAGGATTTGATAGGAAGTCTTCATGAACTCTCATTTAAAATAAAGTCTAAAATTAAATATAAAAAAGGAAAAACAGATTATAAAACGACAGCTGAAAATGCATTTAAAAAAGAGTTTGGTGTTTGTCAGGATCACACTCATATATTTTTATCTATAGTCCGAATGAATAATCTGCCTTGTAGATATGTTAGTGGATTATTTAAACCCATACAAGATACTCATAATCTTTCCATGCATGCTTGGGCTGAAGTATTTATAGAAAATCTTGGTTGGATAGGTTTTGATATATCTAATGGTATTTCTCCAGATGACAGATATGTAGAAATAGCAAAAGGTTTCGATTATAATGATGTAGTACCTGTAAAAGGTGTTATAAATGGATATTTTATTGAAAATCAAAATTTAGAATTATCAATTGATATTTTAAATCAATAATCAAGGTGCATAATGACTTATTGTGTAGGATTAAAATTAAATCAAGGTTTAGTATTCATGTCAGATACTTTAACTAACGCGGGAATTGATAATGTTAATACAAATAAAAAAATGTTTTTTTGGTCGAATAAAAACGAAAGAAGTGTAGTTTTATTAACTTCCGGAAATTTAGCCACATCCCAGGCTACTATCAATCTCATAAATGAAGCTATAGATAATCCCAATAATGATAACGATAATATTCTTAAAACTAAATCAATGTTTCAAGTT
Source organism: uncultured SAR116 cluster alpha proteobacterium (assembly GCA_902619805.1). Taxonomy (GTDB): domain Bacteria; phylum Pseudomonadota; class Alphaproteobacteria; order Puniceispirillales; family Marisalimonadaceae; genus Marisalimonas. The sequence goes on along the minus strand of CACNGC010000001.1, from coordinate 55,821 downwards.
GCAAGAATTGTTGGAAAAATTTTAAGAAATATATCTAATGAATACTCTTTTGATGGTCAAGTAGGTGAAAATCCATATTCCTCCACATTAATTTTAGGTGGTCAAATTGCAGGTCAAGAACATAGGTTATTTTTAATATATCCTGAGGGTAACTTTATAGAAGCATCTGAAGATCAATCTTTTTTTCAAATTGGAGAAACAAAATATGGCAAACCAATTATTGTTAGAGCACTAGAAAAAGACTCAAACTTCGGTGATGCAATAAAACTACTTTTAGTTTCATTTGATAGTACTATGAAGGCTAATGTTTCAGTAGGCATGCCAATAGATGTCTGTACCTTAAAAAAAGATGATCTTGAATTGAATAATCAAATAAGATTTGAAAAGAATGATCCTTATTTTGAAAAAATATCAAATAGTTGGGGAGAGGCTCTAAAAAAAAGTATAAAAGAGTTACCACCATTTGATTTTAAATAATTTAGATACTGATCCAACATATTCCTCTCTTACTTATGCATGGAACACGTTATTACTTTTAATAAAACTTACCACTTTTATCTCTTTTTTAGTAAGTTCAACAACTTAAAAAACTTAAAAAATGTCAATCTGTACCAACCACTGTACCAACCAGAATAAAGTTAGAAAAACCGTACCAACCACTATACCAACAATGTTTAAATAATGGCAGATCTCTGCGGAAAAGAGTCAGGCTCATAACCTGAAGGTCGTAGGTTCAAATCCTACTCCCGCAACCAACTTATTCAATAAAATCAATAACTTATACGCACATCAAGAACTTCGGTTTTTGGGGTTTTTTTGCGTTTTAAGCCTGATAAGGGTTTCACCATGCCAACCATCGTGCCAACCAGTCGTCAGGTTTATTCCATTTTAATGATCATAATTCATATTGTTTATACTTCTTAGCATGCTTAATAAGTTCTGCCTTATATTCTTCAGCAGAATTACAAACTTGTTCAAATTCTAAAAAATATAATTTTTGATTTGATAAAGCAAAGTATCCTTTAACTTGTAACTTCTCCATTTTTGCATTTTTGTCTTTAATGCCATGTTGAGCATTTAATGTTGATACAATTGAATTAGAATGGTCATCATTCATGTGTTCAATTATTCTATTAGATGCATTTATAAGCCAATTAGGTACTTTGCTATCATTCATTTAAATATCTCTAATTAATTATTACTTATCTATCATATCACGTATTTAAATAAATTCATTACGATATAGCGATCAAATTTTAAACAGAATATCCCAACCAGTAACAAGCACCATTAAGTTTAAAAATGCTATTATAGCAGGGGCGACGTACCCTTCAGCAGATGTCTTTACGCCATCAACAGAACCCCAATAACTATGGATAGTTTGAAAGCAAACAACAGCGCCAATACATGCTTGCACAAAACCATAGACAAATAGTAGCCAAGCACCTTCGATAGAAGTGAATAAAGCAATAGCTAGGGTTACTGAAAAGCCGGCAGCAAAAGTACCAACAAGTCTTGTCATAATTGCACTACCTTCACCGAAGCCATATTTCTCAATGTACTTGCGTGTTTGGAAAATACATTGATAAGCATAAACCAAATTTCCAAATATTATAATTAGTATGAGTGAAAAAATTAGCATATTAGTTTAGATCTCCAACCCTCTCAATTAGGGGACAGATTTTCCATAAAATTAACACCCATCTGAAGCATAATCACAAAAGAATAACAAAAACTTGGCTGGGTAAATACTTGATATTAATATAGGCTTATTTAATTATTTGTAAATAAGTTGGTTTCAGTTATTAAATTGGTTTAAAAGATACATTATATGTGTGAATAATGATGGCTAAGGAAAATATTAAACATAAAACAGTAAGTTATTTTTTGATTGAAGTTTACTAAAATACATATTGTTCTAAAAAAATATATTTAACGTTAAAGTGATTGCATCATCATCCGATAGCTGCCCAAATGTAGACGTGGCTGTGCGTGCATTATAAAACTGGCTGGTCAATTTGACACTGGTGACATCATTGATCCGTCGCGACGCTTCCAAAGAGGCAAAGGACTGATCCGTTTTACGATCCAACGATGCCAAAAATAAAAAATTACTGTCTGCAATGTCATTAAATACAAGCCTTACACCCGCAACACCAAATTGATTAGCTGCGGCCTGTGGACGGTCGTCATGTTGAATTTCACCAATCAAGCCAATATCCCATATTGTTTCAAATGCTCCGTAATAAGTATATTCAATCCCCGCAACAGCCGCCGCAAAATCATGAGCGCCAATTAAGCTGCTTTGGGTGCCATGAAGGCTTTCCCATTTGAGCAATGTAACATCGCCAGTATATTGAGCTTCAAATCCTATTGATTTTTGTAAAGCGTAATGTGGGTTTAATGCGCTTCCATTACTGTTGACAGACAAAATGGGATCACGAGCGGTACCGTAAAAAACACTTCCTGCTAGATCCCAATCTCCAGCAAAGCTAGACAAGCGTGCCGCAAAGTCATCTGCATCCTTGCCATTCTTACGCGCATATTGTGCAGAACTGACTGGAACTCCACTACTTGGATGCGCGTCACTATCATTAAATGTTTTTTCTCGAAAACTAGAAATATACCAAAGCTGCAGGTTACCAACATCTAGATAGCGTTCAGCAGATATAGATGGTGCCCCAAGTTTACCTGATTTACCATCATTTGCTGCAGCATCGGACTGATTAATAACATCAACAACATTTTTACTTTCTGCCTTACCCCAAAATTCCTGACGATTTCCAACAAAAAAATCAAATCCGGCAAAGGGACTGCGAAAATAAGCCTGTCGAGCTTCAGTGATCCGGCGACCACTATCTTTTTTATCCCCACGGAAAATGAATTCACCCACAATTCGACTTTTGTCAAAATCATGAAAGGCATCAATCTTTACTTCCACCGAGCGTCCTTCTGACGCCGTACCATCAGCATGATCAGGATAAAAATCTAGCCGTGATGAAAGCGTGCCATTAACCTTACCAGCAAAAGCCGGTTGTGTTAACAAAAGGACAATAGCAAAGCAACGAGCATAATACGTAATCATCGTGTCCGTTTCAATGTGGATTTTTCAAAATCACGTTCGGTCATACCGGTCTGAAACTTCCAATCGGCAAACACGAGTTCCGTTTTCTTGCCTGTCTGGTGATTAATCATAACCAAACGATTAGACCGCCAGAATTTATCTAGATATTGATTATAATCTTCATAGGTCAAGGTTTTCAAAAGTGCGTCTTTGCGGTCATAGAAATCAATTTTGTGAACGCGGTACTCAGCTTTATCCATCCAAACAATCTGGCGCTTATAGCCACTTTTGCGATCAACCGGATCATATTCAACAACAAAACACTCAAGACCATTCAACTCTTCATCACGCAGATAATTATAGGTGTATTTTTCAACTTCCTGACTAGCGATATCTTCATACGAAAATTCACTACCCATAAAAGGACCTGCCTTATTTGACGATGCGATACGCTTAACGCGTTTCAGAGCTGGCAAATATAGCCATTGGTCATCCGAATCAGCCTTTTTTGTGTGCGAAAGGAAAGCTGTGCCGCGCACATCGCCCGGACTATCAAATATCACAAGAGACTTATCACCTTCATTATAACCCTCAAACGTTCTATTACGGATTGTACGTTCAGTTGATTGCCCATATTTGTCCATTAGGATCATTGTTATCTGTGCGGTTGAATCACCAAACCCCTTGTCGCGGCTATCGGCTTCAATCGCAATCTCTAGTCCTTTTTCAGGCGAGGCAAATGCCGCTGTTATCATAACGGCAGTGGCAATAGCGACAAACATGGTTACAGTACCGAGTTTCATTTTAATCTCCTTAGACAACATCATGAGCTTAAGCATTTTGTGGTGCTTCTTTAACACCTATTATTGGTGTAGTTTCTTTTTTATCCTTATCAAGGGCAATCAGCAAAGCAGGGAGCAAAGTCATATCGGCAATTAAAGCTATAACAAGGGCTATGCCTGTTAACATTGCCATATTGCTGTTCACGCCAAAGGTTGATTGAGCCAGAATAGCAAAACCAGCTGTTAGTATCAGAGTTGTAACAACGAGTGCCGTTCCAACACCTTTGAAAGCCGAAATGACAGCATCATGTGCAGACAGTTTTAATTCGCGTCGAGCAATCTGATATTTGCTGAGAAAATGAACACTATCGTCAACCACAACGCCAAGCGCCATACCCGCAACAACAGCGACAGCCATATTGACCTGCCCCACAAGCAAACCCCAAAGGCCAAAGGCGAGTGCCGCAGGCAGCAAATTAGGTATCAAGCTGATGATTCCAAGCCGGACATCACGTAAGGCAATTAGAATAACACCACTAATCAGAAAAACGGCAATAAGGGTTCCTAGCAACATACTTTGAATATTACGTTCGGAAATATAGGCAAACATCACAGTAGGTCCGACAGCTGTCAGGTTAAAATCAAGCTCATCCGCAAGGTAGCTTTCAGCCCGAGCAATCCAAGCACGAAGTTCATTCGTGGTCATATCGTCTATTGTAACAATGACCTGTGTTGATGATTTGCTTATATCAAGTTGATTGTTCAAATCCAAACCGAATGGCAACGATAGCTCATATAAAAGTAGATATTGGGCAGCAAGTTCGCGCGTATCAGGCACCTGGTAAAAAGCCGGGTCACCAGCGTTCAGATCACGATTAAGACGCTTGAAGGTGTCCGAAATAGATTGTACATGTGTTACCACAGGCTCATTATTCGCCCAGGCGGTAAAATTAGATACTTTTTCGATAAAGACCGGATCGCTAATACCATTGGGTTCGCCAGTAGGCAAACTAAATTGCACCTGATTGACACCAGTTAGATTGCGACTGATCCAGTCGGTATCTTGACGATACTGGACTGACTCGTCAAAATATTTAACAAAGTCATCATTGATTTCATTGAGTGGAATAAGTGACAGAATACTAACTGAGATAATAACACTGGCAGTTAGAACCGACTTATAACGCGAAGCGACGTAGACACCAAGCTTTCCCATTTTATCATCAAGCCTTGCCAAGGTGGCTTTTGATTTCAGCGGAACAAAGCTAATGAGAATAGGTAATAGAACGATTGAAAATATCCAGGCAGCCATAACACCTATGGCTGTTATATTACCCAGGTCGTGAAACGGTGGGGAATCTGAAAAATTCATCGACAGAAAACCCAGAGCCGTTGTCAGACTAGTTAGAAAAATAGGTTTACCATTAACTCGTATACTGTAAAGCAAGCTGTCGCGTTGACTATGCCCTGCCCGCATCCGGTTGAACATACTTACCAATAAATGGATTGCGTCGGCGACCGCAAGGGTGGTGATAATGGTTGGTGCACTGGCAGATGGAGGCGTTAGGCCAATGCCCATCCACCCACCAGCGCCCATAGCTACAATGATACTTGGCACAACAACAAACAGCACCAAAAATGTTGCCATTATCGATCTAAGCAATAAATAAGCGACAATTAAAATAACCAAGTACATCGCCGGCACCAATGTTGCCATGTCTAGCATTGATGATTCCAGAAACGCGTTATTCAGAAATATAACACCTCCCAAGCGAATTTTGACATTATGTTTAGCTTCGATCTCGGCAGCCATTTCGCGTGCAGCGGCTGCCACAATGGCAACCTCGTCAGCGCTTTTACCTGGCATCTGAATGGTTGCATTTACGGATGTGGCCCGATGTTGCTTATCATGAATTTTTCCTGCCAGAGCCGGCTCAGTCGTACTCACACGATCAACCAAAGCTTGTTCATTAGCGTTCATTGACATTGCATCAGTATATAAATCTCGCACAATCAGATCATCACCTTCAACCTCGGTATGCTGATGATTTGACAGGCTATCAACTCGGATGGAAAAAGGAAGTTGCCATGCAATGTCAGTCAACTCCTCAACAGCGGCCAACACCTCAGGCGCATTAGCTTTGCCTGAAATTGGATCAACAGCAAAGTTAACGTTATCTATCTTGGTATAGGTCTGCTGGATTTTTTCAAATGCTTTAAGTTGAGGATTTTCTTTTCCAAAAAACACTCTGTAATCATTGTCAAAATAAAGAAATTGGATTCCTACGGCAGCAAGCAAGGTTACAGCTGTAATAAGACCTAAAACTAGAAATCTATATTTAAGTATCCACTCGCCGTAAGAGCCATTTTGCTGTGACATTAAAGCACCTTTTAAAATTACAAACTAAGTTGTTAGTATCGTTGATAAACAATATTCAAGAAAAAAATACTTCAACACAAAAAAATACAAAAATAGCTTAATAAGTTAGATTTGCCAAATAAATTGGCAGACCACCCTTTAACTAAATTTCAATCTTGATTAGGTAATTGGTGCATTTACAAATAAGAATGATTGATTAGCTCGTTAGGCTAATAACCTGAAGGTCGTAGGTTCAAATCCTACTCCTGCAACCAACTATATCAATAAAGTCAATGACTTAGATCACCATCAAAGACTTTGGTTTTTGGGTTTTTTGTGTTTGAAGCCTGATAACGATTACAGAGTTATAAATAAAGTGATAAATGTTCGTCAGGCAAAGTTCCCTTTTTCTCAATAATTAATAAAATCATCACTAAGATTATTAAATTATATTAAACAGGAGTAGTCATTTTAATTTGAGCTGATGTTGCTTCAGACTCATAATTATAAACAAAAACACCTGCATATTGATTTTCTTTAAACACAAAAGTTTGTTTAAGTTCTTGAATAAACTCACTAGACTCTTGTTCAAATTTTTTTAATTTATCAATAGTATTAAATTTTATAAAAATTGATAAATCACCTTCTTTACCGATCATTATATTCAAAGATTGAAAATGATATTTAGTAATTTTTTTTCCAAGATTATCCGAACAAAAAGAAGCTGCAACTTTAGCTTCAGTAACTGATGGAAATTTATATTGAAAGACTTTTGCGTACATGATCTACCTACTAATTACAATTCATCTAACATTTCTAAAAGGTCATTAGCTTGTTTGCCTTCAAGTTTAATGTTTTTCATTATCTTTGTGTGTAACCCCATCTTATCTTGGATTGTTTTTCCTTTTTCTGTAATTTCTAACTTTAAATTGTCGTTAATTTTCAATAATCCATTATCAGAGAGTATTTCTTCAAAATCTTTTGATATTTCCATTTTATTGCAAGCATGAATAAAATTTTTAAATATTATTATATCGCTAAAACCTGTTTCTTGATAAAAAATGTCTATAGCATTTATCAATCTATCAGAAGTTAATAGTTTTTGATCAGTCATTACATCTATCTGGTGAGCAGCTTTTTTTATTAGTTTTTCTACTAAATCAATTTTATCTTGAGACAACTCTATTATTTTGGAAAAAGTCATCATGCAAACCATACCAAGTGCGTAATTGTTTTGGTCTATAATAGGAAAACCTATGTAACTTTTTACACCCTTTTCATTACTGTGTGTTTTGGTTATTTCATGTTTTGTAACATCAAATGCAACTAATGGTTTAGTATCTAGTAAAACATGAGCACAAACACTTCCATCTTTAGGTCTGCGTCTACTTAAATTTTGTGTTTTTTCTTGTTCAGGCTGAATTTCTGCTAAATAACATCTTTCTTTACTATCAAACAATTGAAATAAAACAGCTTCATAACCAGTTATTTCTTTAGCCAATTCACAGTAAATATTAAATAGGCTTGCTTGATTGGAATCTATTAGACCAGTTCTCTCAACTGCTTCAGCTCTTCTTTCTTCATTATCAGGTAATTGTGCTGATATAAAACTCATCTTTTCTCTACCTTTTTATAAAAATGAAAAAAATTACATTAAGAATTATTAGAAAATAATATCATAATTTAAATTACAGGCATTAGCAAAATTTTTAAATCTTCGTTCATTTTCTTTATCCATAAGCACTTTGGCTTCAGATTTTATTTTACAAGTTAATTTATTTTTCTTAATCTTAAATTTAATATTATCCAAATTTTTTGGTAATCCTGCGCTAAAATTATATATAAATCTTAATCCTAGACCTATAGCATACGATGAAATTTTTTGCTTTTCTGAAAGTAAATTGGTTATTCTTTTATCAATTTGTTGTTTATCTTTAGTACCAACATATCTGTGATAAACAACTTTGGCCATCCATACCCTCTCAATATGAGTTAAATCTCTTACTGGTAGTGATAAGATTTTGTTTGCGGCAATATTACCTCTCATATCTGGCTGTTCGTCCCAAGAAATATCTGAAAGATTAGTACTAATTTTAAATACCCTTTCAAGATCTTTATCTGCAATTTTTTGAAATATAGGACTGAATATTTTTTTTATTTTAGTTTGCATGCCATTAAATCTTTGGTTTTTTGCAAGTACATTATAGTAAGCAACTTTATCTGGATTGATCCTATTTTCTTTATTTAATTCTGCTATCAATCCATCCCTTATACTTGTTCCACTAATCATAATATTTTTTACATTTGATAATAAAATCAGGTGAGTTATTATATTTGCTGCAGTTGAAATAGTATCTATTCTACCAGGAGGTATACCTAATACTTCTTTGTTTTCATCTGACATTAGATCCAAAAGAATTATCCCTTTTTCGATATTGAATTTTAATCCATGCAATAATGAAAGTGGATAATTATAATTCTTTATATAGGCAGATCCTAAAGCTCTAAAACTTCCACCTGTTCCATACAATGTAAGACCTTCGGATTTCGTCAGCCATTCAACTTTATTAATTTCTTTTCTGATTTCTTCACTAGTAATTTGAGATAAGTGCCCAATATCGATACTCGTTGATTTTATCTTTTTTCCATCTTGAATAAGAATAAGTTCTAAACTTCCTCCTCCTAAATCTGCTATAAGCCCTTTATCAACTTTTATGTTGCTAAGAACTCCTAAAGAGGCATAATCAGCCTCCTCTTTAGCAGACAAGACTCTAATATTATGATTAAGAAGTTTTTCTGCAGGACGTAAAAATTCTTTTGCATTTTTGGCTTTTCTAACAGCTGCAGTTGCTATAATTAATTGATGTTTTACAGACATAGTTTTTATTATATAAGCAAAACGCTTTATAGCTGACAAAGCTTTTGAAATTGATTGACTTGAAATATTTTTGCTAAATGACAAACCCTCACCGAGTTTACAATTTATTCTTTCATTAAATAATGGAAAAGGGTATTTACCATTTTGAGGATATATAACAAGTCTAATAGAATTAGAACCAATATCGATTATTGCTAATTTACCTTTATTTATCTTCCTATAAAAACTTAAAGCTACTTCATTCATACTTATATTTTAGCTAAGCTTCCTTGACCTGATAAACTTGGGTTTTTCATAAAATAAGTGTGCGCACAAAATGTTTTGTCCTTATTTTGTTTTTTGGAGTATTCTCCATTTTTATCTAATTGCCAAGTATTTTTTGTGTCGTTTATTAGAGCAGGTAATACTTGGTCTAGGACTTGACCTCGGACTGTTTTGTTTTCTAGAGGTATAAAAGCCTCAACTCTATGATATAAATTACGAGGCATTATATCAGCAGATGCTATATAAACTAAATTTCTTTCAGACTGAAATTTTCCTTTATTTGCAAAAACATAAATTCTTCCATGTTCAAGAAATCTTCCAATAATTGCAGTGACTATAATGTTTTCTGACATTCCTTTAACATTAGGGCGTAGGCAACAAATACCCCTAACCATCAAATGAATTTTTACCCCTGCATTAGATGCTTCATACAATTTTTCAATTATTTTTTGATCTACAATCGCATTACATTTAATCCAAATTCCACTTTCAAAACCCTCTTTAGCATTTTGTATTTCATTATCAATTTTCTCAATTAACCAATCGTAAGAAGAGTTGGGTGAAATTATCATCTTATTTAATCGTTTTGGTTGAACATGACTGGTAAGAAAATTAAAGACTGATCTAGCATCCTCACAAATATTTTTATCGATAGTGAATAACGAAAAGTCAGTATAAATTTTAGCAGTATGTGGATGATAATTACCAGTTCCACAATGAGCATAAGAAACTAATTTTTTACCCTCTTTTCTTGTTATTAAAGATAATTTTGCATGTACTTTTAAATCAACTAGGCCGTAAGCAACTTGCGCACCAGCTTTTTCTAATACTCTAGCCAATTGGACATTATTTTCTTCATCAAATCGAGCTTTTAACTCAATAACTGCAATAACAGATTTACCTGACTCAGCAGCAGCTACCAAAGTTTCGACTATTGGTGAGTCAGGTGTTGTTCTATATAAAGTTTGCCTTATTGTTAAAACATTTCTATCAATTGCTGCCTGTCGAAGTAGGCTTAAAACTACATCAAAACTTTCGTAAGGATGATGAACAATTATTTCTTTATTTTTTATTGCCGAGAAGCAATCTCCTTTAAAATCTAATATTCTTTGAGGCATTCTAGGTTTGTACGGTTTGAATAAATTTTGTTTGGGAAGATTATTTATTATTTCAGTAAAGTCATTAATCCCAACAAATCCTTGCGTAACATATATATGATCGTCAGGGATATTTAATTGCCTGGTTAACAGTTTTTGAGCAGATTTAGATAAATCATGAGAAAAGGTTAAAGATACAATACCACCTCTTTTTCTTGCTTTAATTGCGGTTTCAAATTGCCCTATTAAATCATCAGCTTCATCATCTATTTCTATTTCAGCATCTCTTAGTACTCTAAACATGCCTGATTTTAATAAATTATATTCAGGATAAATTAAATTAACAAACTTTGTAACTAAAGTCTCTAGCATAGCATATCTCTGATGCTCACCAGGTAATCTTATAAATCTATCTATATTATCAGGAAGTAAAACTACACAGTTTATATTATTATTTTTTGTATCTTTCATCTCCATTAATACACATTTGCCTTTATTTTGAATGAAAGGGAAAGGATGTGCTGGATCTAAAGTGGTTGGAGTTAGAAGAGGCAGAATATTTTGTTCATAATATTCTTTAAGCCACTCTAATTCATTTTTGGTCCATTTATTTTCAAACAAAATTGAAACATCACAATCTTCCTTTTCATTCAACAAATACTTCAAACATTTTTGCTGTTTATTTTTTAAATCTTTGGAAGCATTGAGTACTGATTTTAATAATTCATCTGCCCTCATTCCAGTTTCTGGAACTGTATTGAAACCTTGACTGATTAGCTGATGTAAACCAGCTACTCGGACCATGTAAAACTCGTCTAAATTTTGTGAAGAAATTGTTATGTATCTAAGTCTTTCACCATAAGGAATTTTCTTATCATATACTTGGAGTAATACCCTTTCGTTAAAAGACAACCAGCTTATTTCTCTATCAAAATATCTGTCGTTTTGGTCATTAATAATTTTTTTTGTGCTAAGATCAAAAGACAATTTAGCCTCAGGGGTTGAGGTTTTGAGTTTCATTTAGTAAAACTTACCTTAAATTCATCAATTTTACAAATGAATGCTCAAAACTTAAACTTTATAAAAAATGTTTATTTCAATTTTATTACATTAAAAATTATTTAAATCAAAACTTCGATTAGAAAAGGACCTTTTTCTCTCAGCCCATGTTTAAAATATTTCACTAAATCTTCAATATTATCAACTTGAACAGCATCTACTCCCATACCTTTTGATATTGAGACCCAATTTAAGGCTGGGTCTTTTAAAGATAACATTTCCAATGCTGACTTTCCTGGATTATCAACTCCTACATTAGTTAATTCACCTTGTAAAATTTTGTAACTTTGGTTAGCAAAAATTAGAACTACTATATCTAAATTTTCTCTTGCCATAGTCCATAAAGACTGAACTGTATACATCGCACTTCCATCACCTTCTAAAGAAATAACTTTTTGATCAGGAGATGATATTGCCGCTCCAATTGCTACAGGCATACCAAATCCTATTGATCCACCACAATTATTTAACCACGTATGAGGATGTGATCCTGCAGTTTGATAAAAAAATTCTCTTCCAGTAGTTACAGATTCATCAACTATGATTGCATTTTCTGGGATTAATGCACCTAAAACCATTCCTAATGACATTGTGTTAATTGGACCTTTAGGAATATCCGGAATATCAAATTTTGAGATAATACTAGGAGTATTATTTGTTATTCCAATTTTATCTGATAATTCTTCAACAACTGTAGTGATATCATCTGATATAGAAGCTAATTCGAAAAATTTTGTAGTATCTTGTGTTAAAACTCCAGGCTTATTTGGATATGCAAAAAAAGCAACTGGTCGTCTTGCTCCTATTATTATTATGGCGTCAAAGTCTTTTAGAACTTCAACCGCTTTATCTACCACATATGGTATTCTTACAGAATTAATTCTCCCCGCACCTTTATCTAAACGAGCATTAAACCAATCAGTTTTTATTGGACAACCTATTTTGTCGGCTATTTTGGCTAATTTAATAAGGTTATTTTCTTCTAAAGCCTTTCCACCAACAAGTATCAAAGGATTTTTGGCATTTTCAAGTTCTAAGATTGCTTCGTCTACTAATTTAGAAGAAACAATGTTAGATTCCATTTTTAACTCAGTAGTCTCAATTTTATTTCCTTCATTCCATGCAGTATCACCAGGTAAAATTAAAGTTGCAATTTGGCCAGGTTTCACATTTGCTTGCCTTATAGCCTCAGAACCATCCTTTGCAACATATTTTGAGGATTTACTTGTTTTTACCCAATGGGAAACCGGACCTGCTATTCCTTCGATATCTGAGGTTAACGGAGCATTTAATTTTATATGATCAAGAGCATGTTCGCCTACTATATTTACAATTCCTGAATTAGCTTTTTTTGCATTATGCAGATTTGCAAGCCCATTGGCTAAACCTGGACCTAAATGTAGTAAAGTTGATGCAGGTGTTCTTTTCATTCTAAAGTAACCATCAGCAGCACCAGTAGCGCATCCTTCAAAAAGACATAAGATGCTTCTCATATTTTGATATTTATCTAAAGCTGCAACGAAATGCATTTCTGATGTTCCAGGATTGGTAAAACAGACGTCAACATTACCTTGTAATAAAGTACCCACTAAACTTTCAGCGCCATTCATTTAAAACTCCAATAAATCTTTTAATAATTAAATTTTTAAAAATCATAATTTGTTAATTTTAAATTTTTTAACAAATTTTATTAAATTTAATCTTATCATGAACCTCCTTGCAAACCTAGAATTTCTAGCAAGGTAAAGAACTGAGATTGAAATGATGATTATTCCACCTGGTAATGGGGTAAAGAAGATTATGATCCCCAGTAATAAAATTAGCCACAAAAAAATTTTAAGTAAAAATATTTTCATATGGAAATTTTCTGTTATTTTTGTAACAAAATTATTAATATAAACTTAAAAAATTTTATACTTTATGGATTTATAAGTTTATATAAAATTATATGATGTTTGAAAATCTTTTAGTAAAGAATAGTGTAAGAGACTCTCTTAGTAGGATGGCGCAATATCTGAATACAACTTTTATGATTAGTACCATCGAGAATGAGTATTTAATAAATATTGAAAAAGGCATTGTACAAAATGTAGAAGAAGGACCTTTTGTAATGCCAAGTTTTGTTTTCAAATTAACTGCACCTAAGAATGAGTGGTTGATGTTTTTACAACATACTCCTAAACCTGGATCACACGATATTATAGCAATGCTTCGAAGAAATGTTTTAAAATTTGAAGGAGATCTTTATCCTTTAATGTCTCACTTGCTATACTTTAAATTACTTCTAGCCTCCCTGAGACCAGAGGGAAATAAAAATGAAAATTGAAAAAGAACCTATTTCTGGTCAATATGGGAAATTTAAAATTGACGGTCTTGACTATAGAATATACTGGGAAGAAGCAGGTCAGGGTGTTCCTCTATTATGCTTACATACAGCAGGGTCCGATGGAAGACAATATAGAGCTCTTTTAAATGATAAAAAAATCCTAGAAAGATTTAGGGTAATTGTATTTGATATGCCATGGCATGGGAAATCATCACCACCCGAAAATGCAAAAATTCAAAATTATAAATTATCTACTGATTTTTATATTTCCCAAATTATGAGTTTTATAGATGGTCTTGAATTAATAAAACCAGTTGTAATGGGTTGTTCTATAGGAGGAAGAATTATTCTTCATTTAGCAATAAATTTTCCAGAGAAATTTAGAGCTTTAATAGGGCTACAAAGTGCTGGTCATCTAGATCCTTACTACGACATTAGTTGGTTACATCGACAAGATGTACATGGAGGGGAAGTCTGCGGAGGTATTGCCTATGGCTTAATGGCACCAACAAGTCCTGAAAGTCATAAGTTTGAGACAATGTGGCATTACATGCAGGGTGGACCTGGAATTTTTAAAGGCGACTTATTTTTTTATAAATTTGATGGAAATATCGGCAATGAAATAAAAAAAATTGACAATTCAAAATGTCCAATTTATTTATTAACTGGTGAATATGATTACTCAGCAACACCAGAGGAAACAAAATCTCTTGCAAACACTATAGGTATAGAAATGACCAAAATGAAAAATGTAGGTCATTTTCCAATGAGTGAAAATCCAAAAGAGTTTTTAAAATATCTACATCCAGTCTTAAATAAAATTAGTTAACTACCAATCTTTTCCAGCTGTCCATCCACCATCAACGATTAAATTTGTTCCAGTACAAAAACTTGCTTCATCACTTGCAAGATATAAAACTGCACTAGAAATCTCATTAGGTTCTCCCCAACGTTTCATTGCGTGCAAGTTCTTTACTTTTTGAGAAGCTTTTTCATCTTGAAAATATCTTTCTGTTAATGGTGTTCTAATAACTCCTGGCCCGACAGCATTTACTCTTATGTCATACTTTGCTAGATCTATAGCTAATTGCTTAGATATTCCAGCAGTAGCGTGTTTTGAGGCAGTGTAAGCACACCTATTAGGTGCTGCTGTTACACTTAAAGTCGAAGAAGTAATTACTATATTACCCTTTATTTTTTTGTCGATGCAGTGCTTAGCAAATGTTTGTGCAGTTATAAAAACCCCAGTAACATTTATATCAATAACCTTTCTCCATTCGTCAATAGACAATTCTAACGGAGACACAATCTCCCTTATTCCAGCATTACAAAAAGCAATATCTAAGCTTCCAAAATGTTCATATGCATTTTTCATGTTTTCAATAGTCTCGTTTTGATTTGTTACATCTAATTTAAACGGTTCAGCTTTACCACCAGCAGATTTTATTTCTTTAGCTACTCTACTTGCCATATCAAAATCTAAATCTGAAACGGCTACATTAGCACCCTCTCTAGCAAAACTAAGTCCAGTTTGACGACCAATGCCACCTGCAGCTCCAGTAATAAACACAGTTTTGTTTGTAAATCTCATTGAAAATTCCCCCTGTTAATGCAAAGTTTATTTGAATTAACCTTTTTGACAACATTAATCTTTATTGGAGTAATCGATTGGATATTGAACATTTAGTATTTGCAAATGGACCTGAAAGAGTTGGTCCTTTTAGTCACGCTGTTAAAGCAGGAGAATTTATTTTTATTACTGGACAGATGCCAACATTACCAGAAAATCCAGATGTACTAGTAAGTAATGATGTAGAAGAACAAACCCATCAAGTAATGAAAAATCTAATTAATGTTTTGGATAATTGCGATTCTTCTCTAGAGAGAGTAACTTTTGTAAGAGTATACTTAGTAAATTTTCAAGATTTCGATAAAGTTAATAAAATATATAAATTTTATTTCAAAGAAGATAAACTTCCAGCTCGAACATGTATTGGTGTTACAGGTCTAGCAGTTGGAGCATCAGTAGAAATAGACCTTATCGCAAAAATATAAATTAGAAAAATAATTTTATAATGGAAAAAAATAACGCTTTAAAAAAAGGAATTCTTACAGGTTTTGGCTTTCCTGGAATAGGTATGAGTGCTGCTATGTTTGGCTTTGGTGTTTTTGCTGGAGAGGCAGGACTTGATCTATATCTTTGTCTTGGGTCACTATTAATCTTGTGGAGTATGCCAGGAATGGTGATCTTTGTTTCTCTTTTTTCAGTTGGTACTCCAATGTTCTTATTATTTACCACTGTATTATTAGCAAATATGAGACAATTTTTTTTAGTTCTATCTGGGTTAACGTTGATGAATATTAATCAACATAAATTTTCACTTATTAAAAAACTATTTTGGGCACACCTAATTAGCCCTACTGGCTGGGCAGAATTGACTAAAGTAAACAGTGAAATAGATGAAAAAGATTTATTCAAATTTTTTCAAGGTCTCAGTTTAGCTCTAGTTATATTTACATCGTCAGCTACAGTGATTGGTTATAAATTATACGATTTTTTGCCAAGCGATGTTGTATCTATTCCTGTTTTCATCATGCCTTTATATTTAACTATATTAATGCTAAGAGCTGTTGAGATTCACTATAGATTAGCCGTTTTCACCGGTGGAATAATTGGTCCTATTTTATATCCCTATATTGGTGATTGGAGTTTGATAATTGCTGGATTAATTGGTGGTTCAACAGGATTGATGATTAGTTATTATTTTAATAAGGATAAAATAAATGTATGAAAATTCATTAATTATCCCTGAGTTAATGCCATGGTTAATGCTTTTAGTCGCTAGTTCAGGAATTTTTGTTTGGAGATTTTTAGGAGTAGTTTTATCAAGCAAAGTAGAAAAGGATAGTTTTTTTGCGAAATGGATTAATGCAATAGCGTTTGCAATGACAACTGCCTTGATGACACGCATTATTATATTTCCAACGGGTGCATTAGCTGAGACTCAATTAATAGAAAGAATAATTCCTTTTTTAATTGGAGTAGTAATTTTCTTACTATTTTCAAAAAAGCCTATAGTTGGACTTGCTGCTGGTGTTGTCTCGTTCAGTTTTGCAATTTATATTGTTTAATATAAATTAATCGTCTGAAACAAGTTGCTTAGCAATTATTAATTTTTGAAGCTCATTAGTTCCCTCACCAATAGCCAACAAAGGAGCATCCCTATAATATCTCTCAATGTTATACTCCGGTGAATACCCAAATCCACCATGAATTCTCATTGCTTCTGTTGAGTTAAACAAAGCTGTTTCAGTAGCAAAAAGCTTTGCCATTCCAGCTTGTAAATCTGATCTATTACCAGAATCATATGCCTTTGCAGCTTGTTCAGTTAATAATCTGGAAGCTTCAAGTTTCGTTGCCATCTCGGCTAATTTAATTTGAATTGCTTGGTGTTCACTAATTGGTTTTCCAAATGTCTTCCTTATTTTTGCATATTCTATTGAATCTTCGAGAGAGGCCCTTGCCACACCGACGCCACGTGCAGCTACATTAATTCTTCCTAATTCAAGGCCGGCCAAAATTTGTTTAAGACCTTTACCTTCTGTTTCGCCGATCAAGTTAGAAATAGGTACTTTTACATTTTCAAGCTGAACTTCTCCTGTATCAATTCCCCTGTAACCCAATTTTTTGAGTTTTCTTGATACAAATCCATCTTTCTTTTCAACAAGAATTAAACTCATACCTTTATGAGCTGGTGTTATATCTGGGTCAGTTTTTACTAAAACAGCTAAAATAGTTCCTTGAACTGAATTTGTAATCCATGTTTTTGTACCATCAATAATATATTCATTCCCAATTTTTTTTGCTTTGGTTTTTATTGATTGAAGGTCAGTACCACAATCTGGTTCCGTCAGTGCTATACCACCTCTTATCTCTCCAGTTGCAAACTTAGGAAGATAATATCTCTTCATCTCTTCAGTGCCAAATCTTTCTACAGCAGCACACATTATAAGATGAGAATTAAAGATACCAGAAACTGACATCCATACAGCAGACACATTTTCTACTATTTTTGAGTAAGTAACTGCTGACAAACCTAAACCACCATACTCAGGAGAAATTGTAGCACCAAAGAGACCTAAATCTGCCATTTTATCAGCAATATCTTGTGGATATTTATCTTGTGACTCAAATTCTTTCACATAAGGCTTAACGTCTTTTTCTAAGAATTTATTTACAGATTCTATTATTAAATTATCTTCAGAATCTGATTTTTCATTTTCAACTTCTATTATTTTATGTTCATTCATTAAAATCTCCTAAAATTAATGATTATAGATCTATCTGACTATACTCAAATATTGAATTGACATTATTTGCTTGATCAATTTTAAGCATTAAATCTGTCAACTGGTTAACTCTATCATTTGATAAATATGGTTCTGTTAAACCTTTAAACTTTGATATAAATTCTTCGTCTTTCATAAAGTTTTCTGGTTCTCCTTTTGGAATCTTTACAAACTTTTCATAAGTCTTTCCTTTTACCACCATTTTTACCTTTGCACTCATAAATTCTGGACAACAGTTCTCAGCATCTTTGTCTGGGGTTACTTTAACTTTGTTACATAATGCGAGTGTTTCATTATTATTTAAATGATCTTTATAATCGTCCCACTTTAATCCACCACTTTTGACCGCAACGGCTGCACAAAAAGGCATTGAAAATTGTCCATCAACAATACTTTTTGGATTTTGTTTATCCTCTAATGGATAACCAATTATATTCAATGCTGTTTCGGACAGACCGATATCAATATCATCTAAATCATCAATGGAAAAATCCAACTCTTTTTTTAGATCTATTATACCATCAATCGCGGCATGACTATATCTACAAGAAGGATAAGGTTTTACTCCTAAGTTTAGTGTTTCAAATTTACTTCCTAAACCATCCAATGCTTTATTTAAATCTCCTCCTGAAGCATATGCATGTAAATAACCCCACTGACCTTCAAAAGCTTGAGAAGGACCTTTGAAACCTTCCGCTGCCATTGTCGCACAATTTAGACCATTCTGAGCTGCTTGTCCTACATGCGATCTTTTTGTCCAAGAACCATCTGTTAAAAATTGCATAGATCCAGCTGATTGACTTAAGGCTATTCCAAACGCAGAAACAAACTGATCTTTTGTTAAGCCCATAAGGTAACCTGCTGAAGCTACAGCGCCAAACACACCGCATGTGGCGGTTGGATGAAATCCTTTTTTATAATGCGCCGATGAGCCTCCAGCTAATCCAAGTCTAATTTGTATTTCATAACCAGCAACACATGCTGTAATTAACTCTTGTCCTGATGATTTATTCATTTGTGCTGCAGCCAAGGCAGCAGAAAGTATTGGGGCACTGGAATGTAAAGAGGCTTCTGCATGAGTGTCATCAAAATCAAGAGAATGAGCTAAAGTTCCATTAAGAAGAGCGGCTGCACTTGGAGAGTAACTGTTTTTGTCTGAGAAAACTTGGCAACTTCCATTACTCATTTCTAATCTATCGATTGCTGCGACTAAACTAGCAGTTGATTCTGCATCGTGTCTTGCTCGTATTATTATTCCAACAGTATCAAGAATTAACAATTTTGTTCTTTTTATAACGTCTGGAGATAAATTTTCGTATCTAATTTCGGCACAAAACTCAGCGAACTTTTCGGTCATATTTTCCATTTATTTCTCCCCAAAATATATTGAAAAGGTTAAACTAAAATTTCATTTTACAAAACTAAAAAATAATCATTAAGATATCGCTATTAAAATCATATGAGAAAACACCATGACAAATCCTTTTGAATTAACTGCAACTGATGCAATTAAACTAATTAGTAATAATAAGTTATCAAGGTATGAGTGGGTGCAAAGTTGTTTCGAAAGAATTCATGAAAAAGAAGATCTTGTAAAAGCTTGGATATACTTGGATGAAGATAAAGCTCTTAAAAAAGCTAAGCAGTTAGATAATGAAAATGATAAATCACAACTTGGAATTCCATTCGGAATTAAAGATATAATTGATGCGAGTAATACACCCACTGGATTTGGAACTAATTTTTATCAAAATAATGTTCCTATGAGAGACGCTGCTTCGGTAGCTGTTGCAAAACAATCAGGATGTATTTTTATTGGCAAAACTGTATCTACTGAACTAGGACATAGAGCTCCTGGATTAACAACAAACCCACATAATAAAGATTTCACACCTGGAGGCTCAAGTTCTGGATCGGCTGCAGCTGTAGCATCTATGATGGCACCTGTTTGTTTTGGTACACAAACTACTGGGTCGGTAATAAGACCTGCTGCTTACTGTGGAGTTATTGGGTATAAACCATCTTATGGTGATTTTGATAAATCAGGCATTCTACCAAATTCTCCATCAATCGATACTTTAGGATTGATGTCAAGGTCAGTAGAAGATATTGCACTTTTTCGATCAATCCTTCTCGAAGAAGACTTAGTATCATTACAAAAAGTAGGTTTAAGCAAAATTAAAATTGGATTTGTTAGAACACCACACTGGGATAAAACTGATGATTCTACAAAGGAAGCTTTTGAGCATTTTCTTAATTTACTTCGTTCAGATAAATTAAATGTAATTGATTTAGAAATTGATAACCTTATTTCAAAATCTGATGCACTTCATTTAGATATAAGTGGATATGAATTTAAAAGATCAATATCTCACGAAAGATTCAATTATTATGACCAATTAAGTGACCAATTAAGGAACGGCAGGCTTAATGATGGATATCAAGTGAGTAATAAAAATTACCAGTTAGCTTTAAAAGACTTGTCAATTTTAAAAAATCAAATAGACGTTGTATTTGACGAGACTGATTTAATAATTACTCCTAGTGCACCTGGCGAAGCATTAAAAGGATTAGAATATACAGGATCACCGATATTTAATACAACTTGGTCTCTAAACGGAAATCCATGTATTACCCTGCCCCTATTTAAGGGTAAACAAGAATTACCAATTGGATGCCAACTTGTTGTCAGGTTTGGGGAAGACGATCAGCTTTTAAATTATGCAAAAGCCTTCTTAGAACTTTAATTAAAGTGAGATTCAACTAAGAGTTCTGGAAGTGTAAGTGCTAAAGCTGGGAATAGAAGCACTATGATTAATACAACTGTGTCAGAAATACAGAAAGGAAATGATCCTTTTATAACGGTTGTAACTGGTAAACCAGTAACTCCACTAACAGCAAACAAATTTAAACCAACGGGTGGGATAACACTTCCTATTTCTATGCATAATGCTGTTAAAATTCCTAAATGAATAGGATCTACACCTAGAGCCAATGCAACAGGGAAATATATAGGTACTGTTAAGACTAAAATAGCTACACCTGTTAGAAACATGGATAAGAACAATAACGATCCCATAAGTGCAAATAGAAAACCTATTTTACTCAGGCCCAATTCACCAGCCCATTCAGCAATCATTTGAGGCCAACCCATATTTGCAAGATAAAATTGGAAGATTCCAACACAACCTAATAGAAAGAACACAACTGCAGTTAGGTTCATAGTTCTTAGAGTTGTTGGCATTAATTCTTTCGTAAATGTTTTTCTTTTAAAGATTAATCCATAAAAAAGAGCATAACTAGCTGCAGCCGCACCTGCTTCAGTAGGCGTGAACAAACCTCCATATAAACCACCTAAAATAATTACAGGCATTAATAAAGCAGGTAGAGATTCTTTAAAAGACCTCCAAACTTCACACAAATCAAATTTCCCTCGAGGTAAATTAATAAAAAGAGATACACTAACAATTATAACTGCATCACTCATAGCCAACATCAATCCAGGAATTATACCTGCGAAAAACAAATCAACTATGGACATTTCTGTTATGACACCAAAAAGAATTAAAGTTATACTTGGTGGGATAAGAAGGGCTATACCACCTGCAGATGCAATAACTCCCGCTGCCATCCATTTAGGATACCCTCTTTTAATTAGCTCTGGATAAGCTATAACACTCATTGCAGCAGCCATTGCTGTGGATGAACCAGAAATTGCTCCAAACAAAACAGCAGCAAGCAATGTTGCATAAGCAAAGCCACCTGGAACCCATCCAATTATTGAATCAGCAAATTTAAAAAGACTTGCAACTAAACCTGTTTTTTCCATTAAAAAACCAGCAAAAATGAAAAATGGAATAGCTACTAATGTATATTTAGTTAGAAAGCTAAAGAAAGCTTCAAATAAAGTACTATATGTTAAAAAATCGTCGAAGAGCACTAGAAGAGCTGTAGCACCAGCTAAAGCTATGCCTATTGGGGCACCAGCAAATAATAGACTGAATAAAGATCCTCCTAAAGCCCACATAATTAGTTTCCCATATTGTTAATATTAGACATCTGTCGCAGCTTCAACTTCTGCGGTAAAATGATCACCCTTTATGTAACTATGTACATCTTCAATAAATTGAAGAAAGGCCACTAAAGACATTAAACCCATACCCAAAGCCAGTATAAAATAAAATGGCCACATAAAGAAAAATAAACTTTCAGTTCTTTCACCAATCTGTATTGAATATTCGATCGTTGAATAGGCAGTATATGTCAAAGAACCGGTAAATACAGAAACGAATAAAGATACAAAAACCTTACAAAAACCTACTGTTCTATGAAATCCTTTTGTATTTAAAAGTTGTAAAACAGCACTCATCACAAGATGATTCCTGTTGATCTGAGTTACACAAATATAAAATGCAACTGAAGAAACCATCATATAAATAACTGCATCTTGACCCCATTCAAAAACAACACCAAAGACATATCTTCTAATAATTTCAGCTAACGCAAAGAGTGTAACAGCTATCATTAGCAATGCAGAACATCTGCCTAATACAGCAGTAATTAATGACTGAATTTTGTTTGAGATTTTGTAAAAATTATCCATGATAATTAACTAAATAAAAAGGCCTGACATGTGCCAGGCCTTCTTAAAAAAATTATTTTCTAGACTTTTTCTTGTATAAAGCTGTTCCTTTAGCGAACTTAGCAAAGTCTGAAGCAAATGCAGAACAGTCAGTCTTTTCTAAAGCACTTGATCCCATTGGATTAGCCGCAACTAAGGCTTTTGCTTCAGCTGTAAACTGGTCAACCATCTTGTCTCCAGTTGCATCAACTTTAGTTTTAATCCAATTATTTGTAGCACCGCCTTCTTTTGCTTGAAGAACTCCAGCTTCTGAAGGGCTCATTACATAAATTCCAGGAGCACTTTTATCAGTTGTTTTGAACTTATCAACTAATCTTTTATCATTACAAAAGTTAATAGCCTTTTGGTAAGGAATAAAATCATTCATAATAATATCTGTTAAAGCAGCCTGTTGTTTTTTATCAAGAGTAGCCCACCACTTGTTAGATGCACCAATCCAGTAATAGTCACCAACGATACCATTGATACCAGCAACAGTAAAATATGGAGCTTGTTCTTTGGTAGCATTAAATCCACCTAAACTTGTTAGCAGTCCATCAATAACTCCAGTTTGAAGAGCCGGTGGAACATCACCAAAAGCCATTGTAGTTGGGTTTGCACCTAAAGCACCTAACAATGCATTTTCAGCAGGTCCCATACTTCTAACTTTCTTACCAGCAAAGTCACCAGGAACTAACATTCTACTTTTAACAGCACCAGCACCCATGTACATACTTAAATGTCCAGAACCAAAAATAGTTATCCCGTGCTTGTCATTAAAAACTTTCTTTAATTGAGCAAAAGTTTTTGTTCCATCAAGGCCATTGATAGCGCCAGGAGATGTTAATTTTCCAGCACCAACAATAGTATTTGCATATGGCTCAACACTAGAAGTCTTTCCAAATTGACCAGTCATCATCTCAAGATTACCTTTTGTAAGAGCTTGAGTTCCTTTTGGAACGTTATAAAGTGACTTAGCCCAATAAATTTGAACTTTACTTCCAGGAATCTTTTTCTCAACCTGCTCTGCAAAAAACATTTCTGCGATAGCGGCTGGGTGTGGCGGACCAGAATGGTCAGAAGCCCAACGCATTTTAATTGGTTTTACAGCATGTCCATCAGCTAAAGCTAAATTGGTTCCAGCCGCAAAAGTTAGGGCAACAGCACTAGCAGCACCTAACAATGATAGTTTATTTAATTTCATTAAATTTCCTCCAAATATTTAGAATCACAAACTATAACGTAATCCTTTTGAGGTAAACCTTTAATTGCAATAAATCCTATAAATTAGTTAATATGTTATGTAATTAAGTTAGATTATGCCTTTATCTCTAAAACTGCTAATTTGCTGAACAGTGAAACCAACCTCCTTTAGGACATTATCTGTGTCTTCACCTAGCTCCGGAGCAGTTTTATCTTGGAAATTGTTATCTGAAACATGAACAGGTGTTTTTAATAGACTAATATCAACTCCCCTCTTTGTTTTTAATTTTTGAATATTTTTTCTATCTTTTAAAAATGGATTTTCAAGAGACTCTTTTAAATTTAAAATAGGGGCAGCCGGGACAATACCACCAAATTCATTTAGCCATTCAGAGGTGTTTTTTTTCATTAATTCTTCATCAAGAATTTTAGTTATTTCATCTCTATGTTTTTGCCTAGATGAAAAGTCAACATACTTGGAATTGTCAATTAGATCTCCCCTACCTAATTTTTTACATAAAACAGGCCAAAAGCTCTCCTTGTTACACATCAAATAGATCCAACCATCTTTAGTTTTATACAGTTGACATGGAACTAAAATTGGATGAGCTGATCTATCTAATCTCTCACTTTTAAAATCAGTATTAAGTGTCCAAGCTGCCATATAACTTTGATTAAACATGGCCGTATCAAATAAATTAACATCTACATCCCTTCCAATACCAGTGGACCTTGCGGATAGTATAGCACTTACAAGTCCAAATGACATGGTCAGCCCAGACATATAATCTACAATTGAAAGGCCAAATCTTGCTGGAGATCCTTTAGGTTCCCCAGTGAGTGAAAAATAACCGGCTTCAGCTTGCATTAGATAATCATATCCTGGCCAATTTTTTCTTGGCCCCTCTCTTCCATATGCAGAACAATGTGCTGAAACAATTGCTTTATTATATTGTTTAAGCTGATCATAAGTAATTCCAATTTTTTCTGGAACATCCCCTCTTAAATTGTTCGCGACTGCGTCAGCATTCTCAACTAATTTTTGAAGAATTTTTTTCCCATCATTTGAGAGTATATCTAAAGTTATACTTTTTTTATTTCTATTGAGAGCTTGAAAAAAAATACTGGAAGCAGAATTTCTATCTTCACCATCTATAAAATAAGGACCAATTGCTCTTAAATAATCACCACTTGTACCTGCTGGTTCAACTTTAATTACGTCTGCTCCTAAATCAGCTAAATATTGAGTGCCAAATGGTCCCGCTCCATATTGCTCAAAAGCAATTACCCTAACTCCAGATAAAGGTAAATCCATATTATTATTCTCTAATTAGCTGCTTCTTTAATAATATCATCAACTACACTATGCCCACGTTTAGCAACCAGGAAAGATCTTACCATATCCATTACAACAATTTTGTCTTGATTTTTACCAATGTGTCTTACCTTTACAATACCCTGTGTGGGTCTTGATTTTGATTCTCTTTTGTCTAAAACTTCTGTCTCAGAGTATAATGTATCTCCAACAAACACTGGAGCAGGTATTTTTATTTCTTCCCATCCCAAGTTGGCTATTGCTTTTTGGCTAGTACCGCTAACACACATCCCTGTTACAAGCGCTAAAGTAAAAGCGGAATTAACTAAATATTTTCCAAACTCAGATTTAGAGGCGTAATTTGCATCAAAGTGAATTGGATGAGTGTTCATAGTTAAATTTGTAAACCATATATTATCAGCTTCGCTTACCGTTCTTCCTGGCCAATGCTCATAAACGTCTTTTACTTGAAAATCTTCAAAATATCTACCTGGATCTTCTCTATACCTTTGGGGTCCTATTTTTTTAATTCCATAAGAATTTTCATCCATTTAATCCTCCCTTAATATAATCAGTCTTGCAACCGCTAACACAGGTGCATCAACCATTTTGCCTTGATATTTAAAAGCACCAGAACCTGCTGTTTTAGCTTCCTCTAAAACACCTTTTGCCCATTCAAGTTCTTCTGTAGTAGGTCTGTAAGCATCGTGAATAGGTTTAATCTGATCTGGATGTATAGCAAAACGTCCTTTGAAACCCATAGTTTTGACGTATAAAGTCTCTTCTCTACATCCATCAGGATCTCTGAAATCTAACCATACACCATCAAGAGCAAGTGTGTTGTATAATGCGGCAGCATTAATAATTTTACCCCTTCCATACGCTAAACTGGCTTTACCCATATCACCACCGGTAGATGCACAATAATCTGCTGACCCAAATCCAATTCCAGAAAACTCTATGTTTGAACAATCCCAACTTTCAATAGTTGCGATACCACGCGGCGTTTCAATTTGAGGTAAAATTAATATATTAGTTCCAAGATCTTTTAAAAAAGTCCTACATTCATCAGCAGACTCTATTTTAGGAATAGCAATAGAGTATGGAAGAGAAGGTAAAGATCTTAACATTGTTATATCATGTTGATATTCTTCAGTATCTAAAGCGTTGATGCGCAATAAAAGCTTTTCTGCTTGACCTTCATAGTTTCTATTAGCTAGATCTACAAAATTAGATCTTCCAACAGCTTTGTTTTCGTGAGCCAAACCATCTTCTAAATCAAAAATGACTTTATCAGCTCCAGATCCTATAGCCTTTGGCAACCTTTCAATTTTATCCGTTGGTAAAAATAAAATACTTCTCAAATTTATCTCCTATTTTTTTTAAGAACTAAATTCAGCTCTAATTTTTTTTCCATGCTCATCTAATTCAGGCATTTTATTTACTTCTGGTATAAAGTTGTCATGTATTGCGCCTGGGCCTAAAACTTTAACTTTCCCATTTTTAGTTTCAATTTCTAAAAAATTGTTTTGAGGATGGTTTTTTAATTGTTCCATGTCAGATATTCTTCCGTAAGCTACGCTTGCTTCTTCGAGTTTTTCAATTAACTCCTCACGTTCAAAAGTAATAAATTTATCTTGAATAATTTTTTCTGTTAATTCTCGATTAGTGACACGATCTGAGTTAGTTTTAAAGCGAGGGTCATTAACCATTGTTTCGTCATCTAATACTATTTTACATAGTTTCACCCACTCTCTATCATTTTGTATAGCAATTAAAATTGTCAAATTATCTTTACAATTATATGCACCATAGGGAACGATTATTGGGTGGGTCATACCGTTTCTTTTTGGAATTTTGTTATTATAAACATAACCAAGGTAGAAAGGGTTCATCCAATCTGCGAGTGAATTAAACATAGAAACTGAAATGTGCCTGCCTCTTCCACTAATACTTCTCTTGATCAGAGCTTGCAAAATTGCCTGATAAGCTGTCATTCCTGCAGATATATCACAGACTGACGGGCCAACCTTTGCTCTTCCGTCAACCCCGTCTTTATCTGGAAGACCAGTTATATCAATAACACCAGTTTCTGCTTGAATTAACATATCATAAGCTTTTTGGTTTTTATATGGGCCTTCGTCTCCAAACCCAGAAATGAAACATGTAATTAAAGATGGATATTTTTTTCTTAATTCATCTAAATTTAAACCAAGACGGTCAAATGCACCTGGTACTAAATTTTGGATTAAAATATCGGATTTTGAAATAATATTCTCAAAAATGTTAAAATCTTCACGGTTTTTAAGATCTAAAGCAATTGACTCTTTTCCTCTATTCAACCACACAAAATAGGCGCTATTTCCAAGTGCATTGCTATCGTAGTTTCTGGCAAAATCACCCTCAGGTCTCTCAACTTTTATAACTCTAGCACCTGCATCCGCCAATCTACACGATGTGTAAGGGGCTGCTACAGCTTGCTCAACTGTTACGACTAATAAGCCCTCTAAATCCTTTCCAGAATTTTGTCTTTCCATTAGCTAACCAAACAATCTACTAAAGAGGCAACTTTATTTTCTGAAGGTGCGTTTAACATTTTGGAAATTTCATGAGATTTATTTTTTGATAGCAATGACGCAGATTTGTTAACAATTTTATTTTCTAAAATATTTTGATCAATCTTGTCTGATAAGTCATGTTTATTTTTTATATCTCTAGTTCCATCTTTAATAGTAATTGAAGACTGAGTATTAGTTAATTTATCATTAGGTATGACCCTTACCTTATCCCTAACATTATTTATTTTTTCATCAAAACAAATATCATCGTTGTACGTCTTTAAGTCGGCTGTATCTTTGTCATAAATTGACATGGCTGCTGTTAATTTATAAGAAAATTTTGATTCCAAACCAGTTTTAGGCTCTTCAATATTACAAACTTTGAGCCAAGAAGGGTTAATTTCAATTGCTATCTCTTCAATTGATTCAGGGTTAAAGTTGTTTTCTTGTTTTAATTCATCAAGCGCTTCCAGGAAAGAATGTAGACCATGACAACAGGCATGAAATTTATACTTAATTTCAGGAAACAGAAACTCTGTTCCTAAGTTTTCTACAGCTCTTGTGGGAGTTTTTTTATCCCAACCATGAGTTTGAAAAAAACCTTGATCACACTCAATACCATCTTCTCTTGATACAAACCCAAGTTTAGATAATTTGGCAGCTTCAATACCATTTGATGCTGCCATTCCTGCGTGATACGGTTTACCCATAGTACCAAATTGGGACTTAATTCCAGATGCTCTTGTTGAGACCAAACCAAGCGCATTTATCGTCTGGTCCTCGCTCAAATTTAGTAATTTTGATGCAACAATTGTTGCACCAAATGATCCACTTGTAGCAGTTTGATGGAAACCTGCATTATAATGGGAATAGCCTAAGATATGACCAATTCTAGTGGAGACTTCAACTCCAGTCATATACGCAAGTAATAAATCTTCTATGGATAATTCTAATTCTTCGCCTAAGGCTAAAGCAGTTGGTAATGCACTTGACGTTGGGTGACCAACAAAAAGAAAATGAGTGTCATCATAATCTAATGCGTGACCTGTAGCACCATTAGCTAAAGCTGCGCCTCTTGATGAAACGTTATCTCCAGTTGAAATTACTCGTGCTTGATTAATGCCATTTTCTTCTTTAACCATTTCAGAAACTATTTTTGAAACCGGTTCTTGTTTTGCTGCATAAGCCACTCCACACCAATCAAGTATAGACATTTTGGCAAAAAATTTCATTTCATCGTTGAAACTGTCTGATTTAGTATTAAATCCATAATCACCAAATAATTTTGTAATTGACATAATATATCCTTTCCCTAGAACTATTCAAAACATGCTTCAGCTTGCATTGTCATTCCTGAACCCTTTACTGCACCCCAACAACTAACACTTCCATTAGTGTTTTCTTTTGCGCCAATGATATAATCACTATTTGCAAAAACAGGAGCCATAACTTTATGACTAAATGATGTTACAGTCTTACCTTTAAGCTTTTCAGCTGCTCTTAATAAAAAAGTAGCTTGCAAAGGACCATGAACAATCAAATCAGGATAGTTCTCTTCATTTTTAGTATATGGATAGTCGTAATGTATCCTATGACCTACAAAACCAATTGCTGAATAACGGAACAAAATTGTTGGATGCATAAAAATAGTTTCTGTATAGTCTGCATCTTCTGGAATTGTGTCTGACACACCAGAACCACCACCTGCTTTAGTTACATCTCTATAAACAATATTATGAAGTTCATGCAATCTTACCTCTTCATTAACTAAAAATTCATACTCTGCAGTAACAAAGCAAAGCTGTCCTGTTCTACCTTCCTTTAGCTTTATGTCAGCTACCTTAGATTTTTTTATTACTTTATCACCTACTCTTAGAGGTTTTATTACTTTGATCTGACTGCCTGCCCACATTCTTCTTGGAAGTGGGACTGGAGGCAAAAAATCACCTCTAGCTGGATGAGAGTCCACTCCAAGTTCATCATTTTTTTTTAAATCCCAACCTAACATCCAATGTAAACCAGAGGTTGCGTCCTCCCCAATTTTGGGATCACCCGGATCAATATTTAATGTCGCTCTGTACCTCTGTTCAACAATTGGTGTAAGGTAATCTGTTACAGTCTCTATATTACCTAACCATTTATTTAAATGATTAATATCAAGCGCTTCATTCTCCATTTGCCAAACCTTTATTTTTAAGAATATTTGAAACCATTAAATATAAAAATTATATTAATATCAATTAATAAAATATTTATGTGATAGGAACTTTGATATGCCTTCTTTAATTTTACATATAGATGAAACCTTAGAAAATATTTTTGAAATTTCTGCGGTTAAAGCAATAGAAAAAAGCATAATAGATATTATTCAAGAAGAGTTAGAGGCTAAAAAAAACAACTGTCAAATTATATGGGTTAAGAGTAAAATAATTTGCTCAAATTATAAAATATTTGGTGAATTGAAGTTTAGAGATAAAGAGACTAGAAATATTGACAAAAGAGATAAATGTTTAAAAAGAATTGGTAAAATTTTACAAAATAAATTTAATGTTTTTATAAGACTTAGGGCATTCTCAATTCAAGATGCATCAATAACTGCACTAGATCTTGTAAATTAAAATTGTATTTCAAGTGATAAAAATAGAAGGATCAGTAATGAGTGAAAATATTGTATTAACAAGCGTAAATGAAAGAGGAATTGCTGAAGTTATTTTAAACCGTCCAGAAAGAAATAATGCATATAATGGAGATATGATTATTGAGTTAATCAAAAGCTTTGAATCTTTATATAAAAATAATTCTGTAAGAATAGTTCTCATTAAAGGCAATGGAAAACATTTTCAAGCAGGTGCTGACTTACAATGGCTTAAAGAAATTGGTAAACTCAGTCAAAAAGAAAATATAGAGGTTTCAAGAAAAACAGCTTCAGCGATCCAAGGTCTTACAAAGTTCCCTAAGCCAACAATCGCCTTGATCCATGGAGGATGCTTTGGAGGTGGAACTGGAATTGCCGCAGCCGCTGACGTAGTAATAGCTAGTGAAGATGCTATCTTTTCTATTTCTGAAGCTAAATGGGGTGTAATGGCAGGAATAATAATACCTCATTTGAATGCTAGTATTGGGGTAAGAAATGTTAGAAGATATGCTCTTACATGTGAGCGTTTTAGTGCCAGTCAGGCCAGGGAAATGGGTTTAGTTCACCAAGTTTGTAAAACGGGTGAGCTTGAAAATGCTGTTCAACCTGTTATTGAGGACTTGTTAATGTGCGCTCCAGATGCTTTAGAAGCTACAAAAAGAAGAGCTTTAATTGAAAGTGGTTTAATGTTATCAGATGAAAAATTTGACGAACTTGTTTTTGAACATTCTCAAAAAAGGATGACTGATGAAGCAAAAGAGGGTCTAAATAGTTTTCTTGAGAAAAGAACTGCATCTTGGTATCAAAATTAAATTATAGGGAATATAAATGCCTGCATTAGTTACAAATTCAAAAATATGGGGAGAAATGTTCGGTACTAAAGAAATGCATTTATTATTTTCTGATGAGGGTACTACACAGTTATATTTAGATGTAGAAGCGGCTTTAGCAAGATCACAGTCTAAGTTAAATATTATACCAAAAGAAGCTGGGAAAAAAATAACTCAAGCAGCAAAGGTAGACATTATTGATTGGGAAAAACTAGAAAAAAGGACATCTATAGTTGGATATCCAATTCTTCCACTAGTAGAACAACTAAGTGAAAAAGTTGAAGGCAACTTTGGACAATTTTGTCATTGGGGCGCTACAACACAAGATATTATGGACACAGCAGATGTTCTACAAATTAGAAAGGGTCTTGAATTATTATCTAAAGACCTAAAATCAATTTCAGATGCTTTAGAAAGAATTGTTGAGCGTCATATTAAAACACCTATGGCTGGTAGAACACATTTGCAACATGCTTTGCCTATATCGTTTGGTTACAAGGCATCTACTTGGTTATCTGGAATAGATAGGCATCACAAAAGACTGGAAGAAATGAAGAAACGCATTTTCAATGTTTCATTTTTTGGAGCAGCAGGAACGCTTGCTTCTTTAGGAGAAAATGATGGCCTCAAAACACAGTCAACTCTTGCAGAAGAGTTGGATCTGAATGTACCTGACGTTAGTTGGCATTCTATTAGAGATAATTTTTGTGAGGTAACTGGTTGGCTTGCAATGGTCGCTGCATCTCTTGGTAAAATAGCTTATGATGTGATGTTAATGATGCAAACAGAAACACAAGAAGTAGCTGAACCTTATCTTCACGGACGGGGTTCTTCTTCGACAATGCCTCAAAAAAGAAATCCCATTTCTTCTGAGGTAATGCTGGCTTGTTCAAAACTATTAAGAGAACATCATTCTTCTATGCTAGATGCTATGGTCCTTGACCATGAAAGAGCTACAGGTCAATGGCATGTAGAATGGCATGCATTACCTAATGCCTTTTTGGTTGCTTCTTCATCTTTCAACTCAGCTAAATATCTTTTGGAAGGTTTAGAAGTTTCACCTGAAAAAATGAAAGATAATATTTATAAAACCAATGGATTAATAGTTGCAGAGTCTGTTATGATGGCCCTTGCACCCAAGATGGGAAGACAAATTGCACACGATTTAGTTTATGACTGTTGTAGAGAATCAATCAAAAAAAACATATCATTCTTAGATACTTTATTAAAAAATAAAGAAATCTCTGACTTATTTAATGAGCAAGATTTGTTAAAAATTATAGATCCATCTAATTACTTAGGGGCAGCTCCTACTATGGCACAGAGACTTTTAGATAAAAGAAAGTTACCCTAATATAATGCAACAGTTGATGACAAAAGAAAGCCTTGATAAATTTTTAAATAAAGAATTTCCTCAAGTAAGCAAAAACTTCAAGATATTAGAGGTAAATGATCAATCTTTTTCAATGTTAATGTATATAACTGAAGAACATTTGAGACCAGGGGCAACAGTTTCAGGTCCTACAATGTTTTTATTGGCAGATGTAACCTTTTATTTAGCAACTTTAAGCATTATAGGTCCTAAAAGCCTTACTGTTACAACTAATTGTTCAATAAATTTTTTAAGAAAACCAAATGAGAAAAATTTAACTAGTAAAGCCAGAATTTTAAAATTAGGTAAAACTTTAAGTGTTGGAGATGTTTTAATTTATTCAGAAGATATTGACGAGCCTGTTGCCCACGCTTCGCTTACTTATTCTATTCCACAAAAGTAACTTTATATTCTCTGTCTATGCCAAATTAAATGATCGGTCATAAAAGTTGAAATAAAATAATATGAATGATCATAATTTGGTTGCATTCTGAGTTTTAAATTAATGTTTGTGTTTTTACAAGCATCCTCTAATAGCCATGGCCTTAAACCCTCTTCTAAAAAGCTATCGGCATCTCCTTGGTCAACAAGAATTTCAGGAAAATGATAACCCTTTTTGACTAAAGCTACACTATCATACATTTGCCAATTATTTTGGTCTAAACCAATGTATTTTTTAAAAGCCTCGCTAGACCAACTGGCTGTCGATGGTTCGACAATCGGGGCAAATGCTGAACAACTTTTATACTTCTTTGGATTTCTCAAAGCCATTACAATAGCTCCGTGTCCACCCATTGAATGACCGAAAATACTTTGTCTAGACATATCAAAATCAAAATATTTTTCAATAACACTTGGAAGTTCATCAACTATATAACTATACATATTATAGTTTTTGTCGTAGGGAAATTTTGTTGCATCTAAATAAAAACCAGCCCCGCTACCAAATTGCCAATTGCCGTTTTCGTCAGGTATATCTTCTCCCCTAGGACTAGTGTCAGGGCAGATAATTGCCATGCCTAATTCAGCTGCTTTTTTTCTATACTCGCCTTTTTCCATTACGTTTAAATGACTACAAGTCAAACCAGATAGATACCACACTACTGGAGGGTTTTTTATTTTTGGAGGGATAAAAACTGCAAAAGTCATTTCACAATTATTAACCAGAGACTGATGACTACAAACTAATTGTTTGCCCTCAAATGAAAATGCTTCAGATATGTTTTTCATTAAAACACTACAACTGATCTTATTGATTCACCTGCATGCATCAAATCAAAACCTTTGTTAATATCTTCTAGTTTTAAGTTATGAGTAATCATTGGATCAATATCAATTTTTCCTTGAAGATACCACTCCACAATTTTAGGAACATCGGTTCTTCCTCTTGCTCCTCCAAAAGCTGTACCTTTCCAACTTCTGCCTGTAACTAGTTGGAAAGGTCTAGTTTTAATTTCTTGCCCCGCTCCAGCAACTCCAATTATTATACTTTCTCCCCAGCCTTTATGTGCGCACTCTAAAGCTTGTCTCATTACGTTCACATTCCCAATACATTCAAAAGAGTAGTCTGCACCACCACCTGTAAGTTCAACCAAGTAATTTACCAAGTCACCTTCTATCTCTGACGGATTAACAAAATGTGTCATACCGAACTTTTTACCCCAAGACTCTTTTTTGTTATTCATGTCCACACCAACAATTATATTGGCTCCTATCATCCTCAAACCTTGAATGACGTTGAGCCCAATGCCTCCTAAACCAAACACCACTGCATTACAACCTGCAGTTGCTTTTGCAGTGTTGATAACGGCGCCTATACCTGTAGTTACACCGCAACCAATGTAACAAATTTTATCAAAAGGAGCTTTTTTGTTTACTTTAGCAAGTGCAATTTCAGGAACTACGGTGTAGTTTGAAAAGGTAGATGTTCCCATATAGTGCAATATTGGTTTTCCATTTATAGAAAATCTACTAGTGCCGTCGGGCATAACTCCTTTACCTTGGGTAACTCTTATGGCCTGACATAAATTAGTCTTTGGATGCAAACAATAATCACATTCTCTGCATTCAGGAGTATAAAGAGGAATTACATGATCACCTTCTTTCAGAGATGTTACACCTTTGCCCACTTCTCTAACTACTCCTGCTCCTTCATGCCCTAATATTGCTGGGAAAAGTCCTTCAGGATCATCGCCAGAAAGTGTAAACTCATCAGTATGACATATACCTGTTGCTTTAATTTCGACTAAAACTTCTCCAGAACGAGGTCTTTCCAAATCCACATCCATAATTTCGAGTGGTTTTCCTGCTTCAACAGCAACTGCGGCTTTAGTTTTCATTATGCTCCCCCAAACAAGAATTTTATAAAATCTAAAATTTATTATGATTTAATATCCATGACTTGCAAGATTTTTTAGTATATAAATTAGGTTTAAAAGATTTAGATATTAGGAGCATCTTTATGAGTTTTGTTGAAACTGAAATTAACGGCCAAATAATTACTATCAGATTAAATCGTCCAGAAAGGTTAAATGCTTTAAGTACCGTTATAAGAAAAGGAATGGCAGAAGCGTTCAATAGATTTCATGAGGATAAAGATCTAGAAGTAGCAATTTTAACAGGAACTGGAAGAGGTTTTTGTGCAGGCGAAGACATGAAAGAGTCTATTGACAGAGGCATCCCAGGTTCCCCAAAAGAATTTGTAGAAGAAAATTTAGTTGACCCATTTCAAACAGGTGCTCTTCAAAAACCAGTCATAGCAGCAGTTAATGGATATGCAATGGGTGGTGGATTTATGTTAGTTGAGAGAACAGATCTTAGAGTTGCTGTAAAAGAAGCAATTTTTGAAATGTCAGAAGCTAAAAGATGGCTTCTTGGCGGTTATAACCATGGACATTATGGCAATCTTCCACATCCAGTAGCAACTGAAATGGCTTTCGGATATAGAATTTCTGCTGAAAGGATGCATCAAGTTGGTTTCATTAATCGTTTAGTTGAAGCTAAAGATCTTATGAGTGAAGCTTATTCAATAGCAGAGCATCTGCTATCACTCCCTCCTGCTGCAAGAGTAAACACACTTTATATGATGAAGCATATGGCACCAAAAATTAATCCTAACATTGCAGATCTTGCTGAAAAACTACATCTTCATGGCGACACTGAGGATAGAATGGAAAGTAGAAGAGCCTTTGCAGAAAAAAGAAAGCCAAACTTCAAAGGTTGGCTTAAACCTGAAGATAGATACAATATGCCAAAATTAAAGGAAAATTAGAGGTCAAAATGAATGAGATAAATGGAGCTCTTTCTGGGTTAAAAATAGTTGCGTGTTCAACGGCACAAGCTGGAACTGTTCCCTACATGTTAATGGCAGATCTTGGTGCTGAAGTAATTAAAATTGAAACACCAGGTAAAGGTGATAATAATCGTAACTCTGGTTTTTTAGAAGGTGAAGTTGGATCATTTTTTGAGACTAATAATAGAGGTGTTAAAAGTTTAACTCTCAATCTTAAATCAGAAAACGGGCAAAAAATACTTCACAGTTTAATTAAAGATGCTGATGTGTTTGGTCAAAATTTTAGACCAGGCGTTGCTGAAAAACTTAATTTTGATTATGAAACTCTTAGCAAAATTAATCCTAAAATAGTTTATGCCTCTGTTTCTGCTTATGGACCTGACGCACCAGACGGACATTTACCAGGAACTGATGCTGTTGGACAAGCTTTGAGTGGTATCGCTGAAGCATATTCAATACCTGGAAACAATTTAAAAACTGGAGTAGCCTCAGTTGCAGATGAAAGCTGTGCAATTCTAACTTTCGGAGGAATTTTAGCTGCATATATAAATGCTCAAAAAACAGGAAAAGGTCAAAAATTAGAAACTTCTTTAGTTGGGAGCGCTTTTAGACTTCTTGGTTGGACTATGACTACAGCAATGTGGAGTAACAGGCCACCAATCACTGGAGCTAGAATTAATGGAACAAGAGAAAGACCAGGTATTGCTGCATGTTTTAATGATATTAATGGTAAACCTTTTGCACTTCAACTTGATTCAGATGACTGGCAAGAAGCAATGAAAGCTCTTAACTTTTTTGACATTCTTACAGAAAATGGTCTTATTGACCTCGGTTTGGCATTTGAATCTGAAATAAAGAAAACTGAAATTTTAGATAAACTTGCTGAATTATTCTCAACCGATACCAGAGATAATTGGATATCAGTCTTGAGAAAAGCTGATATGATATCTACCCACGTTAATACAATGCTTGAAGCATCAAAAGACCCAAATATAAAAGAAAACAATTATGTAACCGAGGTATGGTACCCAGAACTAAACAAGAATATGAAAGTGCACGGCACTCCTTGGAAGTTTTCCAAAACACCTGCGAACATAAAAAGAGCGCCTAAACTCGGAGAGCATAATAGTGAAATATTAACAGGTTTAGGTTATACTAAAGATGAAATTGAGAATTTAAAAGACGATAAGGTTATTTAATCTCTTTCATCTCTTTTGCAAACTTTTTGAAGTTTGCAACGTAATGCTTTGATGACCTTGTCATATTATCAATCATCTCTTGACTTAATTCTCTTACAGCTTTAGCCGGTGAACCAACAATTAACCAACCGTCAGGAAATTCTTTATTTTCAGTAACGAGGGCACCAGCACCTACAAGGCAATTATTTCCTATCTTAGCATTATTAAGAATTGTTGCACCCATACCAACAAGAGAATTATTACCTATTGTACAACCGTGAATAATTGCATTATGACCAATTGTACAATTATTACCTATTGTGACAGGGCAATCAGGATCGACGTGAATTATTGTGTTTTCTTGTATATTTGTTTCTTCACCAATCTTAATGACGTCATTATCACCTCTTAAAACTGATCCAAACCATACCCCAACATCTTTTCCTAGAATGACATTTCCTATAACGTGTGCATCTGGCGCAACCCAAAAAAAGTCATTTTCAGGTAATTGAGGTTTTTTTTCACCTAAACTGTAAATTGGCATTTGCACTCCTTTATAAGAAATTATTGATGAAATATATATTATATAATTTTTTCTTATTGTTAATATATTTATTAAGAAAACTATGAGGATTTTTTTATGATTGATAGAAATAATATTATTTCTAAAGTTACAATTTATAGACTAAATGTGCCTCTAATAAAGCCTTATAAGTTATCCTACAATACTTTCTATTCTTTCGAACCATTGTTAGTTCATATTTTAGATGATCTAGGTAATGAGGGATGGGGTGAACAACACATATCACCAGGCTCTAGTAATGAAACTAGAGATGGTGGCTGGACATTTGCTAGAATTATATCAAAGCTAATTTTAAATAAAAACTTATACGATGCAAAAGAAATCATTTTATCTCATTCTTCTATTAGTATTGTTGCTTCAAGTGCAATCTACACTGCTATCGAGATGCTAGAAAAAAATGATGTTTTAAATAATAAGAGTTCATTAAAACTAAAATTATTAACTTCATTTAACGCAGAGGAAGAGACTGAAATTAAAGATGAATTGGACAAAGTAACTGAACAAGGATTTACAACAATTAAAATTAAAGTTGGAAAGGACGTTAATGCTGATATTAAAAAAATAAATAACATCCAAACTTATTTAAATGGGAGGGCTAACCTGAGAATAGATGCTAATAGGGGCTACACAAAACAAGACGGTTGTAAATTTGTTCAAGGATTAAAGCCTGATTTCATAGAATTATTTGAACAGCCATGTGATGCTAATGATTGGGATGCAAACGCTGCTGTGGCTCATCTATCACAGATCCCTATTATGTTGGACGAACCTATTTGTAGTATTAAGGACATTGAAAAAGCTTCTAAAATAAAGGGAGTAGGATTATGCAAACTTAAGTTAAAAAGATTTTTATCTATTACAAAATTAACTGAAGCTATAAAATTTGCACATAAATCAGGATTAAAAATTGTACTTGGTGACGGGCTTGGTACCGAAATTAATTGTTGGATGGAAGCTAGAATTGCAAACAACCTAATTGATAATGCTGGAGAATATAACGGATTTTTAAAAATTGATCCAAAAGCAAGAATTTTATCAAATCCCCTAAAATTTAAGAATGGTTTTCTATTGATATCGGAAAATTGGAAACTTGAAATTGACATGGATAAATTAGAAAAATACAGTATTTGTAAAGAAGACATTTATAAATTAATTAAATAGGAAAAATATGTAATGAAATTAATTCATAGTGTAAAAAGCTTGGGTGGCGAAATTATAGATTTGGACATAAGTAATAGACTAACTCAAGATCAAATTAATTTCATAAATCAATCTTGGGATGAAAGGCTCGTCTTAGTATTTAAAAAACAAAATTTAGATGATCATAAATTAATAAATTTTAGTAAATATTTTGGTGAACTCGACCCTCCCGGCCCTAATCCATATGGCAAAACCTTTTTGCCAGAATTTCCTGAAATTAATGTAATTTCTAATGTTAAAGATGAACAAGGTACTCCTATAGGTAATTTAGGAGATGGTGAAGCAGTCTGGCATGCAGATATGACTTACCTACAACTACCTCCAAAGGCTGGGATTTTATATGCTCTTGAAGTACCTAAAAATCAAGGTAATACACATTTTGCAAATATGGGACTAGCATATAGTGAATTACCAAGAAGACTAAAAGACAAAATTGATGGCAAAATCTTGATACATGATTCTGCTCATAATAGCGCGGGAATGCTAAGAAAAGGTTATTCAGAAGTAGATAACCCATCTGACACTCCAGGGGCAAGACATCCCATGGTAATCACAGATAAAAATACTAATATGAAACTACTTTTTCTAGGACGAAGACCACACGCATATATAGTTGGTTTAGAGTTAGAAGAAAGTGAAAATTTATTGGATGAAATTTGGGAACACGCAACACAAGATAAATTTACCTGGACTCAACAATGGGAAAAAGAAGATTTATTGATGTGGAAAAATTTAAATGTAATTCATAAAAGAGATGCTTTTGATCCTAATACAAGAAGAGTAATGCACCGAACGCAAATAAAAGGACAAATGGAAATTACAGCGTAGTTTTTAAAATAATTGTAATACTTAGATTGATTTATTAAAAAAACAATCGCAAGATATAATAATATTAATTGGAGGAAAATATGAAAATACTTAAAAATTCTTTTAGACGGAATATAGTTAAGGCTAGTTTAGGCGTTGCCGCAATAGCTGGGATAAGTACATTTGGTTTAGTATCTATTGCTAGTGCTGACAAATATCCTAATAAGCCAATTGAATTGGTTATTCATGCAAAATATGGTGGTGGAACAGATACAACTGCTAGAATGGTCTCAATTAGAACCAGACGTAATTTAGGTACTGACATTTCTATCGTTGCTAAAAGAGGTGGCTCTGGAGCAAAAGCTCAGAACTATGTCTTAACAAAGCCAGCTGACGGTTATACAATTATGGCACTAACACAATCTCATCTTTATACAATGGCTAGAGGAAAATCTAATATGAAAATTGATGATATTGTCGGTGTTGCCAGAGCGATGGATGACCCAACATTTATTACTGTATCAGGAAAAGGAAAATTCAAAACTTTAGAAGAACTCGTTGCCGCTTCTAAGAAGGCACCATTAAACTGGGGTGTTGCACAAATTGGTGGAACTGAACATATTGGATTAGCTCAATTTGCAAAAGAGGCTGGAATTAAATTTAAAGTGGTTCCATTCGGTTCAGGTGCTCAAATGGTACAAGCACTAATGGCAGGTAAAATAGATGCTACTCTACCAAATGTAAGTGAAGCTGCTAATCAAGTTGCAGATGGAAGTTTTAAAGCACTTGCGGTTATGGCAGAAAATAGACTTAAAGATTATCCAAATGTTCCTACTACTTTTGAAAAAGGAATAAAGGCAAAATGTTCAACAACTAGAGGTTATGCTGTATTAACTTCTACTCCTCAACCAATTATAGATCAAATCTCAAAGGCTATGGTTAAGGCTATGAAACATGAAGTTTTTGCATCCTATCTTGCTGGGGCTGGATTAACTGTTGATAGTAGTGTTGCTGGAACAAAAGTATGGGACAAGCAACTTAAAGCTGAGTATAAAGTTGCAGCTTCTGCTCTCAAAGAACTTGGTTTAGTTAAATAATTAAATTATAGGTTTTTTGAATAATGAAAAATAATAAAAATGCACCCAAAGGTTTGGGTGCATTATTAAATAAAAACGACACGATTATTGCAATCTTATTAACTTTAATAATTGCTTTTTTATGGTTTGAAACAACAAAATTTGAAAAAGTTCCTGACTTATTTTCAAATAATATCCCCCCTGAAATGTTTCCTCAGATATTACTTATTATAATCTTAGGGATGGTATTAATAATACCTTTTGAACATCTTTTTTTAAAAAAAAGTGGAAAAGATATTGATTCATCAAGAAAAAAACCAGTGGAAATTTCGACCATTGGAACTATGATAATTTTATCAACTATAATAGCTTCCTCACAAATTTTAGGAGCTGCTCTTACAATAATAGCAGTGAGTATCTCATTGCCAATTTATTGGGGTGAAAGAAGATTAAAAGTATTAATCTCATATGTCATTGGATTTCCATTATTTGTAATTGTTTTATTCAATGTAATTCTTGGCGTTCATTTTGAACCTGGGCTATTAGATCTTATTCAGAAGTAGAAAGGGTTAAAGTTTGGAAGACATAATAAAAGGTATTGGATTATTATTAGAATTTCAGAATATTCTTTTAATCCTATCAGGTGTCTTAATAGGTGTTTTAGTAGGAGCCCTACCTGGGTTAAGTTCTCCTATGGCAATTGCACTTCTTATTCCTTTCACAATTTCTTTAGATCCAGTTGCCGCAATAGCTATGATGGCTGCTCTTTACTGTGCCGGAACTTTTGGAGGCTCTATCACAGCTATTTTAATAAATGCTCCAGGTGCTCCACCAGCCGTTGCAACTGCTCTGGATGGATACCCAATGGCAAAAAATGGTGAACCTGGAAGAGCTCTTGGTTTAGCTGCCGTATCAAGTGTTTTTGGTGGAATTTTTAGTTTAATAATTTTTATATTTGCAGCACCTCTTTTAGCAAAGCTAGCTTTAGAATTTGGACCTGCAGAGTATTTTGGACTTGCTGTTTTTGCTCTTTCGATGCTTGCATCTATGAGTGGAAAGTCTTCTTTAAGAAATCTTATTTCAGGTCTTGTTGGGGTATTAATTGGAACTATAGGAATTCATCTTACTACTGGTGTAGAAAGATTTACATTTGATATCCCAGATCTTGAAGAAGGAATACATTTTGTACCTGTTCTTATTGGTCTGTTTGCTGTCAGTGAACTTTTTAAACAATCAGAAAAATTAAATGCTGTTGTTGAGAGAATACAAGCAAAAGCATTGAGATTACCCTCCTTGTTTGAATTGAAGAAATTGAAATACACAATACTTAGATCTTCCGGAATTGGCACATTTATAGGAATACTTCCAGCTGAAGGTTCTACTGTAGCTGCAATTATAGGTTACAATGAAGCTAGAAGATGGTCTAAGGACAAGGATAAGTTTGGCAAAGGTTCTCCTGAAGGAATAGTAGGACCAGAAGCAGCTAACAATGCAGCCGCTGGCGGTGCTATGGTACCAACATTAGCCTTAGGAATTCCTGGAAGTGGATCAACAGCTCTCATACTGGCTGCACTTATTATGCATGGTTTTAGGCCTGGTCCTTACCTGATTAGTGAAACTCCAGAATTCGTATATGCAATTTTTGGTGCTATGTTAATAGCTAATTTAGGATTTTTATTTATTGGCTTAGTCGGTGCAAAATTCTTTTCCTTAGTTGCTTTCATACCTAAGAAACTTCTTTGGCCAGCAGTTTTTATATTCTCCATGATCGGTTCTTATTCTTTTGCATCGTCAATGTTTGATGTCTGGGTAATGTTAACTGCTGGACTAGTAGGTTATTTTATGGATCGACATGGTTTTTCAGCAGCCCCACTTGTTATGGGACTAATCCTTGGAAAATTAGTTGAAGAGAGCTTTTCTCAATCGATGATTATACATGATAATAACTTCTTTGCATTATTAGAAAGTCCTGTTGTGTTATTATTTTTTATACTTACATTCTTAAGCTTATCATCTCCTTTTTGGACAAGGTACTTCTCAAAGAAATAATTTTTATTAAATGTAGTAAAATGAATAAAATTGAAACTTCTCTTGCTGAAACATTTTCAGAATGGGTTCATAACCTTAATATAAATGACATACCTCAAGAAGTAGTGAATAAATTGCAACTCGTTGTAATGGACTCTTTTGGACTAATGGTTTCCGCAAAAAATCAGCAATATATAAAAAGCCTTATGAATGCACTTAAAGAGAATGGAGATTGCACATTAGTTGGACACAATAAAAAGGTAAATCCATTTAACGCGTCTATAATTAATGGCACAGCTATACATGGTGAAGACTTTGATGACACTTTTGAAGGAACACCTGTACACGTAGGTTCAGTTATGGTCCCGGCAATATTATCTTCAGCACAAGCTATAAATTTAGATGGACAAAAATTTCTAAAAGGGTTGGTTGTAGGATCAGAACTAATTTGTAGACTAGCTTTGGTTGCACCTACAGCAGTTCATAGGCAAGGTTTTCACCCGACAGCAATTTTTGGAGCTTTTGGCTCATCAATAGGTGTTTCATCTTTACTTGGAAATACAATAGATGAAATGAGTTCAGGATTAGGTATTGTAGGAAGTATGGCTTCTGGAATAATTGAGTATTTAGCTGAAGGAACATCTACAAAACGTCTTCATCCAGGATGGGCTGCTGGTTGTGGATGGCAATCTGCTAATTTTGCAAAATCTGGGTTTTTAGGACCAAGAACAGTATTTGAAGGTCAACACGGTGTATTTAACAGTTTTGCTAAAAATAATATTGAACCAGATTTTTCACATATAATTTCAGATTTAGGAAACAGATGGGAATCAAAAAAACTTGGCTTTAAAGCCTTACGCTTGTGGAACAATGGCACAACCTTTTATTGATTGTGCCATAAAACTAAAAGCTAAAATTGATAATCTTGAAAACATAGATAAAATCATTGCTAGCGTTGGTGAAGGAACAGTCCACAGATTGTGGGAGCCATTAGAAGAAAAACAAAATCCATCCACTCCTTATGGCGCAAAATTTTCTGTTCCATATTGTATTTCAATAGGATTAATAAATGGATCTGCAGGCTTAAATGAGTTTACTGATAAATGTTTAAAAAATCTAGAAGTGATAAAATTGGCATCTAAAGTAAATTATGAAATTAATCCAAATGACGAATATCCAAGAAATTACACAGGTAAGATAAAAATAATTATGAAAGATGGAACAATTTATTTTTCGTCACAAGAATGTTTAAGAGGCGGCAAGCGTGATCCTCTTAGCACAAATGAAGTTAGAAAAAAATTTGAAGATAATTTAAAATTTGCAAATGTAAAGTCTGCTGAAATTGAAAAACTATATAATTTTATTAAAAATATTTTTAAATCTAAAAATCTAAATAGTTTAGATGAGGTCAACTTTAATTAATTAAATCTTTACAATTTTTTCCTAAGAGCAAATCAAAAAATCTCTTCCATTTTTCTACATAATTTCTTCTATTTACAACCCAATCAATATGATCAGAAACAGGTTTATTTGAGTTTATCCTAATCCCCCACAAACCATCAACCTCATTAGGAACTGCTGAATACCTTACATCTGTTATTATATTCTTATCAATTCCTTTTCCTAGATAACCTTGAGAAAACCAATTAAATCTTTTTATATCTTTGTATTGTTGACTTTTCTTATCAAGTTCTGAAAAATCATCTAAAAGATCTAGTTTCTTAATTTTTGTTCCTTGACAGTATTCTGAATTAGCAAATAATCTTACTGCATCAACATAATAAAAACCACTATCCTCATAGATTGTTTTCCATAAAAACAAATTTCCCAGACTTGGTTTTGCTGTTAGATCTTTAATTTCATGACCCCTGAGATTAGCAATAGATTTACCAACAAATTCAGCACGATTTTCTTGGATTGCACCAAAGGTTAAATAAATTA
Source organism: uncultured SAR116 cluster alpha proteobacterium (assembly GCA_902619805.1). Lineage (GTDB taxonomy): Bacteria > Pseudomonadota > Alphaproteobacteria > Puniceispirillales > Marisalimonadaceae > Marisalimonas. The sequence goes on along the minus strand of CACNGC010000001.1, from coordinate 11,003 downwards.
AAATATAAAGTATTCCAAATAAGGTTAAATATTTATTTTTCATTATGATTGCAAAAATTATAGCCAAAATTACCGGTATAGTTAAAAAAGGATCAACAACTGATATATAATTCCACGAAATTCTTTCATCAGAAAATGGCCATAAAAGCTGTGTTCCGTAACTTGTACAAGCATCTAATAGTCCATGTGTGGCAAAACCAAGAAGACTAAAAAAGTAAGTTTCACCCCAACTTAAATACTTTTTGAAAAATATTCTTGAAAAGAAAGTTACAATCAAAGCACCTATTGGTATAAAAACTAAGGAATGAGTAAATTGTCTATGATATTCTAATTTTAGTAAAGGATCTGAGGCAGATCTAATGAAAATGTCTAAGTCAGGAGCTAAACCTGCACAACAACCAACTATTGACCCTAATAAAATTTTTTTCTTTTCTGAGATTGTTTGAGCAAAAATTGCTCCAAATGCGCCTTGAGTAACTGGATCCATAATAATATAAACCAAAATTATTTAATGAGCTATTTATACACTAAGTTTTCTTGACTGTTTATATTTTTTTCATTTAAAATATTCAATTTATTATAAGAGACATTTTAATGAACCAAATTAACTTAAATAGTACAGAATATGACGTCATAATTGTAGGTGCTGGGTTTTCAGGATTATATCAATTGATATGTCTTAGAGATCAACTTGGTATGAATTGTCTTGTTGTAGAAACAGGAGATGACGTTGGTGGTACATGGTATTGGAATCGTTATCCAGGAGCAAGATGTGACACTGAAAGCCACGCCTACTCTTATTATTTTTCAGACGAATTACTAAAAGAATGGACATGGTCAGAGCGATATCCAGGTCATGCTGAGATTAGAAGATATATGAATTTTGTTGCTGACAAATTTGATCTTAAAAAAGATATTTTATTCAACCATAAAGTAACAAGTGCTCAATATAATGAAGGTAAAGTTTGTTGGAAAATTACAACTAACAATAAAATTAATTTTAGGTCTAAATTTTTAATTACAGCAGTTGGATGTTTGTCAAATGCAAATATTCCCAAAATTAAAGGATTAGAAAATTTTAAAGGTAAATATTACCATACAGGCAATTGGCCAAAAAATGATGTATCATTTGTTGGTAAAAAAGTTGGTCAAATTGGAACTGGTTCTACAGGAATACAAGCAGTGCCAGTTATAGCTGAAGAGGCTAAGCATTTAACAGTTTTCCAAAGAACGGCAAATTATAGTGTACCTGCGAGAAATAAACCTTTAACTAAAAATTTCAAAATCCATGTTAAAGAGAGATTTAAGTATTACAGAGAATTACTTAAAAAGACACCTAATGGACACCCTTTTGAAATATCAGATCGTCTTGTTGCTGATGTTCAAGAACAAGAAATGCAAGAGATTTACGAAAAAGCATGGGAAAAAGGAGGTTTACAGTTCAGGGGATCATTTAGTGATTTGGTTACTAACGTAGAAGCTAATAAAACAGCCTCAGATTTTATAAAAAATAAAATTAATGAGACTGTTTCAAATAAAAAATTTGCAGCAATCTTATCAGACATTGATCACCCATATGCAGGTAAACGCCCACCAATAGATACTAATTATTTTGAAACCTATAATAGAGACAATATTAATCTTGTTGATCTTCGAAGTAATCCTATAACACATATAGATGAAAAGGGAATTCAAACCGAAAAAGAACATTTTGATTTAGATATTATTGTTTTTGCTACAGGTTTTGATGCGATGACCGGACCACTTCTAAATATGAATATCATTGGGAAAAATAATTTTAAACTGCAGGAAGCATGGAAAGAAGGACCAAAAACATTTTTAGGTCTTCAAGTACCAGGTTTCCCTAATATGTTCACAATAACAGGACCAGGCAGTCCGTCAGTTCTAACAAACATGCCTATAGCAATTGAGCAACATGTTGAATGGATTAGGGATTGTATAGATTTCATGAATAAAAAAGAGTATTCCACAATTGAGACTGATGCTAAGTCAGCAGAAGAATGGGGAAATGAAGTTAACAATGTTGCAAATAAAACTTTACTACCTACCGTAAAACATTCATGGTATAAAGGTGCAAACATTCCTGGTAAACCACAAGTTTTTATGCCTTATGCTGGCGGACTCCCCAGATATAGAGATGTATGTGAAAACATTAAAAATAATAATTATAAAGAGTTTAGTTTAAATTAAAATTTAATCATCTACTGAGTTCTTAATTACATTAATTTTAGTTCTAATTTTTTTCATTCTCTCTTCAAGTTCATTTTTCTTAGGTGGGTTCTTTGAGTCTAACTGATCCAAAAGGTTAGAAATTTCATTGGCTAATTCGTTACTTTGTCTATTTGAATCTAAGAGCCTCAGTTGAGTTTTTCTTATTAAAGCTCCCAAAATGACATTAGATTTAACGATTTCTTTAAAGTAAGATTTAGGTATTATTTTTGTAACTAATTTATGAGTACATACCTTAGCAGTTACAGTTCTTGGAACATTGAGCAAAATTGAGGTCTCTCCAAATATCTCCCCCATACCTAGTCTATTCAGTTTTAATCCATCCTTTGTTTCAATATTGACATATCCCTCTAAAATTAAATATGCTTCTTTTGGATCACTTCCTACTTCGTAAATTATTTCACCGGGTTCCCAAATTACTGATTTACCATTTTCTTGCATCAAATATTCCTTTAAATATTATGATTCAATTATTGTACAGGAATAGCCAAAGGCTCCATCCAAAAGATATATCCATAAAAAATTAAATAACAATAGAATAATCCATAGGCCCACCATGGCTTTGGTTTAAATGATTTACTCCTTTCATCAATTTCTTCTAATTCTTCTTTATAATTTTTGTAGTAATTCATCATAAAATTAGATCTACCCAATTAACTTCTCCACTTTAAATTAGATTTATATATCAAAAAAAACTGTTTCTTTATCACCTTGTAAAAATACATCAAAAGCATAGACATTTTTTTTAATCTTTTTTGCTACAAGGCTGTCAATATTTCCTTTATTATTTTTTATCATAGATAAAATAGGATCGTTTATCAAATCATCACCTTCAAAGTATATTCTTGTATTTAAAGTCATATTAAGACCTCTAGATGAAATTGATAAACAAATATGTGGACTTTGATTTTTACTATCTAGATTTTTAACTTGTCCTGGCTTTACTGTAAATAACTTAAATTTTTTTGTTAATTTATCTGGAATAAATCGTGCAAACCCATTGTCTTCAAAAAATTGACTATTTTCGTCACATTGCCAAGTTTCTAGCATCACGTCGTCTAATGTAATACCATTTCCATCAAAGACTGAACCTTCGATAGTTATCATTTCTATTTCATTTTTATTTTTAAATGGCACCTCACCCAAATCATTTTTATATAAATTATTTATTTTTATTTTATTTGGCATGCAACCTATATGAAGAAATGGGCCAGCTGTTTGAAAAGGAGTTTCATCAAGAATTTTATTATAGTTTTTCAAGTTAAAGACCCTCATGTCTATTTTCAAAGTATGTTTGTTTTACTCCTCTTAATACAATATCAAATTTATAAGCTAATATGTTTGGACTTTTTGATCTAGAAGTATCTAATTTTCCAACTAAACTCTTTTTTGCTCTCTCATCTGCAATAGAGTTTACCATTGGACATAGGTTTATAAGTGGATCACCTTCAAAATACATTTGTGTGATTAACCTTTGTCCAAAGCTTTTCCCAAATATTGAAAAATGAATATGCATTGGTCTCCACTCTATCCCACGATTTGGATAAGGGTAAGGTCCAGGTTGAATAGTTAAAAATTCGTAAGAGCCATCTGAAGAAGTTAATGAACGTCCACAACCTGAAAAATTAGGATCAATTGGTGCAGGATTTATATCGTCCTGATGTAAATATTTACCAGCAGCATTAGCTTGCCAAATTTCTATTAACGCACCTTTGATTGGGTTAGAAAATTGATCAATAACAGTCCCATAGACAATAATTTTATGACCAATCGGGGACATTTTGTTTTTGGAAGAATTTAATGTAAGGTCATTATCTAACTTTCCTATTATTTTTTGATTAAATATTGGCCCGAAAATTTCAGAGTTATTGGATGGTATTGAAATTTTTTTATTCTTAGGAGCTCTGAAAATACTAGATTTATAATCCGGAAAATCTATTTCTGGTTGTTTTTTATAATTTCTTTTTACTAATGATTTAACATTCATACTTTTACCTAAGTTTTGAGAAATGCAATTTATTAGTTTTAGTAAGGTAAACCAACATAATTTTCAGCTAAAACTCTCTGGGATGCAATAGAATTTTCTAAATATTCTATTTCAGAATCTTGAATTCGTTGATCAAACGAAGATTGATCAGGAAATTTATGAAAAGTTGTAGTCATCCACCAACTAAATCTAATAGCTTTCCAAACTCTAGAAAGGGCATTATTTGAATACATTTTTAAATCATCATTTGTGTGAAATTTATAATAATTTTTCAGAGCATTGTGCAAATAATATACATCTGAAACTGCTAAGTTTAACCCTTTCGCTCCAGTAGGGGGCACGATATGTGCGGCATCTCCAACTAAAAATAATTTTTCCCAACTCATTGGCTCACAAACAAAAGACCTAAGTGGTGCTATAGATTTTTCAATGGAACTTCCGGTTATAATTGTATCTGATGCTTCAGTTGGAAGTCTCTTTTTTAATTCATCCCAAAATTTTTTGTCTGACCAATTCTCTATTTTTTCATCTAACGAAGTCTGTATATAATATCTACTTAAATTATCGTTTCTCATTGAGGCCAAGGCAAAACCATTACCATGATTTGCATAAATTAATTCATCACTTACAGGTGGTGTTTCTGACAAAATCCCCAACCATCCGAAAGGATATGTTCTCTCATAAGTTTTAATTATTGATTTTGGAATTATACTTCTACTTATTCCATGAAATCCATCACATCCTACAACTAAGTCACACATAATTTTTTTCTCTACACCATTCTTTTTAAATGTTACAAATGGTTTATCAGTGTCAATAGCTTGAGGCAGAACGTCTTCTGCGTTGTTGATTATGCTAACATTTTCTTTTTTAATTATTCTGTATAAATCTTTTGTTATTTCAGTTTGTCCATAAACTGTTACATGTTTATTAGTTAATTGTTTTAAATTAATTCTAAATCCATGATTTTTGAATGAGAGTTGTATGCCATCGTGATTAAAGCCTTCTTTTTTAAGTCTATTTGAAACACCTGCTTTCTCAAGCATTTCAATTGTACCATTTTCTAAAACACCAGCCCTGATTCTACCTGTGACATGTTCTTCAGATTGTTTTTCAAGAACCACATTATCAATCCCATCAACTGTCAAAAGTCTTGATAAAAGCAACCCTGATGGACCACCTCCAACTATTACAACATTTGTCCTCATTGAATTTGCCCTTAATTCATTATTATTTCAGATAAATTACTAACAAAAATATACATCCTATTATCTGCAGAAAATTTATAAAAACTGAAACTTTATGTAATTTATTAAATTTGTTTTCATTATTCAAATCTTTAGCTTTATTTATCATTGGCATTAAAACTTGTCTTGAGAAAATAAATCCAATTATAATAAGTAAAAAAATTAATATTGAGATTTTATTTTCATAATATATAGAAAGAATAAGACCAATTAAGCTCAAAACAAAACCAAACAGATAATATTTAGGAAAGAAAATTCTTAGAAATTTAGATGATTGTTTTTCGTCTAGGACTTTAAAAACTGAAGTTGCTACAACTATGGGGAAAAACATCATGAAGCTTAAAATGGCTGCAGCTATTAATATTAACAATTGTTACTCCTTACCAAATGAATAATTTTATTTTTTTATACCAATTATTATTATAAAGTATATTGCGTTTTAATAAAGTTACCACGAGTAATTAGAATGAATAAAAATATAAAGCCTTATACTGTAGATACATTAATTGCAGAAAAAGAAATAAAAAAAAGAATTATTGAATTAGGTAAAGAGGTAAACCTTTTTTACAAAAATACAAATAAACTATTGGTTGTTGGATTGTTAAGAGGCTCTTTTGTATTCATCGCAGATTTAGTTCGGGAGCTAAAAATACCAGTTGAAGTTGATTTTATGACTGCTTCTAGCTATGGAAACTCAATGCAATCTTCAAATAATATTCGAATATTAACAGATTTAAATACAGATATAAAAAACTTAGATGTGCTATTAGTAGAAGATATTATTGATACTGGTCATACACTAAACCAAGTTATAAAGTTACTTAAAAGTAGAAAGCCAAAAAGTTTAGAAGTTTGCTGCCTATTGAATAAGTTTTCACGCAGGGAAACTGATATTGAAAGTAAATGGGTTGGTTTTGATATTCCAGATGAGTTTGTAGTTGGTTATGGGATTGATTATGCTCAAGATAACAGGCATTTACCCTTCATTGGTAAAGTAGTTCAGTAAAAAATAGGGAATAGCTCTAATTATTTACCTTATTTAGGATAATCGTGGAGATTTCAAAAGCTATTCCCTTCATTAGTTATCTGCAAATAACATGCCATATCTTAAATTTAGTATTATTCTATCTTGTTAAAATCATTAAGATCTAATTTAGGTGAATACTCAACTTCACATTCTCCTTCCAATCCGGAAACTGTACCTCCCATTTCTCGAATGTCTTGCCAAAATTGATTTGTCCATGAAGATCTTGCCTTATTTACATATTCTTTATTTTCAAAGATATGAAAAAGCTCAATAGAGTTTTCAGTGACGTGCATAAAACATCTGAGAACCATACCTTCTAAAAATAAATTTTTGCTTTTAGCTCTTAAAGCGTTAAGAATTGCTTCTTTCGCAAGCTTATTTTGAAATTTAATTGATTTTGTAACAGCCCACATTTTTTACTCCTAAAGAAATATATAAAATCAAATTGAATTAATCCCATGGCTTAATGACAATTTTTATTGCATCATCTATTCTCTCTCTTGCATATTTTAAAGCAGTAGGAAGATTAGCTAAATTAAAGGTATGAGTATGAACTAATTTTGCGTTAAATCTTTTTTCTTTCATGAATTGCATAGCTCTATGAGTAGCACTTTTACCCTCACCTCTTATTCCAAACATGTAAATATTATTAATAACCATATGTGGAATATTAATTTCTACTGGTTTATGAGGAAAGGCAGCGAGACATATTTTTCCACCTCTGTTTGTCATCATAATTGCATCGTTTAAGTCTTCTTTTGTTCCTGCACACTCAATTACATAGTCGGCACCTTTTTCTCCAACAATGTTTTTTACACTTTGCACTATATCTTTTTCATTTTTCACATTCAAAGTATAATCAGCACCAAGCTTTTTTCCTATTTCTAGCCTACTATCTCTTGTACCATTTAATATGACTGGTCCTGCACCTAAAGCTTTAGCTACAGCAACACCTAATAAGCCAATGGGGCCAGGGCCTATTACAACCATACTTTCACCAGCGATTAAACCACCTAATTCGGTAAGACCATACATTGTTGTTCCTGCTGTAACCACTAAGGTTGCTTCTTCATCAGTCATACTGTCTGGAACTTTTATAAGTGCATTTATATTATTCACAGCATATTGTTTAAAGCCACCATCTGTTGTAAAGCCATTTGCTCTGTGGCCTTTATTAACATTTCCATAATTTAGACCATAATTATGACATGAGGTATACATTCCCATTCTACATCTTTTGCACTGACCGCAACCAGCGTGTATTTCTACAGTCACCCTGTCACCAATTTGAAATTCATCTACCGAGGGGCCTAATGCTACAACAGTTCCCATGTACTCATGTCCAGGTGTAAAATTTTTATTAAATGGTAAACCACCCTCTATTAAAGCTGGTGGACCATGACTAATGAAATCGAGATCTGTAGCGCAGATTGCCACCGCATCAATTTTAATGAGCACTTCTGCTTTGCCTGGCATAACAATAGGCTTGTCAATTAAAGACAGTTCGCCCGGATCTCCTAAAACCCATGCTTTCATTGTTTCTGGTATTGGATGTTTAACTGAAGTCTTTCCGTTAAATTCAATTGACATAATTAAACCTTTTATAGATCTTAATGAATCCATTAAATAAAAGATTTGTCAAAAAGTTTATATATTAAATATTGTTTTTAATTTTATATTCACGCCATGTTGTAAAAAGTCCTGATCCTATAACTACCAATGCACCTACAATAATCATTAGATCTATACTTTCAGAAAAAATTGTTACACCAATAATTGATCCAAATACTAATTGAAGATAAGAAAAAGGTTGTACAACCGAAGCTTCTGCAACTTGTAAGGTTTTTACCATCATAAAATGAGAACCTGCACTTAATATACACATTAAAAGAAGCCATAAATAATCTTCTTTTAATATATTATCCCATATAAAAAGACTTATTAAACTCATTGTTACTGTGCCACCAATACCCGTCCAAAAAAAACTTGTTATTGCTGTATCAGATCTGGAAACATATCTAGTTAAAATAAGATAAACAGCAAACATTATAGCTCCAACTATTGCAAAGATAGACCCTTCTGTAATTACATTTGTATTTGGTCTTAAAATAATGATTACGCCGATGAAACCTGTAAAAATTGCCATCCACCTCCTCCAGCCAAATCTTTCACCAAGAAAAGGAACTGATAAACCTGCAACTATCAATGGGTAACATGCAATAATTGCATGTGTCTCAACTAACCCCAACAAAGTGAAGGTATAAACAACTAAGCAATTATTTAGAGAAAGAATTACACCCCTAGAGAATTGAATATAAGGTTGATTAGTATTTAAAATATCTGATATACGATTTTTTATGAACAAACATGTTACTATCATTACAAAAGCTATAAACCAGTAACGCATTGTAACAAGTGTAAAAACATTATTCTTTTCAGCTAAATATCTAGAAACCCCATCCATGCTTGAAAACATAAACGTTGTAATAACCATAAGGGTAATTCCAAAAAGAACATTGTTTTGCATAAATAACTCGATATGAAAATCAGAATCACTGTATATTGTTAATAAAGACTTATAACAACAAAAAAATAGAGACGCTTAGGTCTCTATTTAAATAAGGAGGAATATATAATAATTACTTTATAAATTATTAAACGACTTAATGAAAAAAAGTTTAGTTATTTTTTAAATGGTTTTGTAATTTCAATACTTTGCTTATATGTAAACTAGCTTCTTCTAACTGAAATTTGTCGAAGTTCTTTATTGGTTTTCGACAGATACTTGTACTAAAAATTCCTTCTTCAACTCTTAACATTTTTGAAAATTTAATTGATATATCTATGTGTTGGTGAGTAAAAGATAAAATTGGTAAAATTTGAGAAAATAATCTTCTAGAGTCTTCTATTTTATTTTCTATATAAAAATTATAGATTTTGTTATAAATAACCTCCATAGTTGAAGGAATTAGAGCATGCACCCCTCTATTCAAAGTTTCAATCATACCCATAATGGCCCATCCACCACTCAGATGTAACTGGTTGTTAGTAATATTGAAAACTTTTGTATATTTTGGACCAGAATTAAGAACTTCAATTTTCAAACTTTTAAATTTTTTAACGTTTTTATTTAATAAAATTATATCATCATCACTCATACCATAATCTGTCCATGATAAATCTTGTATCATAAGATTATCAGGCCCAACTTCAGCGATTTCATAAAAGTATTTTAATAATTCATTACCAAAAATATTTTCGGGTGCTTGACATAATATCCAATCAGCTCCTAATTCTTTTGCGTTTTTGGATAACTCAATTCTTTCAATTTGATTTTTTGCCGTGCAACTTATAATGATTGGAATTCTATTATTATTATAAGTTACACATTCGTTTAATAGAATATTTTTTTCGTCAAAGGAAAGACTTCCATTTTCTCCTGCAACAGCGCCAACAAGCATACCAGCACATCCAGTTGCTACAGTATGATCAATCAGTTTCCTTAGGCTAACTATATCAATTTCGTTATTTTCATTAAAAGGTGTGTGCAAACTAGGAATAATTCCTAGCATTTCAGAAATATCTTTTTTTTCTCTAGCCAATTAATGTACCATTTTCGAGTTTAATATCTGGACGAAGCAAATGAACATCTTCACCTGAAATTGCGCCAAGTATAAGTACTTCAGAGGTGAAACCGGCAATTTTTTTTGAAGGCAGGTTGATGACAGCTACAACTTGTCTATTTATTAATTCTTGTAATGAATAATTAGTAATCTGAGCTGAAGTTTGTTTTACCCCAATGGTTTTTCCAAAATCAATTTTTAAAATATATGCAGGTTTTTTTGCTTTTACATTCTGGGAAGCTTCTAAAATTGTTCCTAAAACAAGATTTAACTTTGTAAAGTCATTAATAGAGATTTGATCTTTATTCATTTTAACCATTAATTTTATTTAACTAGAATTATCTTTTTAATTTAATTTTTTTTGTCATTATTCCCAATACATTTTAAAATTTTATTTTTTGTAAATATTTCATTATAATTGTCATTTATGGATCTTAAATTAGCATTGAATGCCAATGATTTATCTTTAATTATAAATACGTAATTAAGTATTGGATTTTCTTCTGCCGAAACCTTACTAATAGCCATTAATGCAATTTCAGAATTCTCTACTATTTTGTATTCTAACGGTTCACCGTTTTGATCTTCATATTTTACAGACTCCCCATCTATAGTCATTTTAGACAAATTACCATGTTTTTTGTCTATGCATGAGTATTCAAGAGCATAACTACTATGTGAGGCGAACAGTAAAAAAAGTGTATAATAAAAAATTTTCATTAGACTTCCATATTGAAACTGTATTAGTACAAAATATTTTAAATTATTAAAAAATATCCTATTATACTTTTTATTTAAATTTACCAAAAATAAAAAAAATGAATAGAAAAAATTTATTATTATTTGTCTTTTGGGGATTAGCTTTTATA